>JAURZV010000066.1 GCA_030653175.1 Methylobacter sp.
TCGGATTATGCCTCACTAAAAATACTAAGTCATTGAAATATATATAAACTATTTTTTATAACGAAAAGCAATAAAAAATTAATTTATTTTAAAATCAATATGTTATGTGGCTGTGATTTTTAAATCCGACAGCCTCCTAGAGAATTGTCCCGATACCGGAACCCGATGGCCTTTGGCATACATGCATTGAATATAAGCCACATTATAGCGTTCTTGCGTCCCATATATGGAACTGTCGGCGGCACCTGTACCGACTATGCTACCGCCCAATAAACCGGTGCCTGCCCCGATGGCGGCGCCGCGCCCTCCGCCGATCGCCGCACCGGCTGCCGCACCTAAAGCCGTACCGACTGCGGCGCTAGTGACGCCACTGCTTACTCCCGCTTCATTAGCGGTAGTGCCGCCAATCTGAGCATAAGCGTATTGCCGACAGACAGCATCGTCGTTACGAAACTGATCAAAAGACAGGCCGGAACCGGGCAGCACCATGACACTGGGTCCTGTAGGCAAACTGACGCAACCGCTGACTGCCAGTATAGCCGTGGCCGAAAATATTATAGAAAAACGCGACATAATTGGACTCCTTAACGAGGTGAGGACGGTATCGGCTCAACTTGCCGCCAACCTTTTGGGCATTCTTTGATATAAGGATAATAGCCCTCGGGATTGTTGCAGTAATACCAGTAGCCGGACGGATATTGTTGGGCAGCGGGAGGAGATTGCTGGATGTAGACTGGTGGTGTTACCGGTACGGTGATCACCGTCGGCGGATAATAATAAGGGTAATAATAGGGGTAATAAAAGGGATCGCGGTAAAAAGGATCACGGTAATAAGGATAGGGATAAAGCGGTGCGCCGAAAGAAAATCCAAAACTGGAATAACCGTGGCGCGCCCAACTGACACCACTATACAAGCTGCAAATCATCAGTAGTATGGTTGATAGCATCGTGTGCGTTTTCATTATTTACTCCTTTCAAAAACAGTAGCTGTTTAACAGAGTCTGCGGATAGAAGCGCCTCATGAATTTAAGTTTTTATCTGTCGATTCGATGCTCATTGCCGAGTGTCGATCGATCATTGTCACTAAATCCCAAACATACCGATTTAGTGAAAGTTGCAACCTCTTCGGAGGGTAGTGACAAGGAGAGTTTTTGTTTTACTCTATCTTGTTAGTTGTCGTCAAATTTGCTTGTTGTTTTCGAAGCGGCACAGAATTGACCCTAAAACCGAAATTGCTCAACTTCGGTTTTAGGGTCAATTCTGTGCAGCACCATTTGGGAAAGGCGCCAACATCGCGCAACATAATGATCTATTTATCTGTGTAAATCTGTGGCTAACTAAGGTTTTCAGTGTCCGATGATGGAACAGCGGCGGGTAAACCGGTAGCCATTTTCATTTTCAACCATCGAAATGTTGGGCATAAATTATACGAATACGATGGGTTTCACTGCGTTCTACCCATCCTACGGGCTTTTATCAGGTTTTCTCTGTATTGGCAGGGTGAAATAAAAAGAGGCGCCTTTCCCATGTCGGCTATTAAAATGCAAAGTGCCTTCATGGGCTTCGATAATGGAGCGACTGATGGATAGACCCATGCCCATGCCGTTTGCCTTGGTGGTGTAAAAAGGTGTTAATGTTTTTTGTTGTTGGTCTGCATCAAGCCCCGGCCCATTGTCCTTCACCTTGACCCGGACATTATTGGGAATCAAGTGGCTATAGAGGGTTAAGTGGCGTTGCCGTTCCGGGGGTAAGTTTTGTAAGGCCTCAACGCTGTTTCGGATCAGGTTCATGATGACCTGTTCAATTTGTATCTGATCAACATAAATAGGCGGCAGATTATTTTCCAGCGCAACTGTCAGCGTTATGTTGTTTTGTTTAAGATCAGCCATACACAAGTCGACAGCGTTATGAATCAACGTATTAACATCAGCGGCTGAAAGATGCTTTGCATGGGATTTGACAAACTCCCTCATGCGATGAATTATTCGTCCCGCTCTTAAAGCTTGTTGCTGGGTTTTGTATAAAATCTCTGTGAGTTTCACCAGATCGGGACTTTCAATATTGATAAGGTTTAAACTGACTTGCGTATAGCTGGAAATGGCAGCCAGGGGTTGGTTGACTTCATGAGCAATGCCGGAAGCCATTTCACCCATCAGCCCAAGGCGGGTGACATGGGCTAGTTCGTTCAGATGTTCTTTGTCTTGCCGTTCCCGATGTTTGCGCAAACTCACATCGCGCACAATGCTGGTAAAATAATGCGCATTATCGATTGAATACTCCGCTACGGACAGATCCAGAGGCACTACAGAACCGTTTTTACGAATGCCTTCAATTTCCTGGATTTGACTGTCAAATAATTTTACTGTTTGCGACAAACTGTGACATGACGGCATGAGTTCGCAAACACTGCAACCAATCGGCATGAGTTTGCAAATACTGCAACCAATCAGCTCCTCGGCTTTATAGCCGAAAATAGTTTCTACTGCGCTATTAACGGATACGATGATGTTGGTCTTGTCATAAGTGATAATGCCTTCCACCGACGCATCAAAAATGGCGTTGAGCTTGGCTTCAATTTGTTTACGCCGGGTAATATCGTACAGTATCATCAAACACTTACCCGCAAAATCGTGATGAATCGCAGCGGCGCTCGCCAATACGGTTTTAATGCTGTTGTTCTTGCAGCGAATAGTCAGCTCTAAAGGCGAAAAGCCGGCATGTTCCTGTTTGGCTTTTTCCTGTGTCATTTGCCAGGTAGCCTCGACCCAGTGACGATAGTCCTGATCAGGGTAGGCTTTCGTCAACCAGTTTGCCAGAGTGGGAATGTCATCTATGTTGTAACCGAAGGTTTGTATGAACGCCGGATTCAGCAGGGTAATGTTCGACTGCTCATCATGCAATGCCATCGGCACGGGGGATACCTCAATAATCGAACGGAATTTCGCCTCACTGGCTTTTAGCTCATTTTCCATTAATTTGCGCTCGGTGATATCGCGGCAGAACACACAAAACTGCTGGAATTCAGGTAAGAAGGCGATAGATACTTCAATGTCGATTATATGCCCATCTTTATGACGGTGACGGGTTTCGAACAGGCCATAACCCTGCGCAACAACTTGTGCAATATGCGTTTTTACTTGCTCCGGTTCTTCCATTACTTCCAATTGACTGATGTGCATGTTCAGCAATTCATCAATCGAATAGCCGCTTATTTTTGCATAAGTCTCATTAACTTGCAGCACCTTACCCGTCAAATCGACTATCCAGAATCCGTCCAGGGATATATCAATCATCGCTTTGAGTTGGGTAAATACCCGCTCAGCCTGTTTGCGTTCGGTGATGTCCAGCGCCACGCCATGGAATCCGACAATGGCGCCACTGCCGTCCCGTATTGTTTCTCCGCGTGCCAATATCCACCCGTGCGCCCCGTCGTCTGCCCTGATAATCTCAAGCTCCAGTTCATAGGTCCCCCCCACCTCTTGTGTGTGGGTCAGGATGGCATTCAACCGTTTCCAGCTCTCAGGGGTGAACAACCGGAAGTGCTCTGTGTAATCCGGTGGCGGCAACTCCGGGTTCATACCCAATATGCGGTAAAGTTGCTCCGACCAAACGACATGATGAGTCTTTAGGTTCAGCTGCCAGCTGCCCATATGGGCGGTCCGCTGCGCTTCTTGCAGTTTCTTCTGGTTTTGCTGTAGCGCCTCTTCCGCTTGTTTGCGCGCCGAAATATCTTTATGCGTGCCGATCATGCGCAAGGGCTTGCCGTTTTCGTTACGGCTGACCGCCATGCCTTGATCCAGAATCCATTTGTAACTCCCATCCTTGCAGCGCAAGCGGTATTCAACGACGTAAATTGCTGTCTTTCCTTCCAAGTATGCTTGCACTGCTCCTGCGACATAGAACTGATCATCGGGATGAATATGATTCAACAATTCTTGTTCAGTAGGCAGGATGTCGTTTTCGGCATACCCCAGTATCTCTTTGCAACGACTGGAATACTTGACTTCATTGGTCTGGATATCCCAGTCCCATACGCCGTCGCCGGAACTCTCAATGGCAAATTTCCAGCGATATTCGCTTTCCCGCAATGCATCTTCTATTGTTCTTCTTTTTTGCATCTCAGCTTGCAGTTGTGCAACGCTGGGTAAAGACAAGGCGCCGGGAATAACCCATAGCATCAGTACGGCGGTGATGACCGAAACAATCGCTGTAAGGGCTTTAATCAAGCCGTCCAGCCAATATAAAGGTATCCATATCGTGATAGCCGACAGTAAATGCGTGGTGCCGCAAGCGATAATAAATCCGGCAAACATGATAGCCAGTAACGGATAGGGAAAATCTTTACGCTGCCGGATGAAATAGACGAGAATCAGCGGAATGGAATAATAGGCGAGAGTGATCAGCAGATCCGAGATAACGTGCAGCCAAAGTAATACAGGACTCCACGACAGGCAATAACCATGCGGGATGAAATCGTTAATACCAAGAAAATCAATTAGTTGATGCATTTGTCGGGCATAGGAAAAAGGTGAAAAGTGCGCCATTTTCAGGATGGCTTAAAGCAGCCTTCGTTCCGTGTGCTGTTATGAAAAAACAGGAGCTAAAACTATGTTTGAGCCTTAAGGGGGCATTAAGGTTATTGGCATTACAATGCTCATGCGTATCAATTTAGGCATAAAACTACGAAGTATGCGAATAACTGAACGAATAGATATTTGCTCATGCATCGAGAAAGCCAAAGTAAAAACCTCGTGATTTATTAAACCCAAAAGTTAGAACGATATATACAGCGGTTTCAATTTTGATTAGTAACTATTAAAAGGCTATGTCACCATTAAGCAATAAAACAACATTATCGCTGGAGTGCAGACTTCGCCTGCATTGGCAAGCAAAGCTTGCACTCCCGTCACATCATAGTTTCAATAGGCGTAGCGGTTATTTTAGTAATTAACTGAATTTTAAAACGCTGTAAGTATATGTAGAATAGAGAGTTTAATTTTTCAATCAATATGTACAATTACTTATCAGGATGCAGTGATTTTTTCTGATTAATTCCAAAGCCGACTAACATCATCCGGCAAAACAACTACGAAAGAAATTGACTTGCGCCCCCGCTATGGAACAATGAAACTAATTGATCGGACTGTTTTTTTTGATCCAATTTCCGGTTTCAAGGATTATCTATTAAGAAACTGGAGATTTTTGCCAATGGAATTAGCTTATGACTCAAAAATCTTTAGCCGAATTGCGGAAAATAGTTAATCAGGCTTACTTGGCTGATGAAAAACATCTTATCAGTGAGTTATTATATTGCGTACGGGCACAGTTTGCGCTGTTCAGGAAGTCCTCTCCTCGGCCTTTCAATGATAGAAGAGGAGGGCAACAACTGCAATTCGCGCCGTTGTTGAATCTATCCGCGTTAAACGGTTACGACCCGGCTTCGATAAGCGAGTCCGCCAAAACGCTGGCTACCGCAGTCAGGGAAAGAAGACATCAGCAATCTGCGATTGAAGCATTCCTGCAGGAATATCAGCTTAATTCCCGTGAGGGCGTTGTTTTAATGGGGATTGCTGAAGCCTTGCTGCGTATTCCCGATAGCCGCACACAAGACCTGCTGTTACGGGAAAAGCTCGTCGGCGTAGATTGGCAAAGTCATCTGCAGCATAGCGATTCTTCGCTGGTCAATTTAGCCACAAGAGCGCTGCTATTTGCCGGCGACTTTGAAGCGCATCATGATGCTACGGCCTTCGACCAACTGCTATCCCAAGTGGGGGCGCCGTTAATACGCGCCGCAGTAAAGCAGGCCATGCAGCATCTGGCGTTGCAGTTCGTCTTCGCGGAGTCTATACAACAAGCCGTTCAGCGTATCGGGCAGGCCCCGCTGTTCCGCTATTCTTTCGATATGTTGGGAGAGGCGGCGCTGACGCAGGCCGATGCAGAGCGATATTTCGAGGCATATCGATCGGCTATTAATGCGCTGGCCGGACATGCGGCTTCTGCCGATGTTTACGCTAATCCGGGTATGTCGATTAAATTATCGGCGCTATGCCCCCGTTACGAGCCCTTGCAGCATGTTCGTGCCGTCAAAGAGCTGAGCGGTAAACTGCTGGTGCTGACACAGGCAGCACGCGCGGCCAATATTGCGATCACTGTCGATGCGGAAGAGTCCGAACGCCTGGACATGTCTTTGGATATTTTTGCCGCCGTTTTTAATCATCCCGATTTAGACGGTTGGCCGGGGCTGGGTTTAGCGGTGCAGGCCTATCAAAAAAGAGCGCTACCGGTGATCCGCTGGCTGGCTAAACTGGCCGAAGGTCAACGGCGGAAAATTCCGTTGCGTCTGGTCAAAGGCGCTTACTGGGACAGCGAAATAAAACGGGCACAGGAAAACGGCCTTGCCGATTACCCTGTATTTACCCGTAAGTCGGCGACCGATGTATCCTATCTGGCCTGCGCACAGCTTATGCTATCCGAGACGGATGCATTTTATCCCCAGTTCGCCAGCCATAACGCTCATACCGTCGCAGCTATTCATCAACTCGGGCAGCGGCATCCGGGCTATGAATTCCAGTGTTTACACGGCATGGGCGAGAGCCTTTACCGGGAAATTATCGAAGTTCAAAACTGGCAGACGCCTTGTCGCGTTTATGCACCGGTCGGCGCTTATCATGAGTTGTTGCCTTACCTGGTCAGGCGCTTGCTGGAAAACGGCGCCAACGCGTCTTTCATCAATCAAATCAGCCGTCCGGATATTAGCATCGATGAACTGATTAGAGATCCGGTAGCGGCGGTAAAAATATCCATCAATCAACCTCTGATCGTATTGCCCCGTAATTTATTCGGCGAACAGCGGATTAATTCATCCGGGTTAAATTTAGCCGACCCTGAGCAGCTGGAATCGTTGCAGCAAAATCTGGATGCATTGGCCGATAAGCACTGGACGGCAATGCCGATAATAAACGGCAGTCCCTATTCCGGTAAGGAACGACTTATCGTTAATCCCTGCGATAACCGCTTGACGGTCGGCTCAGTCGTTTATGCAGAACCGGCTGCTATTGGCGAAGCGTTAAACGGCGCGTCCCAGGCATTTACCGACTGGCGGCTTTGCCCTGTTGCAACACGCGCCGAGTATTTGAAACAGGCTGCCGATCTTCTGGAATTAAATCGGTTGGAGCTGGTTTCTTTGTGCGTACGGGAAGGCGGCCGCACCATCAAAGATGCGTTGGCGGAAGTCAGGGAGGCAGTCGATTTTTGCCGTTATTATGCCCAGTCCGCGTTGGACTTGTTCGGCGGACCGATCAGGCTGCCCGGTCCTACCGGCGAGGAAAACTGGCTTTATCATTACGGTCGCGGCGTTTATGTCTGTATCAGCCCATGGAATTTCCCGATTGCCATTTTTATCGGCCAGATAGCCGCGGCTCTTGTCGCCGGTAATACGGTTATCGCCAAACCGGCCAGTCAGACCGCATTAACCGCGATGCGCTGCATTCAGTTACTGCATCAGGCCGGCATACCCGAATCGGTGTTGCAGTTTTTGCCTGTCGGCGGCAATTTGTTTGGCGAGCATTTGCTTCCCGATCCCCGAGTTGCCGGTGTTGTTTTCACCGGTTCCACGGAGACGGCGCAGTCCATTAACCTGCAATTAGCCCAACATCGTCAGGATATTGTGCCGTTGATTGCCGAAACCGGCGGACAGAATGTGATGATCGCCGACAGCTCGGCATTGCTTGAACAACTGGTACAGGATGCCGTGGTTTCGGCTTTCAACAGTGTCGGTCAGCGTTGTTCGGCTTTACGGGTTTTAATCGTGCAGGAGGACATTGCCGATAAAACCATAGCCATGCTGATAGGCGCGATGCAGGAATTAAATGTAGGCAATCCCGGCGTTTATCAAACCGACATCGGCCCGATTATCGACCATGCCGCACTGGCTCCATTGTCTGCGCATCTGGAAGCCATGCAGGAACAGGCGCAGCTGCTTTATCAATTGCCGGTGCCGGAAGGTTTGGAGCATGGCAGTTTTTTCCCGCCCAGCCTGATAGAACTACGGTCGTTATCGCAACTGACCCGGGAAGTGTTCGGGCCGGTATTGCACCTGATCCGTTACCGCCAATCGGAACTCGATCAAGTCATTGCCGCAGTCAATGTGACCGGATACGGCTTGACGCTGGGCATACACAGCAGAATAGATACCACCTTTAATACTATCCGGCAGGGCGTAAAAGTCGGCAATATCTATGTCAACCGGAATATGATCGGCGCTGTGGTCGGTGTGCAGCCTTTTGGCGGCACGGGACTTTCCGGCGCCGGCCCGAAAGCCGGCGGCCCTGATTATCTGCGTCGTTTCGTCATCGAACAGACAGTCACAGTAAACACTGCCGCCCTAGGCGGCAATGCCGGTTTGCTGGCTCAGGATTTACGGTAATTTAAGGCCGCTTCGGATTGGTCGTTTGAGGCGGCGCAGGCATATCCGGAGGCGGGGGCGGATTCCATTCCTGTTGCATGTCATACATGACTCCCCCCGGTACAGGAACTTGATGCCCCTTGCTGTACATGCATTGGATGTAGATGATGTCATAACTTTGTTGAGCTTCATCTTTGGAATCGGCTTCCTGTTGCGATGATACAACCTGCGTATGGGTAAGTTGCCTGCATATCAGGTCATCATTATGGAACTGATCAAAGTTCTTATCGGCACTCGGCAGTACTAAAACACTGGGGCCGCTCGGCATGGTCGAGCAAGCGCTGAGCAAGAAAACAGAAATTAGGATTGTCAGAATCTGTAACATTTGGCACACCTCCGTTAAGGAACAACATTCCGCCAGATAACAGTAGCCGGGAGGGTTGGTGCAGTAATACCAAGATAAGCTTGATGCATGATTTCGGTCTCAATGCCAACCACGTCCTCGCCGGCCATGACCTCCCCAGCCTCCGCCATAACCATGGCTTCTCCAGCCCCCGCCGTAAAAGCGTGGCCTAAATCCGTAATGGCCGTAAGGTCCATAACCATATCCGCCGTAGGGAGCATAATTGTAATAAATACCGACATTGTCGTACGGTCGAGCATAAACGGCGCAGCCATTCAGAGAGAACATGATCCCTGCAAGGGCAATTATTAACGCTAAGCGTTTCATTGTCGGCTCTCCTCCGTCGGTTGGGTAACCTATCTCCCGGAAATATAGTTGGACTTATTGCGCAGTGCTTATTTTCCAAGTGTCAGCCACGGTTCAATCCGGGAAGAAAAACTCAACAAGCCAAAGTAGAATCCTGCTTGCGGCACTCTTACGCAGAACGGGATCAATGAAAAATCGGTTTTATAATTCCACAATAAAACAGTGTTATCAATACGCATAACTACGAGCTTTATTGCATTAACCACATGGCATACCTCTTGGCTGTCAACGTGAATCAACTGTCCGGTCTTCTTTGTAACTTCTCATTAATAACAGGTAAATCCGTTTAAAAAACAAAAAAATATCACCACGAAGACACTTTTAGTCGCCTGTTTATCGGCATTCTAATAAGCATTTCTACTGATTGTACAAATGCTTGGTCTCCTCTAACCTGTCTATCAAAGCCAATCAGTCTGAAAGCGCTTCCGCAGCAGAGTTCATATTTTTAATTTGTTTATCGATAAAATGAGGCTCTCCGATATGCAGAATTCCGAAGCTATTCTCGCCACCCATCTGCTTCAATTGATCATCTATTTCGGAGCCGTAGTCGCTATCACCGGCGTCATGCTCGGCGGCGCGTATCTGCTGGGACAGAGACATCACGCTAAAGCTGCCGACGAACCTTTTGAATCGGGTATTGTTCCGGCGGGTGATGTTCATATTCGCTTTTCCGTTCAGTTTTACTTGCTTGCGATCTTTTTTGTTATTTTCGATATGGAAAGCGTATTCCTGTTTGCCTGGGCGGTGGCGGTGCAAGAAGCAGGCTGGTCCGGTTTTATCGAGGCGCTGATCTTTATCAGTGTGTTAATCGCTGCATTGATCTACCTATGGTCTATAGGCGCTCTTGATTGGCGTACCCGCAGGCAGCGCATTGACTCATCCAACAGCAGATCATAGGGGGAGCCATGCATTGGACTCTAACCGAAGCGGAGACAGATCCGGCTCCACAACCCGGGCAGCAAACTTATGAAGAAGCGTTACGCCGCAATTTCCTGTTCGCCAAGCTTGAGGATATGGTCGCCTGGGGGCAATCCAATTCCGTCTGGCCTTTTAACTTCGGCCTGTCTTGCTGCTATGTGGAAATGGCGACCGCATTCACCAGCCGTCATGACATTGCCCGTTTCGGCTCTGAAGTGATCAGAGGATCGCCGCGTCAGGCGGATTTGATTATTATTTCCGGTACCGTTTTCCGAAAAATGGCGCCGGTGGTCAAGCGGCTCTACGATCAACTGCTGGAACCGCGCTGGGTCATATCCATGGGCTCCTGCGCCAATTCCGGCGGCATGTATGATATTTACAGCGTCGTGCAAGGCGTGGACAAATTTTTACCGGTGGATGTTTACGTGCCGGGCTGTCCGCCCCGGCCGGAGGCGTTGCTGCAAGGCTTGATGCTGTTGCAGGATGCGATAGGCAAGGAAAGACGTCCGTTAAGCTGGGTGGTTGGCGATCAAACGGTGATCAAAGCATCCAAACCCAGTTACCGCGATTTATTGACGGAAGAAAGGATGCATACCGGGCAGTTGAGGAACCCGGACGAGATATAGCCGTGTCAGGATAAACATGCTGGAGTACAAGGCTGGCCTTGTACGGGTAAACTTAAAACGGCAATTTATCCACGAAATACATCGATGCGCTGATGATTGACAGCACAGCTGGGTAGCTCTTTAGATATTTTCGTGTCTTTCGTGGACAAACTGATTTTTTCCGTTCAAAGCCAGCTTTGAACTCCGAAACAACATTATGGAGGGAATACATTGGACGGTAACGCTGACAAAATCGCTATTCCTGCTGACGCGCCGCAAATCGTGCGCGAACTGACGGAACGAACAGGCGCAAATGACTTTACCCTCCAGCCGACCCGCGACGGCATAACCACGCTTTGGGTTTCCCGGCAAAACCTGCGCGCCATTCTTCGCTATTTAAAATTGCAGGCGGCTCTCCCCTATGCTTTATTGTTCGACCTGACGGCCATCGACGAGCGTCAGCGCACTCATAGGCAAGGCCTTCCCGGCAGTGCATTTACCGTTGTCTATCATTTGCTGTCATTCGACCGCAACGAGGATATTCGCCTCAAGGTTGCATTGATCGAAGCCGACTTATCCATCCCGACTATCAGCGATATGTGGCCCTCGGCCAATTGGTACGAGCGTGAGGTGTGGGATATGTTCGGCATCGTCTTTGACGGCCATCCGCATCTCAAACGCATCATCATGCCGCCGACCTGGCAGGGACATCCGCTACGCAAGGAGCATTATGCCCGTGCGACCGAAATGGAACCCTTTAGTCTTTCCGACCAGCAGCAGGGCATCGAACAAGACGCTTTGCGCTTCGTGCCGGAGGATTGGGGTATGCGACGACAAAGTGAAGACAGCGATTTCATGTTTCTGAATATGGGCCCCAATCATCCCAGCGTTCATGGCGTATTTCGTATCGCTTTGCAACTGGATGGAGAAGAGATTGTCGATGCGCTGCCCGACATCGGTTATCACCATCGCGGCGCGGAAAAGATGGGCGAACGACAGTCCTGGCACACCTATATCCCTTATACGGACCGCGTCGATTATCTGGGCGGTTCGATGAACAATCTGCCTTATGTGCTTAGCGTCGAGCAACTGGCCGGAATCGAAGTTCCCCAGCGGGCCGAGGTAATCCGCGTGATGATCTGCGAACTCTACCGTCTTGCCAGTCACCTGTTGTTTTACGGCACCTACGCCCAGGACTTGGGCCAGATGTCGCCGATCTTTTATATGTTTATCGACCGCGAAAAGGTGTTCGATATCCTGGAATCGATTAGCGGTGCGCGGATGCATTCCAGTTACTTCCGGATCGGCGGCGTCGCACTGGATTTGCCGAAAGGATGGGATAAACGCATACGCGAGTTTATCGACTATTTGCCTGCCCGACTGAATCAATACGACAAGCTGGTGCTGCAAAACAGTACGCTCAAGCGCCGAACTCAGGGTGTCGGCGCTTATAACACTGCGGAAGCTATCGATTGGAGCGTGACCGGCGCGAACCTGCGAGCCACCGGATTTGCATGGGATTACCGCAAAGCGCGGCCTTACTCGGGCTACGAAAATTACGAATTTGAAATACCCGCCGGTAAGCACGGCGATTGTTACGATCGTTGCACCGTGCGGGTAGAGGAGATGCGCCAGAGCCTTCGCATCATTAAACAATGTCTGGAAAACATGCCGGAAGGACCGTATAAGGCCTGTCATCCGTTGACCACGCCGCCGCCCAAAGAGCGTACGCTGCATGATATAGAAACCCTGATCCGGCATTTTCTCGCTGTGAGTTGGGGGCCGGTGATTCCTGCCGGAGAGTCCTGTGTAACCATCGAGGCGACCAAAGGCCTGAATGCCTACTATCTGACCAGCGATGGCAGTACGATGTCTTATCGTACCCGTATCCGCACCCCCTCTTTTGCGCATTTACAAATGATACCGATGATGTGCCGGGGAATGATGGTCGCCGACCTGATTGCGATATTGGCCAGTATAGATTTTGTCATGGCCGACGTGGACCGATGAAATGAAAAAGCAAGTTTTTGAAGGTTTAAGTTCCGCTGAAATCGATGAGATTAACGCCGAGATGAGTCATTACGAAGATAAAATGGCCGTCTCTATCGAGGCGCTGAAAATCGTTCAGAAATACCGTCGCTGGGTTTCCGACGAATGCCTGATTGCCGTCGCCGAGCTGTTGGAAATATCGCCGACACAATTGGAAGCGGTGGCGACTTTCTACAATCTTATTTACCGCCAACCCGTCGGTAAAACCATCATTCATTATTGCAACAGCGTTACTTGCTGGATGCTGGGCAGCGATCAGGTACAGGAATGCTTGTGTCGGCATTTGAACGTCGAGTTGGGCGAAATGTCTGCGGACGGCGAATACACAATATTGCCGATCGTTTGCCTGGGCGCCTGCGATCATGCTCCGGTCGTTATGGTTGGCGATGAACTGAGGCTCGACATTACAGAAGATGCCGTTAACGAGATTCTCGGAAGGTAACGCGCTATGGAAAAAATGGATAAGCCGCTGACTAAAAACATCCGTCCGGATCGCGCTTTTGCCACGCTGGCCGATTACGAGAGCACCGGCGGTTATCAAGGGCTGCGCAAGGCCATCACGGAATTGAGCCCAAAAGAAGTGCAGCAATGGGTTAAGGATTCGGGGCTGCGGGGCAGGGGAGGCGCGGGATTTGGCACCGGGCTTAAATGGAGTCTGGTTCCGATGGATGCCAATGTACTCCAAACGCGGTATTTGGTGGCCAACGCCGATGAAATGGAACCGGGGGCATTCAAGGATCGTCTGCTGCTGGAGCAAGACCCGCATCAGTTAATCGAGGGCATGATTATTGCAGCCTATGCCATTCAAGCCAAAATTGCCTACATATTTATGCGCGGGGAATATCACTTGGCCGCAAAGCGGGTAGAAAATGCTTTGCAGGAAGCTCGAACTGAAGGCTATCTGGGCGAACATATTTTAAATTCGGAATTCAACCTGCAAATTTATTTGCATACCAGTGCCGGACGTTATATCTGCGGCGAGGAAACTGCGTTGCTCAATGCCCTGGAGGGAAAGCGGGCCACGCCCCGCGCCAAACCGCCGTTCCCACTGGTCAGCGGACTTTGGGGCAAGCCCACCGTGGTCAATAATGTGGAAACCTTGTGTAACGTACCGCATATTTTACAAAATGGCGTCGAATGGTATCAGGGTTTGGGACGAGGCTCAGACCAGGGAACCAAGCTGTTCGGCGCAAGCGGACGCCTTAAATATCCTGGTCTTTGGGAACTGCCGATGGGAACTCCCATTCGGGAAATCATTGAAGAGCATGCCGGTGGTATGCGGGACGGTTATAAACTGCGCGGCTTTTTGCCCGGCGGCGCATCAACCGATTTCTTGCTGCCCGAACATCTGGATGTGCTCATGGATTACGAAGCCGTAGCCAAAGCCGGTAGCCGACTGGGTACCGGAACCCTGATTGTTCTCGATGACAAGACCTGTCCGGTACAAATGGTGCTGAATCTGGAACAGTTTTTTGCCCAGGAATCTTGCGGATGGTGTACGCCATGCCGGGACGGTCTGCCCTGGACGGTAACCTTACTGAAAGACATCATTGCAGGAAAAGGCCGCATCGAAGATCTGGATACCCTGGCAGGATTAACCCGCATGCTGGGACCCGGAAATACCTTTTGCGCGTTGGCTCCCGGCGCCATGGAACCGTTGCAAAGCGCGCTTAAATATTTCCGCGAGGATTTTGAACGCTACATAGTCGGCAGCCACGCCGTAATGGAGTCCTCCTGATGGTTCGCATCGAAATCGACGGCCAATCTTATGACGTTCAGGACGGTGAAAATCTGCTGTCCGCCTGCTTATCGCTGGGTCTGGATCTGCCCTATTTTTGCTGGCACCCTGCTCTGGGCTCGGCGGGCGCCTGTCGGCAATGCGCGGTCATCCAGTACAAGGATGCCGAAGACCGGCGCGGGCGGTTGGTCATGGCCTGCATGACGCCGGTAGCGGATGCCATGCGTATTTCCCTGGACGCCGAACAGGCGCGGCAATTTCGCAGCGATAATATCGAGCTGCTGATGACTAATCATCCCCACGACTGTCCGGTGTGCGAAGAAGGCGGCGAATGTCATTTGCAGGACATGACGGTCATGACCGGTCATACCTTTCGTCGCTACCGCGGCCTGAAACGAACCCATAATAACCAGAATCTCGGCCCGTTTATCAATCACGAAATGAACCGCTGCATCGCCTGCTACCGTTGCGTGCGTTTTTATGACGATTATGCCGGAGGCAAAGATCTTCAAGTTTTCGGGGTGCATAACAACGTCTATTTCGGGCGTTTTGAGGATGGCGCGCTGGAAAGCGAATTCAGCGGTAATCTGGTCGAAGTCTGTCCCACCGGGGTTTTCACCGACAAAACCTTCAGTGCTCATTATGCGCGAAAGTGGGATTTACAGAGTGCGCCGTCGATTTGCGTACATTGCGGTCTGGGTTGCAACATCGCTCCCGGCGAGCGTTACGGTGAACTCAGGCGCGTTATCAACCGCTATAACGGCGAGGTCAACGGCTATTTTCTCTGCGATAGAGGACGCTTCGGTTACGGTTTCGTCAACAGTCCCGAACGCATCCGAAAACCGCAGCTCAAAGGCTATCCGGACATCACTGTCGATACCGCGGAAAGTTATTTCCGCAACCTGTTGAAAGCCTCCAAACCGGCGATAGGCATCGGTTCGCCACGCGCCCCTCTGGAAGCAAATTTTGCTTTGCGCATGCTGGTTGGAGAGGAGAACTTCTTCCTTGGTTTGGAGGATACGGAACATGCCTTACTGAATGCTATTGTCGAAATGATGCTTGACGGCGGCATCCATTCCCCATCCCTGCGCGAAGTCGAACAAGCCGATGCGGTGCTGATTCTCGGCGAAGATGTGACTCACAGCGCCCCAAGGCTGGCGCTTTCGTTGCGACAGGCGGCGCGCAATGCATCATTCGAGCTGGCTGGCAGCCTACATATATTGCCCTGGCAGGATGCTGCGGTGAGGAATTTGGATAAACATGTCTCATCTCCGGTGTTCATTGCAAGCGTTTGTGCCACGCGTCTGGATGATGCGGCCGCGAATACTTATCGAGGCAGCCCGGAAGACATTGCCCGTCTGGGCTTTGCGATCGCTCATAGCCTTGATGAGTCGGCTCCTGCGCCTGCCGCTTTGGGCGATACCGAACAATTGCTGGCAGCGGCCATTGCCGACAGCCTGAAACAGGCGAAACGCCCGTTGATCGTATCGGGAACCGGTTGTTCAAGCCTTGCCGTCATTCAGGCGGCCTACAACGTCGCCAAGGCGCTGCCGTCCATCAATAAACAACTGGTCTTTACTGTTCCGGAATGTAACAGCCTTGGTTTGGCAATCATGGGCGGAAGACCTTTATCGCAAGCCTTCGAACGAATCGGCAACGGTTTGGCTGACAGCATGATTATTCTTGAGAACGATCTCTATCGTCGGGCGCCGAGTCGAAATGTGGACTTGTTTTTGCAGCTCGCCGATCATGTGATTGTCATCGACAGCCTGGAAAATAAAACCACGGAGCACGCCGAATTGGTGTTGCCGACGTCGACTTTCGCCGAATCCGAAGGCACCTTGGTTAATAACGAAGGGCGGGCTCAGCGTTATTTTCCGGTTTACCCGGAAACAGAGTCGGTGCGCGGCAGCTGGCAATGGCTGACCATTGTCATGGAAGATTGCCAATGGCGGCATCACGATCAGCTTACCGCCGCTTGCGCAAGCGCATTTCCGGATCTTGCCGATATCATCCAGGCCGCGCCGGGGGCGGGTTACACCGTCAAAGGCAGCAAGATCCCCAGGCAGCCCCACCGTTACAGCGGCCGTACCGCCATGCACGCCAATGCCAATGTCAGCGAGCCCGGCCAGCCGCATGATATCGAAACGCCGTTCGCTTTTTCGATGGAAGGCGATATGGCGCAAATCCCACCGGTTTTACTGCCGGTCATTTGGACGCCGGGCTGGAACTCCAATCAGGCGATCAACAAATTTCAGCAAGAAACAGGCGGGCATCTGCGTGGAGGTGATGCCGGAATACGTTTGATTGAAGCATCAGGTACTCTGCCTTGGTTCCGTGACATTCCAGCCGAGTTCATACCGACACCGGGCCGATGGCGAATCATGCCGTTGCCGCACATTTTCGGTAGCGAGGAATTAAGCCTGCATTCGCCATCGCTGCTCGAGCGATTGCCGGATTTTTGTATTCTGCTGAATCCTTTGGATGCCGAAACACTGGGAGTCGATACCGGCGATCAAGTGGAAATCAGCAGCCTTGCAGGAACCTGGGTTCTGAAGGTTCCGGTACGGATCGAGCTTACGCTGCCTCCAGGTTTATTGGGAATAACAGCGGGACTGCCTGCATTCCAGTCTATGAAAAGCTGGGCTCAGGTCACTTTAAGAAAAGTGGAACAGCAGGTGCAGCTATGAATACAGGCCTGGGTGATGCGGCGGACATTATCGGGATTCTTGTCTCGGTGATTTTCGTTGCGGCGATGCTGATCTGGGTGGAACGCCGCCTGCTGGCGGTCTGGCAAGACCGTCTGGGACCCAACCGGGTAGGGCCTTTCGGTTTAATGCAGGTGGTCGCGGACATGATCAAAATGTTTTTCAAGGAAGACTGGATTCCTCCTTTCTCCGACAAACCGGTATTCGTACTGGCACCTACCATCGTATTTATCACCATGCTGACCGGTTTCGCCGTCGTTCCTTTTGCGCCGGGCGTCGGCATTATCGATTTCAACTTCGGACTGCTTTACTTTCTGGCGCTGTCCTCGTTGTCCGTCTACAGCATCGTGCTGGCAGGCTATGCGTCGAACAACAAATACTCGCTGCTCGGGGGCCTCCGGGCAGCGGCGCAGACAGTCAGTTACGAGGTATTCATGGGCATTTCCATCATGGGTGTGGTGATGCTGTCCGGTACCTTCAATTTAAGGGAGATTGTCGAAGCCCAGCGGGACGGCTGGTTCATCATTCCCCAATTTTTCGGCTTTATCATCTTCCTGATTGCGGTCATCGCCGAGAGCCGCCGGGCACCGCTTGATCTGCCGGAAGCCGAACAAGAGTTGATAGCCGGATTTCATACCGAATATTCAGGAATGAAATTCGGCATGTTCTTCGTCGGCGAGTATCTCGCCATTACGCTCAGCTCGGCGATGATTGTGACGCTTTTTTTCGGCGGCTGGCTGGGTCCCTGGTTGCCGCCGCTGCTGTGGTTTTGCCTGAAAACCGCTGTCGGCATCATGTTCTTTATTTTGTTGAGGGGCTCGTTGCCGCGGCCTCGTTACGATCAACTGATGTCCTTCGGTTGGAAAGTGCTGCTACCGGCGGCGCTGTTGAACTTGCTGGTTACCGGGGCAGTGGTTTTGTCATTGCACAGTCAGGCTTCCCATCCAAGGCTAGACAATGAGCGAGGCTTAAGCGTCAATACTGTTGACTTAAGCGGCTACCAACTCAAGTTGGGACACAGTTTGAGGTTCGCTAGTTCCCAAGCTCCAGCTTGGGAACTCGGTTTTGGAAGCTCCAGCTTCCCGTCTCGCGAAGCTGCGACTTGCATGGATGCAGGAGGTACGACCCCAAGGATGGGGGAGGTAGAATCGCGTCTGGAACGGCGATCGAGAGCAACGCAGGAGCGGTTGCCGAGAGCTTCGCCCTCCGGGTTCCCAAACTGGAGCTCTCATCGTTATACACAACTTCGTCCAAGAGTCGTCATACCGACATGGATGCTCTCGTTCCCACGCGCCGCGTGGGAATGCAGTCAAGGCGCGCTGCGCCGCGAGTTACGACCAGCGTCTTGCGTATACGGGACGCAGCGCGTCCAGCACTGCATTCCCGCGCGGCGCGTGGGAACGAGGGGTAATGACGGAATTCCGCAGGCACTTGTGTATAAAGATGAGAGCTGGAGCTTGGGAACCGGCGCAAAAAGGGAAAAGCGATGTTAAGTCAACTGCGATCATTGTGGGAAGTTTTGAAACACACTTTCGTCAAGCCGGATACGGTCGAATATCCGGAACAGAAACCGGCGCTGTTTCCCCGTTACCGCGGACGTATCGTGCTGACCCGCGACCCTGACGGCGAAGAGCGTTGCGTTGCCTGCAATCTATGCGCGGTAGCTTGCCCGGTGGATTGTATTGCTTTGCAGAAAGCCGAGGACGAGAACGGACGCTGGTATCCCGAATTTTTCCGCATCAATTTCTCCCGCTGTATTATGTGCGGATTTTGCGAGGAAGCCTGTCCGACGAATGCGATTCAACTGACGCCGGATTTTGAAATGTGTGAATACGATCGGCAAAACATGGTTTACGAAAAACAGCATTTATTAATTGATGGCACCGGGAAATATCACGATTACAACTTTTACCGGGTCGCCGGAATGACGATTGGAGGCAAGGCCAAGGGTCAGGCTGAGAATGAGGCTCCGCCGGTCGATGTAAAAACCTTGTTACCCTGATGGGCACTGCCATTAAGTTAAGCCTAAACATAGTTATCGTTGTTATGTTGTGGGCGCGAATTTATTCGCGCACTGAGCTAAAACCGCGAATAAATTCGCGCCCACAACATGCTAAATCCTTAACTTAATGATAGTAACTTTGATGGAGGGAATATTATGACGTTGACTTTGTTTTATATCACTTCCGCCGTTGCCGTTTTCGCTACGGTGATGATGATCACCCGGCTCAATGCAGTGCATGGCTTGCTGTACCTGATTTTATCCCTGCTGGCTGTTGGCGTTCTGTTCTTTCTGTTGGGCGCGCATTTTGCTGCGGTGCTGGAAGTGATTATTTACGCCGGGGCGATTATGGTTTTGTTTGTTTTCGTGATCATGATGCTCAATCAAGGGCAAAAGACCATTGAACAGGAACGCGTTTGGCTACAGCCGGGCATCTGGATCGGGCCGTCACTGTTGGCATTGATTCTGTTTGTCGAAATGTTGTTCATTGTTGTGTTTGGCGGCAGCGCCGAAACCGGCCGCGTAGTGAATGCCAAGCAAGTGGGGATAGCATTATACGGACCTTATCTGCTGGCTGTGGAACTGGCCTCAATGTTGTTGCTGGCCGGTTTGGTCGGCGCTTATCACTTGGGAAAACCGATACTCAAGACAACAAAAACCGGGGAAAGATCATGAACGGGATTCCTATGGAACATGGCCTGTTACTGTCTGCCGCGCTGTTTGTGCTGGGGTTAATCGGGGTATTGGTGCGGCGTAACCTGATTATGATTTTGATGTCTCTGGAAGTCATGCTCAACGCTACCGGTCTGGCTTTTATTGTCGCCGGGTCACGCTGGGGAGAGGCGGATGGGCAAATCATGTTCCTGCTGATATTAACGCTGGCTGCTGCGGAAGTGGGCGTCGGGCTGGGATTGGTGCTGCAAATTTTCCGCCGTTTCCATACGCTGGATGCGGATTCACTGAACGGGATGAAAGGATAGGAGAAGAAAGTGATCGAGCTGCCGGAGTGGGTGCCATTGTTTCCGTTCCTGGGATCTGCCCTCGTTCCCACGCGCTGCGTGGGAATGCGATGCGCCCCGTATTGTGCCTAACGTCCTCGTTCCCACGCGCCGCGTGGGAATGCAATGCAGGACGCGCTGCGTCCTGCCGTATTTGCACGATGTATGTTTCTATAGACTGGCTGTGACTCGCGGCGCAGCGCGCCTTAACTGCATTCCCACGCAGCGCGTGGGAACGAGAGCGTACTGCGCGGAGCGTGAGAACGAGGAAAAGGGTAGGGGTGAAAGTGATTGAATTGCTAGGGTGGGTGCCATTGTTTCCGTTCCTGGGATTTTTGATCCTGGTATTGGCGGGTGAACGACTTTCCAAGCCGCTTATTTCGTGGGTGGGAGTCGGAAGTGTGGCTGTCTCGGCATTATTGGCCGCCTTGATCGGAGCCGAATTCCTGAATGGAACGCTGCAACCTTACCACTTGATATTAGGAGACTGGATGAAAGTTGACGATCTGTCGATACCCTTCGGCTTCTATCTCGACGCTTTGTCGGTCACGATGTTGTTTGTCGTTACCGGTGTAGGCTTTTTAATTCATGTGTATTCTGCCGGATTTATGGAAGACGACCCCGGCTATGCGCGTTTTTTCGCCTATATGAACCTGTTTGTGTCCGCCATGCTGGTGCTGGTGCTGGCAGACAATCTGGTGCTGCTTTATCTGGGCTGGGAAGGTGTCGGGCTCGGCAGTTATCTGCTGATCGGCTTCTGGTATGAAGACCCGAACAACGGCTATGCCGCACGTAAAGCGTTTGTGATGACCAGAGTGGGGGACACCGCTTTATTGATAGGTTTATTTTTGCTGTTTACGCAACTGCACACGTTTGATATTCAGCTCCTAATGCTCCGGGCTATGAGCCAGTGGACCCCAGGCACCCTGTTGCCTGTTGCCGCCGCAGCGCTGTTGCTGGGCGGAGCAGTGGGTAAATCCGCACAATTGCCGCTGCAATCCTGGCTGCCCGACGCCATGGCAGGCCCTACGCCGGTTAGCGCCCTGATTCATGCCGCCACTATGGTCACTGCGGGCGTTTACCTCATTGCCAGAACCAATGCCTTGTTCATGATGGCCCCGTCGGTTCAATTCGTAGTTGCAGTAATTGGTACGCTCACCTTATTGATGGCGGGTTGCTCCGCACTCGCTCAGACGGACATCAAGCGTATTCTTGCTTATTCGACGATCAGCCAGATTGGTTACATGTTTCTCGCTTTGGGCGTCGGGGCCTGGTCGTCGGCGATTTTTCACCTGCTGACCCATGCTTTCTTCAAGGCGCTGTTGTTCCTCGCCGCAGGTACGGTGATTTTCTGTTTTCATCACGAGCACAACATTTTCAAGATGGGCGGGCTGCGTAAAGCCATGCCTCTGGCTTTCTGGAGTTTTATGATCGGCAGCGCTGCCTTGTCCGCACTGCCTTTTACCTCCGGCTTTTACAGCAAACACGAGATTTTGCTGGCAGCATACGAAGCATCTCCTGTGCTTTGGGCGGCGGGTTGCTTTGGCGCAATGATCACAGGCATCTACAGCTTCCGACTGATATTTGTGGTTTTTTTCGGTGTCCAATCTCAGGTCGTTGAAAAGAGTCTTGATTGGAAAATGAGCGTGCCGCTGATCTTGCTTGGTGCGTTGGCGCTATTTGGCGGCATGCTGAAAATCCCCCTGGATTCCGTATTTCCGGTTTTGTTTAATCATGATCACACTTTTGATCTTGTTTCGGTCATCACCGTTGCGGCGCCTTTTATCGGCTTGTCGATCGCGGTATTGTATTATCTTACCGGCACTTTTTCCGCTCAGCGCCTTGCAGGCTCCGGCCTGGCAAACCAAATGCGGATATTCTTTTTTAACGGCTGGGGCATGGATACGCTTTATGACACCTTAGTGGTACGGCCTTTTAAAACCATCGCCAAGCTCAATAAAAACGATGCGGTGGATGGCATTTACACTACGATAGCGTTGCTCGGTCGGGGAGGGCGCCTGATGCTCAGCGCGTCCCAGACCGGGCGTATCCGCTGGTACGCCTCATCCATGGCGCTCGGCACCGTGGTCATTATCGCGATAGGATGGCTGTCATGATACTGCCGGCGCTTATCTGTGTTTTGCTGCTGGGCGGGTTCGCTGCCTGGTTTTCTGAGCGCTGGAGCCCAGAAGTCCCGCGCTGGGTAGGGATCATTACTCTTACGTTTGAGGCTCTGTTGCTGGTATTGCCGTACTCATGGGTAGAACATGCAGACGGATTGTCATCAGTCTGGTTTGCCGACTTTTACAGCCCGTGGATTCCGCGCTTCGGCATCGGTTTTCATCTGGCTATGGATGGTCTCAGTCTGCTTTTGATAGCGCTGACGGTGTTACTCGGGTTTATGGCGGTCAGCAGTTCCTGGACCGAAATCAAGTGTCGTCAGGGGTTCTTTTTCTTTAATCTGTTGGCGTGTCTGGCCGGTACTGTAGGTGTTTTTTTGGCGGTTGACCTGTTCCTGTTCTTTTTCTTCTGGGAATTGATGATTATCCCGATGTATTTTCTGATCAGCATCTGGGGGCACGAAAACCGGACTTATGCGGCAATAAAGCTTTTCATTTTCACCCAAGTAAGCAGTCTGCTAATGCTGTTGGCAATCGTCGCTCTGGTGCTGATACACCATAAGAATGGCGGTACCTATAGTTTCGATTATTTCGAATTGCTCAATACTGCACTTGACCCCGATGGCGCATTCTGGCTGATGCTGGGCTTTTTTATCGCGTTTACGGTCAAGCTGCCTGCGGTGCCTTTTCATACCTGGTTACCGGACGCTCATACTCAGGCGCCAACCGGAGGCAGTGTGATTCTGGCCGGCGTCATGCTTAAGACCGGTGCTTACGGCTTGCTGCGCTTCGTCATCCCGTTGTTTCCGGAAGCGGCGCATCAGTTTGCCCCGGTTGCGATGACGCTGGGAGCCGTAAGCGTGCTTTATGCGGCGATCATGGCTTTTGCTCAGTCCGATCTGAAACGACTGATTGCTTATACCAGCGTCAGTCACATGGGCTTTATCCTGCTTGGGGTATTTTCCTGGAACTTACTCGCCTTGCAAGGTTCGGTCATTACTATGCTGGCTCACGGCATCAGCGCCTCGGCGTTGTTTATGATCGCCGGTGCTCTGCAAGAACGCCTGCATACACGGGAAATGGGGAATATGGGCGGGCTTTGGTTCGTGCTGCCCGCGCTGTCGGCGTTGGCATTGTTCTTTGCGGCGGCCTCGCTGGGTCTTCCGGGATTGGGAAACTTCATTGGCGAATTTTTGGTGTTGCAGGGGGCTTTCAGCGTCAATATGGTGTTGACCTCCGTGACAACCCTGGTGCTTATTCTGGCCCCGGTTTATGCGCTGATTGTGATGCAAAAAGTCTTCTACGGTCCGCTGTATCAATATTCTCTTTTGTCCGATGTCAGTCGCCGTGAATGGGTGTCGTTAGGGTTGCTGGTACTTATGACTGTCTGGCTTGGTCTGAGTCCTCAGGCAGTATTGAACGTCTCGGCTCCTGCAATGCAAAACTCTATTGCGATGGAGCGCTGATGAACATTAACCAGCTTATCGCCCTTGCGCCTGTCATCACTCTTGCCGGAACTGCAATAGCGGTAATGCTCGGCATTGCTGTCAGGCGGAATTTTATTTTGTCCTTCGGCATTGCCGCCGTGGGTATCATTATGTCGCTGATGGCGTTGTGTGCCGTATGGCGGGGAAGTCCGGTTCAGGTCACTTTATTGATCCGGATGGATGTCTACGCGTTGTTCTATATGGCGCTGTTGCTGTCGGCAGGTCTTGCTGTGTTGGGATTTTGCTATGACTATTTCAAGGATCGTGAAGGAGAAAACGAAGAGCTCCTGTTGCTATTGCTAACTGCGCTGCTGGGCGCTTCCGTACTGGTTGCCAGTAGCCATTTTGCGGCCTTTTTTTTGGGTCTTGAAACGCTGAGTATCTCTCTCTTTGCGCTGATCAGCTATCCGCTCAATCAAACACGGCCTCTGGAGGCAGCGATCAAATATCTGGTCTTGTCCGGCGTGTCTTCGGCCTTCCTGCTGATGGGCATGGCGTTGATCTATGCGCAATGCGGCGAACTTTACTTCAGCGGCATCGGACGCTATATCGCGAGTCGGCAGGATATGAACGTCATGGTTTTAAGCGGAATTATCCTGATCGTGGCCGGGCTGGGTTTCAAGCTTTCCCTGATACCGTTCCATCTATGGACGCCGGATGTCTATGAAGGCGCGCCCGCGCCGATCACCGCCTTTATCGCCACCGTTTCAAAAGGCGCGGTTTTCGCCTTACTCCTGAGATATTTCGTCAGCACCGACAGTTACGCCTATACGCCATTACTAAACGTCTTCAGCGTCATTGCCGGTCTATCGATCCTGGGCGGTAATCTGCTGGCGCTGCTGCAAAATAATGTTAAGCGTTTGCTGGCCTATTCGTCTATCGCTCACATGGGTTATCTGCTGGTTGCATTCATTGCGGGCGGCAGCATTTCTTCAGTATTGGTAGTAGAGTCCGTTACCTTTTACCTGCTTGCTTATTTCATTACCACGATCGGCGCTTTCGGAGTCGTTTCCGTGCTTTCAACACCGCAAACGGAAGCGGATGACATGTCTTTTTATCGCGGGCTGTTTTGGCGGCGGCCATGGCTGGCAGCGACTTTTACCCTGATGCTGCTGTCGCTGGCGGGTATTCCGTTGACTGCCGGATTCATCGGTAAGTTCTATATCTTTACCAGTGCTGCGGATGGCCGACTGTGGGGATTGCTGCTCGCCATTATTGTTGGGAGCGGCCTGGGACTTTATTACTACTTGAGAATCATCGTTGTGATGTCGATGAACGTAGAAGCAACGGCAATTAAACCTGCTCAAGATTGGATTTCCGCAGCAACACTCGCCGTTTTAACGATACTGCTGGTTGGGTTTGGTATTTATCCGAGCCTGTTGATCAATATCATCCAGTCGGTATCCTACGGGATGGAATGGATGTTGTGATTTTCGATTGGCACACATAAGCCATCAACTTGATGTTTTCAGATGGCTTTATATTTTTACTGTGATGTAAGCGTGACTTAGGGTAATGCAGAACAAGGGGCGCTGATTTGCAATAATGTCAAATAGTAATGTAAACTTTTGATTTTTGAAGATGCGCAAGGAAAATCAATGGCTGAAATCATAGAGCGTAACGCTAACGAATTAACGATCCAAGTCACCGTAAAGCTAAGCGGCAGTTTACTGGAGATGGAAAATGCCATATTAGATAGTTGCAATGAAATGGGCTGCTTGGCCACAACCGAAGCGTTGCAAAAATTTGATACGGATGGAAGCCCGCTAAAATTAGGTGATACCAAACTGACGGCACGAGCAAAAGACAACAAAACCTATCAAACACCTTACGGTAGTGTGCAGTTAGAGCGCTATGTTTATCAAAGCCCCAAAGGCGGCAAAATTTATTGCCCGCTGGAACAGAATGCGCGAATTATCCGGGGTGCAACGCCGAAATTCGCCCAACAAATAGCGCATAAATATGCCAACATGAATGCCCCGGCCGTGTGTCGGGATTTGGAGGACAATCATCATCGCAGCATAGCGCATTCTTATTTGCAGGATGTGAGCGATTGGGTGGGCGGCATTGCCCAGGCCAAAGAAGAGCTTTGGGAATATGCCATTCCGCCGTTGAATGAAGCGGTAACCACTATTGTCGTTAGCCTTGAGGGCGCTTATGTGTTAATGCGTGACGAGGGCTACCGGGAAGCGATGGTGGGTAATATTTCACTTTACGATGTGACTGGCGAACGTCTGCATACAATCTATATCGGTGAAGCACCGGAATACGGGAAAGGCACTTTTTTTCAGCGTTTGGAACAAGAAATTGCGACGGTCAAAAAATACTATCCCGACGCCCTCTACTTAGGCATTGCCGATGGTGCAAAAAATAATTGGTCGTTCTTGGAGCAACATACCCACCGTCAATTACTGGACTTTTTTCACGTCACCGAATACCTGGCCAACGTCTCTTACGCCGCCTACCCAGGGAAAACGGACAAGCCCAAGCGCACAATTTGGCTGAATGACCGCTGTAAACAGCTCAAACGTGAACCGGGTGCAGTCGAAACACTGATCAGTGAGATGGAAAGGTTGAGCCAAAAAATAGCCTGACAAAAACGCTCAAAGAGGACTTGCAGGCCGCACTAACCTATTTTAAGAATCATCGTCAGATGATGGATTATGCCGTGCATGTGGAAAAAAACTTACCGATTGGCTCAGGCGTCACCGAAGCCGCTTGCAAGACGCTGGTGAAGCAACGGCTTTGTGGTTCGGGTATGCGCTGGAAAGATAAAGGCGCCAAAGTGATTTTATCTTTACGGGCATTGGTTCAGTCTAAGGGGAGATGGCAACAGTTTTGGGATAAGATCGATCAATATGGCTCACACGTTTATGTATAGTTAACATTATTTTGAATCAGCACCC
>JAURZV010000081.1 GCA_030653175.1 Methylobacter sp.
TGGGCCCTCATTATCTGAACCGTTTTTTCACCCCAAAATCCGTTGCTATCGTTGGTGCGTCCGAACGAGAAGAGAGCGTGGGTTACCGGCTGCTGCTTAACATGCAGGAGGCGGGCTTTAAAGGCGGGCTTTATCCGGTCAATAACAAACGCGAAAACTTATTAGGTTTGAAAGCTTATCCCGATCTCAATGCCGTTCCCGAGGATCTTGATCTGGTGGTGATAGCGACCCCGGCGCCCAGCGTTCCCGGCGTTGTGCGCCAATGCGGCGAGAAAGGCGTCACTTCCGTGATCATCATCAGCGCGGGCTTCGGCGAACTGGGCGTGGAAGGCAAGCGTCTGCAACAGGAAGTTCTGGATATCGCCCATCGCTACAGTATCCGCATCATCGGCCCAAACTGTCTGGGCGTTGCTCGCCCCAACGGACAGCTTAATGCAACCTTCGGCGACGGCACGATTAAAGACGGCAATCTGGCGCTGCTGTCCCAATCAGGCGCGGTGTGTACGGCGATTCTGGATTGGGCAAAATCCCAGGACATCGGCTTTTCAACGGTGGTATCGATGGGCGGTGCGGCGGACATCGATTTTGGCGAGGTGCTGGATTATCTGGCGACCGACAGCAAAACCACCGGCATTTTGATGTATGTTGAAGGCATACGCGATGCCCGTCGTTTTTTGAGCGGCCTTAAAGCGGCTGCGCGGCTAAAGCCGGTGATCCTGATTAAATCCGGCCGTCATGAAGCGGGTTGCAAGGCGGCGATGTCGCATACCGGCGCTATGGTCGGCGGCGACAATGTGTTCGATGCCGCGATTGCCCGGGCCGGTGTGGTTCGAGTCTATAGCATCAATGAGTTGTTTTCCGCCGCCCGCGTTTTGGCCAACAATTATGTGGTCAAAAAAGACCGTCTGGCGATTATCACCAATGCCGGCGGCCCCGGCGTTATGAGCACCGACCGCGCTGAAGATGTCGGCGTGCAAATGGCGGAACTGAGCCCCGCCAGCATCGCCGCGCTGGATGAGGTTTTGCCGGTACACTGGTCTCATGCCAATCCTGTCGACATTCTGGGCGATGCGACCTCTGATCGTTACCAAAAAGCGCTGGAAATCTGTCTTAAAGATAAAAATATCGACGGCATACTGGTCATTTTGACGCCTCAAGCAATGACCAATCCGACGCAGGTCGCCGAATGCATTATTGAAGGCGCAAAAGCCAGCAAAAAACCGGTGCTGGCTTCATGGACGGGCGGCGCACGGGTTCAGGAAGGCCGTAATCTTTTTGCCAACAGCAAAGTGGCTCACTTTAGTACGCCGGAAATTGCTGTCGATGCGTTTTCATTTCTGGCCAGCTATACCCAAAATCAAATCCTGCTGAAACAAATCCCCTCGCCTACCGACGAACTGGCGACACCCGATGTTGCAGGCGCACGATTAATTATTGAACGGGTGCTTTCGGAAGGCCGCCAAGTTTTAACCGCGCAGGAATCCAAAGCCATTCTTGCCGCTTTCAATATTCCGGTCAATCAGACTGTCAAGGTTTCCAGCGCCAAGGATGCGATGATTGCCGCAGAAACGATGCGTTTTCCGGTGGTGTTAAAAGTCAATATGGCCGAGTTCAGCCATAAATCCGATATTGGCGGCGTGCGGCTTAATATCAACAGCGTTCAGGAAATTTCGCACCATTACATGGAAATGGAAGCTGCGATTAAGCAAAAATATCCCGAAATTACCGAAGTCGGCATGACTGTTGAGCCGATGTTCCGTTCTCACAGCGGCCGTGAACTGATGATTGGTGTGGTCAGGGACCCTGTATTCGGCCCTGCGATCAGCGTTGGTTTGGGCGGCACGATGGTGGAAATTTTGCAGGATAATGCCGTCGCCTTGCCGCCGCTGAATGCGTATATGGTTGAGCAAATGATTGCCAAAACCAAGGCGGCCAGATACCTGGAGGCGTTCCGCCAATTACCCTTTGCCAATAAACAAGCCCTGGTGGATGTGCTGCTTAATGTATCAACCATGGTCAGCGAACTGCCGGAGATTTTGGAGCTGGATATTAATCCGCTGATCGTTGATGAGCACGGCGTCATGGCGGTTGACGCGCGCATTAAAGCGGAAACATCGCACCAGCTTTCCCCTTATTCGCACATGGCGATCCATCCTTATCCCCATCAATTAATCCAGCATCATCAATTATCGAACGGCGCCAATATTACGATCAGACCTATTCGCCCTGAAGATGCGGGTATGGAAAAAGATTTTGTGCATCGGCTATCCGAGCGCACTAAATATTTCCGTTTTATGCAGGCTTTGCAGGAATTGACGCCGGAAATGATCGTGCGCTTCACCCAAATCGATTATGACCGCGAAATGGCTTTTGTTGCGGTAACCGACGATGAAAACATGCCGAATGAATTGGGTGTAGGCCGCTATATGGTCAACCCGGACGGTCATTCGGTGGAGTTTGCGCTGGTCGTTGCAGACGATTGCCAATGCATGGGTATAGGCACCCGGCTGATGAAAACCTTGTTGCAAACAGCCAAAGCCAAAGGCATGTCATTCTTTGAAGGTGAAGTACTGGCTGTTAACAAGCCGATGTTGTCATTGGTGACCAAGCTGGGTTTCAGCATCGAAAGCATCGCAGGTGATCAGGAAGTGGTGCGGGTTGTTAAGGATTTAAGGCAGTAATTCAACTTAAAAACATAACACCACGACCATGAGGTAGGGCGTGCCATGCGCGCCTTTTTTGATACTTGAATAATCTTGCTATCTTTTGGCGCGCGCGGCACGCCCTACCGCATGACTGACCGCCCTTCCTGCAAAAATGCTATCCGTAAAAACCTGCCGTACCCCATCAAACCTAAAAACAAAATAACCATTACCCAAATAACCGGCTTGTCGCCCCATCTCGCATAAGGCGTCATGCCGCCCATCGGGGTTATGGTTCCGGTAAGCGCCGTTTCCTGAAACAACGGAGCCTGATTGATGATTTCGCCTTTTGGCGAAACAACAGCCGTCATGCCCGTGTTTGTCGCCCGCAACAAAAAGCGCCCGGTTTCCATTGCCCGCATTCGTGCCATTTGCAGATGTTGATGAGGTTCTATCGAATTGCCGAACCAGCCGTCATTGGTCACATTAACCAGATAAGCCGCGTCCGGTAATCCCCGGCTACTCAGATTACCGAATACGTCTTCATAACATATCAAGGTTATGAATGGATAGCCGCCCGCTTTCAACAAAGGCTGGTTTACCGCCCCCGGCGTGAAATTTCCCAGTCTTATATTTATCATGTTCAGCACAAAACCCGATAAGGGCTGTAGCGGCAGGTATTCCCCAAAAGGCAATAAATGGGTTTTACGGTACATGCCTTCTTCCTTGCCCAGGGTTATCACGGCATTGAAGTTCCTGGTCGGGGATTGTTCCTGCACCGGGACGCTGATAATTAAATCGGTATTGTGCAGCTTGGCGTCGTTACCGAGGGGCGCTAAAAAGGCATCCTTAACCTGATCCAGATAGGCGGGAATCGCAGTTTCCGGCCAGATAACGACATTGGAATCCCAATGGGCTTCGGTCATCTTTTTATATTTTAAAAGCGTGTTGATTTTATTTTCCGGCCGCCACTTTTGGTCCTGCGCTATATTGCCTTGAATCATGGAAACGCGAAGGGGCTGCCCGATTTCATGCGTCCATGTTTGATTACGCAACAAGCCGCCCGCTCCCCATAGGACGACAAGCAGCGTTATCAGCAACAATCTTTTGTTGCCAAACAAAATTTCTACAGCAACTGAAGCCGTTAATGCTACGATGAAACCGGTGCCGTAAACGCCCGATACCGGTATGTATCCGGCCAGAGGAGTCTCCAATTGGGAATAGGCAATATGCAACCAGGGAAATCCGTTCAGCACCCAATAGCCCCGAAGATATTCAACCAGTATCCAGATGACCGGCATCAACATGATCCGAACCGATCCCTTATTTACCGGATTCGTTTTTACCGAAAGATAACCGGCCAGGGCCGGAAACAATGCCCAAAAAGCAGAAAACAAACCGGTCAGCAGACTCGCCTCAAGCACACCGGCTCCGCCAAAATCGTGCATGCTGATGTAGACCCAGGACACGCCTGAACCGAACGCGCCCAAGCCGAATAAATAGCCGCGAATGGCCGCGCGCTTAGCCGAACTATTCTGCCAGCAGGCGAACAAAAACGCCAACGCTACCGGCCCCAAACAGGAATAATCAAAAGGAGCAAAAGATAAAGTAAGTAAAACACCGGCAATTGGAGCGCCAAAATCCCAATACTTACTGTTTGAATATTGCATGTTTTCTTTTCAAAATCGGCTTATGATCGTCTTTTGTAAATGAACGCTCATTGAAATTAACTGTCATAATACCAAAAACGCCACGGGATAGTTGGTTAAGCCTTGCCGCTTGCCCCGCCTTAAGCGGAAAGCTCTACGACCCTGTTTACCAAGGAGCCTATTTTGAAAATTGTTAAAATGCCCACGCCAATGCGCATGGTGTGGGGGAGTGCGATAGCCTATTGGTTGGCAGGCATTATTAACCCCGCGTTTATTGCGATTGCGGTAATGATTGCACTGTTTATCCCGATTTTGATCGCAGACCCTTTTTTTCCCAGCCAACCTGAAGATTAAAGGCCGGTATTGCCGCGCATATTCTTTTTTCATATGGCGCAACCCATGAAAATATCACTATTAATTTTTATATTATTGTCGCTGTGTTCGTTTAATGCCGTTGGCAAAAAACTTTATAAATTTCAGGACAAGCAAGGCATATTGCATTTTACCGACAAGCCGCCGGAAACTGAGCAAAAACAACTTGAGGTCAGGCAACTTAAGGCGACAACCAAGCAATTGATCTGGCTACTGCAGTCGGGTGAAGAGCGGCATCCGCAGTTTTATATCCGCAATGATTATGCCGGCCCTGTAGAAGTTGAAATCGATTTTTCCGAACGAAACAATGTCCAGGCTACACCCGACCTGCCCAAGCGGTTTGTTATTCCACCTGGAAAATCGGATACACTCTTTGAAGCAAATGGTATCAATGAGCATGAATCATGGCGGCTTGCACTTAAATACCGCTATATCATCGGCGGTCCTTTAGCGCATTACAGCTCTAATGCAAGCTATTGGCCACCGATAGCCCCCAATACAGCGTTTCAAATTTCCCAAGCTTTCGGCGGCAGTTTTAGCCATACCGACGAACAAAACAAATATGCCGTAGATATTGCCATGCCGATTGGCACACCGGTTTATGCGGCCAGATCGGGCATAGTCCTGGAAGCCGAGGATGATTTTTATAAGGGCGGCACCAATAAGGCATACAGCTCCGAAGCCAACAACATCAGAATTCTGCACGATGATGGTTCTATGGCGATTTATGCCCACCTGGAGCTGGAGAAAGCCCAGGTTTATCCGGGCTTGGCGGTGGCGGCCGGGCAATTGATCGGTTATTCGGGCAATACCGGTTTTTCCTCCGGTCCGCATTTGCATTTCGCGGTTCAGATCAACAAAGGCATGGAGCTGGTTGCTGTGCCGTTTACCTTTATCAACCCGCAAGGTCAAGCCGAGGAGCCTTCAGTTAACGCATGGCTTAAAGGGATTGCTCCCTCTCAGATGGGTAGTGCTGTTGAATAAAGCCGAGTAAGTCAGTCGGGTTTGTTGGCGGCGCTATAAAATGTTTGAGTTTGAGTTTCATTTTCTTTACTCCAAAGGGGAATAGTATGAAATTCTTGAACTTACGCTTTTAGCAGCAAAGATTTTATACATAATTCGCTTATATTCAGCAGCTTAATATCATTAGTAAACAATTCTGCATTTAAATCATGTGCAGTTGCCACAATCAGGGCATCGGGTAATTTAAGTCGGTACTGGCGACGTAAAGCAATCGCGGATTGTTTAATTGTTTCGGTTAAATCAATAATCGTTACGTCGCTTAAAAAAGAGCGGATTTCAGCTTCATCCTCCATTTTGAGTAACGGATAGGACAATAATTCGATTTCGGTAATCACTGACACATAAAAATCAGCCTGTGGCAGAGGTTCAGCTAAACGTCCCGCTAAAAAATAGAGTACTGCGTTGGTATCTAAAACGATACTCATGCCCATTCATCTCGTATGTTTTTTTGAAAGTCTAAAGGGTCTTGGGTCAGGCTGATTGTTCCGGCGTGACGGTTGATTGATTGCCGATTTTGTTGTCCTACTCGGTCGTCCACACTTTCATCGACTAACACAATGACTTTAACGTGTTTGCCTTCTTGCCAGTGTTGGTAAGGAACGGGCAAGTGAATCAGACCATTTTCAAGATGAGTTTCGAATTCTATAGCTTGCATGGTTTTCTCCTATAAATACTGCTTCAAGATGGCTTGTTTTTTATTGGCCGCTTCATACTGCCTAACAGCCGGACGGGGCATGTTGCACCGTCCGTAATGTTTTGCGTTGGTTAAGTGCAACCATTTAGCTCAGACATCGCAAAAACGTTAGGGACGGGGTTACAAACCCCGTCCCGCTTGGGTGTCATGTAGGCCGGAATAAGTCATGTAGG
>JAURZV010000010.1 GCA_030653175.1 Methylobacter sp.
TGGGAGCGGCTTTAGCCGCGATAATCGCGGCTAAAGCCGCTCCCACTAATGTTAGAAAACTTTTGCTCAACTACTTACTCTCGTCTCAATTTACTGACTAACAACAGTCGATTCCTGATTCTGCCGGAGTGGCATTACCCTAATCCGGCGTCTAAAACCCTCTCATTCTGCCTGGCGATTGGCAGGCGCATTTTGGCCATCCCCTTTTACTGGTTGAAACCTTCGTCAATCCTAATCCTGCGCGCTTTCAAGGTACCCTCTTATAAAGCGTCAAACTGGCTTTATCTGGGCGATACCCAAGGATATAGCCGTACGCGACAGGGTTACAGCGCCACTGCTACCGCACCCAAAATGCTGTTTGTCACATTATTACAAGCCGACGCACGCACCGTACTTTCTCGACTCATACTCGAATCTCCTTACCAGTTCGAAACTTCAAAACTTATGCTGTCTGCCGAAAAAATGCAATCGCTGTACGATTACTTTACCGCCATCCCCGATCCGCGCCGCGTTCAGGGACGGCGCCATTCATTGTCCACCGTGCCGGCCATCTCCGCTGCGGCGGTGTTATGCGGCATGGAGGGTTATAAGGCCATATGGGACTGGGCCAAGTCTGTCCTGAATCTCTGTCGAAGGGATGCTTGGCCCCAAAGGACCGGCAGCGTTTTTGTTGCCGCTACGTGAAAAGGGCAGCTTTCAGATACCCAGTGAATCCATCATCCTTCGTAATGTGCTTATCCGCGTGGATCCGGAGCAACTCGATCTGGCCTTGCAACAGTGGCATAAAGCACACGGACAGAACGACGAAAGTCTTGCCATTGACGGTAAAACCATGAAAAACGCGATTGATAAGGAGGACCGTCAAACCCACATCATGAGCGCCATCGGTCATCAGTCCAAGGCCTGCTACACCCAAAAAAAGCCTGTCCTGAGCTTGTCGAAGGGTCGGTACTCTGCCGGTAGCGGGCGATAACGAGGTACAAAAACAAACCAACGAAATCGGAATGGTCATCCCGCTACTGGATGCCATTGCAATCCAGGGCGAGACTCTCACTGTCGACGCATTATTAACTCAGCGCAAATTCGCTGATTATGTGGTCGAACGCGAAGCCGATTACCACTTCACCGTCAAAAATAATCAGCCTACGTTACGCCAGGATATTGCACTGTTCTTCGAGAATCGGCCGGAACCTGACTTTATCGAGCACACTCCGCCCGATCACGGACGCATCGAAACCCGCAAAATATGGACAACGACGGCGCTTAACGGTTACCTGGGTTTTCCCCACGTAGGCCAAGCCTTCATGATAGAACGGGAGTCCATTGAAAAGAAAACCGGTGAACACTCTCACGAAGTCGTTTACGGAGTGACCAGTTGCAAGCCAGAAAAGGCTAATGCCGAAAAAGTCCTTAAGACGAACCGTGAGCATTGGAGTATAGAAAATAGTTGCCATTACGCCATTGACTGGAACTACAACGAAGACCGCTGCCGCATTCGCACAGGACACGGTCCCGAGAACATCACCCGACTGCGCCGCTTCGTCGTCGGCCTCGTCAAATCCAAAGGTGCTGTCTGTGCAGCACAAAAAATACGCGAATTAGTTCAAAATACCCGGCTAGTTTTTGATTACCTGAAGATGACGAAAAATTCTTGCGCTGCTGGTTGCTCATGATGGGGTGGAGAACAAATTTACCGTATACGCGATGCGTACCCTACTTGACTATTTTAATTTTTTGAAGCAGCACGACGAGGTTGCCAAGCTAAGCCGGCAAGGGCAACGACGCAAAACGCCGCGCCTGCATAAAACGTGAATGACGCCCCCAACCGATCCCAAAGCAGTCCGGCGACGCCACTGGCGATCAGCATGGCGATCCCGCTCATCAGGTTGAAGAAACCGTAGGCAGTGCCGCGCAGGTCGGCGGGCGCGGTATCGGCCACCATCGTTGCCAGCAAGCCCTGTGTGATACCCATGTGAACGCCCCATAAGGCGACACCGGCTATTACAACACCCCAATGATCGTTGGTGGCAAGCACCAAGTCAGCCGCAATCAGGACGACCAGACCGAGCGCCAACAGCTTGGTGTGACTCATGAGGTCGGAGAGCTTGCCGAAGGGATAGGCCGACAGCGCGTAGATCAGATTCATGACCACCATCACCAGAGGCACCAGTGCGACCGGAACACCCCCTTGCTGCGCGCGCAACACCAAAAACGCCTCACTGAACCGGGCCAGCGTAAACACGGCACCGATACCAACCACCCACCAATATGGCGCACCAAGACGCTTGAGGTTTTCTCTGCGAATCGGATTTGACCGCTTGCCATCCTCATGGCGTTCGGGCTCATGAACACCGAACAAGAGCAGCGCCACGGCCATCAGGCCAGGAAGCACAGCCACCCAGAACACCGCCCGGAAATCATTGGCCCACAGCAGCATTAAACAGACTGCCGACAAAGGGCCGAGAAATGCGCCTACGGTGTCGAGGGATTGGCGCAGCCCGAATGCTGCGCCGCGCAGATGGGGTGGTGCGATGTCGGCCACCAGTGCATCACGCGGTGCGCCGCGAATTCCCTTGCCCACGCGATCCAGCAGCCGAGCGGTGAGCACAATCCCGATGGTGGGCGCGATAGCAAACAACGGTTTGGTCAACGCGCCCAAGGCATACCCAAACACGGCGAGTCCCTTACGCTTGCCCAGATAGTCACTCAAGGCGCCTGAGAACACCTTGACGATCAGCGCCGTGGATTCGGCCAGCCCTTCAATCAGGCCGACCGCGAAGGCACTGGCGCCGAGCGTGGTGACCATGAACATCGGCAGCAGGCTGTGGATCATCTCGGAGGAAATATCCATCAACATGCTGACGAAGCCGAGCACCCATACGCCGGCTGGAATCCGGCTCAAGGTGCTTTTTGTTGGTATTGTCATCACTAACCTCAGTGAACGTGTGCAGTTGCGCTTGGTTGCAATATGCAGGCGGCGTTGGTTATCTTGCCCCTGCCGACGGCCGGCACCGGCATGGGCTCGGATGGGTTACTCGGCCAATCCTTCGGCCTTGAGCACCGCCTGTACCGAAGGACGTGATGCGACGCGGCCCTGATAGGCGATAAGCGCCGGCCATGGGGCAAGATCGACGCCAACGTAATTGCCCCAGCCCAACACGGTGAAAAGATAGGCATCGACCACGGTGAAATCATCGCCCATCAGCCAGCGTCTGCCATCAAGCTGAGTGCTCACATGATCGAAACGCCGGGCCAGTTGCGCCTTGACGAGGTCTTTCCAGGCTTCCGGCGCTTGTGGATTGAACAGCGCGCCGAAACTCTTGTGCAGCTCGGTAGAGATGAAGTTGAGCCATTCCAACAAGCGATAGCGCTCCATGCTGCCGGCTGGCGGTGCGAGACGTGTTTCCGGCACACGGTCGGCGAGATACTGGACAATTGCCGGGCCTTCGGTTAACACTTGACCGTCGTCGAGCAGTAAGGCGGGCACGTAGCCGTTGGGATTGATCGTGCGGTAATCGGCGCCGGTTTCGGTTTTGCCGCCGGCAAGATCAACCCGCTCGGTTTCATAGATGAATACGCCCTCTTCGAGGACGATATGGGGCGATAACGAACAGGCGCCGGGGCTGTAATAAAGCTTCATGGTGTGGCTTCCTCAGGCTAAAAAAAGGGGTAGTCGGTATAAGCCGTGCTCGCCACCGCAGGTGATGCAGACGAGACAAGCTCAGGTTGAGCGCTAAATCTATTTATCCATATATTACTCCATATTACTCCGTAGGAAATTAACAAGAAGTTTCATTCGGTCAATGACCGCCACCCGCAGCATCAGCGGATACTGCCGACACCTTTCTGACCAATGGCATCAGCAATAAGGCCAGGAAAAAAACCAGGCTGAGGGTATGAAACAGCGCATTGAGGGTAATCACCTCGGCTTCTCGCATCACCAGGCCGTAAAGCTGCTTGAGTGCGGCCAGTTCGCTGTCCGGTAACGACAATCCGGCCATGCGTTCCTGCAAGCCCGCCAGTAGCGATTGCGCTTGTGGAGAGCCCGGCGTCACCGACTCACGCAACACGGCATAATGTTGCTTGTTCAATTGAATCATCAGCGTGTTAGAGACGGCAAGGCCGATGGCGCCGCCCAAGTTTCGCATCAGATTGTAAAGTCCGCTGGCATTTTTGACTTCCTCCGGCGGCAAAGTGCCCAAGGCCAGCGAATTGATGGGCAGAAAGGCAAACATCAGGGCGAAGCCACGCAACGCCTGCGGCCAGAAAAACTCCCAGTAGCCGGATTCATTAGTGAGATCGCCGTTCATCCAGGCACCAAGCCCATAGAGAGACAAGCCCAGCACCAACATCAGCCGTGAATCCAGCACTTTAGCGAGCGGACCTGCGACGAAGGCCGACAGCAGCTGAAACAGTCCTGTAACCATCACATATTGGCCAATCTGCAAGCTATTAAGGCCTTTGACGCTGGCCAGATACACCGGCATCAGATAAATAGTGGTATACAGACCAATGCCGAGGATGAAGCTAAACACACAGCCCACAGCGAAGTTGCGATTGCGGAATGCCCAGAGATCGACAATCGGGTGCTCGATGGTCAGTTCGCGATAGAACATAGCAATGCCGGCGGTGGTGGCAACCACGCTAAAAAACACGATCTCGCGGCTATCAAACCATTCCTTCCGTACCCCTTCTTCCAGTACAAATTGCATACTGCCGAGAAAGACGATGATGTAGACGATGCCGAGAAAATCGATTTTTTCGAGTAATTTCCAGTCCGGCTCATCAACCCGCACGAACAGCCAAGTGCTCAGACAGACCAAAAATCCCGGCAACAGATTGATCAGAAACAGCGCTTTCCAGGATAGCGCTTCGGTAAGATAGCCGCCCAGCACCGGTCCTGCCGTGGGTGCAACGGTCACCACCAGGCCGACGACGATGAGCATGGACGGTTGAAGACGCGGCGGGAACAGCGTGTAGATCACCGCAAACACCGTGGGAATCATGGCTCCGCCAAACAAGCCCTGAAGGGCGCGAAAAACGATCATCGAGGGCAGATTCCAGGACAAGGCGACCATCAGGCTCATCAGCGTAAAGCCGCCGCAAGACAGCACGAACAGGTAACGGGTCGACAGCGCCCGGCTCAACCAGCCGGACAGGGGGATGATCACCACTTCGGCGATCAGATAGGCGGTTTGCACCCAGGCAATCTCGTCTTGGGTAGCCGCCAATCCTGCCTGGATCTGTTGCATGGAGCTGGCGACGATCTGGATGTCCAGGATCGCCATAAAAATACCGAACACCATGCCGAAAAAGCCGATCCATTGTTGCGGAGTGAGCGGTTTTTCACTCGCACCGCCATGACTCTCCGGCGCGTCTTCGGCGGCTATAGCCTCAGTGGTCTTGATCATGTTGCGCTACCTTACCCGAACCTTAACCTCTGTGGACAGACCCGGTCTCAGGCGACTCAAATCGGTGCCGGGGCGGAACAGAATCTTCACCTGCACACGGCGCACGATCTTGGTGAAGTTGCCGGTGGCGTTTTCCGGCGGCAACAGACTGAATTCCGAACCTGATGCGGGTGCGAAACTGTCCAGCGAGCCTTCGAAAACCTCATCGGGGTAAGCATCAACGTGAATCTCCACCGCTTGCCCCGGCTGCATCCGGGCGATCTGGGTTTCCTTAAAGTTCGCTTCCACGAAGAGGCTGTCGTCCGGAATCAGAAAACCGAGCGCACTGCCGGGTTTAGTCAATTGTCCGACCTGCACGCTACGATTGCCGATAACACCAGCCATGGGCGCTACGATACGGGTGTTCGCCAGATTGATGCGAGCCAGTTCCAGCGATGCCTCGGCAGCTTTGACCCGGGCGCGGTTTTCCTCGATCTGCGCATCCAGAGCGGCCAATTCGCTTTTCGCTCCCTGTCCTGCCGAACTGAATTTGTCCCGATGGGCTGATGCCTGGGTGTAAGTAGACTGGGCGCTATCACGAGATTGCGCGGAAATAGCCCCCTCCCGGGCAAGATTGCCGTAACGCTTCAAATCCTTGGCGGCGCGTTCCACATCGGCCACGGCGGCAGAAACGTTCGCCGCCTCCTCGCGTATCTTGGCGTTTTGGGTGAGCTTGTTGGCTTCCAGGGTCTGGATGTGGGTTGTTTCCATCAGCATCTGGGCTTCCGCCTGGACGACACTGGCCTTAAAGTCATGATCGTCGATCACGACCAGCAGGTCGCCCGGCTTCACCTTCTGGTTATCCACGAACAAAACCTCCTTAACATAGCCCGTCTCCTTGGAACTGATCAAGCTGATATGCGCCTTCATATAAGCGTTATCAGTAGTCTCGAAAGGGCGTACTGCCTTCAGCCAATAAACGATGCCCGCCGCGATGGCGACCATGAGCATCACAGCGATCAACAGATTTTTTTTGGATAATTGAAGTGACATAATTTTTTATTGCTTAACTAAACGGTGTGGTTTAGTCTACTCATTAAATCCATCCCAGTCCAACGAATTTATTCAACTTTTATTCAACAACGCGATGAACAAACCTTACAACCCGAAACAGCAAGCCATTCTCGATGCCGCCAAGCGGGCCTTCCTGGCTAACGGCTACAGCGGCGCCAGCGTGGAAGCTATTGCCATAGCCGCACCGGTATCAAAACCGACGCTTTACCACCATTTCAAAGGCAAGCAGGAATTGTTCGCTGCGGTCATCGCCGAGCAGTGCGAAGCCTTGTTAAGCACGCTTGCCGAGGTGCGCACTGATATCGGTAATCCGGCGGCGGGCTTGCGGGCCATCGCCGGCGCATTCGTCGATCTGATTTATGCCGAAGAAGCCTTGCAACTTTACCGGCTAATCATCGCCGAGCAGCAACAATTTCCGGAACTAGGCGAACTGATCTACCGTGCCGGTCCCGAGCCGGTGCTTGGGCAATTGTCGGCGTATCTTGCCGAGCTGAATACGAGCGGCGTCCTACCTATAGACGATATTGAGACCTCGAGTCGATTGTTCTTAAATATGCTAAAAGGCGATCAACATTTCCGCTGTCTGCTGGGTTTGCAGGCAGGTCTTGACGACAGGGCAAAACAGCGCCTGATCGACGCTGCGGTTTCTTTATTTTTAAAAGGGCACAATTATGCTGCATAAATCCTACGGGTTGCTAATTGCGGCTACCAGCTTAAGACGGTACAGTGTTAATAAGCTTCGCTTGCAAACAGGCGAAGCCTGTACTCCGAACTTGCCCCGACTTAAATTGACAGCCCTAATTGCCTGTGGCTTGACCGGTTGCACGATGGGGCCGGATTACCAAAAAGTCGAACCTCAAGTCGCGAACCATTGGCAGGCTGGACAAGCACCGGAGACGGGCTTGAAAACTGTCACCAGCCCTGCCGAAGGATCGACCAGCCCGGAATCCTTGAAAAACTGGTGGAAAAGCTTTGGCGATGCCACGCTTGACCACCTGATGGTAGTGGCACTGGCGGATAACCTGGATGTCAAAATCGCGCTGGCGCGTATCGACCAGGCTCGCGCCGAACGGCGCGGCACCCGCGCCGAACTGTTTCCGACCGTCAACGTAGCGACCGGAGCACAGCGCCAAAGCAACCCTTTTCCCGGCTTCGCGCCGGGCATCAAGTTCAACCTGTTCGAACTGGGTTTCGATGCGCTGTGGGAAATTGATTTATTCGGTCGTCAACAACGTCGACTGGAGGCCGCCTCTGCGGATCTGGAGGGTGCAGGCGAGCACTATCAGCAGTCTCTGGTGATACTGACAGCCGAGCTGGCGCGCAGTTATATCGAATACCGCAATCTGCAGAACCTGTTGAAAATTACCCATGCTAATTTGGACGCTATGCATGGGTCGCTAGGTCTGACCGAAAAACTGTTCAAAGAAGGCGTCGGCACCCGCCACGATGTAGTGCGAGCCAGAGCGCAAGGTGAGACCACCGAAGCCCAGATTCCGGCTCTGGAAGCCAGACAGATTGCCGCTTTACGCCAATTGGAGGTGCTGGTCGGGCAACAGCCCGGCGCACTGGCTCGTGAACTGAGCCAAGCTGCCGCCATCCCGGTGATGCCGGGACAGGCAATACTGACTTCGCCTGTCGAAACCCTGCGTAACCGCCCGGATCTGCGTATTGCCGAACGCCGACTTGCCGCCGCCACTGCTATGCAGGGCTCGGCGATTGCCGAACTGTTTCCGAAAATATCGCTGTCGGCCTTTCTGGGTTTGCGCAATACCGACATCGAATCCTTATTCAAATCGGCGGCGTTTTCCTACGGTACTGCCGCCAGCCTGCTACAGCCCTTGCTCAATTTCGGCCGCATTCAGGCCGGTATCGACCTCACTGAGGCCCGGCAACAGGAAGCCTATCTGGCCTACCAAAAAGGTGTGCTGGAAGCGCTTCAGGAAACCGAGACGGCTTTGACGCGCTATCTCAAGGAAGAAATCCGCCGCCAGCTGCTGGCACGCTCCGTCGCCGACCAGCAAGAATCGGTGCGCTTGTCGCAACTGCGCTATCAGGAAGGCGTCAGCTCCTTTCTTGACGTGCTGGATGCCCAGCGCGCACTCTATGTCGTGGAAAGCGAGTTGGCCAACTCGCAAGCAGCGACCGCCATCAATTTGATTGCCCTGTATAAGTCATTGGGAGGCGGCGCCAATGCCACGTCGCCGCAGTTCAACCCTAAACCCAAGGAGAAAGACTCATGAACAGACCGCAGCAATCGACTTTGATGCTGGTTGGGCTTATCGTCGTTGTCTCGGCACTTATCCTGTGGTGGGTTCTGCGCCCTGACGGCTTGCCGGAAAGCATTGTCAGTGCTAATGGCCGCATCGAAGCCACTGATATAAATATTGCCACCAAGATTCCCGGCCGTATTGCCGAAGTCCTGGCACGGGAAGGCGACTTTGTTCAAGCGGGTGCGGTGCTGGCACGCATGGACACGCAAGCGCTGCAAGCCCAGCGGACGGAAGCGCTGGCTCAGGTGCGTCACGCCGAGAGCGCCTTGCAAACCACCCAATCTGTCGTCACTCAACGTGAAAGCGAACACAACGCCGCACTGGCCGTGGTCGCTCAGCACCGCGCCGAACTCGATGCCGCCCAAAAACGCTTGAGACGCTCGCAACGACTGGTTGGCGAAGGCGCCCTCCCCGAGCAGGAAGTCGACGACAATCACGCCCGGGTGCTGGGCATTCAGGCCATGATCAGCGCTGCGCAAGCCCAAGTTGCAGCGGCACGGGCGGGTATCGAGGCGGCGAAATCCCAGATAGTGCAGGCGCAAGCGCAGATCGAGGCGGTCAAAGCTACCGTCGCTCGCCTGCAGGCGGACATCGACGACAGCGAACTGAAAGCGCCGCGCGACGTGCGCGTGCAATACCGCATCGCCGAACCCGGCGAAGTGCTGGCCGCCGGCGGCCGGGTACTGAACACGGTGGATTTGTCCGACGTCTACATGACCTTCTTTTTGCCCACGGCCGCCGCCGGCAAGGTCGCACTCGGCAGCGATATCCGTCTGGTACTTGACGCGCTGCCCAACTACGTGATTCCGGCCAAAGCCAGCTTCGTCGCCAGCGTCGCCCAGTTCACGCCCAAAACGGTGGAGACCGAGAGCGAACGCCTCAAACTCATGTTCCGGGTGCGGGCGAGAATCGATCCCGCTTTGCTGAAACAGCATCTCGATCAGGTCAAGACCGGCCTGCCCGGCAAGGCCTATGTCAAACTCGATCCGGCCGTCGAATGGCCCACCGAACTCGCGGTCAAGCTACCTGAATGAATACCGACGCTATCACGCCAGTGGTCAGCATCGAAGGCGTCAGCCTGCGCTATCGCGACAACCTCGCCCTCGATAACGTCAGCCTGGCGATTCCCGCCAACCGCATGGTCGGTCTGATCGGCCCCGACGGCGTCGGCAAGTCCAGCCTGATGTCGCTGCTCACCGGCGCACGGAAAATGCAGCAAGGGCGTATCGATGTGCTGGGCGGCGACATCGCTGACGCAGCCCATCGCCGTGCCGTATGTCCGCGCATCGCTTACATGCCGCAAGGATTGGGCAAGAATCTTTATCTGACGCTGTCGGTGTTCGAGAATGTCGATTTCTTTGGCCGTTTGTTCGGTCACCAGCAAGCCGAGCGCCATCAACGCATCGACGAATTGCTGACTAGCACCGGCTTGGCATCGTTCCGCGACCGCCCGGCAGGCAAACTGTCGGGCGGCATGAAACAGAAACTCGCCCTATGTTGTGCGCTGATCCACGACCCCGACCTGTTGGTGCTGGACGAACCGACCACCGGCGTCGATCCGTTGTCGCGCGCCCAGTTCTGGGAGTTGATCAATCGTCTGCGTACACGCCATACTGGCATGAGCGTGCTGGTTTCCACCGCCTACATGGACGAGGCGGAGCGCTTCGACTGGCTGGCGGCGATGGACGCCGGCAAGATACTGGCGACCGGCACAGCATCCGAATTGCGGACGCAGACTGGCACCGACAGTCTGGAAGCCGCTTTTATCGGTCTGCTGCCGGAGGAAAAACGCCAGGGTCACAAAACGATCGTTATCCCAGCACGCGACACCGGTAATGACTCGGAAATCGTCATCGAGGCGCACGATCTGACCATGCGTTTCGGCGATTTCGTGGCCGTCGACAAGGTCAGCCTGCGTATCGAACGTGGTGAAATCTTCGGTTTTCTCGGCTCCAACGGCTGCGGCAAATCGACCACCATGAAAATGCTCACCGGACTGTTGTCACCGAGCGAAGGCGATGCCCGGCTGTTCGGTCGGATCGTCGATGCCGGTAATATGGCCACGCGCAAGCGGGTCGGTTATATGTCGCAAGCGTTTTCGCTGTACGCCGAGCTAACCGTTCGGCAAAATTTGGCGCTACACGCCCGGCTGTTCCATCTGCCCGATGCCGAAATTCCCGGCCGTATCGCCGACATGGCGCAGCGCTTTATGCTCGACACGGCGCTGGACAGTCTGCCCGACGACTTGCCGTTGGGGATGCGCCAGCGCCTGTCGCTGGCGGTAGCGGTGATCCACAGCCCGGATTTGTTGATACTCGACGAGCCGACCTCCGGCGTCGATCCGGTGGCGCGGGACCGGTTCTGGGAATTGATCGTCGACCTCGCCCGCCGCGACCGGGTCACGGTGTTCATCTCCACTCACTTTATGAACGAAGCCGAACGCTGCGACCGTATCTCGCTGATGCACGCCGGCAAAATCCTAGCCAGCGATGCGCCGGCCAAGCTGGTAAAAAGCAGCGGCCACGCGACTCTGGAACAAGCCTTCATCGATTATCTGAAAGAAGCGGGCGGTGTCGACGATACGTCGGCGGACGATGCGCCGATACTCCAGCCAAGCCCCGTCATTCGATCATCGGCTCCGGACTATGAACATGTCGGTAGCGCCCGTTTCAGCTGGCTGCGCTTGTTTAGCATCAGTGCGCGCGAAGCCATCGAGTTGCGTCGAGATCCCGTCCGCACCTCCATCGCCCTGTTCGGCACCCTATTCCTGATGCTGACTTTCGGTTACGGCATCACCATGGACGTCGAGAATCTGAGTTTTGCCGTGCTCGATCGTGACCAGACCACGCTCAGCAGCAACTACGTACTCGATCTCGGCGGTTCGCGCTACTTTATCGCCCAGCCGCCCATCACCGATTACGAGCAGCTCGACCGCCGCATGCGCAGCGGCGAACTCAGCCTGGCTCTGGAGATTCCACCGAACTTCGCACGCGATCTGCAACGCGGCGAACAAGTCAAAATCGGCGCCTGGATCGACGGCGCAATGCCGACCCGCGCCGAAAACATCCTCGGTTACGTGCAGGCCATGCACCAGACCTGGCTGCAGGAACAGACGCGCCGCCACGCAACGACCCCGCTGCCGGCCGCGTCAATGAGCATCGAGACGCGCTTTCGTTACAACCCCGACGTCAAAAGCCTGCCGGCCATGGTGCCGTCGGTGATTCCGCTGTTGCTGATGCTAATCCCGGCCATGCTCAGTGCGCTCAGCGTGGTGCGGGAAAAGGAACTCGGCTCCATCTTGAATCTGTATGTCACCCCAGTCACCAAGCTTGAATTTCTGATCGGCAAACAACTGCCCTATATCGCGATGGGTATGGTCAACTTCTTTCTGTTATGCGCAATGGCGGTGTGGGTTTTCGGCGTGCCGCACAAAGGCGATTTTCTATTTTTGACCGTGGCCGCGCTGCTGTATGTGACCTTCGCCACCGGCTTCGGTTTGCTGGTATCGGTTTTCACTCGCAGCCAGGTGGCCGCCATCTTCGCCACCTTCCTGTTCTCTTTTATTCCGTCCATTCGTTTTGCCGGCATGATCGATCCGGTCTCGTCGCTGGAGGATGGCGCCCGTCTAGTGGGCACTATTTTTCCCGGCAGCTACTTCATGACCATTTGTCGCGGCACCTTCTCCAAGGCGCTGGGTTTCGCTGAGCTGAGTCCCTACCTGCTGCCGCTGGCCTTGTCGATTCTGGTGGTCGTCGGCTTGGGCGTTTCGCTGCTCGACAAACAGGCGCGTTAGCCATGCATACCCTGCTCAACATTTTTCATCTCGGCATCAAGGAAATCCGCAGCCTGGGACGCGATACGCTGATGCTGGTCATTATCGGCTTCATGTTTAGCGCCCAGATCTATGTGATCGCCAATGGCATGCCGCAATCGCTGAATAAAGCGCCTATCGCCATCGTCGATGAAGACCGCTCGCCATTATCGGAACGTATTGCCAACGCCTTTTATCCGCCGCATTTTCTGGCGCCGGACATCATCGATCAATATGTCGCCGACCCCGGCATGGATAGGGGGCTCTATACCTTCGTGCTGGATATTCCACCCAATTTTCAACGTGACCTGTTGGCCGGAAGACAACCGGCGATTCAGCTCAATGTCGATGCCACCCGCATCGCACAAGCCTTCATCGGCAACAATTATGTACAGACCATCGTCAATGGTGAAGTGTCAACCTTCGTTCAGGGCCATCGCACACTTACGACTTTGCCAGTCGAATTGGAAACACGGGCGCTGTTCAATCCAAACCTGAACACGGTCTGGTTCGGTGCTGTGATAGAGCTGGTCAACAGTATTACCGCACTGTCCATTGTCCTCACCGGCGCGGCGTTGATCCGCGAACGCGAACACGGCACCATCGAGCACCTATTGGTAATGCCGCTAACACCCTTTGAAATCATGCTATCCAAAGTCTGGTCCATGGGCTTGATCGTGGTCTTAGTAGCGGCAGCATCGCTCATGATCGTTGTGCAGGGGTTGCTTGAGGTGCCGCTACAAGGCTCGCCGCCTCTATTTGTGGTCAGTATGACTCTCTACCTATTCACCACCACTTCGCTGGGTATTCTGCTCGGCACCGTGGCACGCTCGATGCCGCAGCTCGGCTTGTTATTGCTGGTTATCCTGCTGCCGCTGGAGATGCTGTCCGGCGGACTGACTCCACGCGAGAGCATGCCGGAACTGGTGCAGAACATCATGCTGGCGGCGCCGACCACCCATTTCGTCTCGCTCGCCCAAGCCATTCTTTATCGCGGCGCGGATTTCAGCATCGTCTGGCCGCAATTTCTTGCACTGATCGCGATCGGAGGCGTCTTCTTCGTATTGGCGCTGACTCGCTTCCGCAAGACCATCAGTTCGATGGATTGATCCGGACTTGATCGCGCCATGAGATAGCCTTTGCTGACGCTGGATATTGAGGCAGTGGAAAAACAGATCCGTGCCTTACTGAATAAACAGGCTATTCGGCTGATTGGTTTAACTGTCCATGCGCCTACGTTGGAAGATGTTTTTGTTTACCGGGTTCTGGCCCTGGAAAATAAGGAGCAGTCATGAATTTAACCCGTGTCTGGGCGGTAACCTATAAAGAATGGCGTGAAATTTTGGTGACCGGCTATTTTTTGCCATGGCTTTTGTGCTTCCTCTGATTATCTTTCGGGTACTGGGCTTGGGAATTTCCTTCGACGTGGAAAATATCCCGTTCGCGGTACTCGATCAGGATCGGACAGCTATAAGCCGGGATTTTTTGCACCGGTTTATTGATTCCCGTTATTTCGATTACAAAGGCGATGTCCGTAACGAGCGCGAATTCGACGCGCTGTTGGCGCATAGTGATATTCGCTTTGCCATTATCATCCCGCCCGGATTTCAGGAGCATCTGCCGGCCGGGCAATCGACATCGGTACAGAGCCTTATCGATGGCGTTTTCCCTTATCGCGCTCAAGTATCGCGTGGCTATGTATCGGCGATTATCACCAATTTTAATAGCCATTCTTTGGCCGGTTATTTAGCCGGAACGCGTGGCATTTCCAAAGAACAAGCCCTTGTTCAAGTGACCCCCGTCCGGCTTGAACCGCGTTATTTGTACAATCAGGCGCTGCGTAGTCAGTGGTCTATGGCATCGGGCCTGATGATGCTGGTGTTGATGATTACCCCGCCGTTTCTTACTGCGCTGGGAGTGGCGAGGGAAAAGGAAAACGGTTCTATTTACAATATTTATGCCTCCACAATTAGTCGGGGCGAATTTATTCTGGGTAAATTTCTGCCTTATTTGCTGTTTTCCTGTCCGAACATTCTTATTCTCTGGTGGATAGTCATGAACATGTTCGGCACCCCCTTCAAAGGCGATCCACTGTTTTATTATGCCGCTCCAGTGATCTATGTGATCTGTACCGCGGTGTTGGCCTGCTGGTGTCATTACTGGTTCGAACCCAGGTTGCAGCGGTAATGCTGACGATGGCGATTACTTTTGTTTCGGCCATGCTGTACTCGGGCCTGCTGGTGCCTATTGAATCAATGGGGGTGGGGAACTCAGTTTGAGGCGCATTTGTTCCCGACGCTTTATTATCTGCGTATTTCATGGGGCAGTTTTCTTAAAGGATTGGGCTGGGCCGAACTTTGGTTCGATGTGGTTGCGCTAATGCTCTACGCTATTATTCTGCGGGTTGTCGGATACCTTAATTTCCGCAAAAGGCCGGGGCAATGAATATAGTAGCCGAAGCTGGTAAAGCGACATTTGAAATGCCCTCACCCTAGCCCTCTCCCGAGGGGGAGAGGGGACTTTTTTGCTTTACCAACTTCGGACCCTATAGCAGCCGTTTTCTATTATGGTGGGATCGCGTCATAGCCATGACCGTTAAAGAGCTGAAACAGTTTTTCGGCGATCCGGTACTGTTTGCCATCATTGTTTATTTTTTTACCGCTGACGTTTATATGGCAGGCAACGGCATAAAACTGAATCTTCACAACGCATCGGTGATGGTCATCGATCATGATCATAGCGCCGCCTCCCGTGAATTGATTTATCGTTTTCGACCCCTTATTTTGATTTGAAGGAGAAATTTCCGGTAAAAAAGAAGTTGCCGTTCAATTACAGGTGGATACCAGCAATACCGTGCTGGGCACGCTGGCAACCTCGTATGCCGCGGAAATTACCGCGGGCTTCGGCCAGGACCTGGCAATGCAACAGCTTGGGTTGAACGCCGGGCAGATGGATAGCCTGCCCGTTATCGAGGATCGTCATCGCGTGCTGTACAATCCCAACCAGATTGACAGCTGGTTTATGTCGATCCCGGAGCTATTGACTGTCATCACCATACTGTCGATGATGCTGCCCGCGGCGGCTGCCGTTCGGGAAAAGGAGCGCGGCACCATTGAACAACTGGCGGTATCGCCGCTGACGCCGCTCCGGATTTTGCTGCCTAAAATCATCGCCATGAGTCTGGTGATTCTTTTAGGCACAGCGGTTTGTTTGTTTCTAATCATCATCCCGGCTTTTCATTTGCCGGTTAAAGGCAGTATCGGACTGTTCTTTCCCGTAACCGCTTTGTATGTATTCGCAACTTCGGGGATTGGCCTGCTCATAGCCACTGTCAGTTGATGCTTTTGTTCTCTGCCTTACTGGTCAAATGGCTGAACATCACCCGGTTTTCGCAGCATTTTATTCACTTCGTCAAGATGCAGCTCTTCCCCTACAATCATATCTCTCGCATACTCCTCCAGCAGCACTGAAACGCCCTCGGAAGCTTTCAGCAGCTCAAAATACGCGGCTATCGCTGTTTTCTCGTGCTCCAGACTTTCTCTTAGAATATCGCCAATATCATGCTTGGCCGTTTCCAATAAAGGGCCGATCTTAAGCGAAGGATGCCCACCTAATAATGTCACCAGCTCGCCCGCTTTGTGCGCATGAGCAAGACTCTCGTCAGCATTGCCCTTAAGCCAGGAAACAATTGGAATGCGGTTATAGCCGTAAACCATCAGAGAGTAATGCGTGTAGCGAACAACCCCCGCCAATTCAAGCTCCATAATTTTGTTAAGAATTTCTACAGCCCGTTGTTTTTCTTGATCGTTCATGTCGATGCTCCTTTTGATTATAAAAAATGTCACCTAACATTTAAGTGACACCTATTCAGACGTTCATCAAAAATCCTGATAACGATGTAAGACACCGCCTCACCACCTAATTACTTGAAGTCCGATACTATAGCAACAACAATTTCCCTCAAAATGAATTGATGAAAAAATGACCCAAAGCTTGAACCAGGCGCTACTCCACTTAAACGCGCTGTTTGGGGATACAATAAGCGCATAACCTGCCAATACTAACGTGTCCACAATGGAGATCTCTCGATGAACTATGCAAACATGCTGGCTGTGGCGTTCGCCGAAGCGCAAGCCGGTTTTGATGAAGGCGGCGTACCGGTCGGCGCGGCGCTATTCGATGCTCATGGCAATCTGCTCGGACGCGGCCGCAACCGTCGGGTACAGGACAACGATCCGTCCATCCACGGCGAAACCGACGCCTTTCGTAAAGCCGGTCGCCAAACCAACTATCGCGACAAGGTTTTGGTAACGACATTGGCGCCCTGCTGGTATTGCTCGGGTTTGATCCGGCAATTCAATATCGGCACGGTAGTGGTCGGTGAATCGGTCAACTTCGAAGGCCACCTGGATTGGCTCAAAGACGCCGGGGTGAACATTGTTGAAATGAACGATGCCGGTTGTATTGCGCTGATGCGGCGCTTTATCGAACAATCGCCGCAAATCTGGTTTGAAGACATCGGCGAATGCGATTATTCCTAACACCCGCAGACACCTTTCCGACCTAAAATGTTTGCTGAATCCATCTGTCTAAATTTGCGGCGACCCAATCTAACGATATGCTCCATGGCGGTTTTTCAGTTATAATCCCCGACTTTTTATTGCCCAAGAGCATTAATCCGTGTCCAGCATAAACAACGACTTATCTACTTTCCAGGGACTCATCCTGGCCTTACAGAAATACTGGTCAGATCAAGGCTGTATTTTATTGCAGCCGCTGGATCAGGAAGTTGGCGCGGGGACGTTTCATCCCGCCACATTTTTACGCGCCATAGGCCCCGAGCCTTGGAACGCGGCCTATGTGCAGCCGTCGCGCAGGCCGACCGACGGCCGCTTTGGCGAAAACCCCAACCGACTCCAGCATTACTACCAGTTTCAGGTGGTTTTAAAGCCGTCGCCGGACAATATTCAGGAACTGTATCTGGATTCGTTACGCCATTTAGGCCTGGATTTGCTTGAGCACGATGTGCGCTTTGTCGAAGACAATTGGGAATCGCCGACTCTGGGCGCATGGGGCTTGGGCTGGGAAGTCTGGTTAAACGGCATGGAAGTGACCCAGTTCACCTATTTCCAACAAGTCGGCGGCCTCGAATGCAGACCGATCACAGGCGAAATCACTTACGGCCTGGAGCGCATTGCCATGTACTTGCAGGGCGTTAAAAGCGTTTACGATCTGGTCTGGACCAAAGGCCCATTCGGCACGGTCACCTACGGCGACGTGTTTCATCAAAACGAAGTGGAAATGTCCGCGTACAACTTCGAACACGCCAACGTCGAGTTCATGTTCGAGTGTTTCAACACCTACGAGCAGGAATGCACCAAGCTGATCGAATTGAATTTGCCGTTACCGGCCTATGAAATGGTGCTGAAAGCCTCACATGCCTTTAACCTGCTGGATGCGCGCCATGCCATTTCGGTTACCGAGCGCCAACGCTATCTGTTACGTGTCAGGAATTTGGCCAAATCGGTTGCCGAAGCCTATTACCAACGCCGGGAATCACTGGGGTTTCCGATGTGTAATAATCAAGTAGAGTAATTCATGTCCACATTTTTCAATTCGGTACATATTACCAATTTCAAATCACTTAAGGATGTGACTTTAAGCGATTGCAAGCGGATTAATTTGCTAATTGGAAAGCCGAATGTTGGAAAATCGAATATTCTTGAGGCGATTGGTTTGTTCGGTGTCGGCTATAGCCGACTTAACAAAAATAAAAAGCTGACACAATTCATCAGATTCAATAATATTCGGGAGTTGTTTTTTGATGGCGATACCAGTCAGCCTATTGTTATTGAAATGAATAATAATGACCGTGGCAGCCATACCCCTAGCTGTATAATTGATTATCAAGCTTCAAAGCAGAGAGATCTCTTTGGCTCATATGTAATTGACTATGAGAATCTATTAATCACATTGCTTTTTAGTGATGGTAAATATTCTAAATTAACCGTAAATAGCAAATTAAATATTGATATTGTTGAACTAGGCGGACTATACGATATTAAACAGTACAAATTTATTCATAACCCAGCTTTGGAAAATTTAAATATACCGTATCTTATACCGCCATTTGGCATAAATTTACTTAATGTTATTCCACAATATAAACAATTACAAAAAGAACTGCGCGATATTTTTTATGAATATGGTTTGAAGTTGGTTATTGATACTGGAAACCGCGAGTTAAGAATACAGAAAGAAATTAAAGATGGCCTTGTATTTTCACTTCCTTACAATTCTATAGCCGACACACTACAAAGATTGATATTTTTTAAAGCCGCCATTGTTTCTAATGAAGATTCGATTCTATTATTTGAAGAACCTGAAGCGCATTGTTTTCCGCCTTATATTGCTTATTTCACTCAAGAAGCTATTAACTCAACAACCAATCAGTTTTTTATCGCCACGCACAGCCCTTATGTACTCAATGACTTTTTGGAATATAAGCGTGATGATGTCGCTATTTTTATCGCTGATTTTAAAGAGGGACAAACGGTTATTAATCGTTTATCTGATGATGAAGTCAACGAAGTGTATGAATATGGTATAGATGTTTTTTTTAATTATGAGCGATTCACGACACATGGATAATCATATTATTCCAGAATGTTATCTCGATACTAATTTAATGGAATCACTATTACCGACAAACAAAGGCTACAATCATCAAAAAGGTTGTCATACAGTAACAAAAATCATGCGAGAAAGATTTAACGATAGTTTTGCTGTCGGCATTTTGGATAAAGATAAAGCACCGGTGACGTATTTAAAAGACTTTGTAAAAATAACCGAATGCAATATAGAGCTATACAAGCATAAATCAAAATACCATTACCTCATACTTCATCCACCACTTGAAAAATGGATTATTTTTGAATGTCAACAGATTGGTCTATCAATGGAAAGTTACGGACTTCATAGCGATTTTAAAGAGCTCATGAGAATAACCAAAGTATCCACTAGCAAAAATGATTATAGATTTAAATCTTTATTTAGAGCATTAAAGGAAAATAACGCCCAAGGTATAACACTGTTATTTGAATGGACAGATTATTTAATTAATAATCCCTACAATGCAGACGAAACAATATTAATTAATAAAGGCAACCTATCGTGACCGCACAACACTTACTTTTCGAATTAGGTTCAGAAGAACTGCCGCCCAAGACCTTGCTTAAACTGAGCAATGCCTTATTGAATAACATCATCCAGGGGCTTAACGCCGCCGAGTTAACCTTTACCGGCAGCAAGGCTTACGCGACACCCAGACGTCTGGCAGTTTTTATCGAAAATCTGGCTAGCGCACAGCCCGATAAAACCGTAGAAAAACGCGGCCCTGCCCTGCAAGCGGCATTTGCGCCGGACGGCACACCCAGCAAAGCGGCATTGGGTTTTGCGGTCAGCTGCGGCACCCGTTTCGATCAACTGGAACGATTGAAAACCGACAAGGGCGAATGGCTCAGTTTTACCCAAGCCGTCAAAGGGCAAGCGACTGAAAACCTGATTCCCGACATTATCCGTCAAAGCATCGCCGGATTGCCGATTGCCAAGCGCATGCGCTGGGGCAGTTTCACTACCGAGTTCGTCAGGCCGGTACACTGGGCTGTTTTGCTTTACGGCGATAGTGTCATTGATACGGAAATTCTGGGTCTCAAAACCGGTGCGACTACACAAGGTCACCGCTTCCACGCACCGCAAAAAATTACCCTGACCAAGCCGGAAGACTACGCTGATGTGTTATATAAACAAGGCCGCGTCATCGCCGATCTTGAACAAAGAAAAACGCTGATCCGTGACGCGGCGCAAAAAGCCGCAGCAGCAGTCAATGGCTTTGCGCATATCGAAGACGATTTACTGGAAGAGATTGCCGCGTTAAACGAATGGCCGGTGCCGATTACCGGAACTTTCGACCCGCGTTTCCTGGAGCTGCCGCCGGAAGTGTTGATCACCACGATGCAAACCAACCAGAAATACTTTCCGGTTAAAAATGCCGACGGCGGTTTGCTGGCGAACTTCATCACTTTCAGCAATATCGAAAGCAGCAACCCCAAGTCCATCCAACAGGGTAATGAGCGCGTGGTAACCCCGCGTCTTTCCGACGCGGAGTTTTTCTGGAATCAGGATCGGAAAAAAACGTTGGAAGATCGCGTGGAAAGCCTGTCTAGCGTGGTTTTTCAGGAAAATCTGGGCACGGTTTTCGCCAAAACCAAACGGGTGCAAAATCTCGCGAAATTTATTGCCGGACACCTGAACGCCAATGTTGAACTGGCCGAACGCGCCGCGTTATTAGCCAAAACCGACCTGATGACCGAAATGGTCGGCGAATTCGGCAACCTGCAAGGCATTATGGGCCGCTACTATGCGCTGGCGGACAACGAACCGGAAGAAGTCGCACTGGCGATTGAGGAACAGTATTTTCCCAAACAATCCGGTAGCCCGACTGCCGGCAGCACAACGGGGCAAGTCCTTGCTATCGCGGAAAAAATAGACACCCTGGTCGGTATTTTTGCCGTCGGCCTGATCCCTACCGGCGACAAAGACCCTTATGCATTGCGCCGGGCTGCATTAGGCATTCTCCGAACCATCATAGAGAATAAACTCAACATCAATATCATCGAGCTGACGGAATTCGCCGGCGCTCAGATTAAAACAACTTCCGATCAATCGGGAACATCCGACCGGGTTATCGATTTTATTTTCGACCGCTTGAAAGGTTATTGTCTTGATCAGGGCTACACCGCCAATGAATTCGATGCCGTCATTACCGTAACTCCGGCCGAACCGCTGGATTTTATGCAGCGTTTGCAGGCGGTTAAAGCCTTCAGGCAACTGCCCGAAGCCGAAAGTCTGGCGGCGGCGAATAAACGCATCCGCAATATCCTGAAAAAATCGGAGTCCCAACCGGCCGCCAGCGTCGGCGCATTGCTGGAGCCGCAAGAAAAGCAGCTGTTGCAAGCGGCGCTGCAATCTGCCGATGACATTCAACCGTTACTGGCGCAGCGCAATTATCAAGCAACGCTTAACCGTTTGGCGGGATTACGCAATGACGTCGATGCGTTTTTCGATCATGTGATGGTGATGACCGACGATCTTGACTTGCGCGCCAACCGGCTGGCATTGCTTAACCTATTGTCCGAGCAGTTTTTGACCTGCGCCGATATTTCCAAATTGCAATCGTAAATGAACATGCCACAGGGTTCATCGTTCCCACGCTCCAGCGTGGGAACGCAGTCAGTGCCGCGCCAGCGGCACGGGAACGCACTATAATCCATGCCCGAAAACCGCTACGTATTGCTGGATCGTGATGGCGTCATTAACCACGATTCGGATGAATTCATAAAATCCCCAGAACAATGGCTGCCGATTGAAGGCAGTCTTGAGGCCATCGCCCTGTTCAACAAGTATGGCTATAAAGTCGTCGTGATCACCAATCAATCCGGTCTGGCCCGCGGCTTACTCGATGCCGTCACGCTGGAAAAAATCCATGCAAAAATGCAACGCATGGCCGCAGAAAAAGGCGGAAAAATCGACGCTATCTATTTTTGTCCGCATGGTCCCGACGACGACTGCAACTGCCGCAAACCCAAACCGGGATTGCTTGAAGCCTTTGCAGGCGACCACCATGTCAACCTGAGCGGTATAGCTTTTATCGGCGATTCGCTCCGCGACCTCCAGGCAGCGCAGGCGGTCGGTGCAAGCCCGATATTAGTCAAAACCGGTAAAGGCCGAAAAACCCTAACTGAAAATCCTAATCTCGATATTCCTGTTTTTGAGAACTTATATGACGCAGCAAAACACCTCACATCAAGATCCCAGACCTAAAAACTATATAGGCTCGGCCTTGTTATTTTTAGGCATTTTTTCTACCGCTACCATCGTCGGAATATTACTTATTCTAGGCATGTTAACGACCTTTAAAATACGCTGGAAAATCGGTCATGCCTGGTGCGCTATTATCAGCTGGATAACCAGAGTTACTTGCGGCCTCACCTATGAAGTGGAAGGACTGGAAACCATCGATCCGCAACGGCCTGCCATTATTTTGAGCAATCATCAGTCTGCATGGGAAACTCTGGCGTTAAGATATATTCTGCCGCCACATTCAGTGGTCATAAAACGTGAACTGCTTTATCTCCCGATTTGGGGATGGTCGCTGCTCACCCTGAAATCCATCATCATCAACCGGAAAAACCAACGCGCCTCATTACGCTCCCTGCTCGAACAAGGCACTAAATATTTAAATGAGGGCTTATGGGTGCTGATTTTTCCTGAAGGCACTCGCGCCGGAGCCAGGGAAGTATTGAAGTTTAATATCGGCGGCGCCATGTTGGCGCATAAAACCGGCTACCCAGTCATTCCGGTCGCACATAATGCCGGGGATTTCTGGCCGCGCTATAGTTTTTTAAAATATCCCGGCGTGATCAAGTTAAAAATCGGCCCGGTCATAGAGACCAAGGGACGCAAAGCCGCCGACATCAATGCCGAAGCGGAGGCCTGGATAACGCAGGCAATGAAGGAGATGGGTTAATTTCAGGCGAAGGGCGAAAGACTAAAGGCGAAAAGAAGAGCGCCTCCCTTTGCCTTTAGTCTTTCGCCTTGCGCCTGATGTATAATGCCGCACGGCGCATTTTCAATTTAATTACGGTAACACTCACATGAAAAAACTACTGCTCATTTCCCTGTCTGCATTATTACTCTCCGGTTGCGCAGATAGAAAACAATATGAAGAGACTGTATTGGAGCAAATGCAACTGGAAAAAGACATTAAGGATTACAAATTATCTCCCGAACGCATGGCTAAATGCGTCGTTGATACGACCTCGAACAACATGCCCGGCATTTTTGCTCTCGACCCCAAGCGCTTGACCGCTTACCGTAACTACACAAAAATGTTGACGCTGTCCTCGTCTAAAGATCCTAAAAAGACCCTTGAAGAATTACGCACCGATTTCGGCTCGGCGCAAGAGCTTGCAGAAGCACATTCCAACTATACCGAAAGCCAGATGGACTGTTTGTCCGCGCTGATCGGGGAATCGGAAGAACCGACAAAAGACGAAAAATAACGCTGGTTTAGCCTGATCAGAACAACCCAGGGCGGCCGCCCAATCGGTCGCCCTTTTCGCCTCGCCTCACTCGACGCCGCAACACCGTTTAAACTTCTTGCCGCTACCGCAGGAACACGGGGCATTCTTGCCCAGATTAGTCTGTAAACCTACCTTGCCGATCGACTTAACCAGCCCATCCAGATAAAACCAGCCGCCCGCGCGTTTAATAAATTGGCTGATCTCCGTCATGACGTACTCTTCGCCATCCTCCAAATAGTACGCCTTAAACTCCACCACGCCTTTAGCATCCTTAGCCCCGCCTTTTTTAGTGTTGCCGATTTCCAAGCGCTGCCAATCGACTTTTTCCTTGGAGAAATCGATCAATTCAGGCCGCACCGTGGCATCCCAGGTATCTTGCAAATAACAGGCATTATGCAAAGCATAAGCAGTAAAGCGCGAACGCATCAAAGCTTCGGCAGTTACGGGCTTTTTTTCGCCGGAATGAAATGGGCCGCAGCATTGAGCGTATTCAATGCCCGATCCGCAAAGGCAGAAAGTTTGTGTGTTCAAAAGAAGTTCCTTATTAAAATGTTGGCTTATTTTACATGGATCCGTACTTGATAGTAGGGTGAAACCTGACAACTTGGGCTTCGACCGTCCGCCTAATTTCTGTTTATGAATGGGCTCCCGTTATAATATTCTTCGGCATGAGTCGCATAATACCCGCGCTCCCATCGCCAATCCGTAACCTAACCCACTCAACTATCCGATAAGAAATTGATAAGTAAGCAAAATAAAAATCTTCATCCCGGCAGAAAATTCTGCGTTGCCCCGATGCTGGACTGGACTGATAGACACTGTCGTTATTTTCACCGGCTGATTTCACAACATGCGCTTTTGTATACCGAAATGGTCACTACCGGCGCGTTGATTCATGGCGACCACCACCGGTTTCTGCAATTCAGCGCAGCCGAGAACCCGGTTGCGTTCCAATTGGGCGGCAGCAATCCACGGGAATTAGCCATTTGCGCCAAGATGGTTGAAGATTATGGCTATGATGAGGTGAATTTAAACGTCGGTTGTCCCAGCGACCGGGTTCAAAATGGCCGTTTTGGCGCTTGCCTGATGGCTGAACCCGAACTGGTCGCCGAGTGCGTTGCCGCCATGAGTCAGGCAGTTTCGATCCCGGTTACTGTCAAATCGAGAATCGGCATTGATGAACGCGATTCTTACGAAGAGCTGGTGCATTTTATATCGACAGTTGCCGATGCCGGTTGCGAAACTTTTATTATCCACGCCAGAAAAGCGTGGTTAAGCGGCTTGTCGCCCAAGCAAAACCGAGATGTTCCACCGCTGCGCTACGATGTGGTCTACCAAATAAAACAGGATTTTCCGCAACTGGAAATCATCCTGAACGGCGGCATCATCACATTGGATCAGGCCGAAGCTGTTCTGACCCATGTCGACGGCGTCATGGTTGGCCGGGAGGCTTACCACAACCCTTATTTACTGGCCGAGGTGGACCGGCGCTTTTATGGCGAGTCCACAGAGCCCAGATCACGGGAAATGATTATGGATTTGTTAATCCCCTATATCCGGGAACAGCTTGAGCTTAAAGATGGAGTTCGCTTAAATAGTATATCCCGGCATATTTTAGGCCTTTTTCATGGCGAACCGGGAGCCAGAGGCTGGCGACGGCATCTTAGCGAAAATGTGTGTAAATCCGGCGCGGACATCAATGTGATTTTGAATGCTTTGCCTACAGGGCAGTGATTGCTCCCGGCAATCATTCTGCATTTCCTCCATCCGTGGAGGTCAGATGTAGGTAACAAGCGTCAGGTGCTATGAAGGTATTTTCCAAAATGAGGTAAAAAAGTTTTTACCTCGAAGACACGAAGAACACGAAGTTTTTGTCTTTGCTTTTCTTCGTGCCCTTCGTGTCTTCGTGGTTATTTTTTAAGCTTTTTGAACAAACCGAATTCTTTGCAGCCATATGAGCTTGGAGCGGAAGCTTGCCTACAGGGACAGATATTTGCTCCTCGGCAATTGCTCCTGCATTGCTCTACCTCCTGCATCCATGCAGTCGTGCAATATCTGCATTCACCACATCCATGTGGATTATGTAGGCAAGGGGCGTGAGCTTGGAGCGTAAGCTTTAAAACTCAAGGCTCAATGTGTATACTGACTTGCTATTTTTATAACTGGGATTGAAACTATGGAACAGCATTTTGCCAAAATTATCGAAGCTGTCGGTGAAGATTTAAATCGCGAAGGTCTGATCGATACGCCAAAACGCGCGGCCAAGGCTTTCAAGTTTTTAAACAACGGCTACGAAAAAACGCTGGAAGAAGTGCTTAACGGCGCTATTTTTAACGCCGACACCGAAGACATGGTTATTGTGAAGGATATTGAACTGTATTCTTTATGCGAACACCATCTACTGCCGTTTATCGGCAAATGTCATGTGGGTTATTTGCCTCAAGGTAAAGTGATGGGCTTGTCCAAAGTGGCTCGCGTTATCGATATGTACGCACGCCGCCTGCAAATTCAGGAAAAACTGACCAAGCAAATAGCGGACGCTATTGAGCTTGCAACCGGCGCCAGAGGTGTGGCAGTGGTTATTGAAGCCAAGCATTTGTGCATGATGATGCGCGGTGTTGAAAAACAAAACTCGGTGATGACGACTTCAGTGATGACCGGGATTTTCCGTAAAGAGATCAGCACCCGCTCGGAATTTTTAAATCTGATCAACCGACACACCTAATTCTGCGGTGAGCGAAGTCGAACTCATGAAGGCAAAAAAAACCGGTGTACTACTGGCGAATCTGGGTTCGCCCACCGCGCCGACAACATCGGCAGTCAGGCGGTTCCTTAAGGAGTTTCTTTGGGATCCGCGCGTCGTCAACCTGCCAAGACCCTTGTGGTGGGTAATACTGCATTTTTTTGTGTTGCCTTTTCGTCCCCGAAAATCGGCCTTAGCCTACCGCAAAATATGGGATGAAAAAGGTTCGCCGTTAATTTTCCTGACCCTGCAATTGACCGAACGGGTTGCCGATAAGTTGAATGCCAAAGGCGTCACTACCCGGCATGTGATGCGCTACGGCGAACCTTCGATAGCGAAGCAGTTAAGAGCCTTCAAAACAGCGGGCGTTGATAACTTAATCATCCTGCCGTTGTATCCGCAATATTCTTCGACCACCACAGCATCAATCTATGACGATGTGATTAAGGAACTCAATCAGTGGCGGCATCTACCCAACATTCACTTTATCAGCGATTATCACCGGCACAGTCACTATATCGCTGCGGTTGCCGAATCCATCGAGCAGAGCTGGCGGGAGCATGGCAAAAACGAGCTGTTATTGATGTCCTTTCACGGCTTGCCCGAGCAACTCACTAAATGGGGCGACCCTTATTTTCATCAGTGCCATAAAACTGCAGCCCTGATTGCCGAGAAACTGGGTATCGATGAAAAACAATGGATGATTGTGTTCCAATCGCGTTTCGGCAAGGCGCAATGGCTAAAACCTTATTGTGTGGACACGTTAAAAATTCTTCCTGGGCAGGGTATTAAAAAGATAGATATTGTCTGTCCGGGGTTTGCGGTGGACTGCCTGGAAACGCTGGAAGAGATAGCAATGGAGAACAAGGCCGTTTTTATGGAGTCCGGCGGCGTGGAGTATCGTTATATCGCGGCGCTAAATGATTCGGAAATCCATGTTGATGCTATAGTTAATCTGCTTGAACAGAAGCTGTAGTGTGTGCATTAATTTAAGTCTGGAGTGCAGGCTTCGCCTAAAGCGCCTACTTGGTGCCTGCAAATTATGCGATGTATTGCCAGCGGGCAAGCAAAGCTTGCACTCCGGCTATACAGCACAGTAACATCGTTCCCACGCTCCGGCGCTCGTCTTTATACACAAGTATCCAAGTAACTCGTCATACCCGCCGGGAAGCGGGTATCCAGTGCCATGGATGGCGAGCTTAAATACGTCCATGCAGTCTGGATTCCGGCAATCCCTGCCGGAATGACGGTCTTCCCATAGACTTGTGTATAAAGATGAGCGCTCCGGCGTGGGAACGATAAATAAAGGCTAAAAAAATGAAACAAACACTATTACAAAGCTGGCAAGACAGCAGCTGGCCGACCGTCAAATCCAGCAAACCGCTGGAAACCGGCGACGGCGTTATCGACGAAAGAACCTTTAACACGATTGAAGTCGATGAACTATTCGACGCCGTCAATCACGCCTCAACGATTGCCGGACAAGCGGTGTTATACCGCTCTTTAGCCCAACCGCTGAATGAGCTTGATGCAATCAAGGCCAAACAACAAGCCGTTGAAGAGCTGCGCAATAATCCGGCGCTAAAAGAACAGCTTGAACAAATCGTGCAACAAGCTGTACCCAATGAAAAAAACTTCTATTTACTGTTGTTCGGCGAATTTATGGGCTCATTCGGCACAGCCAGAGAAGATCATGAAATCGAAGGCTACGGCTATCTGCAATATAAACGCGGCATCCGTTTTTTGCTGGAACTGGTCGATCAGATTCAATCTGTGGAAACCCCGCAAAGCGACTATCTAAAAGGTATTTGCGACAAGATAAAAGCCTTTGCTGAGTCGCGGCCCTATTCGCTGATGCAAGGGCCGGTATATATCACTGAAAATAATGTTCAGTGCAAGGAACAAAGGAAGGGTTCGTTTTCGCCTGCGATTATTTTTAGACCCCGGCTATTCAAACCGCTGCTGATCAGCCTGTTTTTCGGAGCCATCTGGGCGCTGGCGCACTTTTTTCCCACCGACATGTTCCAGGTTTCAGTTGAGGCCATCCCGACCGCGACTATTTTCTTTGTGCCTTTTTTGCTGGTTTATTATCCGATAGTCGGCGGGTTTGATCGTGACAGCTGCATTATCCCGCTAAGAAACGAGTTCAAAAAATCCCCGGCGGTAGCCGAAACGTTAGATGCGCTGGGTCAGCTCGATGAATTGCTGTCGTTTATAAAATTTGCCGAGGCATTCGGCGGAAGCAAGGTGTTGCCCGAGCTAGTTGATGCGCCGCATCACCGGATAAATCTGGCTGATGTCAGAAACCCGGTTTTAGGCAAACAAAACCCGGATTATGTCGGCAACGATTTTGTGTTGGACGATGACAAACTGGTGTTGATCACCGGCCCCAACAGCGGCGGCAAGACGGCTTTTTGCAAAACTGTTACCCAGATCCAGCTGCTTGCACAAATCGGCTGCTATATTCCGGCCAAATCGGCAACACTGACCGTCGCCGACCGGATTTTTTACCAAGCGCCCGAAATCAGCCATCTGGATGACGGAGAAGGACGGTTTGGCACCGAATTGAAACGAACCAAGGATATTTTCCTGGCCGCAACCGCGAAAAGCCTGGTGGTGCTGGACGAATTATCGGAAGGTACGACCTTTGAAGAAAAAATGGAATCGTCGTCGAATGTGCTGAACGGCTTTTACCGGAAAGGCAACAGTACCATTTTAATCACCCACAATCATCAACTGGTCGATCATTTTGTCGCTCAGGGCATCGGCTTGCCAAGACAGGTCGAGTTTGCCAATGACGCGCCGACCTATAAACTGGTTGCAGGCATTTCCCGGGTCAGTCATGCGGATCGCGTGGCTAAGAAAATCGGTTTTTCCAAAGAAGATATAGACAACTATCTGGCGGATTCACAATGAAAATAGGCACCGCATTATCAAACAGCGCAACCAAAGCCCTGCTGCTCGGCAGCGGCGAGCTGGGCAAGGAACTGGCTATTGCGCTGCAACGCTACGGCGTGGAAGTGATCGCCGTCGATCGCTATCCGAATGCACCGGCGCAACATGTCGCGCATCGCAGTCATGTGATCGATATGACCGACACCGAAGCGGTCAAAAAACTGATTGCGCTGGAACAGCCGGATTTTATCATCCCCGAAATTGAAGCGATTGCAACCCAGGCACTGCTGGACATTGAGGCGGAAGGCCAATGTACCGTTGTGCCTAACGCCAGGGCGATTCAATTGACGATGAATCGGGAAGGCATCAGAACCCTGGCCGCCGAGCAGCTTAACATCCCCACATCGAACTATGCATTTGCACAAAGTTTCGACGAATTGCAGGCGGCGGTTGACGGCGGCATCGGTTATCCATGCTTTATCAAGCCGACCATGTCGTCATCCGGCAAAGGTCAGTCGATGGTTAAAAGCGCCGATCAGCTTAAGGCAGCCTGGGATTACGCCAAATCCAGCGGCCGGGTGGACACCGGCAAGGTCATTGTAGAAGCAAAAATAGACTTTGATTTTGAAATCACCCTGCTGACGGTGCGCGCCCTGAATCAGCACGGCGAAATCGAGACTCACTTTTGCGCCCCCATAGGCCATGTGCAGGAAAGCGGCGATTACCGCGAGAGCTGGCAACCGCAAGCCATGAGTTCCGCCGCCATCAAAGCATCGCAGGACATTGCGTTTAAAATAACCAATGAGATCGCAGGACTTGGCCTGTTTGGCGTTGAACTGTTCGTCAAGGGCGATGCCGTCTGGTTTAGCGAAGTCAGCCCCAGGCCGCATGATACCGGCATGGTGACCCTGGTCACCCAGAAACAAAACGAATTTGAATTACACGCCAGAGCCATTTTAGGCTTGCCCGTTGATACCGGCATGCAGAGCACGGGAGCCAGTGCCGTAATATTAGGCGGTCTGGATGCACAAGGCGTAATTTATGAAGGACTGGATAAGGCACTGTCTGTCCCGACCAGCGAAATCAGATTGTTCGGCAAGCCTGAAGCTTTTACAAACAGGCGCATGGGCGTTGCGTTAGCCATCGCTGAAACGGTCGATGAAGCCAGAAACAGGGCGGTTAAGGCCGCGAGTATGATCGTTATCAAACCTGACCGATAGGTGAAGCCATGATGAGAATTCACGTCAGGCTATCCTGCCTGCCGCCCTTCGGGTTAATGCAAATCTGTTCCAGACAGATTGGTCACGTCAGGCTATCCTGCCTGCCGCCCTTCGGGTTAATGCAAATCCGTTCCAGACAGATTTGTGCCGTTTTTTTAACCACACTACTCATCTCAATCCAGGTGCAGGCCGACATCTACAAATTTATCGATAATGACGGCCGCATCTACTATACCGATAAGCCTAAAAACAGCCTGTACAAACGCATCATACGAACAAGGCCGATAAATTATTCTGCCGCCCTACCCTACATGGGCACCAACAAAAAGAAGTTCACCGATCTTATTACCGAGGCGGCCAACCGGCATCAGGTTGATGTCAGGCTGGTACATGCCGTTATTCAGGCTGAATCCGCTTACAATGCAGCCGCAATATCCTCAGCCGGAGCTGTCGGCTTAATGCAGTTAATGCCCGATACCGCCAGACGCTACGGCGTTGTTAACCGGAATGATCCGGTTCAGAATATTGACGGCGGCACCCATTATTTGAAAGACTTGCTCAGAATGTTCGATTCAAATCTGAATCTGGCCGTTGCCGCCTATAACGCCGGTGAAAATGCAGTGATCCGGTACAAAAACTCCATTCCGCCCTACCCCGAAACCCAGAATTACGTCAAAACAGTGATGGCTTTGTATTACAGGCGTTCCTAAACTGACGGGTTGATTTCTCGTTGGCGATGGGGTGATTGATTGTTAACAGCGTCAATTTGGATATTGCGATGGGAGAACTGATGATGCTGGTCGGACCGTCAGGCTGCGGCAAGACTACTTTGATTTCAGTCATCGCCGGTATTCTCGATCAGGATAGTGGTCACTGCGAAGTGTTGGGCGAGGATTTACTGAACATGAGCAATCAACACAAACTGAATTTCAGGGCGCGCAATATCGGTTTTGTTTTTCAGGCTTTTAACCTGCTGCCATCGCTCAATGCGGCGGAAAATGTGTCGATACCGCTTATCATCAACGGCATCAAGCGCGCCGAGGCTGAGCGTAAAGCCATTTCTGTACTGGAGCAGGCAGGCTTGGGCGCGCGCGTGAAGGCTTTATCTTCCGAGCTTTCCGGCGGACAGCAGCAACGCGTCGCCATTGCTCGAGCGCTGGTTCATAGCCCGCGACTCATCGTTTGCGACGAACCCACCAGTTCGCTGGATCATGAAACCGGGCATAATGTGATGACTTTGCTTAAGGATGTGGCTTTGTACAAAGACCGGACTTTGGTCATCGTTACCCATGACGCCCGGATTTTCGACTTTGCCGACCGCATAGCCGAAATGGATGACGGGCATATTATTAAGGTCAAAGCCGCAAGGTGAAAGGTGAAAGGTGAAAGGACATATTTTGCATCGTTTTGCGGTCTTTGTAATAACGGTAAATGCTTGTCACCTTAATATAGAATTTCAAAGCAAGCTTTGAACTCCGGTATCTGTGCTTTTTTGGAGTTTTGTAGGGGCGACCGGCCGGTCGCCCCTACGGTCGTTTTTTTAATCAGACAACACATGTAGACAGTTACTCAGCGATAGGTCTGACCAGTTACAATTGCTTTAAAATTATCCACAGGAGGTGATATGCAAGTCAAATACACATTACCCATACTAGGAGGCTGTCGGATTTAAAAATCACAGCCACATAACATATTGATTTTAAAATAAATTAATTTTTTATTGCTTTTCGTTATAAAAAATAGTTTATATATATTTCAATGACTTAGTATTTTTAGTGAGGCATAATCCGA
>JAURZV010000011.1 GCA_030653175.1 Methylobacter sp.
GGCAAGAATAGCGCAAACTCACAATGAAGCGAACAATAATTGCGGATGTGTGAAATTCCTCATGATTTCCCGCCTCAAAAATTTTGGCCGGGAAATATATCTACGGTATATTTATTTATATTTATAGATATTAATTTATGTATTTAAATTTTTGTGGGCGCTATTTTATTCGCGAAACTGGTTTTAAAAAGCGCGAATAATTTCGCGCCCACGGCAATCAACCATAACTATTTTCGGCTTAACTTAACGGCAGTGACTCCGGAGCGTGGGAACGATAAAACATAACTATTACATGAGCTTAACTTAAATGTCTATCCCTTACTGGCGGCTGTCAGGCTTTTACTTCTTTTATTTTGCAACGGTAGGCGTTTTCATCCCTTACTGGGGTCTCTATTTAAAAGAAAGCGGTTTTAATCCTGTTGAGATCGGCGAGCTTTCTGCAATGCTAAGCGGCACAAGAATTATTGCACCGCTTCTATGGGGCTGGATTGCCGATCGTACCGGAAAGAATTTACGCATTATTCGCATAGCCGCTTTTTTAACCGCCTTATTATTTGCCGGGTTTTTATACATTCATGGTTATTTCTGGGTTGCCTGGATAACGATTGGCTTTAGCTTTTTTTGGAACGCCGCTTTGCCGCAATTTGAAGCGGTAACCTTGTACCATTTAAAAAATGAAGCGCATCGCTACAGCCAAATAAGGCTGTGGGGATCTATCGGTTTCATCGTTGCGGTGCTGGGCGTCGGTCGATTATTGGATTATCAGTCACCGGACATTATCCCTATAGCGATTACCGCACTGATGATCCTCATCTGGCTGGTCAGCTTAATAACGCCGACAATTCAAGCGCCTCATCATGAGGTTGCTGCCGTCGGCATGATGAAAATCATGAAAAGTCCTGAACTGTGGGCTTTTCTGGTCGTTTATATGCTGTTACAGCTTGCTCACGCGCCTTACTACGTTTTTTATTCGATCTATCTGAAGCATTATCATTACACCGCAAGCCTGACCGGGTTTTTGTGGGCGCTGGCCGTATTTGCCGAGATTGTTTTATTTATTTACATGCGCCGTCTGTTGAAGCGTTTTTCCCTAAGAGCGATTTTATTGTTCAGTATTCTGCTGTCGGTTGTTCGCTGGTTGATGATTGCCTGGTGTATCGATTATTTTTGGCTGCTGCTTTTTGCCCAACTATTACATGCAGCAACGTTTGCGGGTGCTCATGTAGCCGCCATTCATTTGGTACATTTGTATTTTGGCGACCGGCATCAGGGGAAAGGCCAAGCGTTATACACCAGCCTGACTTTCGGTTTGGGAGGAATGTTGGGCAGTTACTATAGCGGTTATTATTGGGAGTCGTTGGGCGCGGAGTTTGTCTATTCAATGGCGGCAGTATTTTGTAGCATTGCTTTTGTCATTGCCTATATCTGGGTGGGACGGGAAAGTTCTCAAAATAGAGCTGTCTTAGGTTAAAATATACCCAACGCACGTCATAAAGTCGGCCTCTTTCCCCCTTTGGAGACGAGATTTAAAAGTCGACAATGATGTTCAAATATTAAAGTATCGGGTTGCGTTAACCCCCACCTGCAATTTTCTTGGGAAATAATGTGTTTGAAATCATAAAAAGCGGCGGCTGGATGATGCTGCCGATCATACTGTGTTCTATTGGTGCCATGGGCATTATTGCGGAACGTTTTTGGTCTTTACGAAGAAAGAAGATTTTGCCGCCTGAGCTTGTTCCGCAGGTATGGCGATTATCCCGCGAAAACAAGCTGGATGATGCCACCTTGCGCCATTTGAGAAACAGCTCGCCGCTCGGCTGTATTTTGGCTGCAGGTCTTGCCAATAGTCATCACGGCAGGAAATTCATGAAAGAATGCATTGAAGAAACCGGTCGCAGGGTCGTGCATGACCTGGAACGCTTTCTTAATACCCTGGGCACTATTGCCGCAGTCAGCCCGTTACTGGGTTTATTAGGTACCGTATTCGGCATGATTGATATTTTTTCTTCACTATTGCAGCACGGCGCCGGCAATCCCTCTGTTTTGGCCGGCGGTATTTCGGTGGCGCTGATTACTACGGCATCAGGTTTGACGGTGGCTATCCCCAGTTTGGTTTTTCATCGCTATTTTGAAAGGCTGGTAGACGAATATGTGGTCACCATGGAAGAGGAAGCGTTAAAACTGGTTGATATTTTGCACGAAGACCGGAAAGCGTCCTGATGAAGTTTCAACGTAAAAAAAGGGAAAATGTCGATATTACGTTGATCTCAATGATAGACGTACTTTTTGTACTGTTGCTTTTCTTCATGGTTTCTACAACCTTTAGTCAGCATACGGAAGTCAATATCAAGCTTCCCGAGGCGGAAGGCTCAGCGGCCGAGGAGCATCCAAAAACGGTGTCCCTGGTGATTGATGCTGACGGCGTATACTCATTGATCGGTGATGACGGCTTGCCTCATCAATTAATCGATCAAAGCAGGGCAGGGTTAAAACAGGAATTGAATAAACTCGCGGAAAATTCAAAGGATGTCCCTTTTATCATCAATGCCGATGACAAAACGCCTAACAAAGCGGTAATGGCTGCGCTGGATATTGCCGGGCAAGTGGGATTCAGTCACATCACTTTTGCGACGCTGCATCCGACCGAATAACCATGAAAAAAACCTTATCCCGACGGCTGGTGGACATTTGGTATAAAGACCCGTTTATTGGCGTGTTCTTAATGCCGTTGGGTTTTTTATTCAGCGATTTCGTTAAATTCAGGAAATTTCTGTACCGCATCGGCGTGTTTAAAAAACAAACCTTGCCGGTTCCGGTTATCGTGATAGGCAATATTACCGTGGGCGGCACAGGCAAAACGCCGTTGATTATCTGGCTGGCCGAGTTGCTTAAAAGTGAGGGTTTTAAGCCCGGCATTATCAGCAGAGGCTACGGCGGCAAAGCCGAATCATGGCCGCAATGGGTCGATGCAAACAGCACTGCGGAAAATGTCGGGGATGAGGCCTTGTTGATCGCCAAGCAAACCGATTGCCCCATGGCCGTAAGTCCGTTGCGGGTGGATGCCGCCAGACTGCTGCTTGAGCAGTCAGACTGTAATGTCATTTTATCTGACGACGGCCTGCAACATTACGCGCTGAACAGGGATATTGAGATTGCCGTGATTGACGGGGAAAGACGCTTCGGTAACAGCTACTGTCTACCGGCAGGCCCGTTGCGCGAACCCATAGAAAGATTGCAGAGCGTCGATTTTATCGTCGTGAATGGAGAAAAATCGGAAGACAACGAGTTTTCGATGCAAATTACCGGAAATGCCGCAGTCAACCTGGTCACCGGAGAACAAAAGCCATTGCAGGAATTCAATGCAACCGGCTGTCATGCCTTGGCGGGCATAGGCAATCCCGACCGGTTTTTTAAACTGCTTGAGTCAGCCGGATTGACTTGTAAAACCCACAGCTTTCCGGATCATTATAAATTTCAGCGGAGCGACATCTCGTTTCCAGACTCCGAGCCGGTATTAATGACCGAGAAGGACGCGGTAAAATGCATGACGTTTGCAACCAGCCAACATTGGTATATTCCCGTAAAAGCCGTTCCTGAAACTGGTTTTTCCGAGCAGTTATTGGAGCTGTTACGAGAAAAACTAAACCGGTAAAACAAAACAGGGATGTAACCATAACTTTGTAAACTGCGAATGCATCAACTTAAAGTATAAAACCACGAAGACACGAAGTTCACGAAGGGAAAAAAGCCAAGGCAAAACTTTCTGTTTGCTCAATTCTTTGGTGGTTAATGGATAGTGAAAACTATTTGCACCACGAATGTTTGCATGGTCCTGAGGCAATAATGAAAGTTGCACCGGCGAGGAGGCAGGTAGTTTATCCAGGTTGCTTTGTAAAATAGCTTTCACATTTTTCAATTTGAACAGGGATTCTTTGTTAGCGATCGCACAGGCTTGATTCAAGCGTTCGGAGGAATAGATTCGGTTAAGGCTTAATAAGCCCAGACCGACGCGGTAAGGTGGGCTTTACGCTGTAACTGCGCCTTCACCCATTTTCTGACGTTCAGTAGATTGTGTTGTTGAACCGGGATGAGGTGGATAAATATTGGCGGTTTTAGGTGGCGAACTATGGGAACTCGTCCACAAGAAATAAAATTTCCAATGTATATAAGCAGGAGTACAAGCTTTGCTTGCACAGCAGGCGAAACCTGCACTCCAGGAAACGGGTAGATCGTGCATAAAACCACGAAAAAGAGTGTCGTTCGCGTAAGACGCTTTGACAGTGGGGCTGAGGGGGTGAGTTAGCAAACACCCCTGCCGCCATTGATGACGTTTACGGCGCGTAATGCGTTTCAATATACCGTTGCACGATTTCCTGAAACTCTTCGGCGATTCTGTCGCCTTTCAGTGTGACTGTTTTTTCACCGTCTTCATAAACCGGCGCTACCGGGGTTTCGCCGGTTCCGGGCAGGCTGATGCCGATATTGGCGCTTTTGCTTTCGCCCGGCCCGTTGACTACGCAACCCATGACCGCCACTTCCATGGTTTCAACGCCCGGATATTGGGTGCGCCATACCGGCATTTGATCGCGTAAATAGCTTTGGATGTCCATTGCCAGTTTCTGGAAATAATCGCTGGTGGTGCGACCGCAACCGGGACAGGAGATAACCATCGGGGTGAATGAACGAAAGCCCATGGTTTGCAGGATTTCCTGACCGACAATGACTTCCTGGGTTCTGGATGCGCCGGGTTCCGGCGTCAGGGAAATACGAATGGTGTCGCCGATGCCTTGCTGCATTAATACCGATAAAGCGGCGGCCGATGAGACGATGCCTTTGGAGCCCATGCCCGCTTCGGTAAGCCCCAGATGCAGTGCGTAATCGCAACGGCTGGAAAGATCCTGATAGATATTGATCAGTTCCTGCACATTGCTGATCTTGCAGGAAAGGAGGATTTTGTTTTTGCCAAGCCCAATTTCTTCGGCTTTAGCGGCGCTTTCAAGTGCAGACAGTACGATCGCTTTGCGAGTGACGGCGGCTAAAGGTTCGGGTGTTTGCAGGCTTCTGTTTTCATCCAGCAAACGGGTCAACACCGCTGGATCCAAGCTGCCGCCGTTGACGCCGATGCGTACCGGTTTGTCATACCGGCAGGCAAATTCAATCATTTGCTGAAATTGCGGATCACGGCTTTTACCGCGGCCTACGTTGCCCGGATTAATACGGTATTTGTCCAAAGCCTGGGCGCAGTCCGGGTATTTTTCCAGCAGTTTATGGCCGTTAAAATGGAAGTCGCCGACGATGGGAGTTGAGTTGCCTTTTTTATCCAATTGATTACGGATTTCGGCGACGGCTGCCGCCGCTTCCTCGGAATTGACTGTGATGCGGACAATTTCGGAACCGGCGGCGGCCAGTTCGATGATCTGGTTAACGGTCGCAGTAATGTTTGCGGTATCGGTATTAGTCATTGACTGAACAACGATAGGAGCGCCGCCGCCGACTTTAACGTCGCCGATTAAAACTTGATGGGTGATTTTTCTAAGGCTAATAGACATATACGAAATCTTTTGGAAAAGGTTACAGTTATCTGGAAGAATGTTGTTAAATTATACGCCGATACAGGCCATTAAGTAGAGTTTAGTGTGAGGATAAATTATTTTTCCGATATACATTTGGAGTTCGGATTACTGAACCCCCCGGACAATGATGCCGACATCATTGTCGCAGCCGGCGATATAGGCATCAGTACGCAAGGCGTAGAGTGGCTTAAAACGTTGAATAAACCGGTTATTTACGTTGCCGGTAATCACGAGTTTTACACTCATGAATATCAACAAACGTTGCAGTTGATCCGTAAGCAATGCGTCGGCAGCAATGTGCATTTTCTTGAGAACGACCGCTTTATATTTCAAGGTGTGCGTTTTTTAGGCTGCACGCTTTGGGCCGATCTGTTTGTTGAAGGTGACAAAACAGCAGCGGCTTTAGGTAAGACGTTAAATGATTTCAGGCGAATTCAATTTGCCGAAAAGCCTTTTGATGCGACGCAGTTTAGCCATTTACATCAAAACTCAAAGACGTGGCTGGAACAAGAATTAGCCCAGCCGTTTTCAGGGAAAACTGTAGTAATAACGCATCATGCGCCTTCCTTATGGAGCTGGAATGATTCGGCTCATGCGCTTAAGAAACTGGCCTATTGTAATGATATGAAATCATTGCTGCATGAATACGAGATTGCAGCCTGGTTTCACGGCCATATCCACAGCCAGATAGATTATCGTATAGCGGGCGCCAGAATATTGTGTAATCCCAGAGGTTATGCGGGTGCAAAAGTCGTCCCCTGCTTTGATCAGAACAGGATGGTGGAGATTTAAACTGATGCTGTGTTGTCGTAAAGAATTACCTACAGGCAGCATTTAAGAGCGGACGAAAGGCGGAAAGGCACAAGGCGAAAAAATCTATGCTTCACGCTGCCCTTTTAGCCTTTAGCCTTGTGTCCGTGCTGAGTAGTTACGAAAATCATTAAAAGTGAACAGACTTTTTACCCATATAACCCTACAAACCAGACACCCCATGACAAAAATCAATATCCAACAAATGATGGCCGAGAGCGGCGTGGCATTCGGCACCAGCGGTGCGCGCGGACTGGTTAGCCAAATGACCGATCAGGTCTGTACTGCTTATACTCTGGCGTTTCTGCATGGTCTCGGCCTTGCGCAACCGGGGCAAAAAATAGCCTTGGGCATGGACTTGCGGCCATCCAGTCCAGCCATCGTCCGCGCTTGTGCGGACGGTATCCGCCAGGCCGGTTGCGAGGTGGATTTCTGCGGGATGCTGCCCACCCCTGCACTGGCTTTGTATGCTCTGGCGCAAGGCATCCCGGCAATCATGGTTACCGGCAGCCACATTCCGTTCGACCGCAACGGCATCAAGTTTTATCGGGCCGAAGGCGAGATCAGCAAAGCCGACGAAGCGGCTATTACCCAAGCCGAGGTCGAGTTGCAAGCGATTACCGACGATGCGCTATTGCCGACCGTCAACCCCGCCGCCTTGCAGCAATACCGGCAGCGCTATACCAGTTTGTTTGCGGCTGATCTGTTGAGCGGTTGGCGGATCGGGGTTTATGAGCATTCCAGCGCGGCGCGCGATTGTCTGCGTGATGTGTTGAGCGCTCTGGGCGCGGATGTGGTCGGTTTGGGGCGCACCGATACCTTTGTGCCTCTCGATACCGAAGCGGTCAGTGAAGAAGACCGCCGACGAGGACTGGCCTGGGCGGCAGAGCATCGTCTGGATGCGATTATCTCCACCGACGGAGACGGCGATCGGCCGCTGATCGCCGATGAGACCGGCAACTGGTTGCGCGGCGATATCGTCGGCTTATTGTGCGCGCACTTTCTGGGCGTCGACACTGTAGTCACGCCGGTGAGCTGCAATACCGCGATCGAAGCATCCGGATTGTTTCGGCAGGTTATCCGTACCCGCATCGGTTCGCCGTATGTGATTGCCGGTATGGAGCGGATGCTCGCTGCCGGTAGCCCCAGCGTGGTCGGTTTTGAAGCCAACGGCGGCTTTTTGGTGGGCAATGATTTAACGGTCGGCCGACAACCCTTGACTGCGCTACCGACCCGCGATGCCGTATTGCCCGCCTTGGCTGTGTTGGCGATGGCCCGGCAACAGGGCGGCAAAGTGTCGGCCCTGCTCACCGGTTTGCCGCAACGTTATACCGCCAGTGACCGCTTGCAGGATTTTCCGGTTGCCGATAGCCGGGCGTTGCTGGACAGCTTGCAAAGCGATGACACGGCCTATCAAAGTTTGTGGGGTAATGAGCTGGGCGCGGTTGCCCGGCGGGATTTGACCGACGGCCTGCGCCTGACTTTCGACAACGGCGAGATCGTGCATTTGCGTCCGTCCGGCAACGCGCCGGAATTGCGCTGTTATGCAGAAGCTGACAACATGGAACGCGCTCAGGCGCTGGTTACATTGAGTCTGCAACGCATTGCCGGAGAATATTGATGAAGAACTGTATGAATATCCATATAGCCACATCGCTGCTTGTCGCCATCATGACATTATCAGGGAGTGCCGTTGCTGCAAACCCGGCTTTCCTGCCGGAAGACCCGAAACGGCCTGTTGACAAGATTGGTCATGACCTCGACATCGCGCCGGAACAGTTCACCGCCTGTTTTAGGAATGTTTCTCCGGCCCCACAGGGAACGCGACCCACTGCGGATCGAGTCCATTCCAACAAGGCGATTCTTCTCAGCTGTTTGCAGAAGGCGAATGCCAATATCACCAATGACATGCTGGACGAAGTGATGGATCGATACCGTCCAGGCGAACGCGAAGCGCAATTACTGATGAACGAATAGGCCTAATCCTTGCGTCAGGTATTGCTCTGTTGGAAGAGCGCTTCAGCGCGCCTGTTGATTTCCTCCAGCGCGATATCCTCCTTATGGGTAGCAAGAAACCAAATGTGCCCGAAAGGATCTTGCAGCGTACCGGTGCGATCGCCGTAAAACTGGTCGAACACCGGCTTGACTGCTTTTGCCCCGGCGCTAACGGCCTGAGCAAATTGAGCGTCCACATTTTCCACATAGACATGTAGGGCAACCGACGAGCCGCCCAGTGATTGGGGAGTGCGGAATGCACCTTGTTCACAGGGATCGGCCAACATGATGGATGAATCGCCGATTTTAATTTCCGCATGTCCAATTTGACCGTTTGGGTGCGATAAACGGAATATTTCAATCGCACCAAATGCCCGCTTGTAAAATTCAATGGCTTCGGATGCCCCTTTAACCATCAGGTACGGGGTTATAGAGTGATAGCCATCCGGAATCGGTTTTACTGTCATGAGTTTCTCCTTAATTAACAATGTCTAAAGTGGAAATGAGGCGTTAAGCAGTTTATCGCACAGCGGTCGTATTGTTAGGTTGGACGAGTAATCCTAAAAAAATCAGTCGACCAAAGTGTTGTGAATTGAAATGCCTGAATGACTTACATTGAGCCATGGTACTGTCACCCAAAGTTATTCACCTATGGTGCGGACATTGTAGGGGCGACCGGCCGGTCGCCCCTACGGTAGCTCAGGAATATCAAACCCAACTGATTTTTTAAGGTAATTACAAAACCCTATAACTCTTACCTCTCAGCAATAGTCTTTAAATTGACAAGTCCTTCCTCAAAGTCTTTGCCGACTATGCTGTCCCGGTTGCAAAAGATTCCCATGATCTTTCCAATGTAGGGATTGGCGCCGTGCATGTCCCAAGTGACGTTAGTCTCGTCGCCGTTGGCTTCCAAAGTGAACTCTACGATACTGTGGCCTTCGAAGGGTTTGGTTAAATCCAGTTGGATAGCAATCTTGGATGGTGGCGACGACTCGATGATCTCCATGCGACCGATACCGGCTTTACTGCTGTTGCTTTCCCACTCATACACGGCGCCCTTGCCACGGGACGTACCGCTGAGGTTTCGCTTCATCGCCGGGTCCATTTTCTCGTAGGGCGACCAAGCATCCCAATTGTGGAAATCGTTGATTAGTGCAAAGATCCTGTCGGGCGGCGCTTTGATGTTCGTGGCGCGCCAGACACGGAACATATCAGGCTTGGTCGCGGCGTAGATGAGCAGAGCGGCGAACAGAACGACGACGATGATAACTATTGTCTTGGTCATTTGTTACTCCGGTACGGCGTTAACATCAAAATATGGCGATTAGGCCCGGCTCTTGCCATTGGAATCGGGCTAAGGTTCGAGACTGAATACGGCTTTAGACGTTTCCGGATCGAAGGGAACCGAGCAATGCTCATGCACGATCTGCCATCTGCCCTGATGCCGATGGTAACCGGCGGTGATCCGTATCCACGTCTGCATTGCCGGATGATCTTTTTCCATCCCTGTAAAGCGCCAGAGCCAGTGGGCGAGCGCCAGGTCGCCGCTCACGAAGATGCCAAGGTCACGCATCTCTGTCCCGAAGGCGCTTGGGAAGCAGGGCAAGCACGCTTCCCAAGCGCGGCGGAGCTCACTTGCATTTTTGATTTGGAACGGCGGTTTCACGTCGAAGATGATGGCCTCTTCCGCGTAATGGCTCATGATTCGATCCGTATCCTTCGCGCAAATAGCGCTCATCTGATCGCTGATGAGTTGTCTAATCTGGGTTTTGTCGTGCGTTTTGGCGGTTTCGGTTGTCATCGGCATCTCTTATGTTTTAGTTGTTAGTCCGCGATTGTTTTTTAGCCTTGATTTATTGCGCCGGATTCCATGAAGATGATTTCCCAAATGTGGCCATCCAAATCCTGAAACCCATGTCCATACATAAAGCCGTGGTCTTGCGGTTCGTTATAGGTTGTTCCACTGGCGGCGACAGCCTTGCTAACCCTTTCATCGACTTTTTCCCTGCTCTCGGAAGTTAAGCACACAAGTACTTCTGTGCATTTCGTGGCATCGCAAATTTCTTTTGGGGTAAAAGTCTTGAACTTGGCTTCGGTCAATAGCATGACGATGCCTTTCTCCGCCTAACAAGTTATTATTTAGTTCCCGCATGCTTATTAAGCTATCAATATTTGAACTGAGTGCACAATTCGTAGAAACACCTATATGCACTAGCTTACATAACCAGCAGCTATGGAATGCCAAAGTCTGTTTAATGGGTTATTTACAATGTATCAAGACCATTGCAATATCAACGAAATACGGTTTAATGAATGGCCGGGTGCCATAGGTAAGCGGGTGTTTTGTTAAGCGAGCTTGCTCATTTCATTATGCAGCCATTGTTCCAGGACTTTGAGCACATAAGCTTCTTCATCCGGAGTAAGGGCGCGACCCTTCGGTATCCTGTGCCATTTTTCCAGACAACCGCGACAGCAACAGGCCGTTGCATGTTGCGCTACAAAAACCGGGTGGCCTCTAAAAGGGGTTTGTTTGCCGTCATTTTTAAGCACTGCCGGCGCCAGGCGTTTTGCAATAAAGTCTCCGGCATGAACGATAACCATTGGCAGTCCTTTAGTATGCAAATAAACAAGATCTTTGCCTTGGAGGTGAAACTTGTTGCGGAAAGTTGACTTTGAGAGTGCCTCAAAGAGTTCGTCTAAATCTCTCATCGGGGTATTTTATAAGTTTTTGCTTGATAGTTGGGGCTGTTTCATTATGGACGGATGTTTTATGATGAATCAAGTTTGAATCCTGATTGAGTGTGTCGGCAATTATATGAATACCCACGAGCAAAGGCATCGCGGCATGCATCTGAATGACCAAGCATTGTTCAGCGGCGAACAATTGCGTTATTTACGCAATGCAGTTTATGAATTCTGCTGGTTGCTTGTGTTTAGCATAGGCTTATGCCGACAGGTCGATTTTGGTTCCCAGCTGGTTTTTGTTGCCGTTTTGGCTGTCCTGATTTTTCTGCAACAATTCGGCCTGTGCCTGCGCGGCCATTGCCGTCGCACTTGCCGCAACTTGCATATCCGGACCGGAAGGTTGAGCCGGAGACAGGGCCGCTCTTCTGATGGTGTCGGCTTTTCGTAGTGTTGCGGCCGGGTCGCCTGCAACCGGAGAGGTATCTATGCTGACTTCGCCGCCAATTGCGTACTGAATCCCGTCGGGGCCTTGCTGATATTCAAAACTGGCGCCACCCGTGGCAATACCGCCTGCGGCTGCGAGATGCGCGGCCTCATGAGCCTTGACTTCAGCGTCTCTTTGTTTAAGTTCGCTGACGACTTTCAGGTCAGACTCGGAAAGTTCACCGGTTTTTTTATCGCCCGTTGATTTGGAATCATCGGTTTTTAATGCGGGGTCTTTTTGAACGTCCTGGTTTGAATTGTTTGTAGAGGCGACCGGTGGCTTCTGAGAATAATCAGTTTGCCAGGCAGCGGGGCTATTACTGGATACGGAAGAAATCATGATGCACCTTTACATCAGATGAACAGTTTGAAGTTTAATAAACAATCGATTAATAGTCTATGGATAAAGTTAAAACAACTGAATTGTCACTATTTATTCTCACTGCTGTTCGATCAGCTGCTTTGCTATGCAGACACTCTTCATCGAGTAGCTTTTGACGTTACAAAGCAAGCTTTGAACTCCGGTATCTTTGATTTTTTTGGAGTCCAAAGCTTGCTTTGGCAGTTCAAAGTCGGTTTTGCGGATAGGGCTGAGTCGTTACGACAATTAACGTATAATGCTCTAATTTATCCGGCTGTTTTTGATGTCTACCCCCGATCTTTTCAAGCAACTCACTCACCAGTTACCGTATTGCCTTAACCAGGACAGGCTTGCATTAAAGCGACAGTTAGACCGCTGCCGCAGCAAAAAATCAGTGGAAGAATTAAACGCGCTGGCAAGCAAGATTGAAAGGTCTGTCGCGGCCAGGAACAAGCGTCTCGCCAGTTTTCCTGTACTTACCTTTCCTGATTTGCCGGTCACCGGTAAAAAGGCCGATATCGCCAAGCTGATACAGGAAAATCAAGTGGTGATACTGTGCGGTGAAACCGGCTCCGGCAAGACCACGCAGTTGCCCAAGATTTGCCTGTCGATAGGCCGGGGTGCGGCGGGCTTTATCGGCCATACCCAGCCCCGGCGAATTGCGGCGCGCACCGTCGCCGACCGCATAGCGGAGGAACTCGGCGAGCCGATGGGCAAGTCGGTGGGTTACAAAATCCGCTTTAACGATAAAACCCACGCCGAATCGTTGGTTAAACTGATGACCGACGGCATTTTGCTGGCCGAGTCGCAAAACGACCCTTACTTAAACCAATACGACACCATCATTATCGATGAGGCGCATGAGCGCAGCTTGAACATCGATTTCCTGATCGGTTACATGAAATGGCTGCTGCCCAAACGACCCGATTTAAAGCTGGTCATTACCTCTGCAACCATTGATACGCAACGTTTTTCCATGCACTTTAATAACGCGCCGATTATCGAAGTTTCAGGGCGGACTTATCCGGTTGAAATGCGTTATCGGCCTATTGAGCAGAAAGAAGAAGAGGATGGTGACGACACCAGTGATGATCTGCAAAACGCGATACTCGATGCGGTTGACGAGCTTTACCGCGACTTGCGCGGCGACATCCTGATTTTTCTGAGCGGCGAGCGGGAAATCAGGGAAACGACCGATTCGCTGAAAAAACACCACCCGACCCAATATGAAATCCTGCCGCTGTATTCAAAACTCAGCGTCAGCGAGCAGGAGCGGGTGTTCAAGCCCAAGGGCGGCAAGCTGCGCATTGTGCTGGCGACCAACGTCGCGGAAACCTCGTTGACGGTGCCGGGCATCCGCTGCGTGATCGACACCGGCCACGCACGCATCAGTCGCTACAGTCATCGCAGTAAAATCCAACGCTTGCCGATTGAACGCATCTCGCAATCTTCCGCCAACCAAAGGGCAGGGCGCTGCGGCCGTGTAGCCGAAGGTATTTGTATCCGGCTGTATTCGCATGACGATTATCTGGCCCGACCGGAGTTCACCGAGCCGGAAATCATGCGCACCAATCTGTCAGCGGTTATTTTGCAGATGATCTCGCTTAATCTAGGCGACATCGAAGATTTCCCGTTCCTGGAGCCGCCCGAAGACAAGATGATCCGGGACGGAAAAACCGTGCTGCATGAAGTCAATGCGCTGGATAAATCGGGCAAGCTTACCGAAATAGGCAAGCAGTTAGCCAAATTCCCGACCGATCCCAAGCTTGCCAGAATGCTGATTGCTGCCGCGCATGAGCATTGCCTGACCGAAGTTGCAATTATCGTTTCTGCGTTGAGCGTGCAAGACCCGCGCGAAAAGCCCGCCGATAAAATGCAGCAGGCCGACGCGAAACACGCGGCGTTTCGTCATCCTGAGTCCGATTTTTTAACTATCTTAAATATCTGGAATACTTACGAGGAGCAGAAAAAACACCTGTCCAACAGTAAGCTGCGCAAATACTGCACCGATCATTTTCTGTCATACATGAGGATGCGCGAGTGGTTTGACATCCACTCTCAGATTATGCAGGTGATTAAAGGCGATTTAAAAATGCATCCGAACACCGATGATGCCGGTTATGACCAATCCGCCGGGAGCGGATTGGCAAGCACAGCGCTCGAAGAGGAACGGGCAGGGATAGCCCGTTATGAAAAAATCCATCGCGCCCTGTTGCCGGGTTTGTTATCCAATATCGGTTTTCGCCATGAGCAATACGAATACCTGGGCGCACGTGGTCTTAAATTCTTCATATTTCCCGGTTCCGGCCTGCATAAGCTCAAACCAAAGTGGATTATGGCGGCGGAGCAGGTCGAAACCAGCAAAGTCTATGCGCGCAATGTAGCCAGAATCGAGCCGGAATGGATAGAGCAGTGCGCCGCGCATCTGGTCAAGCACAACTATTATGATCCGCATTGGGCAAAGAAAAGCGCGCGTTGCATGGTTTCTGCACGTACCTTGCTGTACGGCTTAACGCTGCAAGCCGGGCGCAAGATTCCCTATGACCATGTCGATCCCAAAGCCGCCCGAGAGATTTTTATTCGCTCGGCGCTGGTCGATCATGATTACCACAGCAACGCGCCGTTTTATGTCGCCAACCAAAAACTGCTCGAAGAAGTGGGCATGATTCAGCATAAAGGCCGCCGGGTCGATCTGGTCGAGGATGAACAGTGGCTTTACCAGTTTTACGACAGCAAACTGCCGCCAGAGATAGTCAGCGGCGTTACCCTGGATACCTGGCGCAAGACAGCGGAACGCGTTAATCCCAAAATCCTGTTTCTGACCAAGGAGGATTTGACGCGGGAACAGGAGCAGGACTATGTTAACGAATGGGATTTTCCGGACACGTTCCCACGCGGGAGCATGGGAACGAGAGGCAACCTGACCATCCCGCTGCAATACCGGTTCGAGCCGGGACATGATGAGGACGGCGTGACGGCGATTATCCCGGTGCATCAATTAAACCAAGTTTCGCAAACGTCTTTTGATTGGCTGGTGCCGGGCTTGCTGGAAGAAAAATGTATAGCCCTGATTAAATCCCTGCCCAAGAACATCAGGAAACACTTTGTGCCGGTGCCTGAGACCGTCAAACAGTGTCTTGAAATTGAGCCGGACTTTAAAGGCTCGTTGCAGGAATGGCTGGGCAACCGCTTAAGAAAACTGACCGGCGAGGCGATTCCGTTAAACGCCTGGAACACCGAAACCTTGACCGATCACTTGAGGATGAATTTCAGGGTCATTGACGATCAGGGCAGGCTGCTGGATTACGGCCGCGACCTGAAAAAATTGCAGCTCAAGCATACCGCTAAAGCCGGAGACAGCTTCGACCAGATCGCCGCCGACGAACTCAATTACACCGGTTGTATCGGCTGGGCATTCGACGACCTGCCTGATACTTACCAGTTTATTCAGAAGGGACAGGCCTTTGTAGGATTCCCCGCGATCATCGATGAAGGCGATGCGGTCGGCGTGCGTATTTTCGACACCGAACAAAAAGCCGCATTACAGCATCAGGCCGGATTAATGCGCTTGTTTCAACTGCAATTGCGTAAGGAATGCACCTATGTAACCAAAAACATGCCGAAGTCGGCGGCGGCAGAATTAACCTATAACCGCTTGCCGAAACACCCGCTTATCGGCGAAGCTTCCGCTCCTGCTCACGCCCCTTGCCTACGTCCTGTAGGCAAAGACGCGAGCGCATCGTATAAAGACGACATGCTTTATTTAGTCCTGTACGGCGTATTTATTGAAGGCCGAACCATTCGCACCCAGCAGGCCTTTGAACAAACCTTGCTAGCTAATAAAGCGGGCCTAATCGGCGCCGCCAACGAAGCCGGAAAAATCGCGCTGGAAATCATGGAGCTATACGGCGCTGTCAAAACCCAACTGAACCGCCTGAATGCCAATGATCCGCTGGCTAAAGACGTTAACGAACAGCTGGACTTGATGATTTATGCCGGGTTTATCCGCAACACGCCTTATCAGCAGCTTAAAGCCATTCCGCGTTATTTGAAAGCCATACAATATCGATTGGATAAACGGGATAACAATCTGCAAAAAGTCCAGGAAGTCAGCCGTTATGCGACCCGGTATTGGAAGGACGTGGAGAAGAAAGCCAAAAAAGACAAGGTTATCCCGGAACAAGACCCGTTCCGCTGGGCGCTTGAAGAACTCAGGGTTTCGCTGTTTGCCCAGCAGCTTAAAACAGCCTATCCGGTTTCTGCAAAACGCATGGACAAAGCCTGGGATGAAAGAGCGTGATACTGATCTGTATAGCAGCCGAAGCTGGTAAATCGACATTTGAAATACCCTTACCCTAGCCCTCTCACGAGGGGAGAGGGGAGAGGGGAGAGGGGACTTTGTTGCTTTACCAACTTCGGACCCTATACCTATAAGTTAAGCCGAAAATAGTTATGGTTGAAT
>JAURZV010000012.1 GCA_030653175.1 Methylobacter sp.
GCTAAAGCCGCTCCCACTAATACCAATAATGTTAAGAAACTTATGAACACCTACTTACTGGTGCCTGAAATTCCAGCCTGTCCAGCGATCCCGTGCACCGCATTTCAGCGCCGCCGAGAAAAAGCCCAACAAGGCCACCCACTCATCAAGAATCGTTGCGAGACGTACCGGAGATTTTCACCGATCTTGGCCAACGATCCTAAATAATGATGGACTTGCATGAGTGCTTGGTAGCGCTCATCTCCATCAGGCCGAACAAGACGAACTTGGAGCGCTTGTAGATTCAAGAGGCTGTTGTGTATAGTGTCAAAAATGTATTTTATACAGCAACGGCGGCGGGATGTTCAGAATTGGCTAGCTAACTCTCGCTGGTAGTGGGTTTTGTGGGTAGAACGAATTTACCGTGCCCCAGCAGAGCTGGGGGTTTACTTATGATTAATTATAATAATTTGTTTATAAGCGGATTATAATCAATGCAGATGCTTGACACTGTTCCTCACATTACTCCTCTTGTGTTGTATCTTCTTTAATAATCTTTCTGGACCTTTTTGGAAACTTTTATGCTGTATTTTATGATTAACGTTTTTATCACTGTGAACTATGTCTGAAAATTATTCGTTTGATCGCGATTATTCGCTGGATTCTTTAAAAATTCCTCCCAATTCCATTCAGGCGGAACAATCGGTTTTAGGCGGCTTAATGCTGGATAATCAAACCTGGGATTCCGTGTCAGACAAGGTGGTGGAGGGTGATTTTTATCGAAGAGATCACCGGCTGATTTTCAAGACGATTGAGCAACTCGCCGAAAAACAGATTCCTTTTGATGTGATTACCATATCGGAATCGCTGGAAGCGATAGGTGAGCTGGAAAATTCCGGCGGACTGTCTTATTTAGGTATGCTGGCAAAAGATACACCCAGCGCCGCGAATATCGTCACTTATGCCAATATCGTCAGAGACCGGTCGGTATTGCGTCAGTTGATTCATGTCGGCACGGAGATTTCGGATTCCGCATTCAATACAGAAGGTCGTGAGACTGCCGACCTGCTTGAAAACGCCGAACGTCAGGTCTTTAAAATAGCCGAACAAAGGCAGCGGGGGCAGGGCGGTTTTTCAACAATTAAATCCCTGCTGGCGCGTGCCGTCGATAAAATTGAAACGCTGTTTGAACAGGAGGGTTCCATTACCGGAGCGGCCACAGGATTTACTGATTTTGATGAGCTGACCTCCGGCCTGCAGCCGGCCGACTTGATTATCGTGGCCGGTCGGCCTTCTATGGGTAAAACCACTATTGCGATGAATATGGCGGAAAATATTGCGATTAAAGGCGATAAACCGGTTGCTGTATTCAGTATGGAAATGCCGGGGGACTCGCTGGCGATGAGGATGATGTCGTCGCTAGGCCGTATCGACCAGCATAAAATAAGAACCGGCAAGCTGGAGGATGATGAGTGGCCGCGCTTGACGTCGGCTATCAATTTGCTGGCTGAAACCAAATTATTCATCGACGATACCCCGGCATTAACACCGACCGAAGTGCGTTCAAGAGCCCGGCGTTTGGCGCGTGAGCACGGCCAACTGGGTTTGATTGTTTTGGATTATTTACAACTCATGCAATCGCCTTCCAGCGGCGAAAACAGGGTGCAGCAGATTTCCGATATTTCCAGAGGCTTAAAGGCGCTGGCCAAGGAATTGAACGTCCCCGTAGTTGCATTATCCCAGCTTAACCGTAATCTTGAACAACGCCCCAATAAACGCCCGATGATGTCCGACTTGCGCGAATCAGGCGCTATTGAGCAGGACGCTGATTTGATTGTGTTCGTGTATCGGGACGAAGTGTATAACGAAGACAGTCCCGATAAAGGTATCGCCGAGATCATTATCGGCAAACAGCGTAACGGCCCGCTGGGAACCGTCAGGCTGACCTTTTTGGGGCAATATACCCGTTTTGAAAATTTTGCGGGAAGCTATAACAGCGGTGATTATGAATGACCCCGGCAGCCTATGCGGTACTCAATCTGGATGCGGTTCAGCATAACTTGTCTAAAGTTCGCAGCCGTGCGCCGGATGCCAAGGTTATGGCGGTCATCAAGGCCAACGGTTACGGACATGGCATGTTGCGTATTGCCGAAGCCTTGCAACAGGCCGATGCCTTTGCCGTCGCCAGAGTTGATGAAGGCATTCGATTGCGCAAGGCGGGATTCAAACACAGGATTGCCGTGTTAGAAGGATTTACCTGCGGCGAAGAATTAGACGAATTGCTGCATTATCAATTGGATGCCGTGGTGCATTCCTTAACCCAGCTGGAAATTTTTGAAGCCGTTCGACTTAGCTCACGACAGGCCGGAACAGAGCATGGAGCTTGTGCGGTCTGGTTAAAACTCGATTCCGGTATGAACCGGCTGGGTTTTAAGGCAAAAGAGTTTGATGCTGCCTATCAGCGGTTAAATCAGTGTGCCCTGGTAAAACAGCCGATCAGTCTGATGACGCATTTTGCCTGTGCCGACGATTTCAATGACGATAAAACGTTAAAGCAAATCAGCCTATTTAATGAAACGGTTGCCGGATATACAGGTGAGCGCAGCATGGCTAACTCGGCAGGAATATTGGGCTGGGAACAATCATTAACCGATTGGGTGCGCCCCGGCGTTATGTTGTACGGCATATCGCCCTTTCCTGATTCAACAGGCCAGCAGCTGGGGCTAAGGCCGGTTATGGAGCTGCATTCACGGTTGATCGCGGTCAAGCAAATCGAAGCAGGAGATACAGTCGGCTACGGTGGCAGTTGGACATGCGAGAGGCCTACAACAATGGGCATCGTGGCGATAGGTTATGGCGATGGTTATCCCCGTTATGCCAAAGTCGGAACGCCGGTATTGGTCAATGGACGACGCGTCCCGCTTATCGGCAGGGTTTCAATGGATATGATTACTGTTGACCTGGGAGCTGGAATTCATGCGCAACCTGGCGATCCGGTGACCTTGTGGGGCGAGGGCTTGCCGGTTGAAGAAATTGCACTATGGGCCGATACCATACCCTATACTCTGGTGTGCGGCGTGACACAGCGTGTGCAAGTTATTGAAAATGCCACTATTACTAAAAAGTAATCCCAATTAATGATTGAAGCCTGACAGCATGATATTGCGAAAAAGCTTGGGAAGCGCCAAGAAATAGACTTGGATGACAAACGCAGTTGAGTTTAGATGCTAAAATGCTAAAGAAAAACGGAGCTGCTATTAAAGAAGTTTGGTAAATATATGCACTCATATTCAAGTTGTTGGAATATATATTCAAATAAGGAAGAATAATGTTTGATAACAAATCTATTTTGATCACGGGTGGGACGGGTTCTTTTGGTAAACATTGTACTAAGACAATTCTTGAAAGCTACAAACCTAAAAAACTGATTATTTATTCGCGTGATGAACTTAAGCAATTTGAAATGCAACAGCAGTTCGATGCCCCCTGCATGCGCTATTTTATTGGCGATGTTCGTGACCAGGCCCGCTTACGCAGGGCTCTTGAAGGTGTGGATATAGTGGTGCATGCGGCAGCGCTCAAGCAAGTGCCTGCTGCGGAGTATAATCCGTTTGAATGCATTAAAACCAACGTGCTGGGTGCGCAAAATCTCATTGAAGCCTGCCTGGATACTCAAGTCAAATGTGTTGTGGCGCTGTCCACGGACAAAGCGGCGGCCCCGATCAACTTATATGGTGCGACCAAACTTTGTTCGGACAAGTTGTTTGTGGCGGCCAACAATATCAAAGGCGAGCGGGATATTCGCTTTAGTGTGGTGCGATACGGTAATGTGATGGGCAGTCGCGGTTCGGTGATACCGTTTTTTCTGGAACAGCGTAAGACCGGCGTGTTGCCGATTACCGATCCGGCCATGACGCGCTTTAACATCAGCTTACAGGAAGGCGTGGAGATGGTGTTGTGGGCAATTGAACATGCTTGGGGCGGGGAAGTGTTGGTGCCGAAAATACCTTCTTATCACATTACTGATGTCGCTTTGGCGATTGATGCAGACTGCGAGCAGAAAATCATCGGCCTGCGTCCCGGTGAGAAGATTCACGAGGAGATGATTACCTCCAGCGATAGTTTTAATACGGTGGATATGGGCAGGTATTACGCGATTTTGCCGGCGGGAGGGCATTATTCCATCGAAGAGTATTGTGCAAAAACCGGTGCGCAGGCTGTTACTCCCGGCTTTTGTTACAACAGCGGTAGTAACGAGCAGTTTTTGACGGTGGATGACTTGCGTGCTTTAGTGCAAACGCAGCTGGGTTAAACAGGCAGCTTATGATTCCTTACGGTCGTCAAACCATTAGCGAGGCCGACATCCAGGCCGTGGTGGATGTGCTGCGTTCTGATTTTTTGACGCAAGGCCCGGCGGTTCATGGATTTGAAAATTCGGTAGCGAATTATTGTGGCGTGCAATATGCGCTTGCCGTGAATAGTGCTACCTCGGCCCTGCATATCGCCTGTCTGGCGCTGGGCGTGGGCAAGGGCGACAGCGTCTGGACCAGCCCCATTACTTTTGTAGCCAGCGCCAATTGTGCGCTGTATTGCGGCGCCAGTGTCGATTTTGTGGACATCGATCCGCATACTTACAACATGAGCGTGGCATGCATGGCGGATAAATTGGCACAGGCGGAAAAAACCGGCTGCCTGCCGAAAGTTGTGATCCCGGTGCATTTGTGCGGTCAATCCTGCGATATGGAAGCCATTCATCGGCTAAGCGAGCAATACGGCTTTAAAATTATTGAGGATGCCTCGCACGCTATCGGTGGCAAATATCGTGGCGAACCGATTGGCAATTGCCGCTATTCGGATATCACCGTTTTCAGTTTTCATCCGGTAAAAATTATTACAACCGGCGAGGGAGGCATGACATTGACCAATGATGCCGGGTTGGCAAGGAGCATGCAGCTTCTTCGCAGTCATGGCATTACGCGCGAAATCAATCAGATGACGCACGAACCTGATGGCCCTTGGTACTACCAACAGATTGATCTTGGTTTCAACTACCGCCTGACCGACCTTCAGGCGGCCTTGGGGCTTAGCCAAATGCAACGGCTGGATGAATTCGTCGCCATACGGCATACACTCGCCAAGCGATATGATGAAATGTTGAGCGATTTGCCGATGGTGATCCCGTCGCAACATTCAGATAATTATTCCGCCTTTCATCTATACATCATTCGTTTAAAATCCGAACAGATCGGCAAGACGCATCGGGATGTTTTCGAAGCGCTCAGAGCCGCGGGTATAGGCGTTAATTTGCATTACATACCGGTCTATCTTCAGCCCTATTATCAAAGTCTGGGCTTCAAAGCAGGGTATTGTTCTGAAGCTGAGCGGTATTATGCGGAAGCCATCAGCCTGCCGATGTTTCCCGCGTTGACGGCGGCTGAACAAGATCAGGTCGTTAACGCTTTGAGGAGGGCGGTTAGCGCATGAATATTGCCATTATTCCTGCCAGAGGCGGCAGTAAACGCATCCCCCGCAAGAATATTAAGGATTTCTGCGGAAAGCCTATGATTGCAGGGGCCATTGAGGTTGCGAAGGCGTCAGGGCTGTTCGATCATATTATCGTGACAACCGATGATGCCGAAATTTCAGAGCTGGCAAGGATGTGGGGGGCGGAGGTTCCCTTTGTACGGCCGGCAGAACTGGCGGACGATTACACTCCCACAGTTCCCGTAGTTGCACAGGCTATTGGTGCTTGCCAGGCGCTGGGTTGGCAAGTCGATCAGGTCTGCTGCATTTATCCCGCCGTACCGTTTATGCAGAGTGCCGATCTTGCGGCCGCATTGCACAGGCTGGAGACCAATGATGCGGGTTATGTCTTTCCTGTTGCCGCGTATCCCTCCGCTATCCAGCGCGCGCTACGGCAATTGCCGAACGGGCTGATGGAGCCGTTTTATAGTCAACATGCCTCGACTCGAACCCAAGACCTTGAGCCGGCTTATTACGATGCCGGACAGTTTTATTGGGGGCGAGCGCAAACCTGGCTGGAGGGAAAAAACATTCATCAGCACGGTATGGGTTTGGTGATTCCCAGCTGGCGCGTGGTGGACATTGATAATGCAGAAGATTGGCATCGGGCCGAATTGATGTATGCGGCGTTTAATGGCGCGAATCGCCCTGCCTAACGACCTTTAAAAAAATAATTGCAGGAGATAAAGATGGTTGAAAAATTTAAAACCCCTCAGGAGGAATTCTGGGCGGGCGAGTTTGGTGCTGACTACATTGGCCGAAACAACAGCCCGCATCTCTTGGCATCCAAACTGAATTTTTTCTCGACGGCGCTTAAACAGGCGGGTCCGGTAACATCCTGTCTTGAGTTTGGGGCGAACATAGGGATGAACCTGAAGGCACTTCAACTTCTTTATCCTGATATTCATCTGCAAGCGGTGGAAATCAACCACGATGCTGCAACGCAAGTTAAAAACCTGATTGGGGAGAGCAATGTATTTGAAGGCTCCATCTTCGAATATCCGGTAGTCGGGAAAGTGGACCTCGCATTGATAAAAGGCGTGCTGATCCATATCAATCCGGACATGCTGAATAGCGTTTACGAAAAACTGTACCAGGCGTCCAGCCGGCTGATTTTGGTCTCTGAATATTACAATCCGACGCCGGTGGCCATTCCCTATCGGGGGCATGCGGATCGTTTGTTCAAAAGGGATTTTGCCGGTGAAATGCTGGATAAATACCCGGACTTGAAGCTGGTGGATTACGGTTTTTGCTATCAGCGCGATCCGGCTTTTCCCGGGGACGATGGTACTTGGTTTTTGCTGCAGAAGTCTTAAGCATGAATGACGACTGCATGGACGCAGGAGGTACGACCCCATGGATGGGGGAGGTAGAATCGCGTCTGGAACAGCGATCGAGAGCAATGCAGGAGCAATTGCCGAAGATTGCTTTCCGTGTCGATGCTTCTGTTCAGATCGGTACCGGACACTTCATGCGCTGCCTGACTTTGGCGGATGAATTAACACAGCGCGGAGCGCAGATTCGTTTTGTCAGCCGTCATCTGCCGGAATACTTGGCTAACCTGTTGGCAGCAAAGGGCTACGAGTTGGCACAGCTCGATAGCGCTGAAAATGATGCGGACTTAGATGAACTGGCTCATGCGCATTGGCTGGGATGCAGTCAGGCAGAGGATGCAACGGATTCTATTAACGCTTTGTCCGATAGAGTCTGGGATTGGCTCATCGTTGATCACTATGCCTTGGATTCCCGCTGGGAGTCCAGGCTCCGGCAAGCCGCCCGGAAAATTCTGGCGATTGACGACATTGCCGATCGTCAGCATGACTGTGACATACTGCTCGACCAGAACTACTATGCGGACCTGAACACTCGGTATGCGGGCAAAATCCCCGATCATTGCCGACTGTTGCTTGGCCCCCGCTACGCATTGCTGCGTGAAGAATTCCGGCAACTCCGCGAACAGGTCGAACCCCGCAAAGGTTCGGTTCAACGCATCCTGGTCTTTTTCGGCGGTATGGATGCCGATAACTATACCGGTCGAGCCATCCAGTCGCTGATTGATATTGGCGTTGCTGATATGCATGTGGACGTGGTCATCGGTGCGCAGCACCCTTGCCGTGAAGCAATCGAGGCTGCATGTCTTCGCCTTCATTTTACGTGTCATGTACAAACGAACCGGATGGCTGAGTTGATGGCGGCAGCTGATTTGTCGCTTGGCGCAGGCGGCGGCGCAACGTGGGAGCGTTGCAGTCTCGGCTTGCCGACGATAGCCATCGGTACGGCCGAAAATCAGCGCAAGCAGATTGTTGATGCCGCGTCAGAAGGATTGGTGTACGCCGCTGATCTAAAGTATGAGTTTGATCCGGTAATCGGGCGCCATATTAGCTCCCTGATCGAAAATAGTTGCCTGAGGCAATTGATCTCCCGCAATGCTATGAGGGCAGTGGATGCTCGGGGGGCGTTGCGTGTCGTTGCCAGTATGGGTTGTAACGGTATTGATATGCGCATGGCAAGGCCGGATGATTCGGAGAGCTTGTTTGTTTGGCGCAATCATCCGGCGATCAGGGCGGTTTCGCGGAATTCCGACCCCATCAAGTGGGAAGATCATAGCCGCTGGTTTGCTTCGCTGTTGAACGATCCGAATAGAGTGCTGCTCATCGGCCTGCGAGACGGCGTTCCGATTGGCGTTGTGCGGTTTGATATTCAGAATCATCGGGCGGAGGTCTCCATTTATCTCGTACCCGGCATTACCGGTTGCGGACGCGACCTGTTGCACAGTGCAGAAATGTGGTTCGCCCAAAATCGCCAGGGAATAAACACCCTCCATGCCGATGTGCTTGGGGCTAACGAGCGTTCGCATCAACTGTTCCTATCCGCCGGATATGGGGTTGAGTCCACTTCCTATTTTAAGAAGCTTCAATAGAATGAATAATGTAGTCAAGATTGCCGGGAGATCAATCGGGCGAGGCCATGCTCCCTTTATCATCGCCGAGATGTCGGGCAACCATAACCAGTCGCTTGAACGGGCCCTTGAGATCGTGGACGCGGCCGCCCAAACCGGTGCGCATGCGCTGAAAATTCAGACTTACACCCCGGACACGATGACGCTGGACCTGGACGAGCGCGAGTTTTATATCAGCGATGCCAAGAGTCTGTGGGCGGGCACATCGTTGTACAAGCTCTACGGTGAAGCCTACACGCCGTGGGAGTGGCATAAACCCATTTTCGACAGGGCGCGTGAGCGGGGTATTATCGCTTTCAGCACGCCGTTCGACGACACGGCTGTGGATTTTCTCGAAAGCCTGGACGCGCCGTGTTACAAAATCGCGTCTTTCGAAAATACCGATTTGCCGTTGATTCGCCGCGTGGCGGCTACCGGAAAACCGCTGATCATTTCAACCGGCATGGCGACTGTCGCTGAACTCGATGAAACCGTGCGTGCGGCACGAGGCGCAGGCTGCAAGGACTTGGTTCTGCTCAAATGCACCAGCACTTATCCGGCCACGCCTGAAAATACCAATATCCTGACCATCCCCCATATGCGCGAGCTGTTTGGCTGCGAAGTGGGGCTTTCCGATCACACGATGGGGATTGGCGTATCGGTGGCCAGTGTCGCGTTGGGCGCGACCGTCATTGAAAAGCACTTTACCCTCAACCGTGCCGAGGGTGGCGTGGATAGCACATTTTCTATGGAACCCGATGAGATGGCGCAGTTGGTACTGGAAACCGAACGTGCCTGGCAGGCGCTGGGGCAAGTGAGTTACGGCCCGACTGAGGCCGAGCAGAAATCTCTCCAGTTCCGCCGCTCGCTCTATATTGTACAAGACCTGAAGGCCGGCGAGGTGTTGACGCGTGACAATGTGCGCGCAATCCGGCCGGGATTGGGATTGCCGACTAAGTATCTGGAACAGCTGCTCGGCAAGTCCGTGAAGCACGATGTAAAAAAGGGAACGGCGCTGGGGTGGGAGCTGATTAAATGAGTGAGGCAAGCACAGATTTAACATCTTTGCGTGTCCTGATCGTGGGCTGCGGCAACATCGCCGGCGGCTTCGATCTGGGTCGACCTTCGGGATATTTGCCGTATACCCATGCGGGTGCATACAGCCGTGATGGACGATTTAATTTTGCTGCATGCGTTGAACCGGACGATAAGCGGCGCAGCGAATTCATGGCCTCTTGGGGCGTGCCCGCCGGTTTTCGCTCCATTGAGGAGGCATTGGGATCCGGGAATCAGTTTGATGTGCTCAGCATCTGTTCGCCAACGGATTGTCACGCCCATGATTTGGGAATGGCTTTGCGTTTTAGGCCAAAGCTGATTTTTTGTGAAAAACCGTTGACAACATCGGCAGCAGAGACCCAAAGGCTGGTCGCGGAATGCGCGCAATTGAATATTCCGCTGGCGGTAAATTACACGCGTCGTTGGGATGCCGAGGTTTTAAAGCTTCAAGCCGATATGCAAGCGGGCCGATGGGGAGAGTTGAGATCAGTCGTTGGTTATTATAATAAGGGTATTTTGAACAACGGTTCGCATATGGTGGATCTTTTGCACTTGCTTGTTGGTCCGATGGATGTTGTTAAAGTCGGCAAGCCTATAGAAGATTTTTTTGCCAATGACCCAACGGTGCCGGTTTGGCTGGAGGGGCATCAAGGAGTGCCCGTGCTGCTTGCTTGCGGCCATGCTGAGGATTATGCAATTTTTGAGCTTCAGCTGGTTTTTTCAGCGGGTGTGTTGACCATGGAAGAGGGCGGACTGTTCTGGCGCGAGCGTCGTGCTTTGGCTAGCGAGACATTCAAAGGTTATCGTACGCTTGACGCGGGCGTTCGACGAGCGGGGCAGTACCCAAGCGCTATGCTCAAAGCTGTCGACAATATTTACCGGGCAATTAAGCAAGGCGACCCGCTGGCGAGCACGGGTGAATCGGCACTTGCCGCACAATGTGTCTGCGAGCAAATCAAGCAGAACGCCAGGCAAGATGCACAAGACATATAACAGATAAGGACGAGCCGTATGAGTAATCCGAAACTCGCGCTGTTTGGTGGCCCCAAAACCATCCAAACCACTTTTAAACGTTACAACCCAATCGGTGTAGAGGAAGTTGAAGCGGCTAAACAGGTAATCGAAAGCGGTGTGCTCTCCCAATTCTTGGGCGCATGGCATGAGGACTTTTATGGAGGTCCGAAAGTAAAGGAATTCGAGCGTCAGTGCGCTGAATATTTTGGGGTAAAGCACGCAGTCACGGTAAATTCCTGGACCTCGGGTCTTGTCGCTGCGGTGGGTGCGATAGGTATAGAACCGGGTGACGAAGTTATTGTTACGCCGTGGACCATGAGCGCAACTGCAACGGCCATATTGCATTGGAATGCAATCCCGGTATTTGCAGATATTGATCCAGAGACCTTTAATTTAGACCCAAAGTCAGTTGAGGCAAACATTACGCCATACACCAAGGCTATTATGGTAGCTGATATTTTTGGTCAATCGGCTGATATGGATGCGCTGATGGCAATCGCTGCCAAACATGAACTCAAGGTCATCTCCGATTCCGCGCAAGCACCAGGTGCATTATACAAAGGCAAATACGCCGGCACCCTCGCCGATGTAGGCGGGTACAGTCTTAATTACCATAAGCATATCCACACCGGCGAGGGCGGGATACTGGTCACCGATAATGACGAGATCGCCGAGCGAGTGCAGTTGATTCGTAATCATGCTGAAGTCGTGGTGGGCGACAAAGGTGTGACCAATCTGTCGAATATGATCGGGCATAACTTCCGGCTTGGAGAGATTGAATGCGCGATCGGGATTGAGCAGCTCAAGAAGCTCAATCGATTTGCCCGGTCACGGCAAGTATTGGCTATTAGGTTGACAGAGGGATTGAATGGCTTGCGCGGCCTTCGGACACCGGTGGTGAAACCGGGGTGTACCCATGTTTATTACGTCTACCCGATGGTATTGGATATTGAGGAATTAGGCGTTAGCCGGGAGCGCATTCATGCCGCCCTTCAGGCCGAAGGTGTTGCAGTGAGTAAACACTACCAGAACATCCATCTGTTACCGCTTTATCAGCGTAAAATAGCTTACGGATCTATGGGTTTTCCTTGGGCATCGGATATTTGTCGCCGCGATGTCGATTACAGCAAAGGTATCTGCCCTGTGGCGGAACAACTGAACGATTCAACCTACCTTGGGTTCGGCATGTGCGTTTATGATCTCGAGATGGATGACGTCGATTTGATTGTTATGGCATTCCGGAAGGTATGGAAAAGCCTCGAGCTATTGAATACATGAATAATTCCGGGATCGTAGCCATCGTTGCCCATGATGCGGGTGGGGCGGAAATACTGGCGAGTTATGTCGCCCAGAATAATATAAATTGCAAATTGGTATTGGATGGCCCGGCAGTTAATGTTTTCAAACGTCGGTTTGGAACTGTTGAGATATGCACCCTGGAAGAGGCTATATCAGCCTGCGACTGGTGCCTGTGTGGAACAGGTTGGCAATCGGATTTGGAATGGCGCGCGATTGAACAAGCGCATCATGCGCAAAAGCGCGTCGTCGCTTTTTTGGATCACTGGGTAAATTATCAGCAGCGTTTTGTTCGTAATGGCATTCAACATCTTCCTGACGAGCTATGGGTAGGTGATAATGATGCGGAAAGGCTGGCACGAGAAAATTTTCCGGGTATCCCCATTCAGCTTGTTCCTAATCCCTACTTCATTGAACTCAAGCAAAAAATAGCCGACCTTGAGATGAGGAAAACCTTGGTTAGTAATGAAGAAAAAAAGGTTTTGTTTGTCAGTGAAAATATTTCAGATCATGCCCGTTTGCAGTATGGCGATGAGCGTTATTGGGGATACACCGAATTTGATGCAATCGAATACTTCTTGGAAAATATCAACGTGCTCGGCGATCCTGTTGAGAGGGTGGTGATCCGCCCGCATCCTTCTGATATTTCGGGTAAGTATGATTGGATTTTGGAGAAATACGCAGGCATTGTTAAATTGAGCGACGGCAAGCCGTTGATCGAAGAAATTGTAGAGTCTGATAGGGTTGTTGGTTGCGAAAGCATGGCTTTGGTGGTCGGGTTATTGGCGCAAAAGAAGGTGGTAAGCTGTATCCCGCCCGGCGGACCTGTTTGCCGGCTTCCGCAAATTGATATTCTGCACCTCAGGGAGCTTGTGGAGAAGTGAGTGCTTCAGGCCATTATAATAGGCGATTATTTATGACAGAAAACGACAGCATAAATGCAAGACAGATTGAGAAATATAATGCTGTTGCCGGAAAGCATGGCATTAGCAGCAAATCTGTTTTATGGGATGATCCTCAGACGCAATATCTCAGGTTTTATGAAATTGCAAAGCATCTGGATTTGAATGGTGGTAAGAAAACGCTTCTCGATCTGGGATGCGGAAACGGTGAATTCTACAAATTTTTGAATTTTCTGGGATTTAGGGGGGGGTATATGGGCTATGACATCAATGAGATGCTTCTTGCCCAGGCCCGAAACCGATTCCGGAATATTACCGTCCAAAATACGGACATTATGACCGAAGAGATTGATCAGCGTTTTGATTACGTTGTTTTGAGCGGACTCTTTAATGTAAATGTAGGTCAGACCCCGGATTGGGTTCACGCGTTTCTAAAAAAAATGTATGCGTTGTCTGGTGAGGCGGTGGTTTTTAACATGATTTCGACCCATGTGACATACCGGGATGAAGGAATGTTTTACATGAACCCTGCGGAGGTGTTGTCGTTTTGCATAGAAAATCTTTCCAGGCGCACCACCCTCGCACACCATAACTTGCCTTTTAACTATACCGTTGCGGTTTTCAAAGATGAATCATGGAGCTCCATCAGGGAGATCGCTTCATAAATGAGTGTCTGGGAAATTAATTTTAAAGAGAGTAAAGAAGTATGGGATGCCTTTGTATCGACATCCCAACAGCGGAGTATATTCGTTTACAGTAAGTTTCTGGACTCTCTAAATGCTGATTATGATTTAGTGACCTGCTGCGAAAAAGGTAAAGTTGTTGCGGGTGCGGTATTGATCTATTCAGACGCTGGTGAGCTCATAGACAGACCGTATCCCTTTACCCAATACCAGGGAGTTTTATTGGCTGATAGCGCCAGTCAGTCGGCGCATTCTCAAATTACGCATGAGTTCAAGGTCGTCGAATATTTCATAAGTCAACTAACTGAACATTACACGAAATGCTGTCTTTGTCAGTCATGGAGATTAAATGATCTTCGCCCGTTTCTGTGGCATAACTATCACGATCCGGAGAAAGGGCAATTCAAATTAGACTTGCGCTATACCGGTATTCTGGATTTAAAGAAATACGACAATTTCGATGCTTATCTGTCATCGGTAAGATTGTGCAGGAGGCAGGAATTTAAAAAATCATCCCAAATACTGAAGCTTGAATTTAGTCGCGATGAGGCCATACTGGATACCCTTCATGCCATGACTTTTGAGCGGCAGAGTATTGAAAGAAACAATCAGGATTCAGTGCTGGTTAGGTCCATTTGCAAGCATGCCATTGCCGGTGAATACGGAAAAATGAGCGTCGCCTTGTTGGATGAGATGCCGGTATCCGCAGTTTTATTCCTCTACGACGATAGAACCGCTTATTATTTGTTTGGTGCGAATGACCCGGCTTACAGGAACACCGGTGCAGGCAGTTTTTTATTGTTACACATGATAAAAGATGCGTTTGAGCAAGGAATGGAGGAGATTGATTTTGTGGGTGTGAATTCGCCTAGTCGGGGTGATTACAAAGTTAGTCTTAACGCTGAGTTAAAGAATTATTTAATAACTTCTTTTGCGTGTTCATAGCGGATGCAGGCAGTTCTTGCCGGTAATAGAGGCTTAACTAAATGGCATTGGTCCCGGTGGAGCTTATGCCATGCGTGGTTAATGACGGTATGGGAGATGCCTAAGATGATCACACAAGTTCGCAAAAAATAATTAAAGAAATTTATTAATACGCCGATAACTATTACGAGTCTAAAGCAGCGGTTTTTTAATAAACTGCATTTATTGGGTATTTTAAGAGGATAAGATCATGGCAATGGTAATTAATACAAACATAGCGTCAATCAACAGTCAACGCAACTTGAGTAATACCAGTAACAGTCTGTCGACTTCAATGGAGCGTTTATCATCAGGTTTACGGGTTAACTCGGCAAAAGACGATGCGGCAGGCTTGGCGATTAGTGACAAAATGACGTCACAGATACGCGGCATGACAGTTGCAACTAGAAATGCCAACGATGGCATTTCCTTGGCGCAAACTGCTGAATCGGCATTGGGGACAATGACCGAAACCATGCAACGGATGCGTGATCTGGCCGTGCAATCATCTAACGATGCCGCACTGACAGATAGTGATAGGAACAAGCTCCAAACT
>JAURZV010000025.1 GCA_030653175.1 Methylobacter sp.
TTTATGTTTTGTAATATAAATCTTGTTGCAGCAGGATTTCAGTAGCTCTCTGCCTGAAAAGGTAATAATGCTTCAGACTGTCGATTAAAATACTGTAATGTATTGATTTAATATTATATTTTGTGGGGATACCTCAGGGACTGAGGGGGATTTCTGGAAAAACAAACATTATCGATTAACCGGGTTTTGCTTAAGCGTGCCGCCGTCAGCAAAACCAACTCCACATCATCCGCGCCTGCTTTTTTTAAGTCACTCATCCTGCACACACTAAAATAATCCGGTTGAAAGCCTGATTCCTGCAAAAACAGCAATGCCTTGCGCTCTATCTCCTGATAAGGCTGTTGTCCCGCTAAAACAGCGTCGCGCGCTACACATAAGGATTGATACAGTCTTGCGGCAACAATTTTTTCCTCTGCGGTTAAGTAGTCGTTCCTGGAACTCATCGCCAAACCGCTTGCCTCCCGAACCGTTTCTACGCCGACTATTTCAACAGGAATATTCAGGTCCCTGACCATTGTCCGTATCACCGTCAACTGCTGAAAATCTTTTAAGCCAAATAAGGCGACATCCGGTTGCACGATGTTGAATAACTTACAAACAACTGTTGCAACACCGTCAAAATGCCCCGGCCTGGACGCCCCGCAATACCATTCGGACAGACCGGTTACCGACACGACTGTTTTGGCATCCTGCGTATAAACCTCTGAAACAGCCGGTTGAAACAACAAATCCGCGCAGGAGGCATTGAGCTTTTGCTGATCTTCACGTTCGGTACGGGGATAGGTCTCAAAATCTTCGCCAATACCAAACTGGGTAGGGTTTACAAAAATACTGACCACCACCCGATCCGCTTTTTTCTTGGCTTCATTCACCAGTGTTAGATGCCCAGCATGCAGATTGCCCATCGTCGGCACCAATGCAACGCTCTGTCCCGCCGAACGCCATGCTCTAACGGCATTGCGTAATTCCGATACCGTGTTAACTATCTGCATAAGTCTTAAAAACTGTGTTCAGCCGCTGGAAACAGGGACTGCTTGACTGCCTGGTGATAAGCATTGATGGCTTCCTCGATATTCGCTGCGTCACGCATGAAATTTCTGGAAAAACGCGGGCGCTTGATCGTACCGATATTGAGCATGTCATAAAGCACCAGCACTTGTCCGTCGCACTCTACTCCGGCGCCGATGCCTATAACAGGGATCGTTAACTGCAAACTGATCTCTTTAGCCAAGCTTGCAGGGACGCACTCCAATACCAACAGGCCGGCACCCGCTTGCTGTAATTGATGGGCATCGGCAAGCATTTTTTCGGCAGCCGCCTGTTCCTTGCCCTGAACCTTATAACTGCCCAATTGATTAATGGATTGCGGCAACAAGCCCAAATGTCCGCAAACCGAAATGCCCTGATCGACAAGAAACCTGACACAATCGAGTCTCGGCCCTTCCAGCTTAACCATTTGCGCACCGCCGAGCTGCATTAATTTGGCGGCATTTTTGGCCGCAATAACAGGCGTGGTATAAGTCATAAACGGCAAATCAGCGATAATAAACGCCCGCTGCCTGGCTTTGCTAACGCACCGAGTATGATAAACCATGTCCCTAATGGTGACAGGGAGCGTTGTATCATGTCCCTGAATAACCATACCCAAAGAATCCCCCACCAGCATCATATCGACACCCACCTTGTCGATCAATGCGCTAAATCCCGCGTCATAAGCGGTTAAACAAGAGATTTTCTCGCCGCGTTGTTTCATAACGGCCAGATCGGTAATTGACAACGACTTTAGCGTAGCTGCGGAAGAATATTGATTCATTTTTTCAGATGGATATGGGCTTTACTGGAACAAGAATCAATCCAGTCGCTTCAGTTCATTCATTGGACATTGGGTAAGCAGATCGACAATATTGCCTTTTCCGGGCACCACCAATTGCGGAGCGATCTCAAACAAAGGATACAAAACAAAAGCCCGTTCAGCCAAGCCCGGATGCGGCACGATTAAATCAGGCTGCTCAATGAGCTGATCGCCATAGATCAACACATCCAAATCCAGCGTTCTTGCTCCCCAGCGTTCGGTTTTTCTGACCCGGCCGTGGCCGTTTTCGATGCGTTGCAGGCAACGCATCAAATCTATCGGCGGCAAGTCGGTTGCGATACACATCACCGCATTAACGTAATCAGGCTGATCCTGCGGCCCCATAGGCGAACTATGATACAAACTGGAAAATGCCAGTTCCTGTACTCCGGCTATTTGCGTTATTGCAATGCGCGCTGATTTTATTTGTTCGGCGGGATTTGCAAGATTACTGCCCAATCCTATATAAGCAGTTATCAAGTCAGCTTTTGAATTTTCCATAGCTATCGAATACTTTAAGATTCTGTTTTTGGATTACTGTCTTTACCTTTTCTAGGATAGCTTCTTTTGCGTCCTGACTTGTTATTTTGGGGATTACGCGGAGGCTGAGTCATTTTTCTTTGTTCATTTTCACTGGCATTCTGATACCTGGTCCACCACTCAGCCACCTCGGGATCAGCACCTCCGGTCTCGGTACGCAATACCAAAAAATCATAACCTGCTCTAAAGCGAGGATGACCGATCAAACGACTGGGCTTAGACCCGATACGCGCATTAAATTTGGGCTGCATGCTCCAAACCTCACGCATAGCCATACTGATATGACGCGGGAGAGCCGTACTTCTAATCTGCCTGGCAATAATTTCACTGGCCGCATCCTGATAAGCAACAAATTCAACCTCGCCTTGCGCCATTTTTTCTTTGGCCAGCATCCGCACAGGATCCCACAAAAAAGCCGCCAATAAAAAGTAAGCCGTAACCGTTTTACCCTCCGCTATCCTCTTGTCCGAATTTTCCAGCGCTTTAATCAACAACAATCGGGGGAAACCGTTTTCTTCAACCGCCAAACTGTTCTCCGTGGCAGGAAACAGCACTTGAAAAAGCCCGTAATGCCTGAGCATTTCAAAAGTTTGCAACGCATAACCGGATAAGAACAATTTTAACGCTTCATCATAAAGCCTGGCGGACGGTATGCCGGCCAACAACTGAACATCGTTGTGTATCGCTTTCTCGCAAGCACGATCCAGCTTGAAACCGAGTTTAACGGCAAAACGCACCGCCCTCAACATACGCACGGGGTCTTCACGAAAACGCATTTCAGGATCGCCGATAAGCTTGAGTGTGCCGGTTTTATGGTCAGCCATGCCCCCGACATAATCCACTACCGAAAAATCCTTTATATTGTAATAGAGTGCATTAACGGTAAAATCCCTACGCCAAACATCTTCTTCAATCGTACCGTAGACATTATCCCGCAACAATCGCCCTTCCTTGTTGAGTACCTGCTTATCGTTTTGCTCCTCTCCCGCGCCTCGAAAAGTCGCAACTTCAATAATTTCCCGGCCAAAATGCACGTGCGCCAGACGAAACCTGCGCCCGATTAACCGGCAATTACGGAATACTTTTCTAACTTGATCAGGATCGGCATTGGTGACGACATCAAAATCCTTGGGCTCCCGTCCCAATAACAAATCACGCACACAGCCGCCGACAAGATAAGCATCGAACCCCTCCTTTTGCAAACGATACAAAACCTTCAGTGCATGCTCACTGATCTGGGACCGTGAAATATTATGCTCCGCACGTGAATATATTTTGACTCGTGCGTCGACCGGTTCAGCTTCATTTCTGGCTGACACTTCGACCCTGCTCAGTACGGGCTTAATAATTTTTTTAAAGAAGTTTAAAATAGTCTTCACACCTTGTTTATTTTTCTAATTATTTTAATTATATCATTGCTAATGAATTCTAACCCAATCCGCAAGTTTCTTTTACATTCCCCTTTTGAATGGAGTAGAATCACCATTCTGATTTTTTCAAGCAATTCTAATTACATCACGTTGCACACACCAGATAAAAGATCAGACAACCATTTTTTAAACATTCGCACAAACATTAGCGTGCTTGACTGGAATTGTTATGTTCAAAAAGATTCTTAATAGCTTAATTGACCAACCTTTGTTAACCAGCCTTTTTGCAACAGATTTCTTCATTCTTCTGTTTCACAGACCGCCATTCTTGTTTTCTCTCGTAATGCTGGGAGCGCTAATGGCGATGTGCATGTATTTTGGTCAAAAACTAGCCTTATTTAAAATTTAATTGGTCGGGTCAACAAAGAATATACAGCAAAAACCAGGTAATGATCCCCTATCAAAGCCTGGTTTTTTGCGTCGCCTGACAGTAATACTTTATGACCTCCTGTTACTGATCGCTCTTTTATTTGTCGCGACTGCAGTATTGCTTCCTTTAAATGCAGGCGAAGCTTTCACTACCCAACAATTCTTTTTTCCCATTTATCTGCTGCTGGTCAGCTTCTTCTTTTATGCCTGGTTTTGGACTCATGGCGGACAAACATTGGGCCTGCGAGCTTGGAAAATAAAAGTACTTACGTTGGATATGAAACCCATCAGCTGGAAACAGGCTTTGCTCCGTTTCATAGCAGCCATCATATCCTGGAGTTTTTTCGGATTGGGCTTCTTGTGGGTCCTTATTGATAAAAATCAACGCAGCTGGCACGATCATCTATCCAAAACAGCCCTTTTTTTTGACACTCACGACACACATCATTACAAAACTCCAAGCCACATACCTCCCAAACAATAACGCGTGATGTCATCATGAATTGGTTTACTAAACTTTTTTCCCAGAGCTCCAAGGCCTCTACCACGGAAAAAAAACCAGACATTACCCCCCCCGACAGTCCACATAATACGCTTACCTGCTCGAAACCTGCTTCCACCGAATATAAAAAACTATCGCTGACAGCTCTAAAAAAACTGGCTCCACTTCGAGACATGGATGATGCCTATGTTGAGCAACTGGCTCACACTACATTAAGATATACTCAGGGTTCTGTAATTTTCAGATTGGGTCAAAAAACCAATTCAGTTTTTTATCTGCTTGAAGGAAGCGTTGACCTTCAACCGAATAGCGATAACCGCTATACCCTGTCGGCAGAGTCATCGCTGGCCAATTTACCGCTCAATAGCGGTAAATTGTGCGGAGCAACGGCATTCGCTAAAACAGACATTACTGTTTTGGCGATTTCAGGAGAATTTATCTGTCGCTGGTCGGATAAAAGTCTCCAACAGCCTGTTTCCGTTGAGCTCATCGATATTGAACTGCCTGAACAAATTGCCGACAACCGTTTTTTTACCAGTTTTTCGGAGGCCTACCGGGAAAACAGACTAAGCCTGCCCTCATTACCCAATGTCGCCTTAAAACTGAAAGAAGCGATGGAGAAAGATTTAGGCATCAACGAGGCTGTAAGAATTATCGGGATAGATGCATCCATCGTAGCCAAGCTGATCCAACTGGCCAACAGCCCGTTATACTCACCCATATCACCGATTACCAACTGCCATGCGGCTGTTACCCGCTTGGGCCTGGATCAAACGCGCAAACTGGTCATGGGCATCAGTCTAAAGCAATTATTCCGGTGCCAAAACCAGCAGCTGATGGAAAAAATGCAAACCTTGTGGAAAAACAGCCTCTACGTTTCCAGCTTGAGTTTTGTACTTGCACAGGAAAACGGCACGGTCAATCCGGAAGATGCCTTATTAGCCGGCCTGGTCTGTGACATAGGTACGATACCGGTATTGCATTTTGCCGAGCAGAATCCGAATGAATACCCGAACCTGGACGTGTTGGAGTCGGCCATCCCGTTTTTGAGTCCGCCGGTCGGCTCCCTGGTACTGCACACATTGGGCTTTACTCTAGAACTAGCAAGCATCCCCAAGCACGCCGAAGACTGGTTCTACGAAAGCGACGGCGATAAGTTGAATCTGGTCGATATAGTCATACTAGCCAAATTGCACAGTTATTTCGGCACCAACAGGGCAAAGGAAATACCGTATATGAACTCGATACCCGCCTACACTAAACTAAAAAACAGCAAACTAACCCCCGACTTTTCCTTAGACGTACTGCACAAAGCCAAGCATCGCATCAATGCAGCCATGAACTTTCTTTCCTGATACTACTATGAATAATCCTTTATTAGCCAACTCCACACTGCCGATGTTTTCCCAAATAAAACCGGAACATGTCGTACCGGCAATTGACCAACTACTAACCGAAGCCCGTTCGTCGGTAGAACAGCATCTTCAAGCCACACAACATTACACGTGGAAAAACCTGATTGAGCCATTGGAAGATGTGGACGATAAGCTGAACAAAGCCTGGTCCCCGGTCAGCCACATGAATTCGGTGGTCAACAGCGATGAACTGCGCGACGCATACAACGCCTGCCTGCCCAAGCTCAGCGCCTACTCGACTGAAATGGGGCAAAATGAAGCCTTATTCAAAGCTTATCGCTTTATTGCCGAAAGCGATGAATTTGCGACGCTCGATACCGCCCAGCAAAAAATCATCCGCAACGCCCTAAGAGATTTCAAATTATCCGGCATAGACCTGGATAATGAAAAAAAGCAACGCTACAAAGAAATCAGTCAGGAATTGTCCGCTCTTGCCAGCAACTATGAAGAAAACCTACTGGATTCAACCAATGCCTGGAACAAGATCATCAGGGACGAACAGGATTTGGCCGGATTACCTGAGTCTGCATTGGCCCAAGCCAAACAGACAGCGGAAAGCCATAACGAAAGCGGCTGGATGATCACGCTGCAATTTCCGTCCTATATTTCGGTCATGACTTACGCCGACAACCGCGAGTTGCGCCGCGAACACTACGAAGCCTTCGCAACCCGCGCTTCCGACCTTGGCCCGCATGCAGAACAGTGGGACAACAGCGAAAACTTGGAAAAAATCCTGGCCTTGCGCCATGAAAAAGCCCGTTTGCTGGGTTTCAACAATTACGCGGAACTGTCATTGGCAACCAAAATGGCTGAAAAACCGGATGACGTCACCGCTTTTCTGGAAGATTTGACCGACAGATCCTGGCGACATGCGCGCAAGGATTTAGCCGAACTGCGTGAATTCGCCAAACAACACTACGGTATTAATGATCTGCAATCCTGGGATATGGCTTATTTTTCGGAAAAAATGCGCCAGCATTTTTACCAGTTATCGCAAGAAGAAGTTAAAACCTATTTTCCGATTACCCGCGTCTTGCCCGGCCTGTTTGCGATCGTAGAAAAACTGTACGGCTTACAAATAACCGAGATCAGCGATTTTGACAGCTGGCATCCCGATGTGCGTTTTTTCCAGATACATGACCAAACCGGATCACTGCGCGGCCAGTTTTATCTCGATCTTTATGCCCGCGCCAAAAAACGCGGCGGCGCATGGATGGATGATTGCATAAGCCGTAAGAAATTCGACGACACCATTCAAACCCCGGTCGCCTACCTGACCTGCAACTTTACACCGCCGACCGGCGATACACCGGCATTACTGACCCATGACGAGGTTACCACGCTGTTCCATGAATTCGGTCACGGCTTGCATCACATGCTCACCCAGGTCGATCATCTGGGCGTCTCCGGCATTAACGGCGTGGAATGGGATGCCGTCGAACTGCCCAGCCAGTTCATGGAAAACTGGTGCTGGGAACAGGAAGCGCTGGCGCTGATGTCGGGCCATTATCAAACCGACGAAAAATTGCCGGATGCCTTGTTTGATAAAATGATCGCGGCAAAAAACTTTCAGGCCGGAATGATCATGGTCAGACAACTGGAATTCAGCCTGTTCGATTTCAGGATTCACCGCGACTACGATCCCGGACAAGGCGGCCGCATCTATGAAATCCTGGAACAGGTCAGAGAACAGGTTGCCGTTGTCCGTCCACCCAAATTCAACCGCTTTGCCCACAGTTTCTCGCATATTTTTGCGGGCGGTTATGCGGCGGGTTATTACAGCTACAAATGGGCGGAAGTGTTGTCCAGCGACGCTTTTTCGCTGTTTGAAGAAAAGGGCATCTTTGACCAGGAAACCGGCAAAGCCTTTTTGACCAGCATCCTTGAAAAGGGCGGCAGCCAAAACGCGATGGAATTATTTATCAAATTCCGCGGCCGCAAACCTACTATTGACGCATTGCTCAGACATAACGGCATCGCGGCATGAAATACAAGGACCTGCGCGACTTTATCAAACAGCTGGAAAAACAGGGCGAACTAAAGCGCATTACCGTTGAAGTCGATCCGTACCTGGAAATGACCGAAATTTGCGACCGCACCTTAAAACGGGGCGGCCCCGCGTTGCTGTTTGAAAACCCCAAAGGCGCAAATATTCCGGTGCTGGCCAATCTTTTCGGCACGCCGCGTCGCGTCGCGATGGGCATGGGCGCAGATTCAGTTACCGAGTTACGCGGCATAGGCGAATTGCTGGCTTACCTGAAAGAACCAGAGCCGCCCAAAGGCATGAAGGACGCCTGGGAGAAATTCCCGGTCTTCAAGCAAGTGCTGAACATGGCGCCCAAAATAATCAGCTCCCCGCCGTGTCAGGAACTGGTTCGGGAAGGAGATGAAATCGATCTTGGCGATTACCCTATCCAGACCTGCTGGCCGGAAGATGCCGCGCCGTTAATTACCTGGCCTCTCGTAATCACCAAAGGCCCGAATAAGGAACGGCAAAATCTCGGCATTTACCGCATGCAAGTCATTGCCAAAAACAAAGTTATCATGCGCTGGCTGGCGCATCGGGGCGGCGCATTGGATTTCAAGGAATTCCAGACCGCCCATCCCGGTCAGCCCTTTCCTGTTTCCGTAGCCTTAGGCGCTGACCCTGCAACCATACTTGCCGCCGTCACGCCGGTACCGGACTCCCTGTCCGAATACGCGTTCGCCGGTTTATTGCGCGGCAGCAAAACGGAAGTCGCCAAATCGCTGATTAACGACTTGCAGGTTCCGGCCAGCGCTGAAATCGTGCTGGAAGGCTTTATCTATCCCGGTGAATTCGCGCCGGAAGGTCCTTATGGCGACCACACCGGCTATTACAATGAAGTCGCCGATTTTCCGGTATTCACTATCGAAAGAATCACCCAGCGCCAGGCGCCGATCTATCACAGCACTTACACCGGCAGACCGCCCGATGAACCGGCCATCCTGGGCGTTGCGTTAAACGAGGTCTTCGTACCCATTTTGCAAAAACAATTCCCGGAAATCGTCGATTTCTACCTGCCTCCGGAAGGCTGCTCATACCGAATGGCCGTCATCAGCATGAAAAAGCAATATGCCGGTCACGCCAAACGTGTGATGCTGGGCACTTGGTCATTTTTGCGCCAGTTCATGTACACCAAATTTGTGATCGTCGTCGATGACGATGTCGATGTCCGTAACTGGCAGGATGTAATCTGGGCGATGACCACCCGCATGGACCCCGCCAGGGATTTAACCATACTGGAAAACACGCCGATAGATTATCTCGACTTCGCCTCGCCGGTTTCAGGCTTGGGCTCCAAGGTGGGGTTTGACGCCACCAATAAATGGCCCGGCGAAACCAACCGGGAATGGGGCAGAACTATCGTGATGTCGCCGGAGGTTATCAAGAAAGTGGATGAGATGTGGGATACTTTGTTTTAATCGATGTGCAGGTGAGTTGCCTGCCAAGGCATAGAAAGGCATCATATATCGCCGTCATTCCGGCAGGGATTCACATCAGGCTTCCTGCCTTACGCCCTTCGGGTTAATGCAAATCTGTTCCAGACAGATTTGTGCCGGAATCCAGAACACAGGGATGTGAAAAACAGATTCCTAATTCCCACGGGCTCTGTGAGAACCAGGGAAAAGGCCATCAATTCCTTCTGGCAGAACTATAAAGCATGCTATATGATTACAAACAAACCTCAATAAACCGGAGTGGCAATAATGGCAACCGAAGCATTTACTATTAGAGCTGAAACAGAAATCGTACATAAACTGGACGACCTAGCTGGATCGCTAGATAAATCACGAAATGATCTAGTCAATCAAGCCATAAAGGAATACCTGGAAACTCACGCTTGGCAAGTTGAGAAGATCACCCAAGGCATCGCTGCGGCAAATCGAGGCGAATTAATCGATCATGCTGATGTCATGAAAGAAATAGAAGACCTGATTGAGCGTAAAGCCAAAGCTAACGCGTGAAAATCGTCTGGACCGAGCCGGCCCGCCAAGATTTACGCGACATCTTTCTCTATATTGCCGAAGAAAACCCGAACGCCGCCCGCGTTTTACTTTCCGAAATTAAGGAACGAGCCATTCTACTTCAAGACAATCCGCTCATAGGACGGATTGGCCGCATTGATGGAACGCGCGAATTGGTTATTACTGGAACCCAATACATTTTGCCGTATCGTGTGCAAGAAAACCAAATTCAGATTTTGGCCGTTTTTCATGCGGCAAGAAAATGGCCGGTAACTTTCGAATAAACCATAGAGAAAACATAGATGACAACCAAAACGTTGGGCAACGAAAAGCTGTTGCCCGACCGGCTACGCGCTTTCATGGCCGATTGATCAGTATGGTAGGATGTGGTGAGCATCTTCGCGATTGATGCGGTTCGTAAACTCACCGCATCCTACGGCCCTGCGTCATTTAGGATTTCTAATATTTATTTAAACTACGAGTAAGAGCTCATGAACAAAGTCACACCAGAACAATTGCTAGCCGAGGTAGACGATGTGCTGCGCTCAATGCCAACAGCATACGCATTCACTTCTGGGAATCCCGAAATATACGCTTGGGCCGGACGAGCCTCGGCTGTTGCACATGAGTGGGATGCTGTGAAAGCGACAATAAAGTTCGACCCTGCTATTTCAAAATTGAACTCCAAACTCCAACCCTATATTGCTCAAGACATAAGCCAAGCACTCACCTTTCTACATCAGGTGCGCCACGATCTCTGCATGCGAACATAAAGCCCATTAAGCGTAAATGTTGGAACAGGGGCTGTTTTCGACTATTTTGATGAAGTAAGAAAAGCAATAGAAACCGCAAAACAAGATATATTCTTCATCGACCCATATCTTGATGCTGAGTTCGTCTCACGTTACTTGACCCACGCCTCGCCTGGTGTAACGATAAGGCTACTCGCTCGTGAGCGACTAAGCACTCTATTACCAGCCGTCAATCTGCTTAGACAGCAATCTAACAATACTATAGAAGTACGCTCGGCTTCTGGCTTCCATGATCGGTATTTCATAGTCGACAAGTCGTATTGCTTTCAGTCTGGCGCTTCCTTCAAGGACGGTGCCAAAAAGGCACCTACAACCCTCACGCAGATCGTCGACGCTTTCCCGGCAGTACTTTCTACATACGAGACACTGTGGATCAATGGTGCGGCACAACCTTAAAGATTAACGGGGAGGGGCAAAGCACGGGGTCAGCCCTGTAGGCCAACATAAGCTGGTTTGAGCAAAAGCAAAAACCGGCGTTTCTTGCACAACTGCGCGACAAGCCAGAAACGCACGGCGGCTAGCCTGAATTAGCGACTGCTATCAAGTTGCTGCGAAAATAACGCACAATGATCATCTGTATTAAACAAATAGGCCGTAGTTTTATTGCTCTTTTGAAATTTTAAGCCTATAGTTTATATCTACATAGTATCTACTTCAGGAGGCAATATGGTTGTTAATACTAAAATCCAAAAATGGGGCAATGGCTTGGCGCTTCGGGTTTCCGGATTATTACGGGATGTACCCCATTTTCAATCGGGTGATGAAGTGCAAATCGAGGTCAATGAAGAGGGGTTTGTGGTTAGGAAGGTTAAACCATCAAGAAAAACCATGCCTTTTAGCGAAGATGAAATCATTAAGGGTTTGAACCCGGATCATGCCGAATTAGTCGTTACAAACCTTTCAGAAGCTGAATATGGCTAAAGAGCAGCAATATATTCCTGATAGAAGAGACATTGTTTGGTTGGATTTTGAACCCCAGAAAGGTAAAGAGGCGGGAAAGTACCGGCCGGCACTGATTCTGTCGTCTAAGGCCTATGCAAAACAAACCGGTCTGGTTATTTGTTGTCCAATCAGCTCCAGCATTAGAGGCACCCTTTCCGAAGTCCCTGTTTCAGGATTGGATAAAACCTCCGTCGTAGCATCATCCATTGTGCAAACGCTGTCATGGCGAGAGCGTAAGGTTAAATTCATATTGACCGCTGACAAAGGTTGTTTCACTGCTGTTTTGCAAAGGTTATTGCCTTTGCTCGGGTTAAATGAACTTTCTTAAATTAAACCAGCGTTGCTTGCATAGTCATCAGGACTATTAGGGTATTCGACTGACAATATCACTGGATACCAGCTCCAAACCCTGCTTATACATTCGCTAACCCTGTCTTTATCGCCTTGGACAAACAGCAAATCGCCAAACAGCTTAACTTTTATCCTTACTATTTGCCGATATTAAAAATAATTTGCCCCGCTTTTAATGCCTGTTTTCGCCATTGCTGCCAGTAGCTTTCTGCTTGTTGCTGACGTAAACAGCGCAAATAACGCACCCGTTGAGCCGCGTTAAGATGTTCGTGAATCAGTGGCATCAAACCGTCTTCGATATTGTAAGCAGGTTTTTCAGGGGCAAGACAAACGGGGACGATGCAGTCCAGCGGTAGACTCAAATCTTGAGCCATCGCTACACAAGCCTGTCGAATACTGTGTGCTTTGGCATTGTCCGGTTGTTGGATATTGTAAGGGGGATTCCATTCACGGACCGGGCGTAAACGGTCACAATGCGTAGCCACCACAATGATAACCGGCAAGGCTTGGTTGGGGCATTGTTCTTGAAAATAGTGGCGAATAGCATTCAGTTGTTGCGTATCGGCTTGGCGGGCAGCTTGCGCGGCATTACAAACCATTAAAATTACATCGACTTTTGCCCATTCCTGCTTTAGTGATTCAGGTGCTTGGTCGTGCATTAAACCGCCATAACCGGCGCTGTCCAGTATGATGGCTTGTTGCAGGCCATCACGTTCGAGTAGGTAAGGGGTAATGTCTGCGGTAGTGGGCAAGAATCCTTCCGCGCTTTTTATTTCGCCAAATAAGGCGTTAATTAAACTGGATTTACCGCTGCTGACTTGACCTACAACAAGTAGCCGAAGCGGCTCTATCGACTGGTTATGCGCTGCACTTTCCGCAATATCTTCTTTTGAAGCGGCGGTTAATACATTGGTCGGGGCAATATCATCCAAGGTTAATTGACCGCTGTAGAGTTGAATAGCGTAATAGCCGAGCTTGTTAATATAAGCGCTAATCAAGCGTTGTGATATTTCATTGGTAACGGTATTTAGCCCTTTGCCGATTAATAAACTGCGTGCTTTTGCCAGCGCCGCGCCTGTCCAATTAAATAGCCAGTTACCGACATCGAAAACCGATCTAAATTTATTCAAGGTGTCGACGGCCTGCTTGGCGCGTAATAAATCGCCGACTCTCACCGCATGGCTACCGGGAATTTTGTCTAATACGTCGTGTTGAATGTCCTCACAGACCAACACAATCAGCTTGAGCAAATACGGCAGAGGAAATTCTAACACCGGATATTTAGAATCGGCATGGAAGTGTCGCGCAACCAGCGTTAATACTTCATTAGTCAGTTTTAAGGCTTTGCTTGAGTTCGTCAATAAATCCGCTTCTGTTTGCCAGCGTTCGGTTAATGGCTTAAGTTCTTGCCACGCCAGTTGAGCTTTATCCGACCAGTTTGGATTAGGCTGAATCTCAATGGGCTTTACAAACAACGGCTTTTCGCTATGACTGCGCCAGTGCAGCAGTCCATAGACCAGCGCAATGTTCGCCGATAAGATGCCCATGCCCTGATAAATCCAACCCTGTTGCCATAACCAATATCCGCCCAAGCCTATTAACGCCAGCCAAGGCATTAAAAACACCACCGCTAACACAATTCCAAAGCGCGTTACAGACACAGGCATAAGCTAGGTTTCCTTATTTTTGAGCAATTGACGCGCATGGGCGAAGGCTTCGTCATAAGCTTGTTTTAACGTCGCATGGTCAGGTAAAGCGCCTCGTTTAACACCATACAAATACACGCAAAAAGCTTTGCCCAGTGCATACGTCATCGCTCCCGAATATACGCCCGCCACCGCCGAACCGTAAACAGGGACAAATTTCAGCAATTCCCGTCCTAATAACCCTATACCGACACTGACGCCAATGAGGCTGGTAAATTCGGCATAAAGTCTGCGGGTCAACTCCAGGCCATAAATTGAAGCGATGCTATGAAACAGTTTGGCTTGCACAGCCAGCACTAATGGCAAACCTGCCAAGGGAATCGCGCCCATGCCGACATTAAGCACTGCGTAACCGATAAGGTGCGGATGAGCTTGTTGGGCATGAAAATCCAGCAATTCCTTATGCTGCTCGGTACCGCGTAATAAGCCGATCACGCCCGCCGGCAGCACGCTTTCAATCGTGTCCCATAACGCATCCAGCCCGTAATCGGCAGGCTCAAAACCGTCTTCCGGCAGCGTGAAATCAACCGGTACAAAATGCACGGGCACAGACTTGAACCAGTCGCGTTGATGTAGCAGCACTTGCGCCAACGCATGAGGCACTTGCGGTGGAAAGGGTGTTTGTTGGTAAGGATACGGTTGAATATGCTCGGCATCATCGGCATAGCCTTCGTGCAAGGCGGTTTGCACCACTATGATAGGCCAATCCGGGTGCTGCTTATGAATGGTCAGCACCGTATCAACCACCTCCGCTTGATTCATGTCCAAAGCCCGGAGCACCACGACTAACAAATGCGCTTGATTGGCGCACCAGGTTAAGTCTTCGTCAGGATTATAAGCGGTTTCGCCCAAGCCCCGCGTATCCAGAAAACGCATCATCGGATGGCTGGATGATGGAAAATCATAAAACCGCGATCTTTTAGTACAAGCCTGGAAGCCATTGCCGATTTCCGCCGCATCGCTGCCGGTTAATGCCCGAATCAGCGATGTTTTGCCGGCTTGTGTTTTGCCCAGCAGCCAAAAAACGGGAATCGGTAAACGTTGCTTGACTTCGTTTATTTTGGATTCGATGCCGGTCGCTTTGGGACTAAACAGCGCATCGCCTAAACCTTTCCACGTCCAACTGCCGATGATATTCATAGGGATTAGGTAAAACTATGTGGGCTTAATGTGATAATGATCATGCCGAATACAAGCATGTGTTATCTCCATAAAGTAAAGGATCGTCATATCCTGCCCTGATTAATAAAGATTGGGATATGACTTTTTTGGTTTGTAAGGCGTTAAAAATTTGGAATCGCAGCTCTAATAGCCAGGCAAATTCATATCAATATTGATTGCTACCCAATTTGCAGGATATTTTTATGCGCTCAGCTCGTAAGATGGGTAGAGCAACGCGAAAACCATCCTACCTATGTTCGGCCTATCAGGATATTGAATCAATCCGACTGACAATCTCACTAGACGCCAACTCCAGACCCTGCTTATAACATTCACTGGCTCTGTCTTTATCGCCTTGAACAAACAGCAAATCGCCGAATAGTTGATAAGCCGGAACGGTAGGCTCTATTGAAATACTTTTGGTCAGGTATGTTGTCGCTTTTTGGTTGTCGCCGCATTTCATGCTCAACTTGCCCAGAACAGTCAGGAACACGGCATCCCGAGGATGCATAGGCAGCCACTGCTCGGCCGTTTCAAGCTGCCTTGCGACATCAATCGACTGAACATTGCCAAACAACACTACCAGCGTTTGATCCCAGGTTGTCGACAAGGCCCTTGCCAAGCCGCCTTCGACCTTTGCGCCCGCACCGGCGTCAATCATCGCGGCAAAATAGATAGCCGAAACGCCTTTCATGTTTCTTATGTAATCGGGAATTTCAGACCATAGCGATTCAATTTCATCAACACTGCCTCGCTCGGCCGCCTGCTTTAACAATTTGCTGAATGCTTCGGTCTCCAACAGTTTTATCTCGGCTTCCATCAGCACTTTATTATTGTTCAATGACGGAATCAGTTTGCGGATGCCTTCCCAATCACCGGCCTGTTGATAGGCTTGATGCAATAATTTTAAAACGCTGGCGTGAGTCGGATCGATGGAATGCAGGCGCGTCAGTGTTTCCAAGGCTTGTTCGAATTGTTTTTCCGATAAATGCAATTCCGCCTGAGTCAGGCCTATCGCCACATCGGAACCCGGCGCCTGGTCGGCTGCCTTTTTTAGATATTCATCTCTTTTATCAATCGCGCCACGGGATTGTGCAGCTCTTGCTGCGGTCAAATAATGGATTAACGGCGCGCCGCTGTGCGAGGCGTGTTTGATCAATACTTTTTCGGCTTTTTCCCAGTTGCCTTCGGCGGAATCAACTAGGCCTGCAATCAAGGCTTCCTGCGAACGGTTAAATTTGATGCTTTTACCGCGATTTTTGATTTGACCCGGCAATCTGAGCAGCCAGCCTAAAAACCTGAAGAAAATGTAAAATACAAAAAAGCCCATGATCAGGCTAACCGCAAAAACGATTAACGATGTTTCCATGGACCAATACCCGATACCTATCAGAACATACCCGGGGCTCTCAAATCCGCCCAACCATTTATTGGCAAAAAAAGCGGCAGCAACGGCAATAAGAAGCGAACCCAAAAAATACACTATATTTTTCATCATGCACTCTCTGGATTATTGTGCGGCAGGTGCTGTTTCAACCGGTTTTGGGGACTCAGTGGGTGGCGCTGTATCGGATCGAATCGGTTCCCTACCGATTTCGACACTTCCACCATCCTTGGTAGTCGCTGGCTTTGTCGCTTCGGCTGGATTGACTGCCTCTGCTGGTTTTACTGGCTCAACAGGTTTTTCGACCTGTTCGGATTTGGTTTTTTCAGCAGGCGGCATGGCCTTATCGACTTCCAGCCTCAGTTTGGTAATATCCCTGAGCATTTTCAACGATAGGCTGATATCGGGGAAATGGCTGCGGATTTTAATGGCATTAAATCTGTCCAGCTCGGCAATAAATTTGCTCGTCTCTGGGTTCTTTGAAAAGTTTTGCTCGATCCATTTTTTTGCATCGGCCAGACTGGATTGATAAAGTTGCTCATTTTGCTGAACCAGGGCGATTTTGACCATTTCCAGCTTTACTCTTAACTGCTCACGAATAAACTGGGCTTGTTCCGGTGTCAATATTTCCTTGATGGGATGTTCGGTGTGCTTAAGAGTCACCATCCCTTCCAATTGCCCCAATGCAGAATCAAGCAGATTTTGACCTTCCTTATCGGTCGACTCCTGTGCCGGTTTGGGCTGAGTCAATGTTTTTCCTGTATAAGGTAAAAACAAGGTTAAGGCATCAACCTGATCTTGCAGCGATTGAATCGAAGCATACATACCGACAATATCGGCAACGGCAACATTACGAATGGCGGTAATATCCTTGGCGATTTGTTCGCGCACTTTAAACGCCCCGGCATCCCCGCTTTCTCTGAGACGCTGATCCGCCGCTTCCAGCGCTTCACGGGTGGTATTTATATCGCCCATTAAATATAAACGCTGATTGGCTATGCTTAACAGATATTCCGCATCGGCAATTAACCAGTCGCCGCGTGTTTTGCCTAATTGACGTTGTACCTGTTGAATTGCGGTATTTAATTCGTTCCGTGTGTTGTCCAGTTTTTCGGTATGAAGCCGGGAAAAATCCGCCAGGGTTTTAGTAAAATGGGCTTCTTTCCCGGCAACATCGGCTTCTACGGTTGCCAGTTGGGATTGAATGGCTGCAAGTTGCGCCTGATAACCGCTAATCTGTTTTGACAGCTCGATTAGCTGCATATCCCCTTTATTAACTTCGCCGCCTAAATTATCCTGTTGAGAGCGCAATTGCTGAAAAAGATAAAAACCAACGCCCGCCACACTGATAATGATGAGCAGCATAATGATGCCAAACCAGAGCCCGCTACGCGACCTGTGAGCTTTGTCTACAGGAGGTAGGTAAGGGGCGTGAGCAGGGGCGGAAGCTTTGCTGTTTTCGCTCACATGCTGTTCTTGTTTTTCACTCAACTCGGTCACTCTATTCCCCTGTCACACACGTTATTACTGTCTCAAGAATCGCTGTATCGATAGGACTATCCGTCACAGCAATTCGCTTAAACCCCATATCGGCGGCTATACACCTGATTCTATCGCTAACTACCACCAGGGGTATTAATGACAATAGTTTATTATTATTTTCACCCAGCATTAAACTTAAGTTTTGCAGTGCTTCAGCGCTGGTCACGGTAATAACATCCAGGCGATGCTGCGTAAGCAACTCGATAACCGGCGAGCTATCAATACAGGGGGTTATCCTTTTATATACTTCCAGATAATTAACTTCTGCGCCTCTGCTGCGTAACGTAGTTGCCAGCTGTTCACGTCCGCCTTCACCGCGAACGATTAAAAAATTCTGCCCCTCGACTTGCTGTAGTTGAGGCATCGCCAGCAACGCTTCGCTGTTATAACCATCTTCAGGCATTAAATCGACGGGTAACCCGGCCATTTTCATGGCTTGCGCCGTTGACTGCCCCACTGCGGCAAAACGCACAGATTCCGTGCGGCCTATTTTGCCACTATTCGCCTTTAGAGCAAAATTTACTGCATTGACACTGATAAAAACAACCCATTGAAAGCTGTTCATATTCGTCAGGCTATATTTTATCTCGCCGTCATCCCGAGAAACGATATCCAATGTGGGAAACCGAACGGCTATCCCGTCCCGCTCTTCAATTAAACGGCTCAGATTTTCTGCCTGATGCTCAGGCCGCGTCACTAAAACACGTACGCCGCTCAACACTTTATTCAAAGCTTCCGCTCCTTACCTGCATCCCTGCATTCAATGAAACAGCGCTTGCAGAATTTCATCTGCGCCTTGAGCTAATAAGTCCTCAGCAATTATTTTGCCGATAGCTTCAGCCCTGTCCAGGCCGCCTGTCCGTTCAGCCCGGTAAATCACGCTGCCGTCAGGGCTGCCGACCAATCCGCGCATAAACAGTTGCCCATTCTGCAATTGCGCAAAACCGGCAATCGGCACCTGGCAGCCGCCATTCAAACGCGCGTTCATCGCTCTTTCCGCCGTCACACACAGTCCGGTTTCGCTATCATGCAAGGTACTCAACATCTTATTGATTTCCGGATCGTCAATCCGACATTCTATGCCTATAGCACCTTGGCCGATCGCGGGCAGACTGACGCCGGTATCCAGGCATTGAGTGATACGCTCAGCCATGCCCAGTCTTTTTAAACCGGCTGAAGCCAGAATAATGGCGTCGTATTCACCGGCATCCAGCTTGGACAGGCGGGTGTTGACATTACCCCTTAACGACAATATGTCAGCATCGGGGTAAAGTTCTTTAATCTGACATTGTCTGCGCAAGCTGGACGTGCCGATTCTGGCATTAGCCGGCAAGTCATGTAACGTCGAATAATGCTTGGAGACAAAAGCATCGGTCGGATCTTCGCGAGTTAAAATAGCCGCCAAATGCAAACCGTCCGGAAACTCTACCGGCACATCTTTCATGGAATGCACGGCAATATCGGCCAACCCCTCCAACATGCCTTGCTCCAGTTCCTTAACAAACAAACCTTTCCCGCCAATTTTGGCTAAAGGTGCATCAAGGATCTTATCGCCCTGAGTGGTCATTTTAACCAGCTCGGTCCTGCATCCCGGAAATGTCCGCTCCAACCGTTCTGCAACATGTTCTGCCTGCCATAACGCCAAAGGACTCCTGCGCGTTGCAATGCGAATTATTTTTTCAGCCAAAAGAACACCATTCATTTTCAACAATAAATGGCCTTATTGTAACCCGTGTAAGTTAATGACGGTTAATCGAACTTGAATTCCTTGCCTGCAAGGATGTAGGCAAGGCAGATAAGGCTCCTGCTATATCTGCATTCACCACATCCCTGTGGTTCGGGCATGAGCTTGGAGCGGAAGCTTTGCCTACAAGGACGTAGGTAAGGAGCGTTAGCAGGAGCAATAGCTTTAGCTGTATAATTTAACAATTTAAGTCACCAGCAAAAACCACCATGACCAACGTTAATTCCGACAAACTTTCCAGCGCCCGTTTTGCCCAAGCAACCAATGCCTTTGTCGAGGTATTTACCGCTTCTGTCGATTTTGACCAACGTATGGCGCAACAGGACATTGAGGGCTCACTCGCCCATGCCAAAATGCTCAGCGCTTGCGGCATTCTGACCGAACAGGAACGCGATGCTATTATTGACGGCCTTACCCAAATCGGTCAGGAAATCATTAATGGCGAGTTTATCTGGTCGATCAAGCAGGAAGATGTTCATATGAACATTGAAGCCCGCCTGACTGACTTAATCGGCATTGCCGGAAAAAAACTGCACACAGGGCGCTCCCGTAATGATCAGGTGGCGACGGATATTCGTCTTTACCTGCGCAGCGAAATCAAACAGATTTTAGACCAGCTCACGCGTCTGCAAACAGCTATCCTTGATTTGGCGGAGCAACACGCCGACACCATCATGCCGGGCTTTACGCATTTGCAGGTCGCCCAACCGATTACTTTCGGCCATCACCTGATGGCCTGGTTTGAAATGCTCAGCCGCGACCGGGAAAGGCTGCAAGATTGCTGCAAACGCGTCAACATTATGCCTTTAGGCTCTGCTGCATTGGCCGGAACCAGCTACCCGATAGACCGCCAGATGACTTCTGATTTACTTGGCTTCAGCCGACCCTCAGCTAACTCGCTGGACTCGGTCAGTGACCGTGACTTTGCGATTGAGTTTACAGCGGCCGGCAGCTTAATCATGATGCATTTATCGCGTTTTTCCGAAGAATTAATCTTGTGGTCCAGCGCCCAGTTTGACTTTATCGAGATGCCCGATGCCTTTTGCACCGGCTCCTCGATTATGCCGCAAAAGAAAAACCCCGACGTACCGGAACTGGTGCGCGGTAAATCAGGCCGGGTAACCGGCCACTTGGTTTCGCTGCTGATGCTGATGAAAAGCCAGCCGCTGGCTTACAACAAAGACAATCAGGAAGATAAGGAACCGCTGTTCGATACCGCCGACACCTTAATCAACTGCTTGCGGGCTTATGCCGATATGGTTCCCCACATCGAAGCCAAAAAAGCCAATATGTATAGCTCAGCCAAACGCGGCTTTGCCACGGCCACCGATCTTGCCGATTACCTGGTACGCAAAGGCATGGCTTTTCGTGATGCCCATGAAGTCGTGGGCCTGGCAGTACGCTTAGGACTAGAAAGCCAACGTGACCTATCGGAGCTGTCCCTGTCAGAGCTACAGCATTTTTCAAGCTTGATTACCGATGATGTTTTTGATTATTTAACGCTGGAAGGCTCGGTCGCGGCTCGTAAACACATTGGCGGCACGGCTCCCGACACGGTCAAGCTCGCCATCCAAACAGCACGACAAAGCATAATTTCAGTATAAAAAACGCTTCCACCATGATCGGATCACACCAAGAGCGCCCCATCCATTTAGGTTCGCCCGGCGAAGAAATCAGTATACAAGACCTCCAAACAATCAAGCACCGTTTTAAGCGTTTGAATCAGCTTCGCGAGCAGCGTGTCCAGGAGTTTCTACAGCCACGTCAACAAGTATTTTTAGATTTACTGCCTTTGCTTTTCCATTGCAATTTTCCCATGTTGCCTGGATTTATTTCCTCGACGACACCCGCAGGGATGCCTGAATATAATCCCGGCATCCAAACCATAAATGCTGCCAAACAACTTGCAAAAAATTTCAACTATACCCGTGTAGCTTCGCACACTTATCCTATTGAAGGCCTGTTCTTAATGGGCAGTGTCGGCAGTATCGCTTTTTCCAAAACCAGCGATATGGATATCTGGTTATGCCATCACTCCGATTTATTATCCGGCGCCATTGATGAGCTGCAAAGAAAAGCCACTGCAATAGAGAATTGGGCCGCATCGCTAGGGCTGGAAGTGCATTTCTTCCTAATGGACAGCAAACAATTCCTGCTCGGTCAAAATACCCCGATTTCTACAGAAAGTAGCGGTCAGACACAGCATTATTTGCTGCTTGAAGAATTTTACCGGACAGCAATTTATATTGCGGGAAAAAGCCCTGCATGGTGGCTGGTCCCCCCTCACGAAGAAGGCAACTACACACGCTATATCAGGCATTTAATAGATAACCTGTTCATTCCCGAACATGAACTTATCGATTTTGGCGGTTTCGATGCTGTCCCGGCTGAAGAATTTACCAGCGCAACCCATTGGCATCTTTATAAAGCACTGCATTCACCGCACAAATCGCTATTGAAACTACTATTAATGGAATGCTATGCCAGCGAATATCCTCAGACTGAATGGCTGTGTCAGGATATAAAGAAGTCCGTTTATCAGGGCAACTATATGACGATTGATCTCGACCCGTATTTGCTCATTTATCAAAAAGTCGAAAAATATCTGCAAAAAGCTCATAGCCATGGAAGATTAGCCTTAGCTCGTCAATGTTTCTATTTAAAAGTGATGGGATCATCCAACAATACCATGGATTCTCAGACCAGAGCCACCAGGGAAAAATATATGCAATCTATTGCTGAAAACTGGAATTGGCCCACATCCACCATTGATAACTTTAAATATCAGCGACTCTGGAATATAAAAAAAGCAACGTCGGAACATGCCGTTATTGTGCAACAACTGACCCACTGCTACCGTATGATTATGGGGTTCGCAAGAGACCATGTAGCCCAAAACCAGGAAAACAGTAATGACCTGAAATTGATAGGCAGAAAGCTTTATTCCTTTTTGGAGAAAAAGCCGGGTAAGATTGAAATCATTACTACGCGCTCAGAAGTTCACTCAAAAGAAAATACATTATCTATCGTAGAAAGCCCTCTTCCCGGTGGCGACAATGGCTGGGCCCTGTACCTGAAAAACGTACAGATGACTAACGCCGCAGATTATGAACCCGTACAAAAATGCCGGACTTTAATCGAAATTCTTTGCTGGCTGATCATCAATGGCCTCTATCACAAACAGCTACAGCTCCAGTTCAGTTCACATTCACTCAAAATGCCGAATGAAGAGTTGCATTCAACCCTGACCCAGATCAATCTTTTCTTATCTCAGAACTTTAACTACGACCCCTCACTGGAAACCTACCAAACCCCCAAGACGCAGCTGAATTCACTGATTATTATCAACATGGGAATATCAGATGACGACGACCTGTGCGTTATGAGCGAGCGTTCTGATGCGTTAAGTTACGGGATGGACCGTCAATGTTTTATTCGAACCATAAACAGGATTTCACTGTCCAGCTGGGGTGAAATCACAACCAGTCAGGATGAGGGCGTAGAAGGGCTATTTAACTGTTTAACGGATATCATTAATAACAACAAAAAACCGCTGTCTCTGAGCGACCTGAAATTTATTTGCCATACTCGGGCTCGGGCCAAAGGCATTATTTTCCGCGTTGAAACGGTGTTTAGCACCTTGGTTAAACTTTTTGCCAAACAACATCATAATCGCTCACCGCGTTATATTTTACCGGGAGGAACGTCGTTTTATGTCTTCCAGGCTGCAAATAAAACCTTACGTTACAAAGAACTAACAACAAAAAAACTCCTATTAAACGAATTAGCCAGCCCTCAGGAACAGTTCAGCACCATTCATTTTGACTACGCCGTCCTCGAAAACACGCCCATCCATCTTATTTACTCCCTGAATAGGCCGCAAGTTATTCAGCTTTTTTACTATGAAAGCAAGGCAGACACCAGTGTCTATATTGTTGATGAAAAAGGAGCCTTGTATACGCAACAGCATAACAAAGCAAACCCTGGACACCTGCTAAAGCAATACTCCATTTTTTTAGAATCGCTCCTCAACCGCAATCTTTTTGAAACTCTTTTGACCATTGAATATTACGAAATCAAGAAAAGTCCTGCCGGTATCTTTTCTTATAATCCGGTACAGCTAAAGGCAACATCCTCAAATCAGGAATTAAGCTTACGCATCACCGGGGAAGATACTCACAAGGGCATTATCTATTCGATCTACTGTAATGAAAAAGAATTTTCATCGCTAGACCACGGCAATCAAGTCTTTTATGCCGCTTATCAACATATACTCCAATTTAGGAACGGTAAGATTAATTATCCGATTCATATTACTGACATAGACTTGCCACTTTCTGCATTCCGCATCGACAGTCCGGAAAAATTACAAACCATTCATTATTTAAACTACAAACAAAAAATAGAAGATAAATTTAATATTTAATCTTACCTACCGCTTTCCGCTGCTTACTTTTTGAATTAAATTCTCTGCCTAAAGTAGCGGATGACTTTTGAGATCGCCTTGGTATAAACCACAATTTTGCGTTTGCAAGAAAAGGAAGCCAGCGATTGGTGTGACAGCAACTAATAGCCGGCAATTCATTGAAGCGGTATTATGGATTTCTCGAACGGGTTCACCTTTCTCAAGACTTGCCGGAATCCTTCGGGAATTGGCATAGAGTTTATGTTTGTTATAACCGCTAGCCCATAAGGGGACATGGAGCGGCAAAAAGACAACAAAATGAAGAGGCGATGGGTAAATCACGCGGCGGCTTGAGCACCAAGATTCATGCGGCAATGGATGCCTTCGGTAAGCCGGTTCGTTTATTGCTTACAGCGGGATAAACTTCCGGATATACTCAAGCTAAAGCATTGATTGACGGATTTGAGGCAGGCTGCGCGCTGCTGATAAAGGTTATGATTCAGACCGGTTTGTATCCACCATAGAAGAAATCATGCGATACCGGTGATTCCATTTAAAAAAATCGAAAAATGCCAAGAAATTTTGACGGAATTGCTCATAAAGAACGAAATTTGGTCGAACGATTTTATGAATTTTCGCTGAATTGCAACGCGATATGAGCGATTAGCAAGAAACTATCAGGCTATGCTCAGCCTCGTGTCTACTGTCATTTGGCTTAATTGAGAACGCTCCCTAGGAATCGCTGAGTCCCTACCATGAGATAACAGTATGGAAATAAGCTGATCAATGCCATGCGTATTTATCCAACTACCCTTGCAAAATACCCAGACCCGCTGTGAGCTGTTTTTAGCGGAGAGGGAGCAGCTCGTGCACTGACTCTCGTTTGACTCAAACCGGACGATACTATTACGGCCGCGGTCGGCAGTCAATGCCGTTGGCCGGCATACTGCATATAAACTGTATGGAACAGTGGTTCAGTGTAACTATATCAGTTGAAGGGATCCCCCCAAAATAATAGCCTGAAAAAACTAAAATCTTTCAGGCTATTAAGATGTAATTTTTATTGCAAGTGTAACTCTCGGACTGAAGAAGAGCTATCAAGTGATCAATATAAAATTTCAAGGAGTTAGTCTTGTCCAACAGTGATAACTTTTAAAGCATTGGTGCCGCCCGGTATCCCTTCCAGATCGCCTTGAGTGATAATGAATGTGTCGCCGTCCGCAGCAACTCCACGTCTTCTTAGTTCCGCAATGATAGCCCTATTTACTTCAGCATGATCGCTAAGGTCATGGATGAAAAGTACCGGAAAAACACCGCGATATAAAGTGACTTTACCAAGCGTTTCTTGTCGAGGGCTAAGTGCAAAAATTGGAATACCCGAGCTGATCCTGGACATCCATAATGTTGTAGAGCCTGATTCGGTTAACGCAGCAATACCATGAATTTTGGTATGGTTAGCCAGATACATGGCAGACATTGCAATGGCTTCATCGACGCGCTCAAATTGAAGCTCAACACGATGCCCGGAGACACGAACTTTGGGTTGTTTTTCTGCTTCAATACAAACGCGATGCATTGCTTCAATCGCTTTAATTGGGTGTTTACCAGATGCCGTTTCTGCTGATAGCATAATGACATCGGTGCCGTCATAAACCGCATTGGCAACATCAAAAACTTCGGCGCGAGTAGGAATCGGATTGTCAATCATTGATTCCATCATTTGTGTGGCGGTAATCGCAACACGATTGAGTTCTCTGGTGCGTTTAATCAGCATTTTCTGCACGGCGGGCAAGTTGGCATCACCAATTTCAACGCCGAGATCACCACGAGCAACCATGACGGCATCCGATGCCAGGATGATTTCGTCAATAACATCCAAGGCTTCGGCTCGCTCAACTTTAGACACGATACCGGCATGACAACCTTCAGCAATCAACAGACGACGCGCTTCATGAAGATCTTCAGCGGTGCGTGGAAAGGAAATGGCTACATAATCGCATTTCATTATCGCAATCGTTTTAATATCTTCCTTGTCCTTGTCGGTTAATGCAGCCGCAGAAAGGCCACCACCTAACAGGTTGATACCTTTGTTATTAGACAGGTCACCACCAACGATAACGGTACAGTTAACGCGCATGTTTTTAACATTGACCACGTCAAGTACGATACGCCCATCATCCAGTAACAGTCTGCTGCCTGGTTTGACTTCCAAAGCTAATGGTTCGTAAGTAATGCCAACTTGAGTATCATCGCCGGCCATCGGATCAAAATTGATGTCCAGAGCAAAATTTTGCCCCTCATTTAAAAACACCTTGGTATCTTTAAAGCGGGCAATGCGAATTTTAGGCCCTTGCAAATCAGCCAAAATACCTACCAGTCTGCCGGTTTTTAAGCTAAGTTCACGAACAGCGTTGGCTCTGTTGATGTGGTCTTGAGCAGAGCCATGTGAAAAGTTCATACGAACAAAGTCAAGGCCTGCCGCAAACATGCCTTCAAGTACACCGGGCTTATCCGTAGCAGGGCCCAGTGTTGCTAAAATTTTGGTTCTTCTTAACATTTTATGTGGGAAATCCGTTATTTTGCGTTGACTAAAGCAATTGTCGTATCCAGCATACGGTTTGAGAAGCCCCATTCGTTGTCATACCAGGATAAAACTTTTACAAAGTTGCCATTCATGACTTTGGTCAATGATGCTTCATAAATTGATGATGCAGGATTGTGATTGAAGTCGACTGAAACCAACGGTTTGGTATTGAAGTCCAGAATGCCTTTTAATGAGCCTTCGGATGCTGTTTTCAGTATTTGGTCAATTTCTTCTTTGCTGGTATTTCTGGATGCTTGAAAAGTTAAATCAACAACAGAAACGTTAATAGTCGGTACACGCATCGCGAAACCATCCATTTTTCCTACTAATTCAGGTAATACCAAACCAACAGCGGCGGCCGCACCGGTTTTTGTAGGAATCATTGATTGTGTGGCTGAACGTGCACGGTGCAAATCGCTGTGGTATACGTCAGTCAGAACCTGGTCGTTAGTGTATGAATGAATAGTAGTCATTAAACCATGTTCCACGCCAACAGTGTCTAGCAGAGGTTTAACTAATGGCGCCAAGCAGTTGGTTGTACAAGATGCATTAGAAATGACGGTGTCTGATGCTTTGAGAACATCGTGATTTACGCCGTAAACTATAGTTGCATCAACATCGTTGCCGCCGGGTGCTGAAATAATAACTTTTTTCGCACCGGCAGTAATATGCGCGGATGCCTTGGCTTTGCTGGTAAACAAACCAGTGCATTCATGAACGGCATCAATGCCCAACTCTCCCCATGGTAGTTTTGATGGATCTCTTTCTGAGAAAACCTTAATCTTATCGCCGTTGATAACGATGTAGTCACCATCAACACTTACTTCGAAAGGAAATTTTCCATGCACTGAATCATATTGAGTCAGGTGTGCATTTGTTGCAGCGTCACCTAAATCATTGATTGCAACAATTTGAATTTCATTGGTACGGCCTGCTTCATATAATGCGCGAACGATATTACGTCCAATACGGCCATAACCATTGATTGCAACTTTAATTGGCATAGATTTTCTCCAGAGTGATGAAATGAAAACTTACAAAAACGGATAACCTTAAGGTTTCCGAAAAACTGTTTAATTGTATCAAAAATTAAGATGATTAGTCTATTGACGTAGAAAACACAGCAATTCTCATTATGACCACAACCTAGCCGATTTCTGGTTTAGGTGGGCGAATAATTCGACTTTCCGGCGTATAAGACCAGCCTTCCAGCATGAAATTGAGCAGCTGTTCCCAGCTATCAAAGCAGAAGTATGTCGTAAGCGCCTTCATATCATCGAACAAACGCCTGCGCGAAGGTAGCTTCTGACGGAGCAGACAAAACGTGTCGTCCATTAAATCTAACAGCGTGTGCAACAAGTAGGTGAGCAAAATCAGCGTTGCCAATAAAGAAGAAAAGAACTGTTCGCCATGCCCGAAGGTGAGCTCAAAGTGATAGCCCTTAGTCTTCAACGTATTATTGTTTTCGTTTTCAATCCTTCACCGTGCGCGACCCGAGGCAACTATCTCGGCAACGTTGGCACCGCCAATCGCCAAGGATGTCGCGAATGCATTCCGGTACAGTACCTTGCCGTCTTCTGCGCGCGTGGTGATTTCGCATCGGTTAACCCAGCAATGCGTCATCTGTATCGCCCAATGGCACGGGCGCTCACATAACCGGTAGGTGTCTATTTCGTGGCGCTTGCCGGTCCAGCGTTTCTGCACCACGGTTTTGACAACACCATTACGTTCCAGATCATCAACCCATTCGTGTAAAGTCTTATGCGAGTCAGGTTTGCAGACCAGGATGAATTCAAGCTGTTTGTCCAGCAACGCCCGACAAAAGGGCTCGTGGCAGTAAAGATCGTCGCCGAGTACCGTAATAGTATCCAGCGCGGCGAACCGGCTGCCCTGCCTTTCCAGCCAGCGCAGCGAGGCATTGATCGCGCAATCCTGTTTTTCATGACCATCCTGCGGACAGACAAATCCGGAGCCAATGAAATGACCTTGTCGCTTCCAGGCTTAACCAATACCGGCGTCACTACTGTGTGCGAATAGCTGACTTTGCCGTTGCCGTGTGTTTTGCATGAACAACATGAACCGTGTAGCTTTTGTGAGTATCAGCGCCCAACCGCACCATCTAATCAAACCCCATAGAAACCGTTATCCTCTGCATTTTTTGTAGAGGATACAGCATGGCCTTATCAGTCCATTGGAAAACCCATATCAACGCTTGGCAAAGCAGTGGTTTGTCGCAAGCGGCGTACTGTCGACAACACCAACTCACCTACAGCACATTTTCAGCGCGGCTGTGTGAGTTCAGGGCGCAGGCTAAATCCTTGCCACCGGCACCACCCCTGTTGCTGCCGATTCATGTGCAACCGCCTCCCTCGCCGGAGGCCAGCTGGGTTCTGCACCATGCCCGAGGTGTCATCGACTGGAATTGC
>JAURZV010000028.1 GCA_030653175.1 Methylobacter sp.
CTTATCATTTTTGCACTTTGGTTGGTTGGCCTCAGCCTAAAAGGCTCTGCTACCGAACGGCAGATCAAGGTTAATAGTGGCACAAAACGTTCGCCGTATTCGGTGATTTTTCTCGGTAAAATCGCCTGTCGTTATGTTGTGTTTGAATTGCCGGATGATTATTTAGAACTGGCGCAAGCGCTGTTAGTCGGCTATTTTGAAAAATTGGAGAAAGAATAATTTGTGGGGATACCTCAGCCCCTAACCCCTCTTTTCCAAAGAGGGGGACTGAATACTTACTTTTAGGAAAGGATCGGTATCCGTGGTTACAGCATTTATCCAATAGATATTTGACAGCGCCAATAACGCACACCTATGATGTACATTACCTTGTACATTTAGAGATTACTATGAAACAAGCTACGTTTACAGAAGTACGCAACCACGCCAAGCAGTACTTTGATATCGTCGAGTCAGGCGAATCGGTGCGTGTGCTGCGCAATGGAAAACCCATTGCCGACATCGTTCCGATAGCGCCCGATCTGCCTTCCTGGAAACGACGCAAGGCACAACCTCTGGTATTGGATGGCGTTTCCATAAGCCGCATGATTCTGGAAGATCGCGAAGCCAGTGCCTGATGCTCGTTTTTTTTGATACATCAGCCTTTGTCAAACGCTATGTCAATGAATCCGGAACCGACAAAGTTCTGGAGTGGTGCGACAAGGCAACGGAAATCGGCTTGTCTGGCATTGCGCTTCCCGAAATCATTTCTGCCTTTTGTCGCTTGCACAGAGAAGCAAGGATTACCGATGCACAATATCGGCAACTAAAATCATTGTTAATGGCTGATATCGAAGATGCCGCCCTATGCGACCTTGCTCCGGCTGTATTAGGACAGGCGATTTCGAGTCTCGAAAACAACGTGCTGCGAGGCATGGATGCCATACATATCGGCAGCGCGGTGGTTCTGAAAGCCGATATTTTTGTCTCTTCCGACAATCGCCAATGCGAAGCGGCTGAGCGCGCTGGGTTATCGGTTGATTTGGTGTAGATAATCACAACAACCCATTAGCCAGTTCATCAAACAGATACTTTCTGAGCTGCCTTTCACCGCGCATGACATAAAGTATATAGACTTTGCCTTGATCGACACGATAAAAGACCCGGCATGGGCCAACGATACTTTGACCGTTCCAATTCCGGTGGAATGCGTCCTGATTCTGGAAACTGCTCAAGGCGATCAACGCTGGTAAATACCTGTTTGACCAAGCGACGTGCCGCATCACGTTTATCAATCGCTATGTATTCAGCGATTTCATTCAGGTCGGACAAAGCGGGTTCAGTCCAGATTATTCGAGCCATTTGCTCATTTTCTGTTTTGCTTCCGACTGATCATAGGTTCGATTTTCAAAAATCGCCGATTCTCCCCTTGCAATGCCTTCAAGGATGCGCATGCGGGTTTGCATAAGCTCATAATCATCGACATCTACAAGGTAGGCCGATGGTTGACCGTGCTCAGTTATCAAAACAGGCTCTTTAGATTCGTGCAGTTCGGCAAGAATATTAGTCGCTTGACGCTTTAGTGTGGTGACAAGTTCTATTTTCATAAAAGTGATCCTATAGGGTCATTCCGGGTTTTGCAAAAACCTATCCCAGCATAACGTAAAGATTTGGACTGAGGCACGGAAAGCTACAAATAAAACTTATTATAACCGCGCTTCAATTCAGCGCCATATTGGGGTGCAGATAGCCGATTTCCGGGAAATCGCGTAAAAAGCTGAGCTTTTTCATAAATGCCTGAAACAACATTTGCGGCTGCGTCTGGCTTGTCTTGGATGATATAGTCATAAATATCCCGCAGCCATCGCTCAACTTCCGCGGTCCAGTTTATTTCTGCCATGTGAGGATTCGATGTTCCATTTCTTCGTTAGAAATTATTCGGCCTTCACAAGAATCTTTTAAACCAAGTTCTACCATGCGCGAAAAAGCAAGCTCCAGCAGAATTTCATCAAAGCTGCTGTCGTCAGGCTGAGCTTGAACTATTTCAGAAACCCTTTCTTTGACTGTTGACATAATACCCCCTAAATTTGGTTGTAAGTCCGTAGGGTACGCTGTGCGTACCATTTTTTCAATCATTCCACAAATATCCAATAAGGTACGCACAGCATACCCAAAGCTTGGATTTTTTTCGAAGTCACATGTGTCAATACGAGTTTTTAAGTCGTACAAGGAGATCGTCATGACGTGATTTAAGCGCGGGCGAATCAAAGTTGAGCAAAGTCAGAACCCTTGCCGAATTCGGGAGTGTTTCCACATTATCCCGAAAATAACGCACTTTTTTATCGGCGAAATCTAAGTTACCAAGAGAAGTATTTTTGCGTCGCGAGAGCAACATCAAGTTGCCTAGACGATGTAACCACTGCTCTTGATCTACCACAGTAAAATCTTGGATCCAGCAGCTGGTTGATTTTGGATTTTGTGGAAGGATATGTTCTACGCTGAGATCATCCGGCAAATTAAGTGCAGATGAATGGTTAAAATAGAGATATTCAAGACGCAACAAAACATATCTAGCGAATCGTCGCCCATAGATAGCTCCATCAAGCTGAGTACTAAGTTGAACTTGGTCGAAATCGAACACTGGCGCAGTTAATACATCATCAACGGTTTTAGCTTGCTCTATGGCTTTCAAAACATCATTCATGTTCTGAATCCGTTGCGTAGGCGTAAGCTGGTTAATCCAATCAGCTGAAAACTTGTTGTCTACCTTGGCAACCAATTCCAGCAGCTTATCTGTTTTGAACTTGCAATACCAAGCAAGTACAGGTGGAATCCAATCCGTCGATGGCAACCCTCGGCGCATTGCGGCAACCCGATTACGGTACTGATTACCGAGGCCAGGAGGCAAAGGATTGAACAGAATTGCTTCATCGTAGGCTGTTTTATAAGCTTTGACTGCTTCGAAAGTGTGCAATCCCATCGTCAGAAGCGGTGGCTTGGCACCGTAAATGCGTTCATCAAACTCCTTCAGCAATCCCTCGCGGGCTTTGTCTTTCACATAAATAGTTCGGATCAGCGATAAAAAGCGGTCAAATTCGTCACGGCCAAGTTCTCCCTCGATTTCTTCCCAGAACGCCGCCCACTTCTCTTCATCTTTCGGATTACTCAGCGCACCAAGGTTGCGTGCCTTGATAATATCGCTATTAGAAAGGGGAATACCTCTATCGTTCAGAATAGTGAAAAGACGAAAGGCATCATCCAAATCTTCGGTAGCAACATAGATGAACAAAGCATTGTTCAACAAATATTTAATAAAACGACCAAATGCTTCCATGGTAGGAAAGCGTCCCTTATCATCAAAACAGTCCCGAATGATGCGCAAGCCATGCGCCATGTTAGCCAAGGACAGGTTTTTGGTCTTCTCAAAAGCTGCAAGGTCTGAACTCACGGTTCCATCCTCGGGTTTTATAAAGCGTTCCATAAAATCACCGACATTGTCCCTAATCTGGTAGATAATTCGATTACGGCCAGGAATGTTTTTCCATGAATTTTCCTGCTGATATAGCATCTCCTCGCATGCTTTCTTTAGTAGGTCATCTGTCACACGATCCCGAATACTTGCTAGAAGGAGATAAAGCGTGGTCAATCGTTGTTGGCCATCGAGCAATTCATATTCTTCAAAATTCAAGCCGTTTCCGCTTTGTGTGACCTTGCGCAGAACCATAGAACCAAGAAAATACTGACCATCTGGGCTGTGTTCGCTGGCGTAGTTAACATCATCGATCAGCTCTGAAATCTCATCTTTGCCCCAAACGTAAGACCGTTGGTATGATGGAATGGTGAACCAGAAACGGGAGAATACTTCGCTAATTACGACTTTAGCGCTTTCGATTTGACCTTTTTTACCTACACTCATTTTTCTCTTTCCATAGTCAGTGAATATTTAAAAACTTAATTATTGTTAGAACTTTTTTGCACGCGCTTTGACTTGCTTACCGGTTCGGATTTTGTTGCCAGAGTACATCGGGACAGTTCGCCGTTGGGATCTTGCGGCACCACATCGCGGTAAGACTGCAATGAGCAATTGCCGTATTGCGCCGGATGTTGAAATTCGCTGCTTATGGCGAATCCAACCGGACTACTGCATCAGGTTCCGCTACTTGGCATGCCCCTGTCAAATGGGTTCAGCATCCCAACGTCCAAACAACGAGCCAAGTTTAAGTGCGCGGGTTCCCCATAGATGCCAGAATATTTTTAATATTCTGTGCCGAATTGAAAATAAACAGTATTTCAACGACATCGTTTCTTACCCTATAAAAACTCACATAATTTTTATAGGGCAAACTCCTGATCTCGATTTTTGCTTCCATTTCTTCATAAACCTTACCCGCCAACGGAAAAACAGAGAGCGTTCCACTTAACGACTCGACGATTTCTTCGATAAATGTTTCCGCCCGAACCGGACTGTCCAAAGCGATGTATTCGGCTATATTAAGCAAGCATTGATCAGCGGTTTCAGTTAATACGATTTTATGTATTTCCATCAAAAAACTAACTAGCGGCTACTGCTAACCTGGCTCTTAACTTTGTCTTCAGGTCGTTTATATGCTCCTGGTTGCATTCGGTTACACGGCCCGCTTCTGCGTCGGCGATTCCTGAAATAATTCCATTATGGATGTCTTTTTTAAAGGCTTCGCTTACTTGAATCAAAGCTTCAACATCATGCATTGAAAAAAATATCCCTATAGGCCGGTCTCTTTTGGTAATCATTACCGGTTCTCTTTGCGCCGAATCCAAAAAGCTGCCGAATGCGTTTTTTGCTTCTTTAGCCGAGATGGTTTTCATGTTCATAGTTCCTATGGTTAAGAATTACATAGCAGCCATTATAGCTACTTTGCAATAAATCCAAACGCATTTTCCGTATCTATAACATAGAAAAGATGCTGTGCAGTCGTCTCCTGAAAACGAACGGTTTTAAGCATCACTACCGGGTCAACTGTTCATACTCGGCTCGCGATAGCACATAAACAGGGCTGGCCGAGATCGGGATGTCCGCGTATCCAGAGGTGTCGACTGATAGTTTCTGGATGCGCCCTACGACATCCACCAGCACCCAGGATTTGCTAGAATCTAACCGCAGCCGCCAATTACCGACGGCCTCATCGGTGCGCCAAATCATCAAGGTTCCGCCGAAATAAGCCGCCTGAATATTGGCGTCCTTGGTATCGAAGGCTTTATACGGCAGGCCGTCGATTAAGGCGCTCGCGGTATAGAGCGCCGCCTCGCCGGGCTTGTGACCCATCGAGTAATCCCAAATCCGGCCATAGGCCAAGTCGTATTCATGGCCTATGCAGAAAGCCAACCCAATGTAATCGCTGCGACTGTTGACCCAGGCGATCATTTTCGCGACCTGCTCCGCCTGCCAGCGGCGTCCGGTCAAACCATGCATAGCCTTGGCGCCCGTTTCTCCCAGCCAGAAAGGCAAGCTGTTTTTCCGGCCCAAGCTGGCGTAAGTAGCCAGCACCCCACGCTCATCCTCGTTTTCGCCGTTACCGATCGGGCCGCCGAAACGCGGTTCTTTCTGGGGATAGGCATGGACATCCCAGGCATCCTGATAATTGTCCAGGCCTAGTTGCAATACCTGTTTGAACCACTGCCCTGCCCCTTCCTTGTCGCCCGGCCGCACCAGACTGCCGCCAACATAATGGGCGTCGCTGCGCTGCTTGTGTACCTGCTCGTATTCCCACTTGGCGCGTTGCACCCAATGCGCGGGCTCGCGCAGTTTTTGCCATTCGGCATCCGAGCGAATGTCGATCTCATTGGTCGATTTGAAGAAACGGGTAAATGCCGAAGCCGTGTTGATGAAATTTTGGCCGTCTGCCTGATTGTCGTTGAGCCAAGCGCTATCGCCCGAGGAGTCGGCGAACAAGACCAAACCGAGTTGTTTCGCCCGTTCCCACTTGGCCCGATACTGCGGATCGAATCCCGGATAGCTGCCATAGCTTTTGTAAATCCCCATCCGTTCCAGCCAGGAGAAATACCCGCCTTCCTGCTTGAAGCTCTTGTCCCCGTCGGCCAAGGCGTAATAGTCATTATTCCATAGTTTTTTTTTGTCCAGTCTATGCTTTTGCTCGGCGGTTCCGCCCACGACTGGGAAGCCATCGGCGGGATAGTTCATGATCAACTTGCCGTCAGGCGTATACAACGAGGAGTAGACGGCGTAGTAGCCGGGCTCGCTAATCTTGTCGAAGTTTGCTTCGACTTCGCCGGGGAACAAGCCGGTTATTTCCTTCACCGCGACCTCGGTGCCGCTGTAATCAACCAGACGCAGGCGCAGTTTTGCCGAAAAGCGCGGTAACGGTGCCGGCAAGCCGGTTTCCTCCAGAATCGGATGCCAGCGCATATCCACACTCAGTTTGAGCGGGTCGCCCGGATGCGGCAGGTTGGCGGGTGCGTCCACGAAGATCAGAGGCCGCAGCTTGGCGGCGATGCCGTTAAGCGCCAAGTTGACGTCGGGATCGGTCGGTTGCGTCTTGATCGAATCCAGTGCCTTACCGGCCGGATCGGTGAATAAGCCCGCGAAGTAAAACCGTTGGCCTTGGTCATGCTGCATCACCAGCTTGACCAGCAGACTATGCCATCCCGGCGACAGATTCAGCGTTGCGAGTTGCGGCGCTTCGGGACGGGCCGACAACGCGGTGGCCACCAGCCCTTCGGTGGTCAGCCCTTTTAGCAGTTTTTTGACTTGCTCGCCGGGAGATGTGGAGAACCCGGACGGCGGATTCGGGTCATCGGCCAATTTAAATGGCTGTCCATCCAGCCAGCCAAAGGTTCTGATGCCGGATTGTTTCAGATGCAACTGTGCCTGTGTGGGCTGATCGACATGCAGGTAGAGCTGAGCATAGCCGCTGCCGCGCGACCAGCCGTAAGAATGTTGGGTGTTGGCCTCAATGTCCGCAACGCCGTTAACCTCCGTCGGCGCAACGCGCCAAGCCCGTATTTCCCCGCCCATCATTTGCAGGCTGAGATAGGGTTGGCCGGGATTCGGGCGCAACACGGTTTCGCTATCCAGCCCGAAAATCGAAACGCCAGATAAGCCGTCCTGCAAACCGCCCACCAGCCAGGCATCCGGTATGCCTCCCTTAAGCGACTTAGCGGTTTCGCCAGCGACAGCAGGCGACGTGGGCATCATGCCGACTTTGGCCGGGTCGGCAAGAAATCCGGCTACCTCCTGTTCGCTGTGGGGCTGGGCCAACACGCCAAGGATGCCGTAATGATCGTCGGTCATCAGTGCGGCAGGCAGTGCCGGGAGATTCAAGCTCCGGGCTAGGGCTTCGGCTTCAGGCCCTATCAGATAGGAGACAGACAGCTTTTCATAACTAGCCCGCGCGGCATCGGAAGCCAAACCGCGAAACAGGATTTCATCTTTTCCGCCTTTGCCGTCGAGCACAGTCAGGCGGCGATTCGCGGCAGGCACTGTCTTGGTCAGTGCCAGAAAGCGATTTCTGGCCTGGGCCTGGGCAGCAGTCATCCAGTCGCCCAGCGGCGTCTCCAGTTTCAGCAGGAAGGCGTCGAAGACTTTGGCTCCATCCGCCTTGCCGGTGTTATTAATTTCCAGCCAGCGATCGCCCGGCCACACGGTGACGGTAGCTGCTGATTGCAACCACTGGTATTCCCAAGGCGTGGTATTGGTCAGGGAAAAATCGCCGCGTGTCGCCAGTTCATCCGGCTTTGCCCCGGCCTTGACCGTGAAATTCTGGCTAACCTGGGAGACCTCGCCGCCGCTTTTGTAACGGGCATAAAAACGGTACTGTCCCGGAGCAATCGCCGGGTTGAGTTCAAAACGAAAATTTGCGCCCCAGCTTCCGAAACCCTGGTGAAAAACCTGGACTTCGTCCTTTTCGGTCAGCACCAACTCGGCACCGGGACCGGCAGTGGCCGTACCGAGTTGGGCTTGCAGGGCGGAATCTTTTTCCATTGTTGCGAGTGCAGGCGCATTACCTAAATCCAGCAGCACCAGCGGCCTGTCCGCCGTACCGCCGGTCGGCAGGGCGGACAATGGCGAGGCAAACAGGAAGGCGTCGAAAACCTTGGCGTCATGGCCTGCGCCGTTATTCCGCACTTCGATGACGGCATCGTCGGCCTTAAGATTTACCGGAGACTCGGCGGCTATCCAGGCAAAATCCCAACCCTTGGGTTTCATGGGCAATGTAGCGCGCAGCTCCAGCTTGGATGGATCAGGTCCGGCCCAGACTTCGAAAGATTGTACGCACACATTGGGCTCGCCGCCCTGTCGCCAGCGAGCCCAAAAGGTATATGATTTGGCCGGGAAGCCGGGGTTGACCTTGAAACGAAAGCTGACTTTCCAGCTGCCGAATCCGGGATGCAAAGAGCTGATTTCATCTTTAGCGGTCTGAATCGAAGCGTCTCCTTCATGGGCGTAAACTTCGCCGGTAAACACTCGCGTTGCCTTATCGTCAACGCCAACCGACGGCGGTTCGCTGCCCAGTTCAAGCAGCAGCGCCGGCCTCTCGGCTGTGCTTTGTATTGGCAATCCAGAGAGTACATCGGCGTTGGCAACGGACGACCCGGCCAGCGCAACCAACACCGTCTGTACTGAGAGAAGAAATAGGCTTAATGGCTTCATGGCTTATGTAAAATTTGGATATGGAACAAACTAATCCGCTCGCAAGATGGTAAGCGATGCGACACTTATGTGTATAATAGCGGCTATCAAGTCGGGCTAGCCGGCAAATGTATCAGATCTACGTTTGGGCTTTTCGATGCCGGAAACGGATTCCTTCGCAGCGCCGCATCACGGATGGATTATTGGAGAAAGGATTACTTTTAACAATTAAACACGGAAATCCATGAAGGAGCTCATTCCCAACTTTATTCTGGATATTTTCAGAAAACCGGATTTGTCGAAACTTTGGTCGAGACTTTGGTCAAATCAAGGGGGACGATTTATATCCCTTTGCGACAGGATAAAATTCAAAAATATTTTATCGTTAAAATCCCTTATCGTTCTAGGCTTTCTGATTGCCGTTATTCCGCTTTTTTTGGCCGTCATGTACGCTGCTTTCGGCATGCGCGAAACCTCGGCATTGGGCAGGACAATCAATTCCCAGGTCTTCGAACAGACTAAGGCAATACGCCTGGTTTTGCAAAAGACTGCCGATATTGAGCGAAAAGCCAGACTATTCGTTCTGCTGTCGGATCCGGCCGTACGCCAGCCTTACGAACAACAATCGTATGAAAATACGCGGACATCATTCAAACAAGCCTTGAGCGCGTTACTAAAACTACATGTAGATAACAAAATCGCACTTTTGGTCAACGAATTATCGGAAAAAGAAAATCTGATTTATCAACAAATCATTGGCTCGGCGAGTGAGAATAACCTCAAATTACCGGTCGATGAAGCGTTCCAGGGACTGCGCGAGTCCTCCTCCAGCCTTTCGCGTGAATTCGAGAGCTACGTTGATCATGAATTCAACGAATTACGCAGTCAATCGGAATCCCTTGAACAAGGACTATTAATCAAGGGTGCGGTTCTGTTAGCCGTCTCGTTTATCTTCATCGCGATACTGCTGGCTATACTTTCGCGTTCAATGCGGCAACTGAATACCTGCATCCGCCGTCTGGGTTCGGGGGAACTTGAAGAGCCTATTGACATTACAGGCCCTTCGGATCTGCGCTATCTGGGCAATCGTCTTGAATGGCTGCGAACGCATTTGATGGAACTGGAGGTTTCGAAACAGCAGTTCATGCATAACGTCGCCCGCGAGATCGACCTGCCGTTGGAGAATATCCGCGAAAGCGCGGAACTGCTTGCAAACGAGGCGGCTGGCGAACCGAATAGTGCACGACAGGATATTGCAAGACTACTATGCAGCAATGTCGACAAGCTGAAAACAGTGTCCGAGGAATTGCTTCGTTATAGCCAGATCAACGCGAAGCCGGAAACGAACCGCAAGGAAACCGTCAATATGAAATACTTGCTTGAGTCGGTCATCGAGGATTTTCAAATCCGTCTGCAGAGCAAATCGATTAGCTTGAAAAAGCTGGTCAGGCCGGTCGAGATTTCCGGGATTCACGACCAGCTGCGCAGCATTATCGAGCAGCTAATGTCGAACGCAGTAAAATATTCGCCAACGGGCGGTGAAATACGCATCATGCTTCGCGATTCGGGTACGCAACTGGAATTGGAAGTCGAAGACGAGGGACCGGGTATTGAACTTAATGATCGCTCGCATGTATTCGAACCCTTTTTCCGTGGCAAGGCCGCCCAGTGCGAAGATAATATCGAAGGTCCGGGATTGGGACTTGCCATTGTCAGGGAGTATGTCACCAACCATCAGGGCAAAGTCGATATTATCGACTCAAGACAAGATCAACATGGGGCCCGCATCCGCGTTCAAATACCGCTAACCGGAAAGGCCTAAAAAATATGGAACAAAACTATCTATGCTGTCATTACTTTTTATTCGAAATATAAGTTTAGCGCTAAGCCTTTTGCTGCTGACCGGATGCGCCGAGTTCAATGCCGGTTGGAACGGGTACCCGGACCGTTATAACGATCCCTATGCGCAGTCGGACTTTGACGAACTGCTGGCTTTCGGAGCCAACATGTCCAAAATATCACCTTCATCACGCGCCGAGGTGTGTCACACCTTACTAAAACGCCAAAAAAATCCTCCAGGAGCCGGGATACACTTACACCTGATGGTAGGCCGCTTGCTTTCCGATGCCTGCGGCGACATTCCCAAAATCCTGAACGGGCTAAGCTCTATCCCGCCAGGAAGCCTGCCCGATGAACGGATGCAGCGACTTGTCGCTATTCATACCGAAGCCTTAAAACGTTTACAAAACGTGTCGAGAAAAATCGGTACGCTGGAGCATAAACAAAAATCGGTCCAATCCGTGCTGGAATCGAAGGATACAAACGGATCGAAGAAAAATGAAACTCGCCTATTGCGAGAAAAACTGGAAGCAATCAGATCCATGGAGAAACACCTGGACGAGAGCGGCGACGCAAATTAGAACTCATGTTTCGTTTCCGCTTGGCTGTTGTCATCATTGTTTCGTTCTGTTTTGTGTTGTTTTTAGGAATCGCACTGTATTGGGGTTCAAATCAGGTTGCCCGGTATTTTCAGCGCAGCCAGACGGCATATGAGGCTTTCGATCATTATGAGCGATTGTCCCAGGAAGCCTATCGCCACTTCAAACAGCGGATGGATAGACTGATAACGGCCAGCCCGACTGCAGAAGCAGGCGTCGAGTCATCCAAACATCGTCTCTACGAAGCGATGCAGGAACTTAGAAACACCGCAGTAAAGACACCTATCGCAGAGAGTCATACTGAAGATTGGCAGGATAAACCCGCCGAACTGGAAAGAGTTGCCCGTTTCACCGCTTTCCTGGACGCCAGCGAGTATCGGTTCGATGAAGTCGAGCGGTTGCGTCAGCAGGGTAAGAACGAAATGGCGGTGCAGGCGCTGTCGAAATTCTCGGAAGAAGAAATCGACGGAAAATTCCAGCCGCTGATCGATGCCGCCATCAACGCTGAACGGGAAAAGGCCGGAAAAGCCAAGCAAGAACTGGAGGACTTGGTTGCTCAGTCGCGTTGGATCGCCATCCTGGCGTCATTGACTGCGGCGATATTCAGCCTCGCGTCCGGGGCATTACTGCTTCGCGGCGTTAGAAAACCTATCGAAGCGCTGATGAAAGGTACCGACGAAATAGCCTCCGGTAATTTGGATTATCGTATTTCTCTGGATACCCGCGATGAATTCGCCTATCTCGCCAGCCACTTCAATCAAATGGCGCAGGAACTGGAACTTCAGCAAAATAAACTGCGCGAAGGACGTGCGGTGCTGGAGAACAGAGTGGCCGAACGCACTTTCGAACTTCATCAGTTAAATGAAGAATTAAAACGCATGGACAACGAGCGCCGAGAGTTTTTAGCCGACATCAGCCACGAACTGCGCACCCCGATTACCGTCATTCGCGGGGAGGCGGAGGTCACTCTGCGGGGTCAGGATCGCGAAGCCGAAGAGTATAAGGATGCTTTACACCGCATCGTCGAACTGGCGATGCAATTGGGAAAATACGTCAACGATCTGTTGTTTTTAGCCCGTACCGAAACCGCCAACCTCCAATTTGAATGGGATAGCGTGGACTTGACCGAACTGGTGGCAGGAGCCGTCGAGAATTTTCAAGTGATGGCCGAGGAAAACTCGATTTCGGTTTCCCTGGATGCGCCGGCCGAACCCGTATGGGTGCGCGGCGACAAGCAGCGGCTTCGACAGGTACTGTTCATTCTTGGCGACAATGCCTGCCGATATTCGAACCCTGGAGGACACATCGCGGTCGCCTTACGGGTGGACGGGGAAATGGCAAGTTTCAGCCTCGCAGATCAAGGCATAGGCATACCCGCACAGGATTTGGAGCGTATTTTCGACCGCCATTTCCGCAGCCGGAACGCTCTGGCTTCACGGGATGACGGAAAGGGCCTGGGCTTGCCGATGGCTAAATCGATCCTGAAAGCACACGGCGGAAGCATCAAGGTGACCAGCATTGAAAATTCAGGTTCAACGTTCACAGTAACGCTTCCGCTGATTTCGGCAGAACAGGTTAACAACCAGATAAATGAAAGATAACTTAAATACAATAATCTAATGGATACCGGTTACATGCGAGTTTTGCTAGTGGAGGACGATGAGCGGATTGTCGATTTTGTTCAGCGAGGACTAAAGGCCGAAGGCTATGGCGTGGAGGTGGCCCGTAACGGGCTGGACGCGATAGCGCTGGGTACCGCGGGCAAGTTTCAGGCCATCATTCTGGATCTGGGCTTGCCTGATATCAATGGCCGACAGGTTTGCGAGCGCTTGCGTGACGCCGGCGTCGGCACCCCGATTCTAATGTTGACGGCCAGAGATACGGTGCAGGATAAGGTGACCGGCTTGCGCTCGGGCGCCGATGATTATATGACCAAGCCTTTCGCATTTGAGGAACTGCTTGCTCGAATCGAGGCGCTGATGCGTCGTCGTAGCGGCGAGATCAAATTGGAATCCAAAGAATTGCGGGTAGCCGACCTCCTGTTGAATGGGGAAACCCATGAAGTAAGGCGTGGAGAAACGCCAATCGAGCTAACGCCGAAGGAATTTTCCTTACTGGAATGCCTGATGCGGACGCCCGGCAAGGTATTGAGCCGCACCCGGATCCTGGAACAAGTATGGGGCTACAGCAGCGATCCATTAACCAATGTGGTGGATGTCTATATTCGCCAGTTAAGACGAAAAATAGATGACGATTATGAGCTAAAACTTCTCAAGACTGTCCGAGGATTCGGCTACAAAATGGATGTATCCTAAAAGGGTACGGGTTCTGTCGCATTAACTATCGAGCAGCGGATCCAGTTATTCCGAGCACTTTCCAAAAAACAGTGTGCAAAAAACCAGCTCGAGACCATAAAGAATGCGCCATCATTTTGGTGTGCATCAGGTGGTACGCTATGTATCCATTGAAGCACTCAGTTGGTCTCCATAAAACGTATAGCTATTTTTACAGTCTCGACATCACATAAAAAACATGACCGCCAATTTGCCTGACAACATCCCCTGAGTATCTAGGCTTAGTACCGGTGTTCCAGCTATCAGAGTTCTGCACTATAGAATCCTTACCCCTCATAACCGATTTAGCTAATGCCGTGTAATGAGCTTTCAGATTGCGTGGTGGGGTTAATCGTGACACACCGGTTAGCTTGCATATTGTCTTGCCGGTACGCTTGGATCGATTAACCGTAGCCTGCCCTACAGCAATAGCGCCTTCGATAGACTCACCTCTTGATTCTGCGAAAATGATTTTGGCTAGACATCCTTCTTCGCTTGGTGGAGCTGATACTGGTAACAAGAATGCTATTGTTAGAATTAAATTGGTCATGGTGTAATTCCTCTGTGTTAGGTTTATTAATCACATGCCAAATCGATCAATATCCGGCTCGCTCGGTCACCTTTCGGCTGAGTTAGATGCTAGACTTTTTAAAATGAAAAGAAATAGGTGCGAATGCGTAAGCATCTAAACGTCCTACTCTCTTGCTTTACTACGGCCTGATAACATGACCGTCAACGTCCAGCAAAACAGTGAACAAATCGCGTTCCGGCTACAATTGCCGAAGAAGCCGCTTTTTTAGAAACCTTGCGTGGTGCCGGAAAAATATCAGGTTAAGCCTTCCACACGGCCCGACCAAACTAGCCATCATGTCATGGAGAAACGCCAATTGACGGGAGTGGCCTTCAAATTACGCCCGTGCGCATTGGCTTCAACTTCACGAGTAGCGTGTCTTTGTTTGGAATAGGTTGCGACAAACAGCCGTTTGATCTTACAGCCAGCTCAATACTTTTACGTTGATTTTCATGATAGTTTCAAAAGGTGCGTTGGGTTTTATTTTAAGTCAGGTGATGGTGATCCGAAGAATTGATGGTTTGATTTGATGCGCAATTCAACCGTTGATTTTTACTAACGGTTGAATTAATTCCTTAACAAAAGAGAACGGAATGACTGCACTCAATAAAAAGTGGTCGAATCAGGCGAGGACGAGTAATTGCACGCTTTCTTGAGAATCCTCAATGGCTGATTTTAAGCACTTACGGGCGCAACTGGTGCAACGACCGCATTCAACACTTACCCGTAAATCACGGCGTAAATCCTCAAGCGTTTTGGCTCCGTTTCTGGCAGCTTGATGAATCTCGCGATCCGTCACAGCCTGACAAACACATACATACATGAGACAGCTCCTCTAAAATGCAATAGCATATAATTACTGAGAAGTATTCTCATTTAGTTTTTGGTATCTGTCAAGCCTGATTAAGCCCTAAAAAACGCGACATAGGCCGAAGCTGTTCGACCGTGTCAATCGTCGCCTTGCTGCATATGCGATTGCAAATAATTAGGTAAACTGACATTTGCTATTAGGCTTTGCTGAGTTTCCAACCAATCTATGGCTTGTTCGCAGTGCTCCAGCAACTCTTCCAGTAGATCCCGACTGACGTAGTCTTGTAATTCCTCACATAAAGCCACGGCTTTTATTAGCATTGGCCGCTGGATATTTTTTTCATATTCCAGATCGCCGTTTAAGCATTCAATGACATTTTCGCCGATCAACAGCTTTCCGAGGTTTTGCAGATTGGGTAGCCCTTCCAGAAATAGGATACGCTCAATAACTTCATCAGCTTCTTTCATGACGCGAATCGATTGTTTATATTGGTAATCGTTAAGCTTCTCCAAACCCCAATGACGAAACATGCGCGCATGCAAAAAGTACTGGTTGATTGAGGTTAGTTCGTTTTTGAGTATCTTGTTGAGAGTTTCAATGATTTTTATATCGCCTTTCATATCGGTGTCCTTGTTAGCTTAAATACCCTGTTTCATTTGACTTTGCTGGTAGTTTTCCAGACCCACGAGGTTGATCAGTCGCAACTGCTGTTCCAGCCAGTAGGCATGATCCATCTCTGTATCTTCCAGTTGCACTGTCAACATATCGCGTGTCACATAATCCTGAGCTTTTTCACAGGCGGCAATGGCTTTTTTTAGCTCTCCGACCACATGATATTCGACTTCCAGGTCGGCTTTTAGCATTTCCGGCACCGTGCTGCCTACAGTCAACGCTTCACGTTTGACTAGATTGGGCGTGCCTTCCAGAAACAAGATACGCTGAATCAAGGCTCGGGCATGCTGTCGTTCATGCTCAGACTCATGCAGGCTTTTTTCTGCTAGATGGTTCAGGCCAAAATCGGAGTACATCTCTCCATGGATCAGGTACTGATCGGATGCGCTCAGTTCTCCGGCAAGCAAACCGTTGAGAATTTCCAGAATATTCATGTCGCCTTTCATAATGACCTCTTAAAGTGAGTCGGACGTAGACTTATCGATAGCCTGCGGCGAGTTGGTAAGCATTCACAGGGATTTTATACCGCTCAGCCTAACCGTCAAATTAATCTTTTCAAATTTGTTAAAAAAATTACCATTTTCTGGACATCATCCAATGTCTATTTTCGTACTTTATTTAAAGCCGATATGCTTGCGGTTGAACAGGCTATTTTGATTCGCCATAAGTGCCAAAATATCCGGAAGATAAACTAAATTGCTAATGTATTTTAGTTATATGAATGATTTATGAATTTATTAGGCTCGGAACAGGAAATAATCCATATATTCCTAGTAGTATTGTCAACATTAAACACCTTCATTATAGTTGAACCGTAGTACGAAGAATCTTTCAACTTTAATGAGGACTTTCTCATGAACGACTTTCATAAAGATATTTTAACAGGAACGCTATTTATGACCGGCCTGCTTGGCTTTGTTTCTGGTGAATTCGCCGTTTCATCCGCGCTGTTCGGAACAGCAGCTATTGCCAGCAATATTAACCTGTACCGTAAAAAGGTCAAATCCGGCCAATTATCATGCGACTGATTCACTCAACTGAATCGGCTGTTCAAATGGCGACTTGAAGACTTTCAAGGTATGATTACCTTGAAAGTCTTCTTCCTTCACAACATCACTGTTTGACCGCAACCGAAACCCCGCCACTACCATCATCCAATAACGTTGAATGTTATTGGCAAAGCTTCTTAATCATCCTGTTCAATACGATGATGCCTAAACCGCATCTAATTTGCGCCTATCCGAAATTAGAAAATTCGATTTCCAGGTGCCGGATCAGCGTCCGCCGATGACGGCACTGATCTATCTTCCGTTAAAAGAGATAATGTGCGCCCAAGCCGATATATTCCACTTTTCTTTATAGAACTGCCCGCTTGGAGAGAAGCCGTTATAGTATTCCGCAAGAATCTGAAGCTTTCGGCCTAATACCTGCAAATTTTCAAATTCGACACCCGCTCTGGCTGATACATCATAATTCCAGTTATTTTCTTCATGATTTTTGACATCAGCGGCAATGATAGGCCGCATCGACGCCAACTCCATGCGCCAAGGGCTTCGAAATTCAATACCGTATTGTGCCGACCATATCTTAAGCTCCGAAGGTTCTCTATGGAATAGCCCTCCCCCGCCTCCATATAAGCGTATGCCATAAGGAAGTTCATAAGAGAGTTTCAGATCTACGCCTTCGTAACTGAGGTTCATGCGCTCGAATTTAGTGTTTACCTTGCGCAACAGGAACTCATCGCCAAGATGGGAACTCTGATGGTAAAGACGACTAAAGGCTGAAAATTGACCGGCACACAGGCTTGAATAGGCTGATACAATAAAATCGGTATTAACCAAATCACTCGATGAAGCATTCAGGTTGAAGTCACTAAAGACTCCGGCTTGAAGTCCTGCCTCCCACTGCACAGTGGATTGTCCAAAGTTATCGCGATAAATCGGTATAGTTTCACCGAAGCTGACAGAAGCTATATCTCTGCCATCAAAATTGTTGCTTTGGTAATTACGGTAAGCGGCCGAAAAATGAGCCCAGCGCGGGTCTGCTAATAAAGGCTTGAATAAATGGCCTCTAGGTAGAAGTCCTGTTGGTAAAATAACTGATTCAGTTGCTGATACCGTCTCATCAGCGGATACCCTGACAGACTTTGAGGAGTCTGTCATCATCATCATCAGCTGCCGGCTGGTAACTTCCGATATTTTTACCGCATTAACTCCAGGGATTTCCGATAATAGCTGTACCGCTTTGGCTCTGTCTCCAACGCCCAAGCTATCTGCCGGCAAAATAATTACGCCATCCCGGTTTTGCTCAGCATTTTCAGCCGCACGGTCGATTTTCGCCCCTGCCTTTTCTTGACATAAAAAACCCGCCTTGAAAGCGGGTTTAGTATTTACAGCAGTCAGGAAAATCCCGGCCTATTTTTCGGCCTTAAATCGTTATCAATATTCGATCCAGATCAACTCGACACGACGGTTTTCAGATTTGCCTGCTTCCGTGCTGTTATCGGCTATAGGTTGAGTTTCACCGTAGCCTTTGGCATTCAATCTGTTGCTGACGCCTTTCGTTTTAAGGTAATTAACAACCGATTGCGCACGCCGTTGCGATAATTTCATGTTATAGCTATCGCTGCCTTCGCTGCTGGCGTGACCC
>JAURZV010000030.1 GCA_030653175.1 Methylobacter sp.
GCGTTCTTCGCGGCTAAAGCCGCTCCCACACATTTTATATATTTGGAGTCATCATGAATTATCACATTACCAATGCGCGTCTGGTGTTAACCGATGTCATTGTTGAACATGCGTCGTTGTTAATCGAAGACGGCCGCATCGCCGCCATCAACCCCATCGATGTTAAAGCCGAGCAAACAATCGATCTGGGCAATCGCTATTTGCTCCCCGGCCTGATCGATCTTCATGCCGATGCTCTGGAGAAAGACATCGAACCCCGACCCAATGTGCATTTCCCGTTGGAATTCGCCATTGCCCAAGCCGACAAACGCAATGCAGCGGCGGGTATTACCACGGTATTTCATTCGCTGTCGTTCGCCAATGCCGAACTGGGGTTGCGTAATAACGAGATGGCCGCCGACATCGTCCGCGCCATTCATGCCTTTAACGGCAAAGGACTGGTCGATAACCGCGTTCATACCCGTTACGAAATCACCGACCCGACCGCGCTGCCGATATTGCTGGAATTACTGGATGAAGACAGCGTACATCTGTTGTCGATCATGGATCACACGCCGGGACAAGGTCAATTCAAGGACATGCGCGCCTATCAGGACTATTTGCAAAACAGCTACCAAAAATCAGCAGCCGAAACCCAGGCGCTGATCAATGACAAACTGGCACAGGCGGAAGCTGCGCAAATACGGGTCAGACAATTGATCGACCACGCCCATGGCAAAAACGTCCACGTCGCCAGCCATGATGATGACTGCCTGGAAAAAGTAGCAGAAATCAAAGGGCTGGGCGTTCATATCAGCGAATTCCCTATTAATCTGGACACCGCCCGCTGTGCGATTGAGCAAGGCATGAGTACCATTATGGGGGCGCCGAATATTCTGCGCGGCAAAAGCCAAAGCGGTTCAATGAAAGCTCAAGACGCAATAGAACACGGCGTAGCGACTTGTTTGTGTTCGGATTACACGCCCGCTAGTCTATTAACGGCGGTGTTTATACTGGAACAGCGCGGCGTATTGAGCTTGTCGGAGGCTGTAAAATTGGTCAGTCTGAATCCAGCGCAAGCATTGGGACTTAGCGATCGAGGTGAAATTGCCGTGGGTAAACGCGCCGATCTGATTTGCGTCGATTTTACCGGCGATTATCCGCAAGTGCGGCAAACCTGGGTGAACGGTCAGCCGGTATATCAAGCCCTGTACGGCGGTGCTTAATGCGTCAGGGACAACTGTTTTATGTGATCGGCCCTTCGGGTTCGGGCAAGGATACGCTGATGCAGTATGCCCGAGAGAAACTGGCGACACACAAAAAAATTGTGTTTGCGCACCGCTATATCACTCGCCCACCGGAACTGGTGGGTGAAAATCATATCCATCTGTCTGAAGCGGAATTTGCCGCCAAGGTACAGCAGGGCTTTTTTGCGATGCAATGGGATAGTCACGGTCTGCGTTACGGCATCGGCAAGGAAATCAATTTCTGGCTTGCGCAGGGGTTTGATGTGGTTATCAACGGTTCCCGCGAGTATTTCTCTACTGCATTGGAAAAAGAGCCTGATATGCGAGTGGTATCAATCAGAACCTCTACCGAGATATTGCGTGAACGCCTTAAAAAAAGACGACGGGAAACCGACGATGAAATTGAGCGCCGTCTGGAACGGGCGGCATTATTTAACCGAATCCATCATCCTAATGTCACTTTCCTGGATAACGACGGATTGCTGGACGACAGCGGGGCGGCTTTTATCGCCCTGCTTACTCGGGAAAAAACAGCTCAACATGGAAAATGACATTGCTTATTGAACCGAACGAAACCCTGTCGATACGATTTTTAGGCACCGGCAATGCAGCCGGGGTGCCGGTGCATGGTTGCCGTTGTCAGATTTGCGTCAAGGCTGCGTTCAATACCGACTTGAGACGGGAGCCCTGCTCGGCTTTGCTGGAGATCAATGAGTATAAAATTCTGCTGGATGCGGGGTTGCCGGATTTGAAGCAGCGTTTTCCGGATGGAACCCTGTGCAGCATATTGCTGACGCACTATCATCCCGATCATGTGCAGGGGCTGTTTCCCTTGCGCTGGGGACTGGGGCGGGCATTGCCGGTATACGGGCCGGATGATCATGATGGTTGTGGCGATTTGTTCAAAAATCACGGCATACTCGATTTTATCAAACTTGCGCCTTTTCAGAGCTTTGAGCTGGCTGGACTTAAAGTAACGCCGGTGCCTTTGGTACATTCCAAAAAAACCTTGGGCTACTGTTTTGAACATCGCACCGGCAAATTGGCTTATCTGACCGATACCGTAGGCCTGCCGAAAAAGACACGGTCTTTTTTACAACAATGGCGGCCGGATTTAATGGTGCTCGATTGTTCGTTTCCACCGATGGATAAACCACCCAACAACCACAATGACATCAACCTGGCGCTTGAGGCTTATGCCGCTGTTAAGCCCGGAAAAATGCTGCTGACGCATATCGGTCATGAATTGGATGTCTGGCTCAGTGAGCACAGTGGTGATTTGCCGGATGCCGTGGGGATAGCCAGGGATAAAGAACAGATCGTCGTTTGTTAGCTATCGCCTTAGGAATGAAAATTAAATAACCCATACCGTTGCGCAATGGGCGACCCGCCGGTCACCCCTACAAGTTATCGCGTGTTCAAGTTATTTAGATTCCATTCCTTAAGGATATTGATTTCAGGGAATGTCATTTGTTTTTATAGGGCGGAACGGGGTCTGCAACCCGGTTCCCAACGTTCCTGCGCTGACTGAGCTAAGCGCTTACATTTGACTGATGCAAACCAATTGCCAATGTGGCGGCGACTTCGCCTAAAGTGCCTACTGTTGGTATTCGCCGATTGAACAACAGGTTATTGACTGACTGTGCGCCTTGCCTCGCCCCCACAATCCTGCCCATGTCCTGACGTAATGGCGGTGACGCGGGAGCGTGGGAACGGGCGAATAAGTTGTGTAGATAGCTATGCCCTTACACAAAAAATTACAATCAGTTTATCGTCATAACCAAACAATCCCTATAACTGTTCACCCTGATAGACGCTATATTTTGCAGGCCATAAAAACAGGCAGTTTAGAGCTATAAGGTTCAAAGCCGGCTTTGAACTCCGACATCCACGCTTTCGGGAGTCCAAAGCCGGCTTTATGATTTAATAAGGCCTGAGTAGTTACCAATCCCTATAACTTACCGGTATGTTAACTCAACCCCTGCACCATGCATGGAAACGGCCAACCCAACGCAGCAAGACTTCCGGCGCATGGTTGCGTTTCCAGACGCCGGCTACATATTTGTTCGCTTCGGCCATGGTTGGATAAATATGGATGGTGCCGAGCAGTTTGTTGAGGCCGATATTGTGTTTCATCGCCAGTACGAATTCAGCAAGCAGATCTCCGGCATGTTCGCCAACGATCGTCACACCGAGTATCCGGTCTTTGCCGGGTTGGGTCAGCACTTTAACGAAGCCATGCGCTTCCCCGTCGGCAATGGCGCGATCCAGATCATCAAGATGATAAGCGCTGACTTCATAGGCAATATTTTGTTCTTTGGCATCCTGCTCATTCAGACCGACCCTGGCGACCTCGGGTTCGATAAAGGTAGCCCACGGAATTACCGAATAATCGGTTTTAAATTTTTTAAAGCCGCCGAATAGTGCATTCACCGCAGCATACCAGGCCTGATGGGCGGCGGTATGGGTGAACTGGAACGGGCCGGACACATCACCGACGGCAAAAATGTTGGGGTAATTGGTTTCCTGAAAATCATTAATCGCAATCGTGCGTTTGGGCGACAGCTCAACGCCTACTTCTTCCAGTCCATAACCTTGGGTATTGGCAACCCGACCGATAGCCAATAACACCTGGTCGAACGGAATGCGCACTTCTTGACCCTGATGCTCGGCAAGCAGAATCTTTTCACCGTTTTCGATGATGAACTTTTTGGCGGTATGTTCAACCAGCACCTCGATACCTTCCTGGCGGAACTTTGCCATGACCATTTCCGAAACATCGTTATCTTCCCGGATCAGCAAACGCGGCAACATTTCCACTTGGGTCACCTTGCTGCCGAATCGGGCAAAGCTTTGCGCCAGTTCGCAACCGATAGGCCCGCCGCCCAGTACAACCAGACGCTTGGGCAGTTCGCGCAACGCCCAGATGTTATCGGAAGTCAGATAACCGACCTCTTCCACGCCGGGAATTGGCGGCACAAACGGGCGAGCACCGGCAGCGATAACGATGGAACGGGTGGTAATGGTACGGGTTTCACCGGCTGTTGTTACCTGAACTTCCCAGGGAGAAAGGATTTTAGCTTCTCCTTCGATGACATTCACGCCCAAGTCTGAATAACGCTGTACCGAATCGTGCGGTTCAACGGTTTTGATAACCGCTTGCACCCGGTTCATCACATCGGCGAAATCAAATTCGGCGTCGGCTTTTTTGATGCCGAAGTCCGCCGCCCTTTTGATATGGGACAGCAGTTTGGCGGAACGGATCAAGGCTTTTGACGGCACACAGCCGGTGTTCAGGCAATCGCCGCCCATTTTATGTTTTTCAATTAAGGTGACTTTGGCTTTGACGGCGGCGGCAATGTAGGACGTGACCAGGCCGCCGGAGCCTGCGCCGATTACGATAATGTTGTTGTCAAAATGTGCAGGCTTAGGCCAGTTTGCATAGATTTTATTGGCCTTGATGGCTTCGACGATTTTATTGGCGATCAGCGGAAAAATGCCCAGCAAGGCAAAAGAACCGATCAGTCCGGGCGACAAAATATCCGACAATGACTCCAGCTTGCCAAGCTGGAGTCCGGCATTCACATAAACAACCGTGCCTGCCAGCATACCCACTTGACTGACCCAATAAAAAGTCTGGGTTTTTATGTTGGTTAAACCCATCGCCAGATTAATCACAAAGAACGGAAAAACCGGCACCAATCTCAAGGTGAAGAGATACAGAGCGCCTTCTTTAGCCACACCTTTATCAATGGCCTGTAAGCGATCACCAAAACGGGACTTGACCGCATCACGAAACAAAAAACGGGCGGCCAGAAAAGCCAATGTTGCGCCAATAGACGAGGCAAAAGATACAATCAATGTTCCCCACAGCAAACCGAATACAGCGCCCCCTGCGAGCGTAAGGATGGCCGCGCCCGGAAGAGACAAGCCGGTTACTGCGATATAAATCAGCGCATAAATGGCTATGGCCATACCGGGGTGGTTGCTGCGATAAGCCCCAATAGCTTCTTGCTGAGCCTTCAGTGTTTCCAGAGTCAAGTAGCTTTGCAGATCGAAAATGAAAAAAGCAGCGATCAGGGCGGCGATAAAAGCCAGTAGCGCCAAACGTGAAAGATTCATAATTTGTTCTCCTTAATGATGGCTGTCCATAAAACGGTTGTTAGCAGGAATTTTCCCTGTGGAAATGCTGAAAAAGAGGAACAGCTGAATGAAAGCATGTAGTTATTCACAAAAGATCCCTTAATATAAATGAAATGGCTATCCATTAGTCGCACGACAAGCGGAATCCTTACACTTCAACCATCAGGTTGCAAATATTATGAGCTAATTTTGAACTGAAGACTGCGCGGTTGGAGCGTGATTATTTACACTCTCTAATCACCGGAATTAATTTGCATAAAATTCGAAACATCATGATTGAAAACATAAATCCATGCTGTAACACTGTCACCGCGGGCAGTGTAATGGGTCGCTTTTTTCTAATGTATTCATGTGGCTCGGGAAACTTATTAGTGCACTCTTCGTATTCATCCAGCCGGGGCACTGCTTATTATTCTGTATAGCTCCCCACAAACCTTATCTCTTGGGTTATCTGATTCGATGGCGCCGGGATAGCCATTAACTTCATAGAGCTTGCCTTGCGTGCAGCCATCAGAAAAATATTCGCAATGGCGCTCGGTTTGCCGGCCGGCCTTTTCATCATGCCGGAATTGCATTTTGGGCTAAGTGATTTTAATAGGGACTGTTTCTTTGTAATAACCCATTCGATAACTGTTTAAGATTGGATGACAACGCAAAGCTGTTAAAAAGCAGACTAAAAAAAACGGCGCCCGCAGACGCCGTTTTTGTTTTTGAGCTAAATAATCAACCCGGATTATTTACGATTAGTGATTACCATCGTTTTGTCGTTACCAGTGCCGGAGTGCTGGACGTTCACGAACAGTGTGTGAGGGTCTTTGCCGAAGTATATGCCGGTACCTTCCGCCGGTTTGTCTTTCAAGGAAGCGAACAGATGTACGCCGTCTTGATAGCCATCGTTGTTGGCATCCGCAGAGGCAGGATCAAAAACCCAGATGTCGCTGAAGTCGTTGTCTTCCACCATCCACAGCTTGCCGTCAGGGCCGCTGGCCAGATTGTCCACTTTCGCGAAGCCGGTTACGCCGGCGGCAGTGGCGGTAGGCTGAACTTCGGTTGGAGCATTCTTGCCGGCAGCGACGACATATTTGACTGATGGCGTTTCTCCCAGTGTTACGGCCAAGACCGCGCCACGGCCATTGGTGTTGGCCGCATTATTGACATCTTCGCAAGTCAGCGCCACATACAAAGATTCCGCGATCCGCTCCAAGTCTTCAGGACGACAGAATTGGGTTGCGCCGACAGTTGCTGCTGCTACACGGGCGCTAATTTGCGCCTGGGTCATATCCAATGCTACCCATTGCGCAGCACCGGTTTTACCTGCATCGACCTTCAAAGCGAAAAGCTGACCGTCACTCAGATTGCCGTAAGTAGTCGGTACGAATTTGTAGATCGAGCCCTTGCGATCTTCGTCGATGACATAGACATTGCCTTCTTCGTCAATTTCCAAGCCTTCATGAGACAGGGAACCTAATTTAGGCAGTACGGTAACACTTTCCATTGTTGTTGGATCGCCGGCTTTCAGCTTCAGTTCGTACACCAGGCCGCTGGTGGCTTGAGGAGCTTGCGGATCTGGACGCAGCGATGTGATGACTTCCTCAGCAAACAGTACAGTGTGCCAAGGTGTCCAGACGATACCGTCGAGCGCTTCCCAATCGTCGCGTCCTACCACTTCCTTGGCTTCTCCGGTTTTCAGGTCAACCACGGAAACCGCGCCACCACTGTTGCCATCAACACGCAAAGAATTGCGGTCGTCGCCGAAGGCGCCGCTGCGAACTTCATGGGTGCGATACAGGTAGCGGCCGGCATGTTTTTTGGTTTCGTTAACTGTGTTCATGTCGTTCCAGTCAGTACCGACATAGATGTTCAGATCGCTTTCGTCAGAAATGATAGATTGGCTATAGCCGTCCGGGATGACCCAAGGCGTAGTGGCAATATCACCGCTATTTTCAAAACCATAGGCGGAACCGGCAATAGGATCAAACGCCATAGGGCCTTGAACTTCAGAATCGGCAACTGCAAGAGCAGGGATCATCGCGCCAATAGCCAGCGATAATAGTGTTTTTGTAATTTTCATGATTGGCTCCAGGATAGTATTAGGATTATTTGGCGGGCAGCCGGCACCAATAGTAAATAGCTCAGGTTACAAAACAGCGTCAGTATTATTACAAAGTGGTTAAGTTATTGTTATAGGGTCCGAAGTTGGTAAAGCAACAAAGTCCCCTCTCCCCTCGGGAGAGGGCATTTCAAATGTCGCTTTACCAGCTTCGGCTACTATACAACTAAAATTTCTGAGTTCAGAAAGGGTTGAATAAGCAGAACTGTTACCTGATCTTTTTGAGCTTAAAGCAGGCAATTTTTACATAGCAATGGCGGCGAAAAAGATCGCCGCCAAGTGTTGGGAATCATAAAGGAACGCTCTAAGCCGGAGCAACGCATCTTCATCGGCGTGATCGATCCCATTAATCCACACATCGAGACGCCGGAAGAGGTCAAACAACAGGTTCTGGAAGCGGCGGAATTTATATCCGCAGAACGTTTGGGCACTACCGATGATTGCGGCTTCTCACCCTTTGGTGACGACACCAGCCGTTCACGGCAAATTGCTTTGGAAAAAATTACCAACCGGGTCCGCGGCACTGCGCTTGCGGCTAAAGAATTAGGACTTTGAGTGTCCTTCGCGCAACCGCATATTTTCGGGAAATGTTAGGTTCTATTGTTGCCGGACTTTCCCAGCAGCATAGTTTCAAATCCAGCACCACGTCACCTTTTTTCACATAGCGTGACGGATCGCCGCAGCCGTAATCTTTTTCGATGATTTCCCGGGGCAGGATGGCCAGCAGTTCACGGTCATAATCGACCGGACAGCATAAGTCGGCCTGTCTTGATTCCGCGCCTTCAGAGTAACGCTCTAAAACACCGGTTTCTATAGTCATATTCTGTCCTTCTGAAGGGTGATTTTAATGTAAGTCATGATTCTAATGCGCCGCTGCAACTGCTGCCTTGTCCTGCCGTGCAGCCATAACAATGCTGACGGACAGTGATCGCAGAACCGGGTAATGGGCGGCTTATTAAATCGCTTAAATGAGTTTTGCCGGCCGGATTTGCGCCTAACGGCAGTTGCAGCATCTGGTTAAAGTCGCAATCGTAGACATAGCCTTGCCAATCGACGCTTAAGGTATTGCGGCACATCACGCCGGGCAAATTTTCCTGCCGGTAATTGTCTTTTAATAATTGTAAATAATCGTCAAACAAACCCTTGCTGATCAGCATACTGCCAAAACGCTGAATCGGGAGATTGGTTATGGCAAAGAGTTTGTTAAAGACGATGCCGTAATGTTCTTTCAGGTGTTCTTTATAGGCTTTTTCCAATGCCTGTTGCGCTGGCGGCAGGTTAGTACCTTGCGGATTAAAAACCAGGTTAAGCTGAAGATCACTGTCCGGTTGCCCATAGCCCAAGGCGTTCAACTTTTTCAGCGCCGACAGGCTGGCGCCAAAGGTGCCTTTGCCGCGTTGTTTATCCACATTGTCTTCCAGATAACAAGGCAAAGAAGCCGTCACTTCTACCTTGTTGCCGGCAAGAAATCCGGCCAATCCCTCATAACCGGGCTCTTCAAGAATAACCAGATTGCAGCGGTCGATGACGGTAACATCCATTGCTCTGGCGCGGGTAACCAAATATTCGAAATGCGGATTCATTTCCGGTGCACCGCCGGTTAAATCCAACGTGTGTATGGCTTCCCGGTTAATAAAATCCAGAATAAGGTCTACGGTTGCCTTATCCATTAATTCAGTGCGTTTAGGCCCGGCATTGACATGACAGTGCGTGCAGCTCAGGTTGCACAAATAGCCCAGATTGACCTGGAGTATTTCCAGTGCATTTCTGGTGATCACCGGAAAATCGGTCTGTTCTTTTTCCAGATATATCAGGGTATCGTGCATAAAATTTAGTTTTTATTGAAGTAAATATTGCCGTAGTGGGCTGTTGCTCTGCCCTTAGCGTTACTAATTATTTCTTTTTAAAATTATTGTATCGAGGTAAAAAGTGTATCAAGCAAACCCCAAATTTTGTGTGACTGGGTTTGCCGTTAATTTATAAGTCGTTTAACCCTGATAAAACTTACAAAATATCTTTAAGCGACTTACTCGAAAAACAAGCTGTTTTTCAAAAACGGTTTTAATACACAATCTTGTCGCAGCTTTTTTACGTGCGTGTTGAGTTTGAGGTGGCCACATAAATCAGCATACGAACACTATCAAAAATTTTGACTAATCGCTATGGCGGGGGGAGTGTACCGTGCAATGGTCTTAATTGATATACTCCGCTGCGTGCTATCGGAAATATGAATTATTTTCACAAGAATGTTTACCAAAATATGAGAGTCACAGAAAAACCCATTTTTAGTTATCCATGGTACTTTCGTCCATTCTTTTGGAGTCAAAAAAGAAAATACGGACAAATCCTTAAAGCCTGCATTGCCTACAGGGATGTAGGTAAGGGGCGTGAGCAGGAGCGGAAGCTTTGATTTGGGCCGGAGTCCTCAGGTTGTTTGCAGCGATAGCCATACTCTATCGGGTTCCGGATAGAAAAAACAGCCCTATCGATCCGGTTCTACGATCCTTGATTAGGTGAGAGTATCGCAAATAAACGGGTGCCGTTTTTGTATTGATATTAACTCCGCCGTGTTGGCAAAAAGAACGGGCTCCATGAACAATTACTGAACAATTGAATGTCGAGCCAGCCAAGTTCTTTGTTCACCGCCACATCCGCCCCCAATACGCCTGCCGCCCCTGTGAAACCATTACCGCTGCACCGATTCCACCCGCTATCATCGATGGCGGCATGGCGGCGGTGAACTTGCTGACCTGGGTGATGATCAGTAAATACCTGGATCATCTGCCGCTCTATCGTTTGGAGCAGATCGCTGCTCGCGACCATGTCATTCTGGCCCGCTCCACCTTGGCGGAATGGGTAGGACGTACCGGAGTAGCGCTGCAACCCTTGTCGGATCGGCTTAGTGAAATTTTACTGGAATGCGGTACGCTCCACGCCGACGAGACTCCGGTGCCGCAACTCGATCCCGGAAGCGGAAAAACCAAACGAGCTTACCTTTGGGCCTATCGCAGCAACGGCTTGGAAGAAGGTCATCGGATCATCTCTTCGATTACCGGGGTGGACGTAGCGGCGAGCACGCACGCCAGTTCTTGGGTACGTGGCAAGAGTACTTATTGGTCGATGACTATGGTGGCTATAAGGCCTTGTTCTCCACTGCACGCCAAGAAGCGTCACCTTGCATTGAGCTGGGTTGCTGGGCACACGCACGCCGGAAGTTCTTCGATCTGCACAAGGCCAATGCCAGCTCCATGGCGCTGGAAGCCTTGACGCGTATCGGCCAGCTGTACAGTATCGAACAACAAGGTAAAGCACGGGATATCGAAGCTCGCCAACTGCTACGTGCGGAACAAAGCCAACCGGTACTCGACGCATTGCATCAATGGCTCGCTCAAACCCGCGCCAGCACCGCCAAAGCCATGGGCTATACGCTGAAACGATGGCCTGCCATGATTCGCTATGCGGAAACCGGCCATTTGCCCATAGACAATAATCCGGTGGAAAATACCATTCGCCCCATTGCCCTGGGAAAAAAGAACGGGTTATTCGCTGGTTCTGAGCCTGTGGGTCAACGGGCTGCCGCCATCCAAACCCTACTGGGTACAGCAAAACTCAACGGAATAGATCCGGCATGGCTTTAGGGATACTTTGGAGAAACTGCCCACCTGGCCCAACAGTCGTATCGACGAACTATTGCCGTTTGCACATCCGGTCGAAGAGCTTAAAGCCCAGGACGATAATGATGGGTAGCTGGTAGCGCTGGCCGCTTACACACTTTGCCTACCAATACATTCAGCAAATGGATTGAATCCAAGTATCCTGATCATGCCTCTTAAATTACTCAATGCGCTGTTTCGCAAGCCGGCGCAGCAACTAGAAGTTAGTTAATTTGAAACGGCAGTCAAATTGACTTCCACCTTCTTACCGGACTATTCAGCTTGATACGCCCGAATGGCTTTTCTGTCATGCGCAAGCGACGCCGCTTGCTTTTGCAATACCTCTTTTTGGCTTTGCACCAATGCCAACAATTGCCTATCTGTGGCTTGCATCGAAGCCATCATATTTACAACTGCCTTACGTTCGAGAGGCGACAGAGATAATGCACATAACCGCTCCAGTGTCTCCTGCCGATTAACCAGCAGGTCATTCAAGTCATCCCAATCCCTAGACTCAATAGCGGCCGCAATAAGCTCAACAAACCCTTCAAGCTGCTGCACTAATTCAGGGACAGCGCTCATTATTGGCCGCTACTGATACATTTTAGGAATAGCATCCCAAGCTTGCTTAATTTCCCTCATCAAGGTCTGAACTTCATCCAGTATTTCAATGCTGTTTTCAGCACTGGCTTGAAACAAGCGTGTGTTGATGTACTCATACAAACTCATTAAATTAGCCGCTATGTCGCCGCCTTTTTCTGTATCCACACCGTCTATCAAACCTCCGACAATAGCGGCAGCCTTGGAAATCTGCACACTCTTTTCCTGAAAATCGCCTCGTTCTATGCCGCCTTTTGCTGCATTGACACGCATCAAAAAGCCACTCATCAGCATCTGTATCAACTTATGCGGCGATGCATCGTCCATCACCGACTCGGCATGTACAGCCGCATATTTATTAGCATTATTTCTATACGCTACAGGTGTCATCTGCTGTCTCACTTACTTAATTGTGCTAATTGATTACTCAAAAACGCGCCCGTCGATTGAAACCTACCCACTGCCTTATCCATGGCAATATACTGCTTCAACAAACTCTTTTGCACGTTATCTAAATGTAGCTGGACAGTATTGCGTTTATCACTGAGCGCTTTTAACTGCTTATTCAGCGAAGTTTGACGGGTATCCAAAGGGCCTCCGGTTTGCAAGTATTGCATCACCTTAGCTTTCAATCGAGTAGCCACCCCATCAGTGGATGAAAACACATCACTTACCGATGACAAATTGGTAGCCAAGGCTTGATCAAGCTTGGTGCTATCCAACGTCATCACGCCGTCTTTATCTATATCGATGCCAATGGTTTTCAAGGTATTAAAACTGCTGCTTGCTGAAGTGACTGGGTCGCTGGCTAGTAAGCGCAAGTCATGCCTAACCCTCCGTAGAGTCGAATCACCCAATAATGCACCGTTGCTGCCGCCAGTAGTGCCTGCAAATTTGCCAAGGCTAGCGGTCGTGCTATTCAGTGCATTATAAGCCGTCACAAAACCTGAAATGGTTTCCTTGATCGCCGCATTGTCCAATGTAATGTCCACATTCACATCCGTGTTCAGCGCTGCTGCCGATTGCAAATTCAGCGTCACGCCCTGCAACACATCAGTAATAACATTACTACTACGTGTGGCAGTCTGCCCATCCATCAAAATTATGGCATCCGCCGCCGCCACACCAGTAAAGTTTGCCGGTGTAGACGTATCCAGCCTACTCAAACCAACATCACCAGCCACCGCCACAGAAAACCCATTAGCCAAGCCGGTGTCTTTGGCAATCAACACCAATTTCGATATAGTGCCGGTATTGGTTGCATTATTAACATTAATAATACTCGCAGTCACACCATTATTGTCTGCCGCACCATTGATGGCATCCCGAATGCCCGCCAGCGTGTTGTTGCCGGCATCAATTGTTACCGAGAACGGTGTTTTAGCTCCCACTGAAAACGTCATTGTGCCTGAACCTACCACCTCGGTAGCCCCAGTAAATTCAGTCGCTGCAATAGAACTCTGCGCCTTGGCCAACTGAGTCACTTGCATAACATGCGAACCCGCTGCCGAACCCGAACCCGCTGTGACTTTTACAATGGCTTCATTGCCGGATACAGCCTTATTGGTTTTGAACAGATTGATGTCATTAAGCTTTTGCACAGCAGTCTGAAAAGTTGATAATGCGCTCTTAAGACTACCCAGCCCGCTCACTTGGGCCTTTGCTGCGGTTTCTTGTCGCTTAATAGCATTAAACTGTGGTTGACCTTCAGCGGCAACCAGCTGGCTAACAATGCCATTAATATCCATGCCACTGCCAATTCCTAACGACGATGTAATGGCCATGACTCTCTCCTATCTTTAGTTATTCAAAACGCTAAACCCTATCCTGAAGCAGGGTTCCCTGATCACCTTCCATTTCCTGCATTCTTTTGATGAACGCCAGCATCTCCTCCGTAGGTATTTGTCGCACCACATCGCCGCTTTTGCTATCAACAATTTTGACCACAACCTTTTGAGTCGAATCATCAACCTGAAACTCCAGGTTACGGTTGATCGACTGCAATATTGAGTTACCTTTCGTCACTGCCGATTTCACTAACTCCAAAGAAGTCTCTTGAGCATCGGCTTTTAATGCGACAACTTGCATTTTTGAACCCTCTTCAGACACTGTTGCACTCTGCGCATTAGCATTGTCTGAAACAACTTTCAGGTCATTTTGCTTATTTCTCAGAACTGTCACAGGAACAAGCTTAGATACATTAGTAATTTCACTGTTCATGACACCAACCTAATTTCTATGTGTTCAAAAAGGGAGGCCGGAGCCTCCCCGGTTATTGCCATGAAAGCCTACCTGAGCAAACTAAGCACAGACTGTCCGGCCTGATTGGCTTGCGCCAGCATCGCGGTACCCGCTTGCTGCAAGATCTGGCTACGACTCAAACTGGCAGTTTCCGCAGCAAAATCAGTATCGGTGATCCGGGAGCGGGCAGCTGATTGATTTTCAATGGAAGACTGCAAATTGCTGATGGTGGTGGTAAACCGGTTTTGAACCGCACCCAATCCAGCTCTTGTGTCGTCGATAGATGCAATAGCGGCATCTAAGGAAGTAATAGCATTTAGAGCTCCGGCTGCTAAAGCACCACTGCCTATACTGCCGGCCGTGACACTCGCCAAAACGGCCGACATATTGGAAATAGCTATCGATATCTGATTGTCAACAGTCGTATTGGCACCCACCTGAATAACCAAGCCAT
>JAURZV010000034.1 GCA_030653175.1 Methylobacter sp.
ATCAGTATTAAAAAGCGCGAATAAATTCGCGCCCACACTATATAAATCCTACGCTGGTTCCCAAGCTCCAGCTTGGGAACCAGGATGACGAAGCTCCAGCTTCGCGATACGGGAAGCTGGAGCTTTCCACACCGAATTCCCAAGCTGGAGCTTGGGAACTAGCAAAGCTTGTATGCACAATCAAATAGATAGGATTTTGCGAGATGATGTCCACCGTTTTCGGTCGATCGAATAGCAGTATCTGATTCAACACCATGCTGGTTAAAAAATGTAGCGCTTTTTCAGTGCAAATCCAGCCCATTTGTTTAATCCTCTTGGCGCAGCGCGCCTGGACTGCATTCCCACGCGGCGCGTGGGAACGAGAAGAAAGAACACAACAAAACCGATAAACCAAACAAACGCATATCAGCCGTTAAGCATTTTGTAAACAGCCTCGACCACATCGCCAATAGTGCGCGCCGTTTTGAAATCTTCGGCTTTGATCGATTTACCGGTCATTTCTTTAAGTTTGACTATCATGTCCACCGCATCGATACTGTCGAAATCCAGGTCTTCGTACAGCCGCGCTTCCAGGGTGATCGCCTGTTCGTCCATCTCAAACATCTCGACCATAATCTCTTTGATGGCCGTTAAAATTTCTTCGCGCTCTTTTATCATAATCGCCTCAACCGCGCGCGGCTTGAATGTATTCAGCCAACGTTGAAACCGAGGAGAAAATCTTCACCACGTCCTCTTTTTCGGCATCAATCTTTACGTTGTATTTTTTGCGGATCGCCAAGCCCAATTCCAGGGCATCAATGGAGTCCAGCCCCAAACCGTCATTAAACAACGGTGCCTGACTGTCTATATCCGCCACGCTGATATCTTCCAGATCCAGCGTATCAATAATGAGTTGTTTTAATTCATTTTCCATCGTGCTTATAAAGCTCTCTCTGTTGAGTAAAGTAATCTTGCTGATATTGTGTAAAGCGACGGACACCTACCGATTTTGGACTAATATTGGCAAATTCATCCAGCGGAATATCGTCGCCGACGTGCATAGTCAGGTGAAAGCGGCGATCGGGAATTTCATACCACCGCTCGGTTTTGGTTAAGGTGCTGGGATAACAGGTCAGTGTCACCGGAGTCACAATGGCATTCGCCTGCAAGGCAATGGCCGCCGCGCCGCGTTGAAAATGATACGGCTTGCCCGGTATTGACCGGGTTCCTTCAGGAAAAATAATCATCGATCCGCCTGAGCGTAACCAGGCAACGCACTCGGCTATCATTTGCTCGGGATCGCCGTTGCTGATGTATCCCGCATTGAGTATGGGGCCGCGCATGAACGGATTATGCCACAGCTTGGCTTTGACAATACAACTAGCCTGCTTGATCCGGCTGATCAAAAACACAATATCGACCAGCGTTGGGTGATTGGCGATGATCAATTGGCCGGGGCGGTTAATCTTGTCCAGGCCCACGATTTCGTAAGTCATCACCCCAAGCCTGTGCATCAAACCGATGAAGACATAAAAACTGTAACACACCGTTTTTTGGCCCCGACCGACCTTTTGCCGCCGATTGCCGGGCAACAGCGACAACACCGGAAACACAAATGCCCACAGCAATAAACCGCCAACGCCAAAGCTAAAAAAACTCAATCCGGTTGCCAGAAGACGCCAGCCATAGCCTAATTTTTCCGCTATTTTTTGTGCCATTCCCAGCTATGCCTATGATTGCCCAGCACCAACGCTTTATCGTCGGCGACAAGAAACTTTATAAAAGAGAGTATCTGCAAGGCCTGCTCGCCATCGTCTCGATGCGCAGGCGTTCTGCAAAACCGCAACGGCAAGCCGCTCCCGGTTAAAGAAACTTTTAAAGCCAACGCACAAATGGCAGGCGCATTGAGCGCAAACGGTAACGACGGATAAAAATCCGCTAGCGGTTCATCATACAACACTATCAGCACCTCACTACGGTGTTCCTGCAAAAGCCCCAGGGCTTCAATAAACGCCGGGGCAATGCCGTCCTGGCCCGGTGCAACCACGGTAATTTCCTGATGATAGCCATAGGCGATGGAAAACAATCCCGATATGGCGTTATGAACTGACAAACTAAAGGCTGTCGGCGAAACTTCCTCACCTTTTTGCATGCTTTTGAGCATCTCCAATGACTTATTCACTTCGCCATGAGCAGAGCTGAACACAATGGGCAATGACTTATCGCTATCAATACAACCTTCCGCGGCATTAAAAACCGCCCTGGCTAATGGACTTAATCTGCGCTGGAGTATCTTGGGCACCGTAATCGGTATAGCAGCTTTTTCCGCTTGGGCAAAGGCCTGATGGTCATGCCAGTTTCGCCAATCTTCGTGACAGCTCACCCCCGGCGCCCAGGCATTCCATTCTCTCACTATAAAATCAGCTGTCATTATATCAATCCGGTTGAACGTTTACACTTGACGGACAATAAAAAATCCAAAACCCTTGAATTCATATAATAATTGATATTGGGTAATGTCCACGAAAATCACGAAAAAGCTGTATAGCAAAGAACCATTCACTCTATCTGAGGTTCGCTCCGGCACATCACGCGCTGTTTAGCATCTTAAATTTCAAAGCAAGCTTTGAACTCCTGCATTCAAATTTTCTGGAGTCCAAAGCTTGCTTTGGTGCCAAACTCCGCCTGATAACATTTCTTTCTGTGCCAACTACCCTATCCATTTTTTTCGTGGATAACATCTTTCCATTGAACGTGCGTAACGTCAGATAATAAATGTTTCCTCGCAGACTTGAGGATGCCGGTTGCTGAAGATGGATTAGCAGCTGTCAAAGTGACGACATGACTCCCAAAACCGGTGCGTTGCTTTTAAACATCGCCCATACAAGCATGCCGGGCATAAGCGCCAGGCTTTGTGCGCTTTGCTGCGTAATCATGGCGACCAGCGTTTCGCCGCCGGGCAACAACACAATCACCTCCGCATTCACCTCATCCTGTTGAACGCGAATCACGCTACACGGCAGACGGTTGCGTGCCGTAAACCGGTTGAAACCGGAATCGATTGTTATCGTTATATCGGCGCTGTTGATCAACAATACCGCATCGGCGCCGACCTGTAACCCAAGATCGCTGAGCGATGTCAGGGTGACAGTGGTAATAACCTGTTCGCCTCCTTTCAGTTTCACGATAACCTCGGCATTCACCGCACCGGCTTGAATCGCGGTAATGCTGCCAAAAATCTGGTTACGGGCGCTGGTTTTAACCACCAGACGCTGCAACAGCAAGACCGTATCCGGGTCGTCGGCGAGACTACGATTGAGCTGATCGAGAAACTGCCGATGCTGCTGTTCCAGGCGGGTAAACAGCGCCAGCAAAGAGCGTCCTGCCTCGGTTAAACAGGTGCCGCCGCCTTTGCTGCCGCCGGTGGCGGTGCTGACTAATGTTTTCGGCGCACCGTTATTGGCTCTTTCGATGATCTGCCAGGCGCCTTTGTAGCTCAAGCCCACCTGCTTGGCGGCCTGATTGATGGAGCCGCTTTGCTCTATCGCTCTTAACAAGCCGATCATGCGACTATCCAACATGTCGGCCAACCGCAATTCTCCCTTGATCCAGGTTGGCGCGGTGTCGTCGCTAGTGATGGTTTGGGACATAAATCAACGGGGAATTAATAGCCTGCTTTGCAGGGAGATTGGATCTTGTTGCGACAAACATTATTTTCCATAAAGAAACAGCCTGTTTTCATAATCGTTATTTACTTTTGTATATAACGAATTAAACTAAGGCCGTGTGCATCGACAAACCAATGTCGATGTGAATTCGATATTTGCGATTATAGGCTATTGATGATGCGAAGAATACCTCTTGCCGGTGTTGCTGTCAGCCATACGCTCATTTTAATGGTCGCCGGCGGCTTTTGCATGGGCGGCTGCGGTACTATTCAGGCGGCTGAAAAGAAAAAATACAGCAAACCGCCTATCGCCCCATTTTCCAGTCAGATGCAGGATGCCTTGCTGGGATCGGATCAATACGAAAAACCGGTCTGGAACCTGCATGACACATTGGGTTTACCGAAATGGCTGTCGATGTCTCTGGAGCAGCAGCGCACCCGCTACGAGACCATGGACGGCGCCCGCCACTTCGACTACGGCCCCACCGGCATCTACGGCGCTTTTGCCCGCAGCAATGTCAACACCCCTGGCTACCGGATCGGAATTAATCCGCGTTCCGACGTACAAGCCTTTTTAAGCCATCGGGCATTCCGGCCGGCATCGTCAAAAGACAATTGGACCACTGCGAACTTGCAGGATAAAACCGGCCGTAGCGGCGATTTCGTCGGCCATCAGTTGGAATTATCGACACGCTGGGATGTCAACAGCAGTCTGAACCTTGAGACAGGTTGGGCGCATTTGTTTAAGGGCGAATTTGCCAAAAATGCACCCTCGGCACCCAATGCGCAGGACGTCGATTATTTTTATGTGCAAAGCATGCTTAGGTTTTAAAGTGCCAGGCATCCGTTCCCTAACTTTTGGAGATGACTCATGTTACCGACTACCTTTTTCCGTACAATCTCAACCTTAGCGTTGCTGCTCTTAAGCCAAACCGGCTGGGCCGCGACCACCCTGGTCACCGTCGCCTCGGATTTCACCAAGCCGATGACCGAAATTGCCGCCGCTTTTGAAAAAGCCACCGGACACACCGCAAAGCTGTCGTTTGGCTCCTCCGGCAAAGCGTTCGCGCAAATCCAAAGCGGCGCACCGTTTGAAGTGTATTTGTCGGCCAGCGAAAAATACCCGCTGGAACTGGAAAAATCCGGTTTCGCGGTTATCGACAGCCATTTTGTTTACGCTATCGGCAAATTGGTGCTGTGGTCGGCTACACCCGGCTATGTCGACGATCAGGGGAAAATCCTGACAACCGGCGGCTTTAAACACATTGCCCTTGCCGATCCCAGTCATGCGCCTTACGGCGTGGTGGCTGAGGAAGTGATGAAAAATCTGGGCGTTTTGGACAAGTTGCGTCCTTTGTTCGTGCAGGGCGAAAACATTTCTCAAACCTTTCAGTTCGTCAGTACCGGCAATGCCGAGTTGGGATTTGTGGGGCTGGCGCAAGTCATCGATATCAATAGCGGCAAAATCGGCAACGGTTCCGGCTGGATCATACCGGATAATCTGCACAGTCCATTTCGTCAAATGGCCGTGTTGCTGAAAACCGGCGCCGAAAACCCGGCCGCTCACGCCCTGGTGCATTTCCTTAAATCGCCGACGGCATTGGCGATTATCGAAAAATACGGTTTTGGTTTGCCTAAATAATCAAGGAGACTTTTTTATGCTAACCCCTGCCGATCTCGACACACTGTTTTTAACATTCAAAGTCGCCGGCATCGCCACCTTGTTGATGCTGCTGTTTGGCACCCCGCTGGCCTGGTGGCTGGCCCGGACGCGATCCTCATGGAAAGGCATCATCAATGCGGTCGTAGCGCTGCCGCTGGTGCTGCCGCCGACGGTATTGGGCTTCTATTTGCTGGTGCTGATGGGCCCGGCCGGGGCGGTCGGAAAAATCACGACCTGGCTGGGTTTGGGAACGTTGCCGTTCACCTTTGCCGGACTGGTGGTCGCCTCGGTGCTGTATTCGTTGCCGTTTGTCGTGCAACCGTTGCAAACCTCTTTTGCCATGATCGGCGAACAGCCTTTGGAGGCCGCAGCGACCTTGCGCGCCAGCCCTTTGGATACTTTTTTCAGCATTGTCGTGCCGCTGGCGAAACCCGGCTTCCTGACTGCGGCTATCTTAGGCTTTGCGCATACCGTCGGTGAATTCGGCGTGGTGCTGATGGTCGGCGGCAATATTCCCGACAAGACCCGCGTCGTGTCGGTGCAAATCTACAATCATGTCGAAGCGCTGGAGTACAGCGAAGCGCACTGGCTGGCGGGCTGCCTGCTGCTGTTCTCGTTCAGCGTGCTGCTGGTGTTGTACACCGCGCTGAAAACACAGCCTGTCGCTCATCCGCTTAAATAATCGGCAATTTATTAAGTGATAGAAATGGAACACGGATCGCACGGATTAGACGGATTGTCATTTATCGTCTTTGCCTGCACTTCAAAGCAAGCTTTGAACTCCGGCGACTGGTTTTTTGGAGTCCAAAGCTTGCTTTGGCCGTTTCATAGACATTTCTATCAGTCAAGATCAGTAAAATCCGCGTTTTATTATTTAAAAAATATTATGACAACAATACTAGCCCGCTTCCAACTCGATTACGGCGACTTTAAACTGAACGTCGACTTAAAACTGCCCGGCACCGGCATTACGGTGTTGTTCGGCCATTCCGGCTCCGGCAAAACCACCCTGCTGCGCTGCATCGCCGGACTGCAACATGCACCGCAGGGGTTTCTGGCAATCAACGGCAGTATTTGGCAGGACAGCGAGCACGGCCTGTTCCTGCCTACACATAAACGGCCGCTGGGCTATGTGTTTCAGGAGGCCAACCTATTTCCGCATTTAACGGTGCGGGATAACCTGCACTACGGCTTGAAGCGCATTAAACAAAATTCAGGCACGGTCAAGCTGGAACACGCCGTTGAATTACTGGGCATCGCTCACTTAATGGAGCGCATGCCGGAACGCTTGTCCGGCGGCGAACGGCAGCGGGTCGCCATCGTCCGCGCCCTGGCGCTGAATCCTGAAATCCTGCTGATGGACGAACCGCTGGCGTCACTGGATTCCAAGCGCAAACAGGAAATCCTGCCTTTTTTAAGCCGCCTGCATCAGCAACTGGACATTCCGGTGCTGTACGTCACCCATTCCCAGCAGGAAGTCGCGCAACTGGCCGATTACCTGGTGATCATGGCCGATGGCCGGAAAATCGCGTCCGGTCTTCCGGCAGATACCTTAACCCGCCTCGATATGCCGCTGGCGCAGGACCGGGAGGCCGCCACGGTTTGGCAGGCGACCGTCGCCGAACATGAAGCCGACTATCATCTGACCCGCGTCACCTTTGCCGGAGGCTCGCTCAGCCTACCGGCGGTCGATGCCGAAGTCGGCACGCCGTTGCGGGTGCAGATTTACGCCCGCGACGTCAGCATCGCCCTTGAGTCGCCGACCGCCACCAGCATCCTTAATGTGCTGCCTGCGACCATCACCGGCATCGCCGACGATCACAGCGGCCAAAGCGTGGTGCAGCTTCAGGTCGGCACCCAGCCGCTGCTGGCGCATATCACCCGAAAGTCCGCGCTGTTGCTGGATTTACAAATCGGCATGCCGGTTTATGCGCAGATCAAAGGCACATCGATATTAAATTAATCAACCCAGGAGATTCACTATGAAATCAAGCGCTCGCAATCAATTTACCGGTACCGTCAGCGAAGTGCGACTCGGCGCGGTGAATGCCGAAGTTCATGTCGGCTTGAAAGGCGGAGAAACCATCGTCGCCTCCATTACCAAGGAATCCGCCGAAACGCTGGGTATCAAAATCGGCATGAAAGTGGTGGCGCTGGTCAAGGCTCCGCAAATCATCATTGTCACCGATTTCGGCGGCTACCGGCTTTCGGCACGCAACCAGCTGCAAGGCACGGTAACCCAGGTTAAACCGGGCGCGGTCAACGCCGAAGTGGATATCGAACTAAAAGGCGGCGAACAGGTTGCCGCCACCGTGACCAACGACAGCGTCGAAGCCTTGGGCTTGAGCAAAGGCCAGTCTGCCACCGCAGTCTTTAAGGCCGGTGTGGTGATTCTGGCGGTTGCGGGTTGATTTCGCGAAGCAAATCGGCCTCAATTCCGCACCGTTCTCAATTTCCAGGCAGCCCTGACGACCAGGGCGACGGCGGCGAGAAACCCGACCGTCGTCAACGTGAAGCTCAATCCCGCCTGAAACGGAAAATGCGGTTCAACGGGAATCGCGTCGACAACGGATGGCTTCGGCGTCAGACCTCTGACCAGAAATGCCAAAGGGTTGAAGAAAGCGCCGAAACAACAGGCGGCAACGACCCAGACGGGCGGATTGATGGAATACTGCCGAAACAGCAGGGAAAAGATGAACAGAAACTGCGCCATCATCAGATAGTCGATATGAGCCCTGATGATGTCGGCCCGTTCGACGAGTAATCCGGCCAAGACGCCATCGGGGAAAAACAGTGTAATGCCGAGCACCCAGGCGATGGCAAGCGCTATCGCCAGACACAGTCCGGCAAACGCCAACAGGAAAAGGTTTGTCATAGTCATCGGTTCATGCGGATTTTTTTGATTTGTCATGGTTACCCTCATCGTTATACGGGGGCTTCCGCCCCACCTTGTTGGATGCCAATGTCGGCGAATTGCCCAAGCCACCTAGTCAGGAGTTGTCAATAGTCGGCGATTTGACTAGACTGCGTTGAAGACGGATGGCTCAAAACAATGTATCGGAGTATAAACAATGGCGGATAATCCTCGCTTGTATGAACGTGCTGCGACGGAGGCCGTCGAGTTCGACGCGCTCTGGGACATCAAAGACGGTCGCACGTTTTTTACCGGACCGCTGTACTACAACGCGAGCCATCAGCACGGCGCGCCGGTTTTTCTCGCCGGAATTTATGGAAGTTTTCGCCTGCGACTGCATGGCGGCGATTGGCTGTCCTGCCGCACCGCCGTCATTCCCGCCGGTGTCCTGCATGAGCTGGATATAGGCGGCGATCCGCTGGCGGTATTTTATATCGAGCCGAACATCGCCGGGGCCGATGCACTGATGCCTCTCACCCGCAATACGCGCGAGATAAACGGCGCCTTGGTTGGCACTGCCGGGGAGGTTTCGTTCATGCGCGGCCTTTACGAAGACCGCTACAATCCTCAATGGACTGCGGAACCGTTGGACGATCTGATGGGGTTTGCCAAACGACGGGCACGAGCCGAACTGATTGATCCCCGCATATCTCAGGTGGTGGAATTTTTATTCGAATACGGCGACGATCTCACCTCGGTGGCAACGCTTGCCGGAACGGTCGGGCTATCCGCCTCGCGGTTCCAGCACCTGTTCACACAACAGATCGGTGTTCCTTTTCGCCGTTATCGGAGTTGGAACCGGATACGAAAAACCATACGAGAGATCATAAAAGGCAACAACTTCACTACCGCGGCGCACGCTACAGGGTTTTCGGACTCGGCCCATTTCAGCCATGAATTCCGCAAGACCTTCGGTGCGCCGCCCACGGTAGGACTACAAAAACTGGCGCGGTTGCAGCGCTGAAGAGCAAGCGGCATATAGGATGGGCCAAACATCGTGCTACCCATTTATCGTAAAAAATCAATGATTATGTGCTTTCTGACCGCCCATGCTAGAATTCAAATACGCAAATTAATGGATAAATAGCCCATGAACATTAGTCAAATTTTAGAAAATGCAAAGCAATTGAATGTTAACGAGAGAGCCTTGGTTGCTCATTGTTTGATTTCTTCGCTTGAAACCAGGCAAGATGAAGGCGTTGAGCAAGCATGGGCTGAATTAGCCGAGCTTAGGTATCAAGAACTTGTTTCCGGTAAGGTTGAGTCTGTATCTTGGGACGATGTAAAGAAAGAAGTTAAAGGTTAGCGGAATTGTTAAGGTTTCACCCCAAAGTTTCTTCTGAAATAAAGGCTTCATATGTTTGGTACCAAGATCAGGCCGAAGGTTTAGGGGGATGACTTCTTGAATGAACTCGAATCAGCTGATCAAGCGATTGTTGAATTCCCTCAAACATGGCCTTTTTTCGAAAAAGGCTTTCGAAGATTCTTACTTTCCAGGTTTCCCTTTTCTGTGATTTATCGGAAAATTGACCGGTCAATTTATGTAATTGCAGTGATGCATAACAGTAGAAAACCGAGCTATTGGTCAAGTCGCATATAACCGGATTCAAGCCAAGGGTGCACATGTGTATCCTACCTGACTGGCAACTGCCGAGCCAACAACTGCAAAGGATGCTCTATCCTGCCCCCATCAGCGTTGAGATAAACCGCGCAGCCGAAATTTCCGCTAACCACCACATCAGCTGACGAAGCGCTGATGATTTGCTGTTTCAAAGCCCGTAACTGCGCGGCATTGTCGGGATGAGTCAGCATGTAGCTGCCGCCTGCGCCGCAGCAGATGTGGTTGTCGGTCAGCGCGGCAATGCTTAGACCGGGGATTTTTTGCAGCAGCACATAAACGGCTTGCTGGTTTTTGAGCACGTTGCGCTGGCTGCATGGCTCGTGTACTGCGACTTTCAGCTTAGATGACGTCAGTTGCAGATCATCCGTCCAGTGTTTCAGCAAAAAATCGTTGATGTCCCACAAGCGTTGCCGGAACAGTTGCGCCGCCTCGCCATCGTCACTTTGATATTCGCTTAACATCGCCCCGCAACCTGTGGCGGCATGAAGCACGGCATCGACGTCCAGTGCGTTGAAAACAGCGATGTTGTTGTCGATCAAACCGGCGGCAGACTGGCCATTGTGCTGGTGTATCGCCCCACAGCAGCCTTGTTGCGGCGGCACCAGCACTTCGTAGCCTATTGCGTTAAGCAACTTGATCGCCGCCAATAAAGTCTCGCGGTCGAAATGTTCGGCGATACAGCCGGTGAACAGCGCAACCCGGCCGCGTTTCGTGGTGCTGGCGGGATAAGAAACAGCCAATGCCTGCAATGCCGGTTTGCCCAGCAAGGCTTCGGCATCCGCCAAATGCAGTTTTTTCAGCAATCCGCTACGCCGTAACGGTTTTTGCAATCCCGATTTCAGATAAACGGCCGGCAACGGCATTAACCGCCTCAACCAGCCCTTGTTTTCAATCAGTTTGAAAGCCAGTTTCGCCAACCAACCCGGATTAACCTTTAACTCGGCTTGAGCTTGATCGAACAACTGCCCGTAAGCCATTCGGCTTGGGCAAACGGTTTCGCAGGCCCGGCATTGTACGCAGTTATCCAGATGCAGGCGCTCATCGGCGCTGATCGGCAGGTTTTCAACCAGCAGTTTGCTGATGGTGCGAATGCGCCGACGCGGTGTTTCTTCATCGACCTGAAACAGGCGAAAGGTCGGGCAACTAGCGATGCAGATGCCGCAACGCATACATTCCCCGGCATCCGGTATATATGGCCCCGACCCGACTGGCTCGCCGGGTTCATCGTAGCTCATGTCCATGAAATCAAACATCTCGGGCCTACATCACCTTGGCGTAGGCGCGGCGCAACAACTCCATTTCCGCAGGCGGCCTGCCGCGCAGCTCCGGTAAGGTTCTCATCCGGCAATCCCTGCTTTGCATCAGTTTGTGCGGCGGATCAAGCAGCATGAAGCGTGCCATATGGACGGTGATAATGCCGCCGGGGGTGTCGATTTGTTCGCTAAACTCCGGTTCGACGCGCAGCAGGTCATTGTCCAGTTGTAAAAGCTGATTGATATTGTTGACCAGCATTGCCGGATGAATGCTGACTTTGCTAGCTTTGAACTCTTCCGGCTCCAGTGCGCCGGACAAGGCTGGCAGCGGCTCCGGAAAGCAGACGCTGCCGTTGCTGTGCTGGGCAAACAGCATCAAGGCACTGATATCGCCTTTGTAGTAAAGCAACAGCCGATGATGGGTGAATGCGCTGGACTGGGTCATTAGTTAAGCACGGCAGCCAGTAGGTCTTCAACATCCACGTCCAGGATTTCCAAGCCTATTTTTTTACAAAACCGCTTTTCTTTATCGGTCGGATTTTTGTTTAAAACCCAACCTTTTTTCTCTGCCGCGCCATAAACGATGTCGCTCATCACCATGCGTTCCGAATCCCTGTTTAACGGCATGCCTATAAACAGGTATTGTTTGCCCTTGCGGTACTCTTTAAGGAAGTCAGGAATAGCGAAGCCTCCCATTAACTCGGTTATGTAATCGACATAATCGGCATCTGAAGCGATGTAGTTGGCTTCCGGTTTAGGCGTACCCAGAGGTTTAAATAAAACAGGCAGTCTGTGGTCAATCTGTTCCTGCGGGATTTCAAAATAATCAGTGCCATCGAAGTGATATATTTTAAATCGAAACTGGCTGGCGGTGATTCTTGCGACACCGACAATCAGCGTATGTTCTTCATCGGAATAGCTGTCTTGCAATTGCGTGTCCCTGTTTATGTCGACGACATAGGAAGGCCGCCACTCCGCCAGCCAATTATGCACTGACGCACGCGTATATTCGGTTTCGCCATATAATTTGGTCAGAAACTGGCCCAGAAAATTCCTGCCTCTTTTTAGCTCCTGATTCATCGCCGCCCTGGGAAACTCGTACATGAGTTTGGGAGCCATCGGGTTGCCGTTATTCATAGCCAAAATCAGGCTATTACTATCGGCAGGCATGGGTGCTCCGGTTAGTTTATTGGTTGCATCAAAAAGCGCGCCCGGCCCCAGATAAGGTACGACTTTGTTTTCGTACAAACCATTTAGTATTTCAGAAAAGACAGTAGAAGACATTGCAAACTCCATTCTTAAGTAGGTATGTCTTTTTTACTTAGCAAAATTCAATCCAGTTTTTAGCGGGCTTTGATAAACAGTATAACCAGCTGATTAACCTGAAGTTAGCTGGCTTTATTTATTGGCGAATGCCTTGAATGTTTTGTCCTGTTTATAACAATCCTTCTGTTGTTTGAGCTATCTACACACAGTCACCTCTCTATAGGCTGTAACTTTAAGGCGGGCACGACTGGAGTACAAGGCTAGCCTTGTACTAACCGCTCCATACTGCAAGGCCAGCCTTGCACTCCAGTCGCTGGATATACGCAACCATTAACTTAATGGCAGTGACGCAGCACATCGGAACAGGAAAGCGGACTCCAAAAATAACCGCACTGTTGCCAAGCCTACAGAGCATTACAAAATGTTTGAAACACAACGTTGTTTACCCCTAGCTTAAACAAATTTAATATTTATTATTCAATTAGATAGACGTCATTTTAGATTGTGGCACACCCCTTGCTTTATCCCTAATGTCATTAACAACAACGTCCTATAAGAGGAGAAGATCATGGCATTACGTCAATGTGCAATATACGGTAAAGGTGGAATCGGTAAGTCTACTACAACTCAAAACCTGGTTTCTGCGCTAGCGGAATTAGGCAACAGTGTAATGATCGTCGGTTGCGATCCAAAAGCTGACTCTACCCGTTTAATTCTTCATGCGAAAGCTCAAACTACCATTATGAGTTTGGCTGCCGAAGCGGGTAGTGTTGAAGATTTAGAACTTGAAGATGTACTGAAAGCGGGTTACCGCGGTATTAAATGTGTTGAATCAGGCGGTCCTGAGCCTGGTGTCGGTTGTGCGGGTCGCGGTGTAATCACGGCGATTAACTTCCTTGAAGAAGAAGGTGCTTATGATGATGAACTTGACTTCGTTTTTTATGATGTACTTGGGGATGTTGTGTGTGGTGGCTTTGCCATGCCGATCCGTGAGAACAAGGCGCAAGAAATTTACATCGTCTGCTCGGGCGAAATGATGGCGATGTATGCGGCTAATAACATTGCCAAAGGTATTGTGAAATACGCTAACTCAGGCAGTGTTCGTTTGGCCGGTTTGATTTGTAACTCACGTGAAACTGCACGTGAAGATGAATTGATCTCGGCTTTGGCTGCAAAAATCGGTACGACAATGATTCACTTTGTACCGCGTGACAACGTTGTACAACGCGCTGAAATTCGTCGTATGACTGTTATCGAATACGAACCAGAACATAAACAGGCGCAAGAGTACCGTGATTTAGCTATCAAAATTCGTGATAACAAGAATTTCGTCATTCCAACACCTATCACTATGGATGAACTGGAAGAATTAATGATGGAATTCGGTATTATCGATGACGTAGACGAATCTATCATCGGTGTAACAGCGGCCGCGGAAGCAACCGCTTAATAAATGACCAACCGTAGAGACGCGATTTATCGCGTCTCTGACTGTAGATACGCGATAAATCAGACGCGATAAATCGCGTCTCTACGGGATTCCCGTCCTAAAACCTGTCTGTTGGGGGATTACCCACGGCATAAGTAGGAGACACTCATGGCTGCTCTAACAAAAGAAGAGACCGAAGCGCTTATTCAAGAAGTGCTGGAAGTCTATCCCGAACAAGCAAGGAAAGATCGCGCCAAGCATTTAGCGGTTAACGATCAATCCCTGGAAAAATCGAACAAATGTATTACTTCAAACCGTAAATCCCAGCCCGGCGTAATGACCATTCGCGGTTGCGCATACGCCGGATCCAAGGGTGTGGTTTGGGGCCCGATTAAGGATATGATTCATATCTCGCACGGCCCGGTCGGCTGCGGACAGTATTCGCGCGCCGGTCGGCGTAACTATTATGTCGGCACTACCGGCATTAATACGTTCGGCACGATGAACTTTACTTCCGATTTTCAGGAAAAAGACATTGTTTTCGGCGGCGATAAAAAGCTTGCGAAAATAATGAACGAAATTGAAGAATTATTCCCGTTAAACAAAGGCATCAGCATCCAGTCGGAATGCCCGATCGGTTTGATTGGGGACGATATTGAAGCGGTCGCCAAAAAAGCCAACAAAGAAATCGGCAAACCTGTGGTGCCGGTTCGTTGCGAAGGGTTTCGCGGCGTTTCCCAATCACTGGGCCATCACATTGCTAACGATGCGATCCGTGACTGGGTATTGGAAAACCGTGACGGCGATGAGAGCTTTGCCACGACGCCTTATGATGTCGCTGTGATCGGCGACTACAACATCGGCGGCGATGCCTGGGCTTCACGTACTTTGCTGGAAGAAATGGGCTTGCGTGTAGTTGCCCAATGGTCCGGTGACGGTACTATCGCGGAAATGGAAAAAACTCCCAAGGTGAAACTGAATTTGATCCATTGCTATCGTTCAATGAACTACATTGCGCGGCACATGGAAGAAAAATACAAAATCCCCTGGATTGAGTACAACTTCTTCGGTCCTACCAAAATTGCCGAATCATTACGCAAGATTGCTGCGTTATTTGATGAAACGATTCAAGCGGGCGCTGAAAAGGTTATCGCCAAATATCAGTCTGAATACGATGCGGTTATCGCCAAATACAAACCACGCCTGCAAGGCAAACGCGTAATGCTCTATGTCGGCGGCTTGCGTCCGCGTCATGTCATCGGCGCGTATGAAGACCTGGGTATGGAAGTGGTCGGTACCGGCTACGAATTCGGCCATAACGATGACTATGACCGTACCATCAAGGAAATGGGCAATGCCACGCTGATTTATGACGACGTGACCGGTTATGAGTTTGAAGAGTTCGTTAAGAGAGTTCAACCTGACTTGATCGGTTCCGGTATCAAAGAAAAGTACATTTTCCAAAAGATGGGTATTCCGTTCCGTCAAATGCACTCCTGGGATTATTCCGGCCCTTATCACGGTTATGACGGCTTTGCCATCTTTGCCCGAGATATGGACATGACACTGAATAACCCTTGCTGGAAACAGGTGAAAGTGCCCTGGAAAACAGCTGAAAGTTCAGATGTAGCGGTCGCTGCAAGCGCTTAATTTTGTGTGGGAGCGGCTTTAGCCGCGATTATCGCGGCTAAAGCCGCTCCCACTCCTTCAACCGTCGTCCACAGATTAGTGGCGCGTAGGAGATTATCATGAGTCAAGAAGTCGAAAACATACAACCGAGTTATCCTTTATTCCGTAACGATGAATACAAGGAGAGTCTGGCAAATAAACGTGATGCTTATGAAGAGCGCCACCCTCAGGAAAAAATTGATGAGGTCTTTCAGTGGACAACCACTAAAGAATACCAGGAACTCAATTTTAACCGTGAAGCGTTAACGGTAAACCCGGCCAAAGCCTGCCAACCCTTGGGCGCTGTATTATGCGCATTAGGGTTTGAAAAAACCATGCCTTATGTCCATGGCTCACAAGGTTGCGTCGCTTATTTCCGTACCTATTTTAACCGTCATTTCAAAGAGCCTGTTGCCTGCGTATCCGATTCCATGACTGAAGATGCGGCGGTTTTCGGCGGCCAAAAAAATATGATGGCCGGTTTGGAAAACGCCAAGGCCTTGTACAAACCGGAAATCATTGCAGTCTCAACCACCTGTATGGCTGAAGTTATCGGTGACGACTTGAATGCGTTCATCAATAACGCTAAAAAAGCCGGACATATCGAACAGGAATTTCCAACACCTTATGCGCATACCCCAAGCTTTGTCGGTAGTCATACTACAGGTTGGGATAACATGTTCGAAGGCATGTTGCGCTACTTCACCCTGAATCATATGGACGACAAGAAAGTCGGTTCAAACGGCAAGATCAACCTGGTTCCGGGCTTCGAAACCTACTTGGGTAACTACCGCGTCATGCACCGCATGATGAAGGAAATGGGTGTTGATTACTCGTTATTGAGCGATCCTTCCGAAGTATTGGATACACCGGCGGACGGCACTTTCCGCATGTATGCGGGCGGCACTACCCAAGCTGAAGTGAAAGACGCGCCTAATGCGATTGACACCTTGTTGCTGCAACCCTGGCAGTTGGAAAAAACCAAAAAGTACGTGCAAACCATTATGCATCAACCCGCTACAGCCATCAATATTCCGATGGGACTGGAATGGACCGATGAATTCCTGATGAAAATCTCCGAATTAACCGGCAAACCGATTCCTGCTTCTTTGGAACTGGAACGCGGCCGTTTAGTAGACATGATGACTGACTCGCACACCTGGATGCACGGCAAGAAGTTTTCCTTGTACGGCGATGCTGATTTTGTGATGGGCATGACCAAATTCCTGCTGGAAATGGGCGCCGAACCGACCGATGTATTGTGCAACCATGCCAACAAGCGTTGGAAAAAAGCCATGGAAAAAATGCTCAGCGATTCGCCTTATGGACAAAAAACTGTAGTCCATACCGGCAGAGATTTATGGCATTTCCGTTCATTGGTATTTACCAACAAACCGGATTTCATGATCGGCAATTCTTACGGCAAGTTCATTCAACGCGACACCTTCTATAAAGGCGAAGAGTTTGAAGTGCCGTTGATCCGCATTGGCTTCCCAATCTTTGACAGACATCACCTGCACAGAATGACAACTTTGGGTTACGAAGGCGCTATTTATATGCTGACAACCCTGGTTAATGCCGTTCTGGAACAGTTGGATAAAGAAACCAAAGGTATGGGTACGACTGACTATAACTACGATTTGATTCGTTAGTTGTAACTACTCACCCCATTCAATGCAATGGAACGCAGATGCCAAAAGTAGGCGCCTCTAGGCGACGCGGATGAATATGATGAACGCAGATTATTTATAAAAATCTTATTTAATCATAATTATCAGCGTCATCAGCGTTCCATTTTGCTAACTAAAATGCGTGTAAACGGAGAACTCAATGCCTAGTGTCATGTTGAAAAAAAATGCAGAGGGCAAATTAGTCTTCTACGTCCCCAAAAAAGATTTGGAAGAAGTGGCGGAATCCGTTGAATTCGATAGTCCCGATAAATGGGGCGGTGAAGTCCTGCTCAGCGACGGATCAAAATATTATTTCGAACCGATGGATGAACAGCCGGATTTCCCCGTTACCTTACGCGCAAAACGTTTAGATTCAGGAGAATAATCATGGCCTTATATATTGTTGAAGCGGATTGTATTTCATGCGGCGACTGCGAACCGGTCTGCCCGACCAACTCAATCACAGAGGGTTCTATTGTTTTTAAAATCGACAAAAAAACCTGCACCGAATGCGAAGGCGATTTTGACATACCTCAATGTGTCAAAGTTTGCCCTATCGATAACTGCATTCTGCCGCTTGAGGCATAAGCAGATGAACAGCCAGACTACACTCTCGCGAGAACTGGCTTTACGTATCGGGCTGGCGGCTCGCGCTCTGCCCGATACCGATGCCAAACGCTTGCTTTCGGTATTAACTGATTGCATCGGCCTTCCCATCACTGAAGAAAAAATTGTCGGTATTAACCTGAAAACACTCAAAACCGCGCTGGCGGGTGAGTTTTTAGATGTTGACGAACCTTTACTGACTCATGCTTTAAGCATTCTTAAATCCGGCCAGGATACTCACCCTGCCGCGCAGACACAACAAGCCTATGCTGATGGCGACATGCCCGGTTCCGTTCGTATCGCCTGCGCCAGTAATGACGGCACCAACGTTGACGGCCATTTCGGTTCTTGCAGCCAATTCATGGTTTATCAGGTTTCAGCCGATGAAGCCCGTTTAATCGACATTCGCGGCACAGATATTCCTGATGGTCTGGAAGTGGATGATAAAAACGTCTTCAGGGCGGAACTGATTCAGGATTGTCAGGTACTTTATATAGCCTCGGTTGGCGGCCCTGCGGCGGCAAAGATTGTCAAGCTGGGCATACACCCCATGAAACTGCCCGGCATTGAAACCATTGCCGGCATCATCGACCGGCTACAAACCGTTATTGCCGGAACTCCGCCGCCCTGGCTGGCTAAAGTCATGGGCATTGATGCAACTAATCGATTCAGGTTTGAAAGGGAAGCGACGGGATGATCACCACAAATCAAGTCAACGCCATAGCGGCAGAAATCGAAGCATTGGGTGTCGATGAAAGCACGGTTTATGAAACACATCCCTGTGTTTCACCCTCCGGGTCGGCCGCAGGCCGTTCAAATTCGCTCCAGGCGAATTTGTCGGTACTAAGACAGCAATACCAATCTATCCATTTTACTTACTGTATGGATGACGATCTGCCCAATAATACGCCGGTCATTGAGCGTAAAGACTTCAATCTTTATTTAGTTGATGGCCGGGAACACTGTCTGTGCCTGACCAATGATTATGACGTTGCAACGGGCATCGTCGTTGCAGAAGTCATCGCGGACTAAACGAGACTTATCGCATGTCCGGTCGTGAAAGCCCTGTCAGCGTCCCTTTTGCCGATTGCAGCCTATGCCCTTTTCGCGGCAAAACTCTGCTAATGGGACGTTGTATGCCCGGCGATACCTGCGTATTCGTTGAAAGCGGCCGACAGATCGACCGCTTTTTTCGCGTCAACCCCGGTTATGCCGAGCACTATCTGCACGACAACTTTTGGGAAAGGCGCGCTATTGCGGTCCGTTACGCACCGCAAAAAGCATTGACCGACTTGATTCATGATGAAGATGAAGTGGTCAGGCGCGCAATCGCCTATCGGATACCCGTGTCCCAGCTGCATCTGTTAATCGATGATCCGGATAGAGAAGTACGCATGACCGTAGCCGATCGCATTGCGCCCGCGGATCTGGAAAAGATGGCCGGCGATAAAGACTATATCGTCAGACTAACGATAGCCGGAAGACTGCCGGAAGGACGCCTGTTCCGGTTTATTCGCGATATAGACATGCAAGTGCGAAAAATCGTTGCCGAACGTTTGCCCGAAGTCAGCCTGGGCTTAATGGCTCATGACAATGCGCCTGAAGTCAGGCGCATTGTCGCCGAACGGATGAACCCGGATGATGCCGTGATCATGCTCAATGATGCCGACTGGGTCGTGCGTTATACCGCGGCCCAGCGCGTTGCTCCCGAGGCATTGGTCAGTCTGCTTGATGATCCTGAACCTGATGTTCGGGCGACAGTACGGGAACGATTAACAAGCATTGCCCATGCAACACATGAGAACGAGAAATAGGAAACAGTGTATGGCTGATCAACCTTTTCAACTTGACGGGCAACAGCTTGCAAAAATCTGTAAGCACACCCTGCCTGACCAAAATGATGAATTAATACTCTCTAAACTTCAATCACAGAACCCCGACTATCCGATTCGCTTAGCCAGAACAGGTGCAGAATGGTATCGCCTGGGCGGCATTGTCGATATGGATGGCAACCGTATCGCCAATGATTTGATTGAATGGACCGAAAGAACCTATATCGAATGCGGCAGAAATCTGCAAACCCTGATTGATCACGCACGGGAACAAAAGCTGATTGCCACGCGGCAAACCGGCAACACCCTGTATTTTGTTATTCAAACCGGCAGAAAAGCGGAACAATTCATCCAGATCGACATTGATAAAACCCATGAGATGTCGGATCGGTTACTTGTTAATGAGCATAATCCGCCGGAAGATTTAGAAGAATTTATTGATCCACTGGACCCGGAATGCATAGAAACATTCTGCATTGGAACCTCGGCAATTGCTCCCGGCATGGCTCTCGGCAACCGCTCCATGCGTTGCTCTACCTCCCCCATCCGTGGGGTCGTACCTCCTGCATCCATGCAGTCGTCGCGTTATTCTTATCGACGTAAAACTGACGTGTCGATTTTCATGGATGAAATCAATAAATACCATATCAAAGAACATCCGGTGCAACGTTTTATGGATGACTGGAACCGAAGTAGCGCCCAGCAAAAAGCCGCGCTTTCCGATGACTGGATTGTCCGGCCTTTCAGGCATACCGGACGCTTTGGGGAACAAATAATCAACGTCGAGATTATCAATACCCAGCAAAAAAACGTACCGCAACTGGAAGATATTAACGGCAAAAAAGGCACCCCGCTGCATAACCTGTTGACCCGTTTCGATCGGCAGGCGGGTTATCCGTTTGCCTGGTTCTTTTATATGGTTAAAGGCAAACTGGTTTCTCCGCACAGCGGTTTAGCTGTTTTTAAGGATATCAGCGGAGATTTTTCTTATTTACCCGAACGCGATGTCGCGGTACTTAAAGACTGGATTAACACGCCTTACAGCGTGTAGCGAACACTCGATTTTTCATCACCTGCTTTGCAATGCAAAGCATATTTTTAAACCATAGGAGTAAACATCATGTCAATTGCACAAATAAAAGCATTCTCTGAACACGCAAAAGCAGATCCTGAATTAAAAGAAAAGCTGTTAGCCGTTCAAAAAATCAGAGAACTGATTGCATTGGGCAAAGAATATAATTTTGAACTGGATGAAGTGGAGCTTTATCCACCCAACGAACCGCAATTCGTCGAAGAACAACTTTCTGAAAGAATGGCTAAGGCTTTGTTGAGGGTTTAAGTCTTTGTAGGTTGGCGGTGATGTACGAATTCATGCCGGACGGGGTTTGCAACCCCGTTCGAAACGTTTTGCGCAAGTATTATTCAAAACGTTAGGTCGGGGTTACAAACCCCGACCCGCACAGTTTGAGTCTTTGTAGCTGAATTGTTGGGCTTCCTTACCTCAGCACCAACCTACAAAATACCCGACTGGCAAATTTGTTGCCAGGACGGATGGTGTTGCAGGACCGTCAATGCCGATTCCAGCAGCGCAAGACCCGGTTCGGTCCGATGCCAGGTCGATGCACCGGACGGATGGGGCAGCGGGATCGCTTCTGTGCGATGGCCGTGAAAGGTGACGGGGTGAAGTTTCCCGATCACATCGTTGAGTCTTTTAACCGGCATCAATTGGCCGATCGCCAATTTGCCGACCGGCAGAATTAGATCGGGCTTAAGCAAATCGATTTCCGCTTGCAGCCAGCCCGCGCAATTATCGATTTCGGCCGAACTCGGCACACGATCGCCGCCCTTAGGATTTTTACCCGGAAAACAGCGGCACACGGCGGCCATGTAGACACGCTGCCGAAAAGCCTGTTCATCAAGCCCGATGCGCTCAAACCATTTAAACATCGTTTTGCCGGCCGTCCAGGCAAACGGTTTACCGAAACCGCCTTCTTTGTCGCCGGGCGCTTGACCGATCAGCAGAATCGGCGACAGTACCGGGCTTCCGCTCACGACCGGCCCGATCATCTCGGGGCATTTGCTGCAATTCGACAATGCAACGCGGTGGGCGCGCATCAGTTGTTCGCGTATAGGCATCAGCTTAATAACCCTTAAAGATCAATCTCGATGCCGACCGGACAATGATCCGATCCGGTAATCTCCGGCAGAATAAAGGCCTGCTTGACCTTGTCGACCAGCGCTTTGCTGGTCAATACGTAATCGATCCGCCAACCGACGTTTCTTGCCCTCGCGCCGGCGCGAAAACTCCACCAACTGTAGGCGACGGTATCAGGATGGAAATGCCTGAAGGTGTCGACCAGTCCGGCGTCGAGAAACCGGCTGAAACCGTCGATTTCGACCTGGGTATAACCGGCCGATTTATTGTAATTCGGCTTCGGGCGCGCGATATCGATTTCCCGGTGCGCGACATTAAAATCGCCGCAGACGATCAGCGGTTTTTTGCTTTGCAGCTGCCGGCAATAGGCCAGAAATTCGCGATCCCAGGTTTGGCGGTAATCCAGCCGGGCCAATGCCTCGCCCGAATTCGGCACATAAACGTTGAGCAGGAAAAAATGTTCGAATTCGGCGACGATCACGCGGCCTTCCCGGTCGTGCTCGACAATGCCGATATTGCTGATAATTTGCAGGGGCTCCTTCCGGGATAAAATCGTGACGCCGGAATAGCCCTTGCGTTCGGCACAGTTGGAATAAATGCGGTAGCTGTCGATGCCGTCCAGCGCCTTGTCGATCTGATCGGTTTGGGCCTTGGTTTCCTGCAGCAGAATGCAGTCGGCATCAAGCAGCGCGAGCATTTCGGCAAAGCCTTTGCTTTGCACCGAGCGAACGCCGTTGACATTCCAGGAAATTATTTTCATGTGATGATTCCTTCTGATTGGTTAGAAGTTGGGGCTTTAATAGTAAATCTGGGTTTTGTGGCTTTGACTTTCTTCAAAAAAAAAGAGGCGTGCAGGTCTTTCATCGTGAATGAGCAGGTTGTGTATTTTGAAGAAATACACAATAAAAGACCCTATTGGATTTTGAGAAATGCTCAATGAAAGACCTGTCCCCATTTGTTTCTTCGTTAGTCACAAATTTATCCCAGAGTTGTCATACCGGCATGAATGCCGGTACCCAGTGCCATGTAAGGTAACTTTCCGGAACTTCACGCGTTGTTCTGAAGCACCGGATGGCTGCGAGCTTTCACATTCCTGTGCCGTCATTCATGCATACGTCGTGAAGGCATCACCCTAAAAAAATCAGTTAACCAAAGTGTTGTGCATTGAAATACCTGCATTACTTGCATTGAGCCATGGTATTGCCAGCCAAAGTTATTCACCTAAATGGTGCGGACATTGTAGGGGCGGCCGGCCGGTCGCCCCTACGGTAGCTCGGGAATATAGATAACCGAGCTAATAATTAAACAACATTCTGACCTTCTTTCCTCTCGAAGAGAATTTGATTGAAAAGAGCAAATGAATCTTTATAACCTCGGTTACCTAATATCGTGGGCGCGAATTTATTCGCGCTTTTAGCACCTGTTGCGCGAATAAATTCGCGCCCACGG
>JAURZV010000035.1 GCA_030653175.1 Methylobacter sp.
ATATACCAACGATCGTCATCGAAGCGACGGTCATCATAGGATTGACGGTCATCCTGGAATCGATCGGCGGCCTGTGCCAGCGGTAGGAAACCTAAGCCAGTTAATGTGACTATAGTGAGTAAATTTTTTTTCAGCATAATACTTTCCTTATCTATATGTTTGTTTTTAGTTTTCATGAGCTGTTCTTTCAAATTGATCTCGTTATTTCATTTCGCTTGACACTATCTTGAACGGCGATTACGTTAATATCATCCTTACAGAAAACGCTCCTTAGATAACAGTTTGTTGTTAAAAAATCTCAAAAGTAGCTTAACCGCAACAATAGCAGCTCGTCTGTGCGGTACCGCACATAACTACCTTGCGAGAAAAAATACTGATGTACTTTTTTAAAGTGAGTACCGGCTCATCACACATTATGTCTAGCCCATGCCCAGACTCGTTCCACTGCTTGCTAATTACCTAAAATATGCAGCTCTTGGGTATCCAAGAATGAATGTCGTTTAGTTTTAGGATATTGGATGTTTCAAGTCCTGCATACTTCACCTATTTAAAGACTCTACGTAATTATGCGTTATTTTAGAATGCAGCGAATTTAAACGCCGATTGGACAAACAAGGGGATAAGTTTAAGCGAGGCAAAGGCAGCCACTTACATATTGAGCTGAACGCTAACCATTCTGTCTTTCCGTTCCACGGCGTTAAGGAATACATGCGCTGCTGGTTAACGCCATCAAAGATGGCGGGGTAAATCTATAGTTTGTTATACATTATTTTGCAGGATGCCATGCTATCAAGAAATCGTCTGTCCCGAGTGTAGGAGCAACCAAATTACAAAGTCCGGTCGCACAGAACAAGGGGCGAAACATTATCGATGTCGGAGTGAGGATTCTTCAACCAAGACATTCATTCTTGACTATCGCTATAAGGCCCATGTGCTGGGACTCAAACGTCAGATAGTGGAGATAGCGATCAATGGCAACGGTATTCGCGACACAGGACGAGTGTTGGAAATTAACAAAATATCCTCATCAGTCCCTAAACAAGCCATATTTACACAGGTAACCCTATAGTTACTCATCCGGCAAACCGGAAACATAACATCAGAAAAACAACCACATTCCCTCGACAGCACTTTTCACTGTTTGCGCCCTTATTTGCCGCCGGTTTCCTGTGAATTGCTTTCTGACCACTTTGGCCGCTCCGTTTTTATGCGCCCATGCGATAAACACGATACCGACCGGTTTCTCCGGCGTTCCGCCATCCGGCCCGGCTATACCGGTCACCGCAACTGCAACATCGGCATCGCTATACGCCAAGGCACCCGCTGCCATTTCCGTTGCGATCTGGGCACTCACCGCACCGTATTTTTCCAATGTCGGTGGACTGACAGCCAACATTTGCACTTTTGCGATATTACTGTAGGCGACAAAGCCCCGGTCAAACCAGACTGAACTGCCCGGCACTTCGGTAATCGTTTGGGCAATCCAGCCGCCGGTGCAGGATTCGGCTGTGGCTATTTTCTTGCCGCTAGCTTTTAATAAGCGACCCAGTTGTTCGGCCAATTCAAATAATTCAGGCTCCATGATGTGACCTCGTGCGACTTCGGATAAAATAGGCTTATGAGTATAAAACAAAAAACCACCGACCAGCACACTCCGATGATGCAACAATTTTTACGCATCAAATCCGAACACCCCGATACCTTGTTGTTCTACCGTATGGGGGACTTTTACGAACTGTTTTTCGATGACGCCAAAAAGGCTTCGCAACTGCTGGATATTACCTTAACCAGCCGGGGGCAATCGGGGGGGCTTCCGATTCCTATGGCGGGCATTCCTTATCACGCGGCTGAAGGCTATCTTGCCAAGCTGCTAAAACACGGCGAATCCATCGCGATATGCGAGCAAATCGGAGATCCTGCAACGTCCAAAGGCCCGGTCGAGCGCAAGGTGGTGCGTATCGTGACACCCGGCACCGTTACCGACGAAGCCTTGCTGGAAGACCGCAAGGATAATCTGTTAGTCGCGGTGTGTTCGTTCCCTGTAGGGGCGACCGGTCGGTCGCCTTTTGGCATCGCCAGTCTGGATTTAACCAGCGGCCGTTTTGTGTTGCAACAGGTTGAATCCATTGATCAGTTATTGAGTGAAATCTGCCGCCTTAACCCTGTCGAACTGCTGTTTAGCGAGGACTGGCCGTTGCCTGCAAGCTTAAAACAGCGTGGCGGATTGTGCAGAAGGCCGCCCTGGCATTTTGAAGCGGAAAGCGCCAAGCAACTGGTATTAAGACAGTTCAACACCCATGACTTGAAAGGTTACGGCTGTGAGAACATGCCCGCCGCCATCGCTGCAGCTGGCGGTTTGCTGCAATATGTTAAGGACACTCAGCAAAGCGCGCTGCCGCATATTCAGGGCATCCGCACGGAAAGCAGCGACGACAGCATTTTGCTGGACGCGTCCAGCCGCCGTAATCTTGAGCTGGATTTTCACCCTTCAGGGCAACTGCAATACACGCTGTTCGGGGTGCTGGATAAAACCGCAACGGCGATGGGCAGTCGCTGTTTGAGACGCTGGATCAACCGGCCTCTGCGCGATCGCGACATCCTGAACAACCGCTATGCCTGTATCGATACCCTGCTGAATGTGCTGTTGTATCGTGATATTCAAAGCCATCTGCGGCAAGTCGGCGATATTGAACGGATCAGCTCCCGTATCGCGTTAAAATCGGCGCGGCCTCGCGACTTGCTGGTATTGCGCAATACCCTGGCGGTTCTGCCCGCGCTGCAACATGCGCTTTCAGGCGGCGATAATCAGCAGCTGGCACAATTATGCGAGCAAATCGGCGAACAACCCGAGATATTAAAACGGCTGCAAAACGCCATCATCGACAATCCGCCGGTACTTATCCGGGACGGCGGCGTGATTGCGCCCGGTTATCATCAGGAACTGGATGAGCTGCGCAACTTAAGCCAAAACGCCGACCAGTTCCTGATTGATATGGAGAACCGGGAAAAAGCGGCGACCGGCATCAGCACACTCAAGGTCAATTACAACCGGGTGCATGGTTACTATATCGAGATTTCCAACCTGCACTCGGAAAAAGTCCCCGCGCATTACACTCGCAAGCAGACCTTAAAAGGCGCCGAGCGTTACATTACCGAGGAATTGAAATCGTTTGAAGACAAGGTGCTCAGCGCCAAGGAAAAATCGCTGTCTTTTGAAAAAGCCTTGTACGAGGAACTACTGAATATCATCGCCGCGTCGTTAATCCCTCTGCAACAATGCGCCGCCGCGCTGGCCGAGCTGGATGTGCTGGTCAATTTTGCAGAGCGCGCCGAGACCTTGAATTTATCGCAACCGACACTGGTCGATAAGCCCGGCATAATGATTGAAGCCGGACGGCATCTGGTTGTTGAGCAGGTTTCGGACATTCCGTTTGTGCCCAATGATTTATCGTTTTCAAGCCGGCGCCGGATGCTGGTCATCACCGGCCCGAACATGGGCGGCAAATCGACTTACATGCGCCAGGCCGCGCTGATCGTGTTAATCGCCCATATCGGCTGTTATGTTCCGGCCAAAACCTTAACCTGCGGACCTGTCGACAAGATTTTCACCCGTATCGGCGCGTCCGACGACCTGTCCAGCGGGCGCTCTACGTTTATGGTGGAAATGTCGGAAACCGCCAACATCCTGCATAACGCCACTTCAAAAAGCCTGATCTTGATGGATGAGATCGGTCGCGGCACCAGCACCTTTGACGGCCTGTCTCTGGCCTGGGCTTGCGCCGATCATCTGGCTAAAGAAACCCAAGCGTTTACGCTGTTTGCGACGCATTATTTTGAGCTGACCACGCTGCCCGAAGAACAAAAAACCATCCATAATGTGCATTTGGATGCGATGGAGCATGGCGACAAGATTATTTTTTTGCATGCGGTGAAAGACGGCCCGGCCAGTCAAAGTTACGGCTTGCAGGTGGCGTCGTTAGCCGGTGTGCCGCGCTCGGTCATTGATAAAGCCAAAGCCAAATTACGGCATCTGGAAGACCATGCCTATATTGAACAGCAGGCGGAAACCGGGGTTAATCAGCTGGATTTGTTTTCGTCGAAGGAATGTCATCCCGCGGTAGGTTTGCTGGAAGACATGAACCCGGATGAGCTTAGCCCGAGACAGGCTTTGGAGTTGCTTTATCGGCTTAAGGGAATGGTGTAGTTATTTTATCCATGTTTTAGCCGCATTCGCCAAAATACTCAAGCCGAAGTTAAAACTTTTCCGGCCCATTATTTTAAAATGGGTATAGTTCAGTATTTTTGATTAACGGAATAACCAGAGTCATGCTCAAACTAGAAGACATCAAAAAAGACGCTCAAATTCGCGGCCTTGAAGGCGACAAAATAGTCAGAATCATCCTTGCTGAACCCGTGGCAGCGAATCGATTAATGTCTTCTACGTTGATCAAGAGGGTAAGCCAGGCACGCAATCACTGTTTCGCACTGATGAATTACGTTTAGAGTTAGCCAAGGAAGGTCGTCCTTGGGGCTTTGATGCTCCTGGTCAGGAATTCAAGTTAGGGTTGGAAGCTTACCGGATACACCTTGCGCATTTGTTCGACCCGATGATGTCCGTTCACACTTCCAATATCGATCCTCTGCCGCATCAAATCTCTGCGGTCTACGAATCCATGTTGCCCAGACAGAAGTTTGTCACCTGTGGAATATTGTGGCAAACGAAACCCGAGAAGGCGCTGTTTTTCAAAAATTACTGGATAAGTTAGAAATTGAACGCGCCGCCTTGGGTGGTCGTATCTTTGATATTCTCGGTGAAGCCTTTGATAACGTATCGCTGAAAGACTTGCTGATTGATGCCATTCGTTATGGTAAACGCTCAGATGTCAAAGCAAGGCTTGATCAAGTAATTGAGGGCGCACTGGATACCGAGCATCTTAAAGCAATTCTCAGCGGTATTAGTCGATCCCAATGACGATGGACTGGAGCCAAAAGTGTTATTCATGATTGATCACAGCGTTCGTCAGGCTAGTGATGACCGACATGTTTCGCGGCGATTGCAATTCGTCGAGATTGATCAACAAGGCCTTGCCAGTCATGCCGGTTGGGCGCCGCATCTTGATTTACAGTCTATCTATAGTCATGATCAAGCTTTAATTACTGACATACTCGCGGCCCCTTGGTTAAACAATAATATGGATAGTTTGGCACTCACCCATGCCAGCCAGCAACTGGTGCCAGTGCATTACCAGGAAGTAAAAACTCGCAGGGAGCAGCAAGCAGACAAAATACTGGCTGCCGTCAATGAGCGTTTAGTTAAGGAAATTAACTACTGGTCAGATCGCTACATCAAACTCACCGACGATGTCGCCGGTAAACAACCACGATTGCAACCAGATAACGCCAAACGCCGGGTAGAAGAACTCACCGCCCGCTTAGAACAACGCAAAAAAGAACTGGGAGTTATGGCTAACGTGGTATCAAGCCAACCGGTCGTGATTGGCGGAGCTTTGGTGATACCGCAAGGTTTATTAGCGCAACGTAAAGGCGAAACGCTATTCACCGTAGATGCAGAGACTCGTAAGCGCGTCGAACTCATTGCCATGCAAGCCGTTATTGATGCTGAAACCCTTTTGGGTCACAGTATTAAAGACGTTTCCCATGAAAAATGCGGCTGGGATATTACCTCTCAACCGCCTACAATCGACGGCAAACTGGCCTCAGCACGGCACATTGAAGTGAAAGGCCGTGCCCAAGGTCAAACCACCATCACCGTCAGCCGTAACGAAATCATTTACGACTTGAATCAAACTAATCAATTCATCCTCGCCATTGTTTTAGTTGATGGCGATAGTTATCAAGGCCCGTATTATCTGAAAAATCCATTCAACCAAGAACCGGATTTTGGTGTAGCCAGCATTAACTATGATCTGGAAGAATTATTGTCCCGCGCGGCACTGCAAAATTTGCAGTCATAGTAAATTTGTCTTACAGTAAGGAAGTTTACGTTATTTGGAGGCGCTATGTCACAACTCGCAAAAATTAGCAGCAAAGGTCAAGTCACAATACCTGCCGACGTGCGTAAAAAGCTGCATCTTGCAACCGGCGATACCTTAGCGTGGGAAACTGAAGCGGATGGCCGCATTTGGGTGCGCCGTTTAGAGCCTTTAGACCTTGATTACTTGGCAGCCGTTAGTGGCACACTGTCAGAATGGAATAGCCCCGAAGATGACGAGGCGTATCGTGACTTATAGCCGTTACGATATTGTCAAAGTGCCATTTCCGTTTACTGACCGGCAATCAAGCAAAAGCCGCCCGGCCTTGGTATTATCCGACGACAAAACCTTTAATTCGCGCATTGACCATAGCGTTATGACCATGATTACCAGCGCAAAACACGCCGACTGGCCTTTGGATACCCGCATTGAAAACTTAATGGCCGCCGGATTGCCTGCGCCGTCCATTATTCGCCTAAAACTGTTTACGCTGGATAATCGCTTAATTTTAGCGAGATTGGGACAGCTTGCTTCGGCTGATCAAATAGCCGTTGAACAGCGCCTTAAAACGCTTTTTTGTTTGTAACGTATGAATCATCAAAATATGAATTTTGTTAATGTCACTGAACAGCACCAACACTTGTCAGAACACCGGGAAAGCGCACGCGAAGCCGCTCTGAAACGACTGGAAGCCCTGCGCGGCACAGTCATCGTCGGCGACATTCTCGACCCGCTAGACGAAGAATGGACAGGTGATGCTGATAATTTGTGATACCAACATTTTGCTGTTTCATGGAGATTTTTCATGCATTTGAAAGAAATCAGCCTAAAAAATTATCGCTGTTTTGAAGCATTTACTATTGATTTTGAAGAACAGCTAACGGTTCTTGTTGCTGAAAATGGTGTCGGTAAGACGGCAATATTGGATGCGATTGCTGTGGCTTTAGGCCCATTTATTGGGGGCTTTGATACCGGTGTCCGCAAAGACTTTAAATATCAAGATGCCAGAATAGGCATAAAAAAGGGTCCGCAGCTCAGAATAAAATTTAGCGATGACCAATACAGGCCGCAAGGAAATGCGAGTCAACGAATGGAATCGAAATATCCTGTGTCTTTGGTTGCATCGGGCATGATAGAAAGACGGCTTGAGTAGTGGTCAAGAGAATTAACTGGAAAAAAAACCCAAACCACTTTTGGCAAAGCAAAAGTTATTATCGATTATGCAAAAAAATTACAGCAGCTGGTTAGAGACGGCGAACTGGTTTCTTTGCCAATTATTGCTTATTACGGCACTGGAAGATTATGGAAACAAACCCAAGCCAGCAACAGATCTTCTGCTCAATCCGATTCAAGGTTATATGGTTACCACGATGCTTTAAATCCGGATTCAACTTATAAGGCGTTTGAAAAATGGTTTACTGACAAGAGCCTTGCCGAATACCACCATAACCTTATTATAAAGTTGAATAACTTAGAGAAAATTTCGACCAATCAGGGGGTGTATAAACATTCAGATGAATCCTCTAATTATTCTACAGAGCTTGAGCATGTTCGAAAGGCAGTTGATCAGTGTATGTCTGTTTCTGGCTGGAGAACTTTAGAGTACGACCTTACATGGCGTGAATTAGTTGTTCGCCTTAACCATGGAGAGTCAGGATTTGATTCCTTCATTCCCGCCGCTCAGTTAAGTGTAACGGCTTGCATTTAAAAACACTCATGCTCGCAATTAACGCAATTTCCAGCTCAAATTAACTGCAAATAAAATGGTACTCCTGCTCACATTATCTGCAAATGAGCTTGCATTTATCATCCACTGCTCGCATTCCATT
>JAURZV010000036.1 GCA_030653175.1 Methylobacter sp.
CGTCTCGCCGCCAAACACCGCGACCAGGGTGGCCACGGTAACAAAAATCTCGGTGCCGACCTTGCGTTCGCGTATCAGGTCGATCAAGCCGGTTTTTACCAGCGGGTATAAACCAATAGCGACGGCCAGCCACAGGATTTGGAGCGGTACCCATTGCCGCCAAAATAGCAGCGCTATCAAGCCGGTAAGCAAAATACGTCCGACTTCGATCCAGCGCGCACGCGTCATCAGTACCCGCAGGCTCGATGCACTCGTTTGTTGAATTTCAGCCCCATCGACTTGGCCATCGTGTCGATACGCTTCGCCCCCGACTAGCGGCCAGGTTCTCGAACCGCCCACAAGTACCGCTGGCTGCGGCCCGTCCGGACGTTTCAGTTGATAAACCAACCGGTAAAGAACCGGCAGCACCAGCAGGGTCAGTAGCGTCGATGACAGGATGCCGCCGATGACCACCGTTGCCAGCGGCCGTTGCACCTCCGCGCCGGTACCAGTTGCCAACGCCATCGGAATAAAACCCAACGAAGCTACCAGCGCAGTCATCAATACCGGTCTCAATCTAACCATCGCACCCTCGCGAACCGCCTGCTCCAATGCTAAACCGTCCTGGCGCAATTTATTGATAAACATAATCAACACCAGGCCATTGAGCACGGCCACGCCGGAAAGCGCAATAAAACCGACGGCTGCTGAAATCGACAGGGGAATATCCCGCAGCCACAGCGCAACGATGCCGCCGGTCAGTGCGAACGGCACGCCGGTGAATACCAAAAGGCCGTCCCGGACATTACCGAAAGTGGCGTACAACAGCAGAAAAATAATCAGCAACGCCACCGGTACCACGATTTGCAGGCGCTCGGTGGCGGCAATCATTTGCTCGAATTGGCCGCCCCAGGCAATCCAGTACCCGGCAGGTACCTTGACCTCGGCGCTGATTTTCTCCTGGGCTTCCGCCACGAAGGAGCCCAAATCCCGGCCACGCACATTAGCAGTCAGAACAATCCGCCTTTTACCATTTTCGCGGCTGATTTGATTGGGCCCTTGAGTCACTTCAAAGTCCGCTACCGTGCCAAGCAGAATAAAGGACTGTTGCGTTGAATCCTGTTGACGGACGGGCAACGGAATGGGAATTTGCCGCATCGCCTCGGGGTCGCTACGCAGTTTTTCCGGCAGGCGCACCAGCAAATCGAAACGCCGGTCGCCTTCAAAAATCTCGCCGGCCTTGGCCCCGCCCATCGCCGCCTGAACCGCCGCCTGAACATCTGCGGTATTCAAACCGAAGCGTGCCAGCATGTCCCGTTTCATCTGCACGGTCAACAACGGCAATCCGGTCGCCTGTTCGACTTTGACATCCGAAGCCCCCGGCACCTTTTCCAGAACCTGGCTCATGTCTTCGGCTATTTCCAGCAGACTCTCCAGATCGTCGCCAAACACCTTGACCGCAACATCAGCCCGTACACCGGCTATCAGCTCGTTAAAGCGCATTTTGATCGGCTGGGTAAATTCATAGTTGTTGCCGGGCACCTCCTTAACCGCCCGTTCCAGCGCAGATACCAGGTCGGCCTTGGAACGG
>JAURZV010000046.1 GCA_030653175.1 Methylobacter sp.
GGATGCCGAGCCACCGATACCCGGCGTGATTCTCTTTCAATGTGATGGTGCGTTCACAGAGGCGCAACAGCAAACGATTGCCGAAGCAGAGGCCAATGGTCAAGAGGTAATTATTTTTAACGTTGTAGATGCCAGTATTGCAGAGAATAACCGTGGCTAATTTAAAATCAAGATTATTAACCCTTGAACGGATAGCGAACCCTGAAAAACCGTGGTTCACTATCGAGGTCAATGGCGAACCAACGCCGGAGCAATGGACAGAAATTAACGCGGCACATGCAGACAGGCGAGAGGTTTATGTATTTCAAACCCTAGGCGACACACTAGGCGTTTGGTTAGTTGGTGCTGATGATATTTATTGGAGTGACAATGGCTAATCTAAAAACACGACTGGCGGCCTTGGAAGCATTAACACGCAAGATTAAAAAGTTTGTGCGTGTTTGGCATGTTGTCTTGAATGATTCGGACGAACAGGCGGCAGAAATCGCAGAGTTAAACCAGCAGGGTTATAAGGTTCGACTTTTCAAGGTGATTGAATAGACGAGGCCGAAGGTATCAGCTCCTCGCGCGTGGGTGAAATGCCAAAAGCGTCTTCGGAAGACGCTTTTACAACCCCACGCCCATTATTTTTGGTGGATGCGGTAGCGATTCAATACTATATATAACAGCCGGTTTAATCACCGGCTTTTTTGTGCCTGATCGGCAGAAGTTGCCGGTGGTTTATTCAATGAGGTTCAACCCAAACCAGCGCCAAAGTTAGGGCGGGAGTTAGGGCGAGCAGGCATAAAAAAACCGAAAGTCTTTATAAAACAATCGGTTATCTTTCATATATGGCGGAGAAGCAGGGATTCGAACCCTGGGAGGGGATAAACCCTCAACGGTTTTCAAGACCGCCGCTTTCGGCCGCTCAGCCACCTCTCCTAGCCCGGCGTATTATATAGATCGTGATAGTTATTGCAATCTTAATTCTTTCTTTATAAAGCAGATATGATGAATTCGAAGCCGGCGTAGCGGGATGTGCATGTTAATCGGCTTTAGGATAAGCCGATTAATTGTAGTCTCAGCTCTTGCGGTAACTAATGTCGGTAACAATATATCGAGTCTCTGTAAGTTCATTTTTAATGGCGACTTCATCATCAAAGGTTTTTTTAAGCAGCGCTCTTGCCAGCGGCGAATCAAGGCTGATGTATTGTTTTTTAGGATTAAGTTCATCAGCTCCGACTATGCGGTAGGTCACTTCCTCGCCCGCTTCATTCTCCAAGGTCACCCAGGCGCCAAAGAAAATCCTGTCCTGATCGTCAGGCGGTTGGGATACGATATTAAGGGCGGGCAGTCGTTTTTGCAGGTAATGAATGCGTCGGTCTATGCCGCGTAATTCTTTTTTACGGTAGATGTACTCGGCATTTTCCGAGCGATCGCCTTCCGCTGCCGCCGCTGATAAAGCCTGGGTAACCTCTTTGCGTTTGGTCCACAGGTCTCTCAGTTCAATCTCCAGCGCTTGATAGCCTTCCGGCGTGATGTAAGGGGATGACTTTGGCCCCGGCGGTCTCCAGCGCGACATGATTGATTTCCTGTAGATGTATGATGGATTGAAATAATTTTTCAGACAAAAGAGCTGCAACTCTTTATCATAGTCGGCTTTTAAATTACGAAAAAGGTTTTATCATGCAAGTAGCTGACAATATGGCTGTTTCAATTCACTATACTTTGACTAACGATGACGGCGAAGTACTGGATAGTTCAATAGGTGATGATGCCTTGGTTTATCTGCACGGTACCGGAAACGTCATTCCGGGCCTGGAAGATGCTTTACAAGGCAAAGCTGCCGGTGACAAATTTAATGTGCGCATTGCGGCCAAAGATGCTTATGGCGAACAAAGTGATGAGATGATTCAGGTCATCCCGCGGGCAATGTTTGAAGGCATAGATGAGATTGACGTCGGCATGCAATTTCATGCCGACGTCAGTTCCGGTTCCGGCGAAGTCACCATCGTTAAGATCGATGGCGATGATATTACCATTGACGGCAATCACCCGCTGGCAGGGGTGGCCTTAACTTTTGATGTGGAAGTTGTGGACGTTAGACCGGCGACTAAAGAAGAAGCCGAGCATGGACATATCCATGGCGCCGGCTGTCATCATTAGGCAATAACCTAACCCACAAAAACCTTTAGCTGTAGGCCGGAATAAGCCGGTTCGAGCGATAGCGAGAACCGGCGTTTCCGGCAAGCGCCATCCGAATTCGCCGGAAACGCCACCTCGCGCTATGCGCTTGGGTGGCCTTATTCCGGCCTACGATCTATTTTTCTAGCAGCTGAGTAGTTACATTTTGTAGTAATTTAGCCCGCAAAAGCCTTCAGTAATTCAGCGGTATTCGCCATGCCTTTATGGAGGTGCCGCTCAATTTCTTCCATGGTTATTTCTCCTTCCGATTTTCCTGCGGCCCAATTGGCGACTACGCTGATCGCAGCATAATCCATACCGAGTTCTTTGGCCAGCGCGGCTTCCGGCATACCGGTCATGCCGACCAGATCGCAGCCGTCTCTTTCCATACGCTGAATTTCTGCGGCGGTTTCCAGGCGCGGACCTTGGGTGCAGCCGTAGGTGCCTAGCGGGCTGATTTTTATGTTGGCTGTAGCAGCGGCGTTAATTAAGCGGGAGCGCAGTTTTTGATTGTACGGATAGGTAAAGTCTATGTGAGTGACCGCCTCATCTTCAAAAAAAGTATGCATGCGCCCATAGCTGTAATCGATAATCTGGTCTGGGATGGCAATATGCGCAGGAGCCATTTCACCGGTAATGCCGCCCACCGCGGCGACGGCGATGATCTGTTCAACGCCGAGCTGTTTAAGTCCCCAGATGTTAGCCCGGTAATTTATTTTGTGCGGCGCTAGGCGATGCGGATTGCCGTGCCTGGCCAGGAATATAATCCGGTTGCCGCTCAGTTCGCCTGTGACAAACTCGGCAGATGGCGAACCGTAAGGCGTGCTCAGCTGTTCGCGTTTGATGATTTTTAAATCGCTAAGATGGGTCAGGCCGGTGCCGCCAATGATGGCTAGTTGAGTCATGATGTTTATTCCTTGCAGGCGTAAATGCCCGGTGCGTTGCGTAAATAGCCTTTGTAGTCCATACCGTAGCCGAACAAATAACGGTTTTCCACTTTCAGTCCGATAAAATCGGCGGTGACTGGTTTTTCATGGTCGAGGATTTTATCCACTAACACCGCGCTGTAGACGTCTGTAGCGCCTTGTTCCCGGCAGTATTGATAGATGGCTTCAAGGGTAATGCCTTCATCGAGAATGTCGTCAACGATAAGAACAGTCCGGTCTTTAAGCGGTGTTTCCGGTTTAACCAGCCATTTGATGTTGCCGCCTGAAGTCTGATTTTGATAGCGACTGGCATGGATGGCGTCAATGGTTAACGGGATGGTTAATCGGGTCAGTAATTTGCCGACGGTGACGATGCCTCCGTTTATAACGCAGAGTAATAACGGATTGCGATCGGCAAGCGCGATATTAATTTCCTGAGCCATTTTATCGATGGCGGCTTCAACTTCCTGTTCGCTGTGCAGCAAGTCGGCCGTTGCCTGGACGTGTTTGATTTCTTCAAGCATGTTCATAGGGTGTGGTTGATGATGAGGGCTGATAATCGCTGCCATTTTTCGGTGTGCATCAGCTGTTCGCGGTTCATTTGCGGTTTGCCTTGCATCCGGCCCAGTCGCTGTTCTCTGACGGGATCCTGGGTTATCGGCAAGGCATCCAGTACCTGTTCGGCGGCGATCGGGTTGTTGCAAACCAGTATCATATCGCATCCTGCGAGCTGCGCCAGTCTGGCGCGTTCCGGGAAGTCGCCGACCGATGCCGCGCCCTCCATGCTTAAGTCGTCACTGAACACCGTACCGTTAAAGTTTAATTCCCTGCGTAAAATCTGTTGTATCCAGAAGGGCGAGAAACCGGCCGGATTCGGGTCGATTTTCGGATAGACCACATGCGCAGGCATGATGCCTTCCAGGCCTTCCTCAATCAGTTGTTTAAAGGGCGCCAAGTCTTTTGCCCTGATGCTGTCCATATCTCTTTCGTCTACCGGCAAGGTCAGGTGCGAGTCCAAAGCCACTGCGCCGTGACCGGGGAAATGCTTGCCGGTTGCGGCCATGCCCGCTTCATTCATACCTTTTCTGAATAGGCTTGAAAGACGTGTTGCAAGCGCCGGATCGGTTGAAAATGAACGGTTGCCGATGATTTCGCTAACGCTGCAATCAATATCCAGAACCGGCGCAAAGCTGAAATCAACACCGACCGCCAATAATTCGGCGGCCATCAACCAGCCTGCCGGTTGTGCCAGCTCCGGCGCTTGCGCATAGTACGATGCGGGCGGCAAGCGCGTAAAGCCTTGTTGAAAGCGTTGTACCCTGCCGCCCTCCTGATCGACGGCGATCAGTATGTTGCCGTTACGCGCCGCACGAATATGATTAATCAGCTCGGTAACTTGTTCGGGATTTTGATAATTGCGCGAAAAAAGAATGACCGCCCCGGTGTTGGGATGATTTATTTTTTCTTTTTCAGCTTGTGTCAGGGTTAAGCCTGCAACATCCAGCATTATCGGGCCGATGGGGAGATTGGTTGTCATTGCCTTGTCAGTACTTGGATTCGTTTTAAAATTGATGGGGTTGGCCTTATACTAGGCCGTTATTTTCCAGTTACACGGAGTCTGTTATGCGTTTATGGGTTGTGGTATTAAGTATTCTGTTCATGTCTGTTGCCGTTGCGAATGAAGGGGCAAAAGAATCGGAAGCGGAAGCCGGTGTAAAATATCTGGAAATGACTCCCAAGTTTACCGTTAATTTGGCGGAACCAAAAAAGTTTTTGCTGGTCAATGTTCAATTATTGGTTGAAGGCGCCGGCACTATTGCGGCGGTAAAAAAGCACATGCCTGCATTAAGGCACGAATTAATCCTGTTATACAGCGGTAGGCCGTCTGAAGGATTGCAAACCATGGAGCAGCGCGAAGCATTGCGTCAGGAAACGACAGCTGTTATTCGTAAGACGCTGGAAAAGATGGAGGAAGGTGACAAAGGACACGGTGCGCCCGCTGAGAAAGAACATTCCGAAGAGGCTGAGGCTGAACATACCGAAGGTTTTAAAGAGGCCTATTTTACTGAGTTTTTGGTTGATTAAGATTTTTAAGGCATAAGGCGAAAGGTCTTGTGCCTGCTTTACATTCCCAACTGAGCTTTAACGCGAGTTAAGTTGTCTGCAATTTGCCGGTCTGTGTAAGGAACGGCATCGAATTTTCCCCAGACCGGCGCAGGCCAGGCTTTATCGGTCTGATAGCGGACTATATGGTGGATATGCAGTTGCGGAACCCTATTGCCTATTGCGGCAATATTCATTTTGTCCGCTTTATAAAGCACTGCCAGATTTTCGGCAAGATAGCTGGATTCCTCGGTCAGCAATTCACGCTCAGCTCTGCTCAATTGATAAATTTCCTGCAGGTCCGTTCGTTCCGGAACCAGTATGAACCAGGGATACTGGCTGTCATTCATCATTAATAATCGACATAACTCAAAACGGCCGATGGCTATGCAATCCTGTTCCAGGCAGGGGTGTAGTTGAAATGTCATGAGTATATTTATCCTGAAAAAACTAAAAGCAAAGCTTGAAAATGGTTGAATAATCAGTTTAACTCAACATTCTAACTGAGAATATAACAATAACAGGAGGATAGTTTTATGTCTGCTACAACCATTTCAGATAAGGCCATTTCAGTTCAAGATATACCTGGTGATAATCAGTTGTCCGTCTCGTTCCGGTTGTTGTTGGGGCTGTACGCAATCATTCCTTTGTGTTTATTGTTACAGTTGTTTGACGGTTGGTTTTGGCAGGGTTTTTTACAGCAGAATTTACCGAGCAGTCCGAAGCAGTTTTTATTGTTTCAAATTATTTTTGGAACGCCGCATATTGTCGCCAGCTCCATCTTGCTGGCGAGCAATACCGAATACCTGAAATTTTATAAGCTGAAAATCATTTTGATGACGGTTGCCATTATCACGGTTTTCGGCGTGGGCAGTTTGTTTATTCCCTATAAAGTGCTTTACGTGACGGTGGCGGCCTGGACCGTATACCATGTACTCAAGCAGCAGCTGGGCGTGGGGCGTGGTCTGTATCGTCTGCCCGATTGGGTTTTTTATCTGTTATTGTGGCTGAGTGTGACGGCGGGCCTTTTTGTTTACATCGGCATATTCCTGAAAAACAGCCTGGATGTGCAACAGCTGGAGTGGATAAAGCTTGTTGCGGGCGGTTTATGTGTAGGATTGGTTTGCAGTGCGTTGTTATGCGAACGCTATGTGACTACGCAATCGGGCAGGTATTTTTTGTGGTCCAATGTTTTATTGGTATTAAGCAGTTTCTATCTTTTTGTTCAGCAGTATTATTTTCTCGCGATTCTGGCGCCAAGACTGGTGCATGATGCGACGGCCTATATTTTCTATGTGGTGCATGATTACAACAAGCATCATTCACAACCGCAGAATTTCATGTATCGCTATGCGGCGCGTTGTCATTTGCCCGTTTTTATCGTGTTGCCCCTATGCTCCTTTGCGCTGGCGTTTATGTTGCAGTCATACGGGGACGGCGCGGTCAATATGGTAACCGAGTTCTTTTTCGGCGTGGAGATTCGTAAAGCGATTACCTTGGGCCTGCTGGGTTATCTGGCGATAATGCATTATTACACCGAGGCCTTCACCTGGAAACAGGGGTCGCCTTACCGGCGCTTTATTGCGTTTTCGAAATAGCGATTGAATGGAACGCAGATGACGCAGATGAATATGATAAACGCAGATAAAGGGTGAAAGGTGCAATATTTTTTAGTCTTGAAGACTCAGGCTAAACGCAAGGTTTTTTCAAGTAGGAAAAATCTTACCTAATCATAATTATCAGTGTCATCTGCGTTCTATTTTTTGTGCTGAATAGCAAATCTCAATGCACAGAATCATCTTCGCCCAACTCCCTAACCGCGTCTTCGGTATGAAAAAATACCTTGCCGGGTTTCAGTTGCCTGAGAAAATCGGTTTTTTCAAGCTTATCGAGTACCGGGCCTTTCGCTTCCGAGATGTGCAGGGTCATTTTCGATGCCTGCAAAGTATGGTTCAGGTTTTCCAACACCTCCAGTGCCGTGGTGTCTATGTCGCTGATTGAGGTGAAAATAAGCACAATATGCTTAAGATCCGGTTGCCGCCTTAACTCGGCGTTGATGAACTCCTCGATATAATTGATATTGGCAAAGGTGATACTTTCATCGACACGCAGCAGCAACAGGTGAGGCCAGGTTTCCACGCTATGGCGTTTGATATTGCGGTAATGTTCAGTGCCGGGTATGCGCCCGACCACGGCAATATGCGGCTGGCTGGTTTTGCGCAAGTGACTGACCAGGGTCAGGATAATGCCCAGGGTGATGCCTTCTTCAATACCGTAGACCAAAACGCCCAGCAAGGTGGCGGCTTCGGCGATGCCGTCGCCGCGATCGTAACGCCAGGTGTGGGCAATGTCGCTCAGTTTCACCAAAGGAATAATGGCGACCAGAATGATCGCAGCCAGCGCCGCTTTGGGGATGTTTTCAAATAACGGGCTAAAGAAAATGACCGCCAGGGCAAGAATAGCGGCGGCGATAAGCATGGCCATTTGCGTGCGCGCACCGGCAGCAAAATTCACCATGGTGCGGCTAAATCCCCCTGCTACCGGCATTCCTCCGGAAACGGCCGCAGCCAGATTAGCGACGCCCAGTGCAATCAATTCCTGATTGGGGGAGATTTTTTCGCCCCTGAGATTGGCGGTGACCTTGGCAATGGCTACGCTTTCCACATAGGCAATCAAAGCGATAAAGCCGGAGTAGGGCAGTAATGTGTACCATTTTTCAATAGGGGAGAAATCAATGTTTAACGCGGGGAAACCGGACGGAACCTGGCCGACAACGGCTACATTCTGTTGACCGGTCAGATCGAAATAACCGACTGCCAGCGTTGCCAGCATGATGGTCAATAATGGCCCGCATTTGCTGATTGCAGTGATTAGGTAAGGTTGCATGCCCGTATTTTTAAGCATAAAAACCAGCGGCTTGCCGAAAAACACCAGTAAGCCAATCGCGGTAAGGCCGATTAACAGGGTGGCCGGCACGAGGCCTGAAAAATAATGGCTGTAGCAGATAACATCAACGCCGCATGACGGCGTTTTTAAGCCGAGTAACTGCGGTAATTGACTGCCGATAATCAACAGCGCGGCGCCGCTGGTAAAGCCGGTGAGTACCGGATGGCTGATAAAATTCACCAGTCCGCCCATGCGTAGCAGCGCCATCAGCAACATGATGATCCCGCTTTCCGCCGACAGAATCAGTGCGCTTTGAACCGGGTTGCCCAACACGCTGACTTCCGGCGTGGCCAAAGCACTGGCAATCATGATGGCGGCAATCGAAACCGGCCCCACCGACAGGGTGCGACTGGTGCCGAAAAAGGCGTACAGCACCGGCGGCAGGATGCTGGCATAAAGCCCCAGTTGCGGCGGCAGACCGGCCAGGATCGCGTAGGCAATACCTTGCGGAACCAGCAAAATAGCGGTAATGATGCCGGCGAACAAGTCGCTGTTAAATTCCTGACGGGTGTAGGATTTTAGCCAGCCCACAATCGGAAATAACTGTGTTAATCGTGATTCGTTGTGATTTGAGGAAGTCATTTCATTTTTGTGAGCGTTGTGTACTGGTGTTCCCACGCGTCCTGATTAGCAAGATGCTTCAGCTAGCACTAAAAAGCCGTCGCTCTGGCATGGATTGTGGCTGTGTTGTGGGGGCGGCTCGTAGATGTGTTGAACGCAGTGAAGCGCACCCATATCAAGCCTATCCATCGAGAACGATGCGCTTCCTTCGTCAGCATATCTACGTGTTTGGCTGAAGCATCTTGCTAATCAGGTTAAGTTAAGCACAATGACACCGTAGGAGCGGGCCATGCCCGCGACATTTCACCTCGTTCCCACGCGCCGCGTGGGAACGAGAAAGGTTCAAGGTGATTTTCGTCTTTTACCTTGTATCTTTACTCCTTTTTATTCTTCTTTCAAAAACTTTTTGGCATAGCATTCCAGATGAGGAATATCAATGCGGTAACCTTTGAGCATCAAATGCCAGTACAGCCACGGAAAGCCGGTGGTTTTACCCCACCACCAGATAGCACGGCTTTTTCTTGGGTCGAGTAAAGGGAAGGAAGGCGTTACCTTGCCGTCGTAGGCAAACTCAGCCAGCATTACTTTGTTCAGCGAGGTGGTTAATGGGCAGGAGCCGTAACCGTCATAGCCTCCTTGTACATCCTTGCTGTTCTTCAGGCTAAGAATATTGTCCACCACGACCGGAACCTGTTTGCGCACCGCTGCGGCGGTTTTGGCATTGGGTGTTGATCCGGCGTCGCCCAGACCGAAAATATTGCCGTATTTATTATGTTGCAGCGTGTTCGGGTTGACATCAACCCAACCGGCGGCATTGGCCAGCGGGCTTTTTTTAATGAAATCCGGCGCGCTTTGCGGCGGCGTGACATGAATCATGTCGAACGCTTTGGTAATTCGTTGCTTGTTGCCTTCGCTGTCGGTGGCTTCAAAGGTGGCGGTTTTGGCCGGGCCGTCAATAGCAACCAGATTATGGTTGAAACTGGTTTTAATGCCGTAGTCGGCAACAACCTTCATTAATGCCTTGGCGAAAAACGGCACGCCGAACAGGGAGGGCCCGGCATTGAAAAACTCAATATTGAATTTGTCCAGTGTGCCTCTTTTACGGAAGCGATCCGCCGCCAGATACATGATTTTTTGCGGCGCGCCTGCACATTTGATGGGCATCGGCGGTTGGGTGAACAGCGCCGTGCCTTCCTTAATAGCCTGGATGCATTCCCAGGTGTATTCCACGGTCTCAGCGGAATAATTGCTGCAAACATTGTTTTTGTTCAGTGTTTCTTTCAAGCCTTCAATTTTGTCCCAATCCAGTTGCAGGCCGGGGCAGACCACCAGATAGTCGTAACTGACGGTATCGCCGGAACGTAAACTGACGCTGTTGTCATCCGGTTGAAAGGTTTCCGCGTAATCCTTGATCCAGGTGACGGTCGGGTGGATCAAATCGGCTTCATTGCGGATGGTTTCTTTTAACGTATACGCGCCGCCGCCGACAATGGTGAAGCCCGGCTGGTAATAATGGACTTCGGACGGTTCGACGATGGCAATATCAATATCGGCGTTTTGACGGCGCATGTTGTTGGCAACGGAAACGCCGGCGGCGCCTCCCCCTATGATTAGCAAGGTATGGTGTTGGTTTGACATAAATTCCTCTCAGGCATGTAGTTAGTGGCTTCCCACTTAAGGCGGGACATACGCAAGGCTTAACCGTTCGCCCTGAGCTTGTCGAAGGGTGGACGGTTAAGCCTTTCATGGTTCGACAAGCTCACCACGAACGGCTTAACCTTAAACTGCCCCGTGTTAAGTTGAAAGCCTAGGAGGCTGTCGGATTATGCCTCACTAAAAATACTAAGTCATTGAAATATATATAAACTATTTTTTATAACGAAAAGCAATAAAAAATTAATTTATTTTAAAATCAATATGTTATGTGGCTGTGATTTTTAAATCCGA
>JAURZV010000048.1 GCA_030653175.1 Methylobacter sp.
TAAAGTATAGGTAACCAAGCTAAGTAAACAACATTCCGGCCCTCTTTCCTCTCGAAGAGAGTTTGATTGAAAAGAGCAAATGAATCTTTATAACCCCGGTTACCTATACTGTCACCCTCTCCTACTCCCATCTTACTCAGAAAACGTTCAACTTATGGTACGTAAAAACTGATTAAGCTAATGAATAACAATAACTTTATCTGCTTTTAAAAAGTAGACGTTTTTTCGCTCAGATGGGAGTAATTAACAGTGATAATTGAGTTACCATCTCTCAATATAGCTTCTTATTACCTGTCAGGCGAAGGGCAAAAGGCGCAAGGCGAAAAAAACCCAGACTTCAACACAGCGCTCTTTGCCTTTTGCCTGTCATTTGCAAACTCCATCCACACTGTCCTCCAAACCACAATCAGGCCCAAGCAGATAAGCGATATGCCCGCTTTGCCGCCTAAACGAATAAAATAAACCCCTCATTAAATCTAATTGACAATCATTCTCATTAACGTTAAAGTTGTTCGCACTTAACATTCGCATGCTTCATGACATCCTGAAGGTTGGTTATATCGCCGTGATCCATGTGTTGAAACATGCCCTCTCTATACAAACAACAACTGAGTTATCAAGGAGCCTTATCATGAAACGCGCGACCACTTGCATAGCCATCACCTTAGCCGGTAGTGCCTATCTGGCTTCATTGCCGCTAGCTGCTGCGGAGCAAAAACAAGACACCGCCGTATTGGAAGAAATCACGGTCAAAGGAGACTGGCTGGGGCCTCCGACCAAGGACAACGTTCGCACCTATCCAGGGGGGCGCTCCGTGGTCACCGACACCGAATTACAACAAGCCGGCGCTCGTACTGTGGAAGACGCTTTGCGTTTGGTGCCTGGCGTCCGCGCCCAGGATGAAACCGGCACCGGCATTCTGCCGAATATCGGCGTACGCGGATTGGATCCCAGGCGCAGCTCGCGCACACTGGTGCTGGTTGATGGCATTCCTATCGCTCTTGCGCCTTATGGACAGACGGGCTTGTCCATGTTTCCGCTGACCATGCAAACAGTAGAAAGCGTCGATGTGGTGCGCGGCGGGGCAGCTGTACGCTATGGGCCGAATAATGTAGGCGGCGTCATCAATTTCATCAGCAAACCGATCCCGGATAAGTTCAGCGCCACCCTAAGAGAGGCGCTGACCATTTCCACCGACACCGGCAACGTGCTTACCGACAGCTACCTGCGCGCCGGCGGTTTCGTGAACGACAGGCTGGGCCTGCAATTCCAGGCCAACACATTGCTTGGCGATTCGTCTCGCGCCCATTCGGATACGGAAGTGGAAAACCTGGCCTTGGATGCCCATTGGTTCGTCACCGACAACGCTTCTATCAAGGCCGGATTGCAGTATTACAATACCGATACCCAACTGCCGGGCAGCCTGTCGCCAAAGGCCTACGCGCAGGACCGCTTCCAGTCGCAACGACCGCATGACAAGTTCCAGGGCGATACGGTGCGCGGGCATTTGGTCTACAACCAAAATTTCGACCTGTTCGGCAGTCCCGCGGAATTCAACTGGACCAATTTTGCCCATACCAGCGACAGGGAGTTCACCGTCGGCTGTCTGCTCAATGCTGCCGCGACCTCATGTAACCTTGATCCCTCCAAGGTGTCCGACGGCGCGCAAACCAGCCCGCGCACATTCACCGTTTACGGCACCGAACCGCGCCTGACCGTAGGCGCCAAGACCGGCCGGCTGGACCACAAATTCACGTTGGGCGGGCGTTACGTCAGCGAAGACGCCGAGCAGGGAGTCGACCGGACCCGCCTGAGCACCGGCAAGGTTCTCAATGCCCAGGACTTCCGTTTCGGCACCGACGCCTTTGCACTCTATGCCAGCGACACGTTGAGCGTGTGGAATGAGCGGCTTAGCGTCACGCCGGGCTTGCGTGCGGAATGGATCGACCAATCCAGCAACAACCGGTTGACCGGCAAGGTCGTCGACAATCGCAGCAACGAACTGCTGCCCGGCCTCGACGTAGGCTTCCACTTATGGCCGGATAAAGTATTCCTGTTCGGTAATCTGCACAAATCCCTGCAGCCGGTACAATTCACCCAAATTACCCTGGAAGGCGATACCGGTGTGGAAAAGGCCTGGAACTACGAAGCCGGTTTGCGTGTGTCGCCGTTATCGGAGCTCGACGCCACGTTCAGTTATTTCCGTATTGACTTCGACAATCAAATCGTCGGCGTCGTGGAAAACGGCGCCACCAAGTTCCGCAACCTCGGCCAAGCCAAGCATCAAGGCTACGAAACCGAACTGGACTGGCGGCCGTCCTTCCTGTCCGGCCTCGATCTCAAGGCGGGCTACACCTATGTGGACACAGAGCAGTTGAACAGCCTGTTCAGCGGCACGGCGCAAGTCGCATTTAAAAATAATGAAGTGCCGTTCAGTTCGCATCATCAAATTAGCCTGCAAGGCAATTACCGCATCGACACTGTCAATTTCAACGTCAACGGCTCGTACCTGAGTTCCGCATTCACCGATGCGGCCAACACCGTGCCGGAAAACGCCATTGGCGACAAAGGCAAGATACCGGGCTACTGGCTGTGGAACGCCCAAATCACCAAGGACTTCCGTGTGGACAAGGCCATCATGCGGGTCGGCCTTGGCGGCAACAACCTGTTCAATCAGGACTACTACTTCCGCGGCGTGGATACCAGTCTGGGCCGAATGCCGGGACCGGGACGTTCGGTGATGCTCAGCGTTCAAATGGATCTATAAGGAAAACTCATGCATACCCAAGAATTGATTCTGCTGACCCATGTCCCGACCGAATCGGTCAACGACGGCTTTCTGCCGGCGGCGCGCCGCATCGGCCTGTCGCCGGTGCTGTTGACCGACCAGGCCGAAGCGCACCGCCGGCACTTTAGCCAAAGCGGGCTACAGGCCTATCCGGAGGCCATCATCGCTTGCGACGTGTTCAATCCGTTAGCCGTTATTGAAGCGATCAGCCGGCGCGGACAAAAACCGGCGGCGATTTTTTCCAACAGCGATCACCTGCAAACCAGCACTGCGATTGTTGCCGATTATTTCAGACTACCCGGCAAAAACTGGCATGTAACTTACCGCGCCAAGAACAAGGCTGAAATGCGAACTTACCTCAGCGAGCAAGGCATCGAAACGATACGGTACGCCGTAGCATCGGAGTTGGAAAGCTTGGCGCAGGCCGCAGCCGAGGTAGGCTTCCCCTGCGTGGTCAAACCGCGCGAAGGGGTCGCCAGCCAGGAAGTCGGTTTGGCGCGGGATTACGCCGAACTCGCCGCCCATTGCCAGTCGGTTTGGCAAGCGCGGCCCGGTCAAGTGATGCTATTGGAGGAATATATCGAAGGTCCATTGTGTACTTTGGAAACGCTGGGCGACGGCGAAGGATTGCGCGCCCTGGGCGGATTTCACGTTCGCCTGTCGGCGCCGCCGCATTTCGTCGAACTGGAAGCCGATTGGAGCAGCGAGTTGGCGGAGCAGCAGGATGTGCTGAACCGGATCGTCCGTTTCGGCATCGGCTTCGGCGCCTGCCATACGGAATTCGTGTTGACCGCCCAGGGACCGCGCCTGATCGAAATCAATTACCGCTGCATCGGCGACCGGCGCGATTTCCTGCTGGAGCAGACGCTGGACATCCCGCTGTTCGAAACCGTGCTGCGGCTGCACTTGGGCGAACCGCTGTCGGCCTTGTCGTTGGCGCCGCGCGCAGCAGCGATACGTTATCTCACGCCCTCGACGGACGGCCAAATCATCAGCGCCCCCACGCCGTTCAGCCGTAGCGTCGGAGCAGTCGACATCGGACTTCGCGTCTTGCGCCAGGCCGGTGACACCATAGCGATCACGCATTCCAATAAGGATTACCTGGGTGTTTTGACCGGCGTCGGCACGGATGCGGATACCGTGCATCAAGCCTTGGCGCAAGCCGGCGCCGGCTTGGCGTGGGAGATTCGTTCATGAGAAGCCAGCAGGACTATATCTGCCGGCGCGTCGTCGATGCGCTGTTGCGGGAAGATGTGCGCGAAACGCTAAGCCGGGGACGCATTGTCCCGGCGGCCGACGCGCCATGGTCCGACCCGCCGGTGCGGCCCGGTCACTGGCTCGCCGTCGAGCATCTGGGCGACGGCTGCCTGTGGATTCCGGTCCGGCCTTGTACCTTCATGCAGGAATGGGCGCTATATGATCTGCCGTTGCTGTGGCAAAGCAGCAGCGGCTATGATCGGCTGGACGACATATCCGCCATTCTCGCGCTGTTCCGGCAAGGACTGGACCAGGCATCGGCGGCGGATTTTGCCGACTATGCACAGGAATGCCTCACCGCCGTCGAGCACGGCGTCCTGTGCGCACAAGAGCGGCAGCGATATTTTGCCGAAGTGCAGCGTAGCGGCCAATGTGCGCACCTCAGCCCGCGCTGGCAAGAGCGGCAGTTGCACTACGAGCGGCTGGCCGCGTTTCTCGATCACCCCTTATATCCCACGGCGCGCGCAAAACTGGGTTTATCCCCGGACGATCTCGTCTTATACGCTCCCGAATTCCAGCGCCCTTTTCAGTTGCGCTGGGTAGCGGCGGCCAGGGCTATTCATTTCGGGCCGGAGGCCGCAACAAGCCTGCAAGAACTATGTCCCGGCTTTGCAGAAGTCGGGCTCGACGCCCGATTGAGCGACGACCATGTGCTGTTGCCGGTTCATCCGTTGTTTACGCAGCAGATGCTGGATGCGCTGGCAGAGACGCACAGCTTGCAAGGCAAGCTCATGCTGGCGCCAAAATCCCATCTGGAAGTTCTGCCCACCTTGTCGGTGCGCACCCTGGTCGTGCAAGGCAAGCCGGGGCTGCACATCAAATTGCCGATGGCCATCCGCACCTTGGGCGGCAAGAACATACGCACCATCAAGCCCGGCACCATCGCCGACGGCCATGCCGTGCAAAGCCTGCTGAGCCGTATAGCGGCGCAGGACGCGGACATCGCCGGCCGCTTGCTGCTGACCGATGAAAGCATGGGCGCCCACATCAACCATCTGCCCGAACTGGGTTACATCCTGCGCCGCTATCCGGCGGGACTGGAGCAGGCTACCGTGGTGCCGGTCGCGGGCCTGCTCGCGGCAACGCCGCAAGGCCTGCTGGTGGCCGAAGAACTGGCGCAGCGTTTTTTTGCCGGCCGGCTGGAGGATTTTCTCGACGCCTATCTGGAGTCAACCTTACGCACTCACCTGGTTCTGTGGCTGCGCTACGGCATCGCGCTGGAATCCAACCAGCAAAATACCATGCTGGTGCTCGGCACCGAGGCGCCGACCTTGCGCCTGTTGCTCAAAGACAATGACGCGCCGCGCATCCAGGGCGCCCGTCTCGCCGCCCGCTGGCCGACACTGGCGGCGTTCGCGGACAGCTTGCAGGACCGCCGCATCGTAGTGGACGACGAATTGCCGCTGGCACAGATGTTCACCACCATCACCTTGCAGCTCAATGTCGCCGTTCTGATCGAAGGATTGGCAGGTATCGGCCACTTGACCCGTCGGCAACTCTACGGCTGCGTGCGCGACAAGATAGAGGCGCTGCTTACGGAACTGGCCCGGCAAGGGGAGGATACCGCCCTGGCGCGTCGCACCCTGCTGGAAGATGATCGACAATACGTCAAATACCTGCTCACCGCAGCCAGCCTGAAACCCAAAGCCGCAACAGGCGCCGCCGACGTTAATAAGTTCTACGGCAAAAGCGGGCCTAACTTTCTGAAGGAGAGCTTGTGACTGTCGCCCAACGCCGCATGGTGATGGTGGTCATGTTTTGCCACTTTATCGCGGCTTTCGCCGCCCTGGGCATGCCGCCGTTTTTCGCGCTGATACTCAGCAAGTCGCTGCACAACAGCAACGCTTACCTGGTCGGCTGGTTTTACGTCGTCCCGACGTTTTTCACGGCGCTGTCCAGTCCCTGGTGGGGTCTGTTTGCCGACCGCATCGGCAAAAAAATCTCATTGCTGCGCGCGCAACTGGGGCTGTCGGCGAGTTTCCTGTTGGCAGGCTACAGCAATGACACCACGGCGTTCTTCCTGGCCTTGGCTTTGCAGGGGATGCTGGGCGGTACCTTCGCCGCTTCCAATGCTTATCTGGCGACAATGTCCAGCGGTCCCGCCCTGGCCCGCAGTCTGACCCTGATGCAAGGCTCGGCGCGCGCCGCCCTGGTGGTGGCGCCCGCCGTGCTGGGGCTGTTCGCCGCCTCGGTTTCGCCGATAGAACTTTACCGCTACCTGGCCCTGCTGCCGCTGGCCGCAGCCTTGCTGCTCTGGATACTGCCCGAACCGGCGAAAACCGCACACGACGACTATCGGCCGAAAAACACCGCCGCAGGCCGACCGCTGCTGCCGGCAAACAACGTTTACATGCTGCAATTTGCTTTCGTTTTCGCCACCGTCGCTACCTTCCCTTACTTCATCCCTTACGCCCAAGGACTGGGATCGGTCTCTGTCGAACTGGCCGGTCTGCTGTTCGGTCTGCCCAACCTGCTTTACCTGGTCACGGCCGGCGTCTTAACCGGCCGTTTCGGGCAACGGGTGTCGCCGGCCGGGCCGGCATGGATGTTCCTGTTAATGGCTGTCGCCCTGTTCGGCCAGGCCCAGACGCAAAGTCTGGCGGGATTGATTCTGTGGCGGACGCTGATGGGCTTGGCCATGACCGGCGGCTTTATTGTACTGCATGCCCTGGTGGCGGCGCTGGTGCGCGAAGGCAATGCCGGACGCACCTTCGGCCGGCTGGAAAGCGGCTCGAAATGGGGCGCGGTAGCCGCCGGCCTGACCGCCGGAGCCATGGTGGACGGTTTCGGCCCGCAGGCACCTTTTTTACTCGGCGGCGGGATTATGACCGCAGCCGCCGGCTGGCTGGCAGTTTCGAGCTTTTGCCGCCGGCACACCGAAAATATCTGACACTCTGGAGACAAATCATGGGACACCAAGCACTGCAAATTTTTTACCAAACTTGCTCGGCCGAAGATCAAGCCAACCAGCGCAGCCTGGAGACATTGCTCAATTGCTATTGCCGCGAAGTTGCAGGCCCGGCCGGTCAAATCGGCATCGGCCCGCTGTTCGGCCAGGGCGATTGGCCTATGGCGTTGCGCGCGGCGCTGGGGCAAGGCGGAGGAAAAGCCATGCACATCCTGTTGCCGCACAGCGGGGAACGGCTGTTAGTGGCGGTCGACCAGCCTTCGGCTACCGGCAATTACCGCTATCGTTCGCCTTTCTACCACAAGTCGCCGGGCCGTCCCTGGGCGCCTCTGGACTGGCGCACCTTGGCCACGCTGCTGCTGCGCGACCTGGCTAGCCAAAACGACGTACCGTTCAACGAGGAACTGCTGGAACAAATCCGCGGCAGCGTCGCGGTAACCGCCGCGATTCTCGCCGTACCGCAACCGGCAGTACCCAGCGAAGCCTTGGCCGCCTATCTGGATTCCGAGCAGTCGCTGGCGTTCGGCCACCCGTTCCATCCGGCTCCGAAGAGTCGGCAAGGCTTTTCGGCTGCGGATGTGCAACGCTACGCTCCGGAGTTGCGCGCCGCCTTCCCGCTGCATTATTTCGCGGTGCGCCGCGAACACTGGCTCCAGGAATCGCTGCAGCCGGAATCCGCCGACGCCCTGCTGGCTGCCCAGGCGCCCGCCGGCCTGCAAGCGGACGACGATTTCGCCCTGCTGCCGACGCATCCCTGGCAAGCGCGCTACTTGCTGTCCCGACCGGCCATGCAGACGGCCCTTGAACAGGATCGGCTGCGCGACCTGGGTCCGCAGGGACCGGCCTATTTCGCCACTTCATCGATACGCACCTTGTTCCACCCGGACAATCCCTATTTTTACAAATGTTCCCTGCATGTGCGCATCACCAATTGCGTGCGCAAGAATGCCATTTACGAGCTGGAGGGGGCGCTGCAAGTCACCCGCATCATGCGGACCGTCGGCCCGCGCCTGGCGGCACAATTCCCTACCCTGCGGATACTGGAGGAACCGGCCTACGCGTCTATACGTCTGGGTAACAATGAAACCCCAGCCGAGCGGGAAGCGGCGGAAGGTTTCGGCCTGATCCTGCGCCAGGGATTGGACCCGATAGACACCGGCGGGGCAACGCCGCTACTTGCCGGTTCACTGTTCGGCAATCATACGCGAGGCCAGACACGGCTGGCGAGCATCATCGACAGGCTGGCGCAAAGGCAGGCCGCGCCGTGGGATGCGATAGCGGAAGACTGGTTCTCGGCGTATGTGGAACAACTGCTGCCGCCGGTGCTGCATTGCTTTTTCGACCACGGCATCGTTTTCGAACCGCACTTGCAGAACGTACTGATCGGCCTGACCGCTGACTGGCCCAGCCACGTCTGGCTGCGCGATTTCGAGGGCGTCAAGCTGGTAGCGGGACGATTCAACGCAGTTCCGCTTGACGCCGTCGACGCAAGGGTACGACAAGCGCTGTTTTATAGCGAGGATCAGGGCTGGAACCGCATCGCCTACTGCCTGCTGGTCAACAATTTCTGTGAGGCCGTGGCGCAGTTGAGCGCCCTGCGCCCGTCCCTGGAGCCGCGTCTGTGGCGTATCGTCGGCCACCAGTTGCGCCACTACTTGGTGCAGCACGGCAACCCGAACGCGACACGGCGCATCAATGCCCTGCTGTCCGGAGCGCCCTTCCCTGCCAAGGCCAACCTGATCAACCGTTTTTACAAGCGTCCGGATCGCGATGCCACCTATCTGCCGTTGCCCAGCCCGTTGGCCTACCTGGGGGATGCGTGACATGAACCGGGAGTTAACCCGCGTGGCCGAAGCCGCGCAGCGCGCCTGTACCGATGAGCCGCTGTGCGCCTATATCTACGATCTGGCGGCACTGGATAGGCATGCCGCCGATTTGGCCGCTACGCTGCCGGGCAACTGCGAACTCTTTTACGCCGTCAAGGCGAATTCCGACCTGCCGATTCTGCAAACCCTGGCGCCTCATGTGTGCGGTTTCGAGGTCGCATCCGGCGGCGAACTGGCTTGGGTACGCAGCCATTTTCCGGATATGCCGGTGATTTTCGGCGGACCCGGCAAGCTGGATACGGAGCTGGCCTCCGCGTTGGAGCTAGGCGTGGAACTGCTGCACGCGGAAAGCCTGGGCGAGTTGCGGCGGCTCGCCTGGCTGGCCCGACGCGCAGACCGGCAAGCCGATGTGCTGCTGCGTATCAATCTGGCCCTGGACGGCGTGCCGACCACTACCTTGACCATGGGCGGCCGGGCCACCCAATTCGGTATCGATTCCGACCAACTGCCCGAATGCCTGGCATGGCTGGCACGACACCCGGAAATCCGTTTACACGGTTTCCACTTCCACCTGATGTCCCACCAGTTGGACGCCGACGCCCATCTGGCGTTGCTCGCGCGTTACTTCCGTCAGGCGCGGCAATGGCGGGAGCAATTCGGGCTAACCATTAACCATCTCAACGTGGGCGGCGGCATCGGCATCAATTACCGCGAGCCCGACCGGCAATTCGACTGGCCGACGTTCAGCATCGGCTTGGCGGCATTGGTGAACAGCGAAAACATGCAGGACTGGCGCATCCGCTTCGAACCGGGCCGCTACCTGACGGCGGCCTGCGGCTATTACGTGATGCAGGTACTGGATATCAAGCAATGCTTCGGCCGCCATTTTGCGGTCGGCCGCGGCGGCACCCACCATTTCCGCACGCCCTATGCCCAAAGCCATAGCCATCCGTTTTTCGTATTGCCACGCGAGCACTGGCCCTATCCGTTTCCCCGGCCCGGCGTGGAACAGGCCAGCATCACCGTGGTGGGCCAGCTCTGCACACCCAAGGACGTTTTGGCCGGCGATGCGCCGGTGGAGCGGCTGCGGGTCGGCGACCTGCTGGTGTTTCCTTATGCAGGCGCCTACGCCTGGCATATCTCCCACCACGATTTTCTGCGCCACCCGCACCCGCAGCATATCTATCTATCAGCGCAGGAGCCGGTTCATGCTGCAAACAAATAGACTGAAGCATTCCCTGCGCAACGGCAAGGCGGTGTACGGGCTGCTGAATTCGGTACCGGCGCCGTTGCTGGTGGAAATGCTGGGTTACGCTGGATACGACTTCGTTATTCTGGATTTGGAACATGTGAACACCAATCCGGAAACCCTGGAAAACATGATCCGGGCCGCGGAATGCGCCGGGCTTACGGCCTTGGTGCGCGTGCCCGGCATGGATGCCGGTGCGATTTTGCGCGCTTTGGACAGCGGCGCGCAAGGCATCGTCGTCCCTCACGTGCAAAGCCGTGCCGAAGCAAAAGCCGTCGTCAGCGCCAGCCGCTACCACCCGCTGGGCCAACGCGGCATCAGCGGCGGCCGCACCACGGGCTTCGGCCGACTGGACCTGCCGACCTATTTCGAACAGGCCAACGCCGAGCTGCTGATCGCGGTCATGATCGAGGACCGGGCCGGCGTGGAAAACATCGACGCCATCGTCTCCGTGCCGGGTATCGATCTGGTGCTGGAGGGGGCGATCGACCTGTCCCAATCTTACGGCGTGCCCGGCCAGGCCCAGCATCCGGAAGTGCAGGCCGCCATCCTGACCGTCGCCGATGCCTGCCGCAAACACGATGTGTCGTTCTGTGCCGTGCCGCGTCTGCCGGAACAAGGGGAATACTGGCTGCGGCGCGGCGTTCACGCCTTCCTGCTGGGCGATGAGCGTGGCGTCGCTTTCCGGGCATTCAAGGCACACCTGCAAAGCTGGAAAACCCCGGCATTGCCATGAGCGCGGCTATTTCCAAGAAACTGTGGTTCTGCCATCTTTACCTGGGGATAGCGATTGCCTTCCCCCTGCTGATCATTGCCGCCAGCGGCATCGTGCTGAGCTTCTATGACGATCTGCGCTACGCTGCGCCGCCCTATCGCTTGGCAACCCCGGTGTACCAGTCGCTCGATGCCGATACCTTGGCCGAATCAGTCCGGCGCCACTTTCCCCGCCACCGCATGGAGGTGCTGTTCCTGCCAACGGCTCCGGAGCGTAGCGCAAGGGCCCGGCTAGCCGGGCCGGAACCGCTGCTGGTATTTGTCCATCCCGGCACAGCCGACATTCTGGCGGTGAAGGGCGCTGCTGATTTGGATTGGTTGGATTGGCTGCGGGAACTGCACCGCGGCAGCGTGTTGGGCCTGCCCGGAAAGATCGCCGCCAGCATGGCCGGCCTGGGGACTCTGTTCCTTTGGGCGATGGGGGTGTGGCTATGGTTTAGGCGCAGTGCGACGGCAAATCGGCAGCGGCGCAGGATAAAGTTTTGCCCTGGAGCAGTAGCGATTCACCGGCAATCGGGACTGCTGCTGGGCGGGCCCATTACCGTTCTGGCCTTGCTGGGAGCGCTGCTCAACTTCGCCGGGCCTTTGATGCAATGGCTGGACCCGCCGCCAGCGATGGTGACGCCAACTTCCACGCAGCGGCTAACGATGCTGCCATTGCCCAGACTGGTCGATGCAGCGGTTAATGGTTACCGCGACTCTCCGTTGGAGCGCATCTACTTTCCGGCCACTGCGAACCAGCCGTGGCGTTTTCGCTTCCTGGACGGAAGCTGGGGGTTCGTGGATGGTCAAAATGGAACGCTGCTTAAACTCAAAACGCCATCCTCTCATTGGACCATGCTGCTGTATCCCCTGCATAGCGGCAAATTGCCGGACATATACGGCCATTGGCTGTTAGTCCTTTTCGGCCTCGCCCTGCTTTTTCTGGTCGGCAGCGGCTTGCGTCATGGCCGGCGTATCATCAAACCGCACCGCCGCTAATTTTGAACAAGACGATGGGTCGCGGATCATCCTGTACTTGGCAGTGATATTGGAATCACCATTTGTCAGTCGTTTGCTTCCCGGCTACGCCGAAACTCTCCCGGCGAGACGCCAAAATAACGCTTAAACGCCTTGCCAAATGCCGGTACCGAATCGTATCCGCAACGTTCGGCCACCCGTTCTACACTCATGCCCGGCTCCATCAACCAGCGTGCCGCAATCTGCAACCGCCAGGCGATAAGGTATTCAATCGGCGAACTGCCGATCAGGGCGGCAAATTTCTCCGATAACACGGTCTTGGACAATCCTGCGCGGGAACACAGTTCGGCAACCGTCCAGGGTTGCCGGCCGCCTGTCCTGCATGGCTGCAAACACCGGCAATTAATTGGGCTTAATGTGGAATTGAGCGGCTGCCCCGTCCCGTTCAAAACACAAAGATAAATACCCGGTCCCCATGGCTTTGCCAGCCATGTAAGCTGTAATGCCAGTATCCAGTCACATGCCTGTCCTGAGCGTAGTCGAAGGGGGGATGTGGACGCATACGCCTAACTCAAGCAGCAGAACACTTGCAAAGTTACCATTCATGGTCTTGGATTACGGCTTCCCTGCCGAAATGACTGACTTTTTGCGCTGCCTGCGAGTAGCGGTTGGGTGTCATGCGCGTTGTTAATCCTTGGAAAACCAGATGTCGCCATAAAAGGCGGAAACTTGTCCGCCGCTATTATCGGTATCAGTCATCAGCGCCACCGCATCGATAGTGCGTAAATCTTCGCCGAACAGCTTTTGCAGGTCGGCCCTGATATTGCGTTTTTCGCTGTACCGGACGTTCAACGCCGCCTCAGGGCCGCGTAGCGCCAGCATCATCGCATGATCGCCGGCAAAAGCGTTGGGCCAGACGCTATCCTTTGCCGTGTTGCTCGCCCAGACATAATTAATCGCCTTGGTCTGCCAAAATGCCAGACCGCCTTTGACTACTACATAAATACGGGCGGCGTAATCGTCTCCGGACTTGCTTTGTTCATTCAGCCCTCTCAAGCGGTCGGCAATGCGCCACGACCAATTCAGGAACGGCGTTTGTTCGAGATTGATACGCTGCTCCTTGAACAACCCTGAAGCTGCGGCTTGGCTATCGGCTTTCAGCACCACAACACCATCCAAGGTTTGCAACTGGTAACGGGTTTCGCCTTTAAAATCTTTGCGCTCCCAGCCATCGAGCCGGCTGCGACTGAATTCACCCAGTATTAGCTTAGGTTCGGCAGCCAAGTTCTGTACAACTAAAACCGCCAATAATACGATGAACAATCCTCTCATGCCTATTCTCCGCTCACTCGTTTGGCCTGAAAGCGTTTCAACCATACAGGCAGCAGCGACAATACGCCCAGCAGGCTAAAGGCCGGCAAGGTTTGCGTTGACAGTAATTGATCCAGGCGCTGGATGCTGCCCAAAGATTGCCCCAGATTGGCGAACACGAAACTGCCGGGCATGATGCCGATAAAAGTGGTGATGACATAAACCCGCAGAGATACCGGTGTAAACGCCGGAGCCAAATTCACCAGCCAGAACGGAAACGCGGGCACCAAACGCAGAAACAGCAGGTAACTAAAGGCATCGGCCTGAAAGCCGTCCAGCAGTTTTTTCGCGAGTGCGTTACTGCGCAAACGCCGTTCGGCCCAGTCCGCCAACAGGTAACGCGTCAGCCGGAACAGTGCCGTCGCCCCTAAGGTAGCGGAAATCACGATCAACAAGGTGCCCACCCAGCGCCCGAACAGCAAACCCAGCAACAGCGACAACACCGTACCGCCGGGCAGGCTTAACGCGGTGAACAGGCTGTACCCGATACCGCAAGCAATCAGCATCAACAGGTAATGCCGGTCGGTAAAGTCCGTCAATGCCTGCCGATGCTCACGAATGTTGTCCAGACTTAACAGTTGCGAGCCGTCAAACAGAAAGAAGGCTGCTACCGCTATCGGCAGCAGCCAGATCAGGTGTTTTTTGTGCATATTTCCCCTTCATATTGCGTAGACGCTTAACGTTGATTGTGAATGGTTTTGTCGGCGATTAACAGGGACTTAAGCCGGAAATCGACGCTTAACCGGCCGCTGCCGCTCAGCAGCAGTAGCTAAGGCGCGCACGGCACGCCCTACAGCGGATGACCTTAGGTTTGAAACAGCAGGGAGAAAAAAACTTTCCTGATTAGCAAGATGCTTCAGCTAGCACTAAAAAGCCGTCGCTCTGGCATGGATTGTGGCTGTGTTGTGGGGGCGGCTAAAGTCGCCCCCACAACAGCTCGTAGATGTGTTGAACGCAGTGAAGCGCAGCCATATCAAGCCTATCCATCGAGAACGATGCGCTTCCTTCGTCAGCATATACGTGTTTGGCTGAAGCATCTTGCTAATCAGGAAAACTTTTCCGGACAACTATAAATAGCCCCTATCAGTTACATGCGGCTTTGGGGTTACTACATTTTGCCGCTGCATCCCCCTTCTTTCATTTTTTCTTCCGGCATGGCGGCACCGCTACAGCCACCCTCTTTCACTTTATTTTTGTTGGCCCCGCATTTACCTTCGCCGCACTTGCCTTCCTTCAATTTGCCGCTGCAACCGCTTTCGTTCATTTTTTCGTCGGCTGTCGCCAATTGTTGCGAGGTGTTGATGCTGGACATCGCAAACGGGTTTTCACCGGCCTGGATGGCCGGCGCCATGCTCAATAAAGAAGATGCAAGTGCAATGCCCAAGGTTAAAGTTAAGGTTTTTTTGTTCATATTGAGTACTCCAAAAGTGATTAATGAATTGTCAGGAGAGTTTTAACAACAAACGCCGTCAAGCCTTCCTACCTCATCAGTCGGAGACTGATCCGTATTCCTTACAAACTTTTTTTTTGTAACGGCACAGGAAAAAAAACAGCAAGAGCCGGCACGATACTGGATTGTATAACCTGCACCGGTAGACCCGGCAAAAGGGATACACTGAGAGCGCAGGTACTTAGGCGATGTCCGGTAAAGAATATACCAAGCATATTCGGTTCTGTTATTCACCACGAAGACACGAAGAATACGAAGTTTATGTTTTTCTTCGTATTCTTCGTGTCTTCTTGGTTACTAAAAATGCGTAACTACGGGATGTTCTTTCATGGAAATCGCCTTAACACTTTGGCATCACACCCATAACTACTGATTAGTCGGGCGCTGCCCATAAATCATAGGAACAACAACTTGCTTACAGCCTGTCTCGTAGGCGACTTTATTATTTTGTTTGTACGTGAATAATCAGTCGCTGGTCGGCAACGCAACGGTTGATTTGCTCCGGCATGTGGAGGTGCCTGAACGGCTCATCAGCCGCAACAGCCCGAATGTTTGCCATGCAGCTGAATCGGAGGACAGGCGACGCTGCCATAGGAACAGAATACGCAGCAATCGCCGGTTTTGGGTTTTAGCAGGCTATGACAGCCCTGGCATTCGTAGAACCATTGACAGGCATCGGTGGGCATTTGCTCGGTTTTGCTGTGACCGCAAAACGGACAAACCAGCGTGGATTCCAAAATGATGTTGTTCATGGTGCAACTCCTTGAATAAGCGTAGAAGGATAACCCGCATAGCCGGTGGCGCGAATTAGTGCATCGACATCGGTTTTGGCATCGTCAAAAGTCACCATAGCCTGACGTCTATCAAAGTTGACCGTCGTCGCAGTCACACCCGTTACCCGGTTAAGCGCTATTTTTAACGTGATAGGACAGGCGGCACAGGTCATACCGGGTATTGCCAGCGCAACGGTTCTGGATGCCGCCCATACCGGCTGGTTAACAGCGAGAGTTATCATCAGCATAGCAAAATATCGTTTCATAAAGGCCGCCTAGTAGAACAAAGGAAGAAGGTAAGGAAAAAACAGCGCCAGCAGAACCAGCGCCAGCACACCCCGGAAGATAACGGCATGCCGCCTACGAACCGGGGATAGGGAGCATGATTCGCCGGGCCGACAGCTGGGCAGCGGTCGAAAAATGCGTTGCCAGGCAAAAAACAACGCAGCCAGCGAAAGGATGATAAAAACGGGGCGATAGGGCTCCAGTGCGGTCAGGTTTGCTAACCAGGCGCCGCTAAAACCCAGCGCCAGCAGCAATAGCGGCCCCAGGCAGCAGAGGGACGCAAGAATGGCGCCCAATCCGCCGATAAACAGAAAGTGCCGACTATGTTGTGATTCAGACATGGATTTTCTCTCGCAAGTAAAACTGATGTAAGCTTACTTCCGTATTCAAGTACGGAGTCAATAGCCATGAAAAAAAACCTGGGGAGTCTGGCAATTGGCGGCCTGGCAAAAGCGGCCGGGGTCAGCGTCGAAACGATCCGCTTTTACCAGCGCCGTGCTCTGTTGCCCGAACCGGATCGGCCTTTGGGTGGTATTCGGCGCTACAGCACAGTGGATGTTGCACGGATTATTTTTATCAAATCCGCACAACGCTTAGGGTTCAGTCTTAACGAAGTGGCAGGTTTGCTAAAATTGTCCGACGGCAGCCAATGTGACGAGGCACGGGCTCTCGCCGAACACAAACTCGCCGACGTTCAAAGCCGTATCGCCGATTTGCGCCGTATCGAACTGGCCTTGCAGGAGCTGATTTCCCGTTGTCAGACCAGCCGGAGTGAGGTGAGATGCCCATTGATTTCGGCATTGCAGGAAAAAACCGCTGATGAGGATATTTAAACCTTAAATTAATTGAAGCGCCGATACCGCTATACATCGCGCGTACTGTGATTTAAAACAGGCTATTAAAAATCTTTAATTCACCACGAACGACTGCATCCATGCAGTCGTTCGTGGTAATTTTTTTAAGTTTTTTAACCGAATTTACCTGTGATTTAGGATTTTTTGCCTAACCGGCTTTGCAAATCGTCGGTGTAACGACGCGCCGCCTTGCGGATAAACTGACTCTGAGTTTGGAAATTGCGGCAGCGGGTGCACATCATCACATGCAGCCACACTGAACAACGCTCGCGCAAACTCAATTTTTTATCCAATCCCTGGGAAACCAGGACGGAAACGGCCCGACAACTACGCATGGCGTTGCTCCTGTTTTGTGTTGTTGAACCAGCGGATTTCCAGGCATTCGCGCAGCCTGAGCCGCGCCCGGTGCATGGTGACCCAGTAATTGGCATCGCTGAGCCCGGCTTCCCGGCAAACTTCGTCGGAGTCCAGGCCGACCAGTTCGCGCAGCATGAAGACGTTAGCCATTTTCGGCGGCAGATTGTTTTGACAGACCTCGTAGATCAACCAGAATTCCTGCCGCTTTAACGCCGCTTCGGGATCGGCCCAGGCTTTGGGGCCGCCGTTCCAGTGGCCGCTACTGGCGAAATAATCGTCTTCTTCCGCTTCGCCATCGTCTTCGTCAGTTCTGTCAAAGGTCGGGGCAACGGCTTCACGGGCGCTACGCCGCCAATGATCGGCGATTTTATGCTTAAGAATGCCGATCAGCCAAGTGCGCAGACCTGCCTTGCCTTCAAAGCCCGCTGCCGATTGCCAGGCGGCCAGCAGCGTCTCCTGTACCGCATCGTCGGCCAGCTCGCTGTCGCGCAATTGCAGCAGCGCGTAGCGAAACAGCACCGGCCGTTGTGCGGCCAGTGTTTGTTCGGTCAATAATGTATCCGCCATTTCTGTTGCACTGCTTAACAGCATGAACCGCCGGACGCCGCCGATTCGCCCTGCGGCCCCGGCGTACAGTCGAACAAGCCGAAGTGGCGGGATTTATCGCCCAACACCTGAAAATGTTCTGCATAGCGGCCGGCGGCCAGCATGTCGGCGGTATTGCCGCATACCCGTAGCGGTCGGCCGGTTTCGAAATGATGATGGTCGTCCAGGTCGAAGGCGTGAGGATGTTCCGGGATACTGCCGAGATAACAGGCCACTTGGCCGTAATCCTCGCAGCGATCTTCCAGCGGCAGCTTGAAGGCGCGGACGGTGACCGAGTGAAACTTGACCATGCCGATTTTGGCGGCAACTTCAGTATCTTCAATAGTAATGGGATTCTGTTTGACGACGCGCACGTCGGGACAATCCAGCGCCTGTAAAATCCGCCTGAAATCTTCCCAATACAAGGCGCCGCCCAGGCACTCGCCCAGCAAAACCGGGTCTTGACGCAAGGCGGCCGGGATACGGCGGTCGGCGAACACATCGGAAAAATACAGTTCGCCGCCCGGTTTCAGTACCCGGAATATTTCCGCCAGCACCCGTGGTTTTTCCGGCGACAGGTTGATCACGCAATTGGAGACCACCACGTCGATGCTGTTGTCGTCGATTCCGACAGCCGCCAGGTTTTCGATATGGCCGTGCAGGAATTCGACATTGGCGTAACCGAAGCGCTCGGCATGCCAGTCGCGATGACGCACCGCCACTTCCAGTTGCTCCGGCGTCATGTCGACGCCGATCACCCGACCTGTAGGACCGACCAGTTTCGACAACAGATAGCAGTCGCGCCCGGAACCGCAGCCCAAATCCAGCACGGTCTTGCCGGTTAACACCGGGGGCAGCGGCGAGCCGCAGCCGTAAAAGCGTTCCAGCACTTCCGGGTGCAGACCGGCCAGCAAAGCTTTTAAGTAACCGGGCATCGCGTCGATGCTGCAACAGGCGCTGGTTTTCAGGTCATTGGTGGATTGCAAAACCTGACCGTAATAATGGCGGACGGATTCGTTGATTTCGATACTGGTAGTGGTCATGGGTTTTTCTTCTCTCGTGTTTCAGGTTAAAAAAGGGGGCTAACGGCGTAGATAACGGCTGAGCATAATGCCGCGCAAGGTAGCGTTAGCAGCCAGGATAATGCAATCAAGGCGATTATATCGTTATTTGCCTTGCCGCCGGTCAGGCCGATACCGAACAAGGCGCCGACCGAGACATGGGTAGTGGATACCGGCATGCCCAGTTTACTGGCAAAAATCACCAGCAATGCGGTGGTCAGGTTGGCTGAAAGACCTTGGGGCTGGGTGATCGGGGTGATTTTACGGCTCATGGTCTCCGCCACCCGCCTGGCGTTGAATAGTCCGCCCAGCAGCATTGCTACGGCAATCACGACAATTATCCATTGCAGGCTAAAACCGGGCGCCAGCAACAATAATGCGGCCATTTTCGGCGTGTCGTTGAGGCCGCGGGCAAAGCACACTGCCCCGGCACTGCAAAAATGCAGGCTGTTAAGCATGCGCCGAGCATCAAAGCCCAATACGACATCAACGTCGCGGTCAGCGCAAACCGTTTGTGGGGCTACGATGAGTGCGGATGAGGGATCAGCCGATAATGCCATTGCTGTGTTGGAGGAACCTGTAAGCACAAGGTTGTCAGGTTGTTCCACGCATAAGCATAAAGGTTGATTAAACACTGACAGTTTATGCTGAAGCCGATACAGCAACGCCGCCAGCAACAGCGCGACAAGCGGACTTAATAGCAGCGGCAGGACAAAATTTTTTAACAAGGGTGCGGGATTCATGTCGCCCGCTGTTGCCAACAACGTGCTGCCCACCATTGCACCCAACAAGGCGTGAGTGGTTGAAATCGGGAAACCGAAGCGGGTCGCCAGAATCACTGTCATCCCCGCGCCACCGGCTACCGCAATCATGAACGGCAGTGATTGAATCAGCGCATCAGGCGCCAGGCCCTTGCCGGAGAATTTGACCATCAAGGTTTGCGCCAGAAACAGTGCGCAAATCGAACCGGCCAGAGTCGTCAGCGTTGCCCAGCTTAAAGCCAGGCGGTAATTCGCCGTGCCGCTGCCGAATAAGGTCGCGACACCTTTAAAGTTGTCGTTGGCGCCATTGGCATACGCCAGAAAACAAACGGTAATGAATAAGACGCTTGTAATCATTTTAGTTCGTTCTCCTTTGTCGGTTACGATATTACCGTAAGTCGTTAGGAGAACGATAAACCTTACAAAAAATATTCAGACCGTGGGACTGAGAGGCGTAATGATTTATTAATAAGACGGCGGAAAAATCGGTTCGATGCCCTCAAACTCCGCTTCAGGATGATGTTTTGTCACCAATTTCCTGATAGCCTCTATCCGCTCCCGAGGAATATCAACCAGCACCAGGAGTTCGCCCTGTTCGATGGCTTCTTCAAACTGTTTTAACCTTGAATTGCCCGAATTCATTCCCGCCAACCCGCCCATCAGAGACCCGATGGTTGCGCCTGCCATAATGATCCCTAAAAGCGGCCCGCCCGCAATGGCAAACCCCGCAAAGCGCAAACCAATTAACCCTGCCAATAATCCCGTTGAGCCGCCTAATGCAACTCCACGCTCAACTGCGGGAAGAAAGTCGGTTTTTATGGACATCCCGGCCTCGGGGAGACCTTCAAGCGGCGTGTCCCTTTTCGCCAGGATATGAATATGGCGATCTTCTATGCCCTCAGCCTGGAGCTCTTCGACGATTTTATGGGTGATTTCAATATTGGGAACTAAAAAATAGATTCTTCTCATGGCGTTCTCCTCTTTTGATGATATTCACATTGACGATGAAGTCCAATGAGAGGTTATGTTAATTTGCCGACTATGGGTTTTCGGATGAACCGATACAAGCATAATAGATTTATTTCATTGCGTTTCAATAAGTTAAACTACGTATTTGTTTCGACTCATTGATAGTATATTCTTAATATTCCGCTACAACTCTGATATAAACATTTTTGCCGGCCTCTCAATATTGTTTAATAGAGAATTCAAAATAAAATTGGACGCTTGACTGGAGGGTATCCTTGAAATCGATAACCGGCTTGTTTATTACCCGATGGTTTTTTGTTTTCGTATGGCTCTCAACCTTTGGATTGAGCCCGATGACATTCGCCGGGGTAACAAGCGCTTTGCCGACAAAAACCGACGAATCTGCCGATATTGAAGCCTTCGTGCAACAGGGTTGCCCGCACTGCGCTGACGCGGAGGTTTTTTTGCAAGCGCTCAAACGCGAACAACCCACGCTGAGCGTCATTATTCATGACGTAATTTTGGAACCATCCGCACTGGAACGATTACAGATCCTCGCCAAGAATCAGGGCATAAAATCAATAAGAGTGCCTGCTTTTCAGGTGGGCGGGCAATTAATCTTCGGTTATTCAAAGGAGGCAGGCACCGATCAGCTCATCCGTAGCGCGCTTGCTAAAATCCGGACACCCAAAATTCAGGATAGTTCAGGCAGTTGCGAAATAAAGGCGGACGCATCTTGTGAAGCCGCGCAACACCTCGACTTCCTCGGTTACAGACTGTCGCTGGACGAGCTTGGTTTACCCCTGTTCACGCTGGCAATGGGCTTGCTGGACGGCTTCAATCCTTGCTCTCTGTGGGTATTAATGCTGATGATCTCGTTGCTCGCATCCATGAATGACCGGATACGGATGTTCGCCATCGCCGGTACATTCGTCGCCGTGGAGGGTCTGGTTTATTTCATTTTCATGGCGGCTTGGCTCAACCTGTTCCTGCTGATCGGTCTCTCCCGACTTTCGGAAATCATCATTGCAGCCATCGCCTTGCTAACCGGACTGATTAATCTCAAGGATTTCCGGTTTTACGGGCGGGGGGTGTCATTATCGATTCCGGATACTGCCAAACCCGACATATATGCCCGAATTCGGCAAATTCTCCAGGCAAAAAACCTTAGAGGCGCGCTGATCGGGGCGGTACTGCTGGCTATTTTGGTGCAGATTGTCGAATTCATGTGTACCTCGGGTTTTCCCGCACTGTACACACGAATTCTAACGTTGAAACAGCTAAGTTCGATGAACTATTACGGCTATTTGTTACTGTACAATCTGGCCTATATGTTCGATGACATTGTTATTTTGACCATCGGCATCATCACGCTGAGCCAACGACGGCTTCAGGAAAAGGAAGGACGCCTGCTCAAATTAATCAGCGGCCTGGCGATGATGGGAATTGGCGTGTATTTACTATTAAAACCTGTCTGACATATTTCATATAGCGAGGTCGACCATTGAACAGTAAATCGATAACACCCCACTGGGAACATTTTGAACACGACGCGGACATCGGCATACGCGGCATTGCGCCTACGCTTGAACAGGCGTTTGAACAAGCCGCTGTCGCCATGACCGCAGTAGTCACGAATCTTGACCTGGTTTCGGCATCAAAAGTCGTCTGCATCTATTGCGAAGCGCCCGACACAGAACTGCTATTAGTCAGCTGGCTCAATGAACTGGTTTATGAAATGTCTGCACACGGTTTACTGTTCAATCGCTATGAGGTCGCTATTGATAACGGCAAATTATCGGCGACAGCCTTTGGCGAAGCCGTTGACCGGCAAAAACATCAGCCTGCCGTGGAAATCAAGGGCGCTACTTTTACCGGGCTGCGTGTCTATCAGCAAGCCGATGACGCGTGGGTTGCCCAATGTGTTGTCGATGTTTAGAGGATGAGATAAATGGATATTCAAGCCGGACGGGGCATGTTGCCCCGTCCGAAAAGCTTCCGCTCCTGCTAACGCCCCTTACCTACATCTGACCTCCATGGATGGAGGAAATGCAGAATGATTGCCGGAAGCAATCACTGCCATGTAGGCAACGTTTTGCGTTAGTTAAGTGTAGCCACTTTGCTTAGGCATCGCGGAAACGATAGGAGCGGGGTTACAAACCCCGCCCCGCTTGGAATTGTCGATATTTGAATTTAGAAAGCCCCCAAGCCGGACGGGGTTTGCAACCCCGTCCGAAACGTTTAAATACGTCGACAACTTACAAAACGTGAGTAACGGGGTTGCAACCCCCGTTACTCTTCGGCTTCGGCTTCAACCTTAATACAGAGATTTGTCCACGAAAAGCACGAAAAAAAACCAACACTTAAGCCGTACGGGGCATGTTGCCCCGTACGAAACGTTTTGCTTTAGTTAAGTGTAGTCACGTTGCTTAGACATCGAGAAAACGATAGGAGCGGGGTTGCAAACCCCGCCCCGCTTGGAATTTTCGTGCTTTTTGTGCTTTTCGTGGATCAATTGCCGTTTTTAGATTAAAGGAGAGAATCAATGGATACCCGTCAATTCATACAACGCGACGAAACCTGCTGGGAAATTGAGCCTAAAGGCGCCATGCGCGTTCCGGCGATTATTTATGCCGACGCGCAATTGCTGGAGGATATGGACCAGAAAGTCTACGAGCAGATCACCAATGTCGCGACCTTGCCGGGCATTGTTGAAGCCGCCTATGCAATGCCTGACGCACACTGGGGTTACGGTTTTCCGATCGGCGGTGTCGCCGCTTTTGATCCCGATCAAGGCGGGGTGGTGTCGGCCGGCGGCGTAGGATTCGATATTTCCTGCGGCGTCCGCACCTTGCATACCGGCCTTACCATAGACCAATTACAGCCCCATAAACAGGCGCTGGCGGATGCTTTATACCGCACGGTTCCTGCCGGTGTCGGCAGCAGGGGCAAGATACACCTGAATCATAAAAGCATGCACGGCATGTTGACAGGCGGCGCACAATGGGCGATTGATCAGGGTTATGGCGAACAGCAGGATCTGGAACGCATTGAAGAACACGGCTGCATGGCCGGTGCTGAGTCCAAATACGTTTCCCCCAGAGCCAGGGAACGGCAAAAAGATGAAATGGGCACCCTGGGTTCCGGCAATCATTATCTGGAAGTGCAGCGGGTCGCGGAGATTTTTGACCAAGCTGTCGCCAAAACATTCGGTTTGCGGGTTAATGATGTTGTCATCACCATTCATTGCGGCTCCAGAGGTTTGGGCCATCAAATCGGCACCGAGTTTCTGAAAGACATGGCAATGTCGGCGGCTCAATACCATATCGCCTTGCCGGATCGCGAACTGGCCTGCGCGCCGTTAAATTCACCATTAGGAAAGCAATATCTGGGCGCGATGCGGGCGGCCATCAACTGCGCATTAGCCAATCGCCAGATTATCACCCATTTAACCCGACAGGCTGTTGCGACGATATTTCCCGACATCCATCTCGGTTTACTCTACGATGTCTCGCACAATACCTGCAAGGTGGAACAGCATACGATTGACGGCCGGAAAAAATCGCTGTACGTACACCGCAAAGGCGCAACCCGCGCTTTCGGTCCGGGCCATCCCGATTTGCCATCCGTATTTAAAGAAGTCGGTCAACCGGTGCTGATCGGCGGTTCCATGGGCACCAGTTCTTATGTGCTGTGCGGCACCAAAGACAGCGAACAGTGCTCATTCAGTTCGGCCTGTCATGGCGCGGGGCGGGCAATGAGCCGCAGCCAGGCAACTAAACAATGGCAAGGCAGAACGGTAATAGACGAACTGGCTGCGCGAGGCATCATTATTCGCAGCCCGTCGATGCGCGGTGTGGCCGAAGAAGCACCCTTGGCTTATAAAGATGTCAGTGCGGTGGTGGATGTCGCAGACCGGGCAGGTCTGGCCCGAAAAGTCGCCAAACTGGAGCCGGTGGTTTGTATTAAAGGCTAAAGGCTAAAGACGAAAGGCTAAAAAAGTGCTCCCGCTTAAAGTGCATGAATGTCGTACAATTCGTCATCCCGACAGAAAATGCCGAGATCCACGATTGTATGGACGAAGGAGTAAGTTTTCAGCTGGAGTGCAAGCTTTGCTTGCCGCTTGCAGGCGAAGCTTCCGCTCCTCGGCAATTGCTCCTACATGGCTCTACCTCCTGCATCCATGACAGTCGTGCTCACGCCCCTTACCTACATCCATGTAGGCAAAGCCTGCACTCCAGCTATTGGCAACTTGCTCAAGTTATTTTATGCACGTTCCTTAGCAATTGCCGAGACTAATTTAGAGCTATCCATGCGCATCAACATCTGTCGAAATCCAAGCAATATGTCTTGTCTATAGACCTATGATTTCTATCGGCACCAGCGGCTGGAGCTATCCAAACTGGCAACAGCCTTTTTACACCGGCGTCGCGCGAAAAGACTGGCTGAGATTCTACGCTGAACGCTTTTCCGCAGTGGAAATCAACGGCACTTTTTACCGCCTGCAAAGCCCTGCCACGTTTAAAAAATGGTTTGACGAAACCCCCGCAACATTCAGATTCGCATTAAAAGCCAATCGCTACTTAACGCATAACAAAAAACTACTTGATCCCTTACCGTCGGTGCTCATTGAGAAAAACCATGCCGAAGCGCTTGGAGAAAAACTGGCCGTAGTGTTGTGGCAGCTGCCCGGCTTATTGAAAAAGGACTTGGCCCGATTAAAGGACTTTATCGACGCCTTGCAACAATGGCACGAAGTGCGCCACAGTATAGAATTCAGGCACGCATCCTGGTTCGATGATGAAACAGCGGATTGCTTGGCTAAAGCCGATATCGCCGTTTGCCTGTCCGACGCCGAAACCTGGCCGATGTGGGATCGTATCACCTCAAACCTGGTTTATATCCGCTTGCATGGACACGCACAAACTTACGTCTCTTCCTACAGCAAACCCGAGCTGGCCTATTGGGCCGAGCGCATTGCCCGATGGACCCAACAGGGTAAGGAAGTGCATGTTTATTTCGACAATACCGCCGTGTATGCAGCGCCTTTTAATGCCTTGGCCTTGCGGACATTGATGGAAAACTACAGGAGATAGGGATTTTTCAGGAGCGAAAAAGCCGTGGGCGGGCGCGAATTTATTCGCGCTACAGGTGTTAAAAACGCGAATAAATTCGCGCCCACAATATATTAAATCCTTAACTTAATAGCATTGACGCAACGCGTGGGAACGAGAAAAACATTCTCATGCTTCAATATGGCAACGAGTTTCGGGGTTGCCCGCAACCTTTTCCATCAACCTGAAAAAATCACTTAGCCAAAGCGTTGTGAATTGAAATACCTGAATGACTTGCATTAAGCCATGGTATTGCCAGACAAAGTTATTTACCTAAATGGTGTGATCATTGTAAGGGCGACCGGCCGGTCGCCCTTACGGCAGCTCGGGAATATCAAATTCAACTGATTTTTTAGGATTATGCTGCTTTATAGCTCGGACATGCTTTTATGCCCAACATCATCCTGTTTCAATATAGAATGAGTTTCCGGCTTGCCTTTCCACTACAGGATGCCTAAATTATGCTGGATTATTTTGGTGGTTAACTCACTTAAGACTATTTCTTTAAGGTTTATGCAATGAAAAATAGCGCTACATGGATCTTAGTTCTGAGTTTATGTTGTTTGAATACCGCCTATGCGATGAGATGCGGACACAACCTGGTTATTGAGGGCGATTATAAAAACGAGGTAATTGCTCAATGCGGGCAGCCGGACTCAATTGAATCTCACACTGAAGTAGTGAGCAGGACGATACGTTTCCCTTACAGAACCCTTGATCTGCAAGAATATATAGAGATCCGGGTAGAAGAGTGGATATACAATCTCGGCCCTTCCCGTTTCCAGCAATACCTTCGTTTCGAAAACGGTGTATTAATAGAAGTTAAAAGTTTAGGGCGCGGGTATTAAAGCGATTTCTGCCGTTATCTACAAGATCCGTTTGCACAACAATAGACGGACTTGAAAATATACTGATCATCCGCAGCTCTTCTGCCTGTTTTATCGAGTGTTCAGTTTGGATGGGTGGCCTTTAAAACGCGTTCTTAGCGGGCATGGGCAATTTGTAACACCACGGTTCGGGTGTTGTTACTCCAAACGAGCTCATGGATGTCAAAGCCATTTGCGCACTGCCTATCGTCGTCATCTAATTTGATGCCCAGTTTGCTGAGCTTAATATGGATTTTATCAATGCTCAACAGCTTGGCAGGAGTTTCGAGATACTCGATCAATGTGCCCAGATAAACATCAGGGTTGGCCAGGCTTTTTACTCGCGACTCGTAAGAATTATCGCTAGTTTTGAAAGATTGATTGGTCTTGCGAGACATCATCTCCTGCTTGACAAGCACTACTACGCGACCAAACAGATACTGTTTTAGCGCCGTGCTTAGCTCTGCACTGCTGGTGCAAGGCGTATGGATTTTGTGTGAAGAGAAATTGACCGCTTCTTGCAGTACTTCGCGAATGAGCATATCGCCTTGCATAGCTACGCCCAGCGTTCGCTTTTCGCTCTTGCTGGCGGTTAACAGTGCATATAATACCGGGACTTGATGTTTACTGTGGGCGCGTAAAAAAACATCCACATCGCGATCGGTGTTAAACAGCTTATCGAAGTCGTTGCTGTTGACGAACAGAGCGTTGACGAGCGGGTTCGTCCTGAATGCCTCCAGATTCAAGTCGACGGGCGGAGGAATCTCATCGGCGACCTGTAGTACATGGTTGTATAGCGCCCGTACATGTTCCCTTAACTTATCAGAGTAACCGTGTACGGCCCGCATCTTATTGTTTGATGCATCGACGAAACTTTCGACGATCTGCCTGTCTTCCTCCGTCCGTTGCTCCTTGTCGTGAATATGGCTACTCACACTGCTGACGAGCTTTTGCAGATGATGTAATTGGTCGTCGAAAAACTTTCTAAGGCTTAAGGCTTCGTGTGATCGTCTATCGTCGTTCATGACCGGCTCTTCTTGTAAGGATGTAAATGCAGAGGTTTAGCAGAATATACTCGAAATACAGGCAGGCAGGATGGGTAGAGCGTGAGCGAAACCCATCATAAGCGTTATCATGCGGCCAGGCGATGGGTTTCACTGCGCTCTACCCATCCTACGCGCTACGGGATTGGCGAGCTTTTGCAGATGATGGTCATTGCCCGCTTTTCCAAATAGAAAGCAATAACCAAATCCCTCCCATAGTGGCAAAAGAGTATCCCAGAAACCCGAATGCGGGCAGGCCGAATAATTCCGGCCCGCCTTTTACGGTCATGATAATGGAAGAACCGATAATGAGCGCCGCTGTCACTATGCCCATGGTTAACCGGCTAATGGCGTTATCAATAGTACTGACATAGTGATCGAGACGCCGGACGGTAATATCGACCTGAATGGCGCCTTTTCTGGATGCGCGCAACAGTTTGCGCAGGTCTTTTGGCAAACTTGATAAAAGATCGGCGACGCTGACCATGTTGCGCCATCCCCGTTTGGCGATAGCCTCCGGCCTGTAGCGCTCCATCATGATCTTCTGGACATAGGGAGCGGCAAAAACCAGGGTATTGAATTCCGGATTAAGATGCCTGCCGAGACCGTCCATCGTGATATAAGCTTTGATCAACAAGGCGAGATCGGCAGGCAATATCAGTTTATGATCTCTTAATATTGCCATCAGATCGCTCATCATGCTGGTGAGACTTAAATCCTTCAGCGCCAGCGAGCTGTATTGATCGACGAAGGCTTCTATCTCAATGGTCAGCACTTGTTCATCGGTGTAAATATTGTCCGACCAGTCTTCAAGTATCTCGGCCACTTTAGTTGGCAGGTGATTGGTCATGCCGTACAACAGGCTGACAACCTGCTCCCTGCGCTCTTCGGTTAAACGGCCGACCATGCCGAAATCGATAAATGCCAGTTTGTTATCCTCCAGATAAAACACATTGCCGGCATGCGGGTCGGCATGAAAAAAACCGTCCTCCATAATCATCTTGATGACAGCATGAGTGCCGCGATCAGCCAGCAGTTTCCTGTCCAGTCCCGCTTGGTCTACTGCCGCCAGATCCCTGCCCTGAATGCCCTGGATATATTCCTGCACATTGAGTCGTTCGCCGGTCCATTGCCAGTAGACTTTAGGAATCTTGATATTGAGGTCATCAGCCAAGTTGGCGGCTACCCGCTCTGCATTCCTGCATTCGGCGGCCAGATCGAGTTCCCGGTGTAATGATTGGTTAAACTGTCGCAGGACTTCTTTCGGATGAAACCGACGAATCTCCGGCGATTCGGATTCGGCAATATCGACAAGACGATGTAGAAGGCGTAAATCGGCTTCAATGATTTTGCGCAGGCCGGGTCTGCGAATCTTTAAGATAACCGGCGTTCCATCCTTGAGTACGGCTTTATGAACCTGGGCAATTGATGCAGCGGCAAGCGGTTGCCTTTCAACTGTTAAAAAGAACTCATCAATACTGCCGCCCAAATCTTCTTCAAGCTGGGGCAGCAGTTCCTCAAAGGACATCGGAGGCACCTGATCCTGAAGCTTTTCAAACTCGGCAATATATTGGGGCGAGAATAAATCAACGCGTGTCGCAAGGATTTGTCCCAATTTAATGAAGGTAGGCCCCAGCTCTTCCAATACACGACGCACACGTTGCGGCGTATCGAGTATGACATAGTCTTCCACATGCTGCCAATGCAGTACCCTGCCCGCGTGTTCCAGTGCCTTGCCCACTCCCAAACCGCGAACAAAGCTGCCGAATCCATAGCGGATTAATACCGATGCAATATCATGAACCCTGCCCAGATCCCTGGCTGCGCTTAACATTTCCCACAACATGTTACACTGTTGAAGTTTATTTTTTGGAATGGGATGGCTGTAGACTTTCAGCAATGCCCAATAAAATACCGCTGCCTATTTTCGCTAATGCGGAAGTTGTGGCAGCCGTACTTGAAACGATCATGTCTGCACTTATCTTCGGCAAGTCTTTCAGCGCTTCCAGGGCAATTAAAGTTTGTTCGCCAACTGCCGTTCCGCTTTGCCGCGAATGGGCAATAAAATCATTCACAATGTCGGCAACAACCTGACTACTGCTTTTGGCGACTTTCTCCAGGGTATCGATAAACAATCCCTCCATATCCTGTATGTCTTTGACAGCACCATTAAGATCGCGTTTGGAATAGTCAGCAGCTTTGGACGCCGCCTCTTCAATAGCCAATGTTGATGCTTCCGCCGCAATCGCCAAAGTATCATCCAATGCTGTGACTGCCTGATTAAAGACCTCTTTACCATGCTCACCATGACTAGCCATGCCCTCATTAATACCATTAATGACCGTTTCAGTAACATTTTTGATATTGTCCATATCCAGCTGTCCGGTTGTCAGCGCTTTCAGGGTTATATCCTTAACTTGTTGATGAACATCGGCTCCCGATTCAACCGCTGCCCGGACTGCATTTTTAACGTCTTGTTGTTGGTCTATTTCAGTCATTGTCGTTCTCCAAATATAAAAATGAAATTTGCCAGGAGGATAGGGTGTAGACGATGTCTATGAAAAAAAACATCCCATAGTTATGCATTTTTATTCACCACGAAGACACGAAGAGCACGAAGAAAACGTATAACTTCGTGTTCTGCACGTCCGCTCGATCCCATGCTCCTGCTTCACTGCCATTAAGTTAAGGATTTATATATTGTGGGCGCGAATTTATTCGCGTTTTTTAACTCCTATCGCGTGAATAAATTCGCGCCCACCACATATTTTCGGCTTAACTTAAATGACCGTGAAGCCTGCTTGGGAACAAGTACAAATTAACTTTTCTTTCAAACCTCGCTAGCTGATTGTAATCAAAATCACATGGCATCTGGGCTGCTTAAAGCATCTGATTCACAATCCAGGCTGATACATTTTTTCCTGCCCGAAAGGGGGGCATACAGAAAATCATTGTAAGGCAAATTCTTTTTATCAGCCTTACCTAATTTATTTTTTTCTATCATCCAGCGTCGCTGAAAATAGTCTAAAAAAAGGTCCGGCATGTTCCATTTTTCCGATTCAAAAAAGTAACTGGTATCGCGTCTGAGTTCAGAGTGCCAATGCAAATAGGGCATTGTTCCTACCGGCTCGGACAGGTAAAAGCTGTTATAAATTTCCAGGATTTTTGATTTTTTGCGAAGAATAATAAACAAAGGAATACCGGGTAGACTATCGTAGACGAAAACGCCCAGTGTCCCGCCCGCCCTTTCATTGATACGTCCCGCTATATCTTCGAGTGATGTCAAAAATAACCGGTTATATTGTCTGAATTCCTCGACGCCGAAGCCTATTATTTCGCTCGCACAAAGTTCTGAAATCGGGCAATCCTTCAAAACAAGCATCCTGAAATGAACGCCTTTTTTAATGGCGAGTTCAATTTCTCTGCAATGATGTTTATAGCGAGGATCAAAGGTAATTAACCAGTAAACATAATCGCCGGGATACAGGCTGTGCATGATTTCTGAAAAATCCAATTCTTTCTCGGTTATTCCTAAAAACCCCCGCTTCTTGGCATTAATTACTGTCCCATCGATATACTTGGCCAGTACGTTATGAAATATCTTCTCGGTTTCTTTACGTTCTTCGGTAGCAATTATCCAGTGATGAAAAAAACCCACTGAAATCACCACCGACGTGAACAAGCCAAACTCGGAGATAATGTTTAACAGCCATACGTATTCTTTATTGCCAACGTCATCTGCCAGGACACCAAAAACCTTGTAAACGGTAAACCCGCCAAAAATAAGCACCAGCGCGAAAAGCCATTTCAGGATGTTAAGATTTGTTGACATATCTAGTGCTCCTGCCCGTTTAATGGGACAACATGATGATTCATGTGCCTTCTTTCCAGGATGACAGATAAGTTTGCTGTTCCGCACTTAAACTATCAATACTCAGGCCCATCGCCGCCAGTTTCATTACTGCAACCTGTTGGTCAATATCGGTCGGCACCGGGTGTACGTTGTTGTCAAGATCAGCCCCCTGCTCCCATAAATAGGCAATGCTCAAGGCTTGATTGGCAAAACTCATGTCCATGACGGTTGCCGGATGACCTTCTGCGGCGGCCAGGTTGACCAGCCGCCCTTCGGCCAGCAGCCTTACGATACGTCCGTCTTTAAGCTGATAGGCTTCAACGCCGGTCCGCGGACGGTGTTTTGTTACGGTCAACTTTTCCAACGCCGGAATATTGATTTCAACATTGAAATGCCCGGAATTGGCGATCACGCAGCCGTCTTTGATGACCTCGAAATGCGCGTGATCCAGCACATGCTTGTCGCCGGTTGCGGTAACAATAAAATCCGAAATAGCGGCAGCTTCCAGCATGGGCATGACGCGAAATCCATCCATCGCGGCTTCCAGCGCCCTCAACGGCTCGACTTCGGTGATGATGACTTGCGCCCCGTGGCCTTTGGCGCGCATCGCGATACCGCGTCCGCACCAGCCATAGCCTGCAACTGTGAATGTTTTACCGGCCAGCAGTATGTTGGTGGCGCGAATAATGCCGTCCAGCGTGCTTTGGCCGGTGCCGTAACGGTTATCGAACAGGTGTTTGGTCATCGCATCGTTGACCGCAATCACCGGAAATTTGAGCGCACCGTCTGCCGCCATGGCACGCAACCGAATCACGCCGGTGGTGGTTTCTTCGGTGCCGCCGATCACCTCGGCCAACAAATCGCTGCGGTTTTTGTGCAACTCGCTGACCAGGTCCGCGCCGTCATCCATGGTTAGTTGCGGCCGATGATCCAGCGCCTTGGCGATATGCCGGTAATAGGTGCTGCCGTCTTCGCCGCGAATGGCAAAGGTGGGGATCTGATAATGCTGCACCAGTGCGGCAGCGACATCGTCCTGGGTGCTGAGAGGATTGCTGGCGCATAACACCAGCTCCGCACCGCCCGCTTTCAGGGTGCGGGCCAGGTTGGCGGTTTCCGTAGTGATGTGCAGACAAGCGCTGATCCGGGCACCCGCCAATGGCCGCTGTTTGGCAAAACGATCGTGGATGGCGCTCAATACCGGCATTTCGGTCAACGCCCATTCAATGCGCTCGCGCCCCTGGTCGGCCAGAGCAAAATCTTTTATGTCATAGTTGTTATTCATAGCGCTGATCACCTACGTCTTTTGTTTCCGTGTCGCACTCGCCGGTAAGCGGTACAAAACTGACACCGAGAATATTACGGGTCTCGATTTTGCCGTCGGCCTTTTTTTCTACCACCATCAACTCCTGATAGCTGAAGGGAAAACCCACCGGTATAACCAGGCGAGCGCCAGGGCGCAGTTGATCGATCAGGGCTTGGGGAATATAAGGCGTCGCGGCGGTCACGATGATGCCGTCAAAAGGCGCATGCTCCGGCCAGCCGAAATGGCCGTCGCCGGTGTGTACCGTTACATTGTTGTAGCCCAGTTTTTCAAGTCGGCGGCGCGCCTTGGTAGACAACTCTTCTATTATTTCAAGCGAATAAACCTGTTTAACCAGTTTCGACAGGATGGCCGCCTGATAACCGGAACCCGTGCCGATTTCCAGAACGGTATCGGCAGGCTGGGTATTCAATAAGTCGGTCATCAAGGCAACAATATACGGCTGGGAAATAGTCTGCCCGGAGCCAATGGGCGCAGGGCCGTTATCGTAGGCAAGAAAGCGAAAATCCGCAGGCAAAAACTTATGTCGAGGCACTTGTTTTATGGCCGTCATGACCCTGTCGTCCAATGCATCCTTACCGATCAGATGCCGGGTCAGGTTAACTTCCATTTCAATATCGTCCAACATGCGTTGCAGACCGTTCATTAATTATGCTCCGGGGTGTTTTATCGTTCTCACGGTCTTCGTGGGAATGCTCTATTAGGAAATCACGGCATGGATAGTTTTTGTCGACAACACGGACTGTTGATTCCAACACAACTGCGATGGGGTTTCAATTGGGGACATTACCTATAGCTTTGAGCGGAAAGCCGTAGCAGAATCGGGATCAAATGAGGGGGAGATTAATGAAAGCCATGGTATTAAAAGCACTCTGTAACCTTAAAGAAAATCAAATGCCGCTGGAATTGACGGAACTGCCCGTTCCGGTTCCCGGTGAACAGGAAATTCTGCTGAAAGTTTCGGCCTGCGGGGTTTGCCATACCGAACTGGATGAAATTGAGGGACGCACACCGCCGCCACGATTACCGATAGTTCCGGGGCATCAAGTGGTCGGCCGGGTCGAAGCCGTCGGCAGTAAAGTAAAGACTATCAAAACAGGTGACAGAGTAGGTGTTGCCTGGATTTTCTCCGCTTGCGGCTTATGTAAGTTCTGTCTGGCAGGCAATGAGAATCTGTGCCCGGCTTTCGCAGCGACAGGTCGTGATGCCAATGGCGGCTATGCCCAATATATGACTGTTGCGGAAGCTTTCGCCTATGCAATTCCGGAAGCTTTTTCCGACCTGCAAGCTGCCCCTTTGCTTTGCGCCGGTGCAATCGGCTACCGGTCATTGCGCTTGACGGGCCTAAAAGACGGGCAACGACTGGGACTGACCGGCTTTGGCGCCTCGGCGCATCTGGTATTACAAATGGTGCAGCACCAATATCCGAATTGCGAAATTTATGTTTTTGCCCGAAGCGCCAAAGAAAGAGCATTTGCCAAAGAACTGGGGGCGGTGTGGGCAGGAGCTATCAATGAGCGAGCGCCCCTTAAACTGAACAACATCATCGATACCACTCCGGCATGGGAACCTGTCGTTGAAGCATTGGCGAACCTGGAATCCGGCGGCAGACTGGTGATTAATGCGATTCGCAAGGAAGGCGACAATCGCAGCCTGCTGAATCTGGATTATCCGGTTCATCTTTGGCAGGAAAAAGAGCTCAAGAGCGTCGCCAATATCACCCGAAGCGATGTAAAGAATTTTTTGAGCTTGGCGGCTGAAATGAAACTCCGGCCCGAGGTTCAGGTGTTTGCATTGGAACAGGCAAACGAAGCGTTGATCGAACTGAAGACAGGAAAGATTCGCGGGGCCAAGGTGCTTAAAATAGATTGATCAAACTATAACGCAGTGAAGTACATAAATATCAATATCCATCTCAAACTGTCAAGCACTTAGGCGATTTCCGGTAAAGAATACCAAGCATATTCGGTTCTGTTATTTACCACGAAAACACGAAGAAAAACATAAACTTCGTGTTCTTCGTGTCTCGGCAATTGCTCCTGCATTGCTCTACCTCCTGCATCCATGCAGTCGTTCGTGGTGAGTAAAAATGCGTAACTACGGGATGTTCTTTCATGGAAATCGCCTTAGTAGTAGCACTTATAGTACTCATACTTATAGATATTTGAGAATAGCAAAGACACAATAATCCATCCTTTCAAGGTTATCGTAATACTGAGGGGGAAGCTTCGTGATTCCATTCAAACGTATTGAAACGGCCATTCATCAGGAGACATGGCAAGGCCGTACTTTTAACCGTTCCGGCGGGCGGATTTTTTATCTACGAGTAAACCCAATGATATATTCTTGAGGAGGGGTCATGGCGCTTAAACAATATGGTGTTCTTAAAGGCAAGGCCATCAATAAAATAGTTGGACAGGGATCAAGCCCGCATTATGAAGTGCATCTTATCGACGATACGACAGACTACCGTATTGCCGTCAATGTAAAGTCCAATCTCGCTCCTTCCGAGCTGTTGTATCTGGTCATTGATGATTTCCAACATCCTGTTCTGGCAAATCTGGTGCATCTGGATAAAGGTTTTACCGCGTTGCAGAGTGCGCCAAACAAAATGGCGCTGGATTTCATACGCGGCAATCTGTTCGATCCAAGACAGATGCGCCCTTTGCCCCATAACATTCCCGGCCCGGATAATGATCTCAACGAAAAAATAGATGCTTATGTGCAACGCGCCATCGGTGACGAACGGGCGAGCGTCTACGCTTTCGGCGAACGTTGGGGGCCTGAAAACGGTCTAAAAGATAAATATTTCGGTTTTCAGCCTGGAAACGGCATTCATGATATTCACATGAATCAAGGTAACGTAGGTGAGTTTGTCAAGGATGACGGCGTTTGGCAGGACGGCGGGTTACTTTTTCATTTCCCGGGTATAGATAAAGTCAATGTCGGTGTCGGTGCGGAGATTTGGCCGGAACAATGGGTGGCCGTTTTTCTGGCTTTTCAGTCGCAGTGCTGGCATACCGACGATCACACAGGCCATCGGCTTCCTCAATGCGAAGGCGTTATTATTCCTCCTGAAAAAGAGCCGAATGTCCAAATTATAGCGGCGCTGGTCAATCCGGAAGGCGAAGATCCTGGGCATGAAACAGTGACCTTGATTAATCTCGCTCCACAACCCGTTAATTTATCCGGTTGGTTTATTATGGATAAAAATAAAAATTACTCGATTATCACTGGCATGTTACTTAAACCGGGCGCGACCGGGGTAGTGAACTTGGATGGACAGGGTGCGCAGTTAGGTAACAACGGCGGGATCATTACCCTGCTTGATCCTGAAGGCCTTAAACAACACGGCGTGTCCTATACCAAAGAACAAGCCCTTAGCGGCTGGACGATTTTGTTTTAAACAGTGCGTAGATGCGCTGAACGTATCATCTCGTTCCCACGTGCTACGTCACTGCCATTAAGTTAAGGATTTAAACTATTGTGGGCGCGAATTTATTCGCGCAACAGGTGTTAAAAAGCGCGAATAAATTCGCGCCCACGG
>JAURZV010000076.1 GCA_030653175.1 Methylobacter sp.
TGCGCTGCAATAACGTATTGTATGCTCAACCTGACGCCTCTCAGCCTGGACAGCGAGGCCGTCGCCGTAAGTACGGTAAACGCAGAGAGGTTTGTGCTTATGATGCGGTTGTTATGTTGAAGACGCTCAAACGTCCCGTCCGGGTCGTTTGGGTGTTCCGAAAACACAGTGGGTAGCGATGTTCAGCACTGACCTGGAGCTTTCCGTGATACAGATCATCGAGTATTATGGAGCGCAATGGAAAATCGAAATCTACCAGCCATGTTGCCTCCGTAAGAGTGTTTATAAAAAATTAATGAATTTCATCCATGGGTTGAGGTATCCAGATACGTTGAGCGCTCCGCTGTTGGCGTAATTGCTCTAACTGATCGGCATCAGCAGTGACTAGCCAAACTAATCGAGAGTTCGCTTTCACTTGCCGCGCTTTGATGAGCCCTTTTTTCAGCCACGCATACAGGGTAGGTTCCGGCATTTGTAAATGTTGAGCAGGCTCTTTCAATGTCCATTCATCGACTGCTCTAGGGATACCTGCGGTGTGTTGCTGTTTTGGTGTGCCGCGGCTAATCCCCTGCCGGTTAAGCAAGCTACGGACCATCGGCGCATTATAAGTGCCACGCTGTTTGGGTGGCACCCAGCCTTCGGAATTTAATATCTCTGCCATTTTAGGCGTCGAACAGCCTTGGGACTGGAGTACCTTTACGCGATCCATCAAGGCTTGATAATCACTCATTTGTTCTAATCGACCCACCGGACGATTCACCAATGTTTGCGTTGTATGTCCACCCTGCCAGTGAACTTCGACTTGCACGGCTTCTGTGCTGTCAACAACGGTGACTAATATGCGTTCGATGAGTTGCCGGACGATCATCTGACGGTCAATTGCAGTGGTTGTATCAGCCTGCCATAACGCCGGAATATCTTGTGCTAAATTTTGAATGGCCAGTCGCTCTTCCTCGGTCAAAACAGTCGGTTGTTCAAGCAAAAATTGCTCGTATTGTGTCTTCAGTTGCGATTCTGCTGCCAACGCTTCTTCCCATTTTCGCTCAAGTGTTCTTGCCACTAAGCGGTTTTCAGGTTCCACTGCATTGTATTGCCGAGCGGCACGCTCAGTATCGATATGCGTTCGCTCTAAGCGCTGTAGCCAATATTTTTGTTGTTTTTGGCGTTCCGCCGCTTGATCTTCGGCCGCAGCCATGCTGATCTCTAATGCCGCAGGCAGTAATGCTTTGAATATCAGTCCTGTAATGCATTCATCCAAGGACAATCCGGATAACGACTGACAAGCCGCTTCTCCGTAATCAACTTTCATTCGATCACAACTGTAACGATACCGTCCGGCGGGGCTGCTGTAATGCGGTGCCATGCGTAAACCGCAACGACCACAAATGAGCACCCCCGAAAGCAGTGCGGCGCCAACATCTGTCCCGTAAGGAAGTTGATCGCGTGATTGACCATCTTGACGACCCTTATAATCTGGTCGCTAAATTACTGTATGGCTGTAGACTGCGGTTATTTGAGTGTCTTAAATTGCGGATTCAGGACGTCAATTTTGAAATGAACGTGTTGACTGTCCATGATGGCAAAGGCCAAAAAGATCGGACGCTGCCATTACCTGCTGTATTGCTGCCAGGCTTGGAGGCACAACGGGCGCGAGTCATGCAATTGCATCAGGCGGATTTAGCGGCAGGTTACGCTGGGACTTTTTTACCGAACGCCTTGGCCGAAAAATATAAGCGAGCCCCCAAAGAGCTGGTTTGGCAGTGGTTGTTTCCGGCTAAAACGTTGACATTGATCCCCAACTCCCAGGAGTATCGGCGCTATCACTTGCATGAAACGCATGTACAAAAGGCGATCAAGCAGGCAGTACGAAAGAGCCAAATTACCAAACGAGCTTCTGCCCACACCTTTCGCCATAGTTTTGCGAGCCATTTGTTGCAGGCTAACTATGACATTCGGACGATACAAGAGTTGCTGGGGCACAGCGACCTGAAAACAACGATGATTTACACGCATACGGTACAGAGCGTTACGATTAAGCAGGCCAAAAGTCCGCTCGATTTTGTTTCAGAGTGAAGCGGAGCAAAACTAGCGGACAATTTATAGTTTCAGATATTGTCAGCAGAGGGCTGAATTAGGAATCTACAATATCAGGTTAAATTCAAACTATTACAGCATACCATCGTTTACTTAACCCGGCGGCCAAATCATTTGCCGACCGCCCAGTAGATGCAAGTGCAGGTGATAAACGTCCTGTCCGCCTTTCCTGTTACAGTTAAACACGGTTCTGTAACCCTCTTCAGACAAGCCTTCCTGTTTAGCCAGCTTTACCGCCGTCTGTAATAACCAGCCTGCCAGCTGGGCATCATTCAGGTCATTCAAGGTTGCAATGTGGCGTCTGGGGATAATCAGTATATGTACCGGAGCTTGAGGATTAATGTCCCTAAAAGCCAGAACATTTTCATCTTCAAAAACTATATCCGGTTTGATAACACCGGCAACCATTTTGCAAAATAAACAATCAGTCATAGCTTTCACCTTTTTTTGGGTTGGCAGGCGACTGACCTGTCGCCACCATGCATTAGCTTAAGACATATCATCACGAAGACACGAAGAACACGAAGTTTTTGCTTTGGCTTTTCTTCGTGAACTTCGTGTCTTCGTGGTGAATTAATCAATCTGTTTACATTTCTATGCGGCCATTAAAAGCATGCGATAACGTGCCGCTGTCGGTAAACTCCAGCTCACCGCCCATGGGTACGCCGTGGGCAATTCTGCTGGCCGGTACTTGGTGTTTCCTGGCCAGCTCGCCGATAAAATAGGCGGTTGCCTCTCCTTCAACCGTGGAGTTGGTCGCCAGGATCAGTTCCTTGATATGGCCGGTTGCCAACTGTTGTTCAAGCTGATCCAGGCCGAGTTCATCGGGTCCTATGCCATCCAGCGGCGATAATCGCCCGTGCAGCACAAAATAGCGGCCTTTAAAGACAGTTGCCTGATCGACAATCCAGACGTCGGAGGGGCTTTCCACGATGCAGATGATGGCGTCGTCTCTTGACTTATCGGAGCAGATTTCACAAATATCGCCTTCGGTCAAGGTGCGGCATTGCCTGCAATGACCCATTTCTTCAATCGCTCGCAGCAGCGTTTGGGCCAGCATATTCGCGCCGTTGCGGTCGCGCTGGAGCAGATGAAACGCCATGCGTTGGGCGGTTTTAGGGCCGACGCCGGGCAAGCAGCATAAATTCTGTATCAACTGCCCTAATAAGCCTGCTTTTTTCATATTAAAGAGGCGTGCATATTAAAAAGGCAGTTGGAATCCGGGGGGCAAGGGCAGTCCTGCGGTTACATCCGCCATTTTTTCTTTTTTCATTTTTGCGACTTTATTGACAGCATCGTTGATGGCAGCGGCAACCAAGTCTTCCAGCATATCCTTGTCATCGCCCAGCAAGGATGGATCGATGGTTACCTTTCTGGCTTCGCGTTTGCCGGTCATCAGGATGGTTACCAAGCCGCCGCCGGACTCGCCCATGACCTGCATGGCGTTAAGCTCTTCCTGCGCTTTTTTTAAGTCTTCCTGCATTTTTTGGGCTTGCTGCATGATGTTGCCGAGTGCGTTTTTCATTTGCTTCTCTCTTGTCTCGTTAAGTCGGTTCTATAGTACCGGGCATGACTCTGGCCCCCAAGTGTTCTTTTAAAGCCTGAACATTTTCGTCTGAATTGATCGCGTCAACCGCCGCCTGCTGCTTGTCTTCGCGGGCCTTGGTCAATTGCACGGCGGGTGTGGCAACCGTGGTTTTTTCGGTAGTGATTACCAGTTTTAAAGGTGATTTTCGATAAGCCTGCAACGCTTTTTGTAAATTTTCTTCGGTGCGGCGGCTGCGCAGTTGTTTATGTCCCGGATCCAATATCAAGGTACAGACGGTATCATCAATATTTTCCAGCACACAATTATGGGCCAACTCTCTGGTTAAGCCGTTAATTTTCATTGCGGCAACCATTTCCGCCCAATTGGCGTCGTGTATTTGAACAACGGTTTCCTGAACAGTTGTTTCGGCGACGATAGCGGGTTGCGTCGTTACCGCTGTATTGTAAACAGGCTGCGCTTGATTATAAGCAGGCTGCGCCTGGGGTTTGTTAATAGGCTGACGAACCTGAGCCGGTTTAACCGGCGCGGGTGCTCCGCCGCCGACCGGCCTGAAAGTCAGCATCCGCAACATGACCATCTCAAAACCGCTACGCGGATCGGGCGCCAAATCCAGGTCTCGTTGTCCTACCAGGCCTATTTGGTAATAAAGCTGCACATCTTCGGGTGTAAGCTTGGCTGCCAATGCGGCAATCATCTCCACATCAAAATCATGGTCGATTGCTCCCGGCATTTGTTGCAGCAATGCGATGCGATGCAGGACTTGCAAAATCTGCTGCAGCACATCGCTAAAGTCCGGCGTTAAATTGGCTATCTCGTTTATTTTATCGAGTATCGCCACCGCATCACCCTCGGCCAGAGCCGTTAAAATATCCTCGACAGGTTGCTGGGCCACCGTGCCCAGCATCGCGTTGACATCTTCGGTGCCGACTTTGCCGTTACCATAAACAATGGCCTGGTCGAGCAGGCTTAAGCCGTCGCGCATACTGCCGTCGGCAGCGCGCGCCAATAAATTTAAAGCGCCTGATTCGGCTTCAATGTGTTCCTGCCGGAGTATGAATTCCATCTGGGTAAAAATCTGGCCGGGCAGCAAACGCTTGAGATTAAACTGCAAACAGCGGGACAGCACGGTGACGGGGATTTTATGGGGATCGGTGGTGGCCAGCAGGAATTTTACATGCGCGGGCGGCTCTTCCAGCGTCTTCAGCAAGGCATTGAAGCTGTGCCCGGACAGCATGTGTACTTCGTCAATCAGGTAGACTTTATAGCGACCGTGATTGGGCGCGTATTGCGCGTTGTCGAGTAAATCGCGGGTATCTTCAACCTTGGTGCGCGATGCCGCATCGACCTCGATCAAATCCAGAAACCGTCCTTCATCCAGGTCGCGGCACACGCTGCATACGCCGCAAGGATTGAAATCCTGTAGATTTTCGCAATTGATGGCTTTGGCTAAAATCCGGGCAATGGTGGTTTTGCCTACGCCGCGCGTTCCGGTAAATAAATAGGCGTGATGAAGTCGATCATGTTGCAAAGCGTTCATTAACGATTTGACGACATGCTCTTGTCCGACAACTTCTGTGAAATTATGGGGACGCCATTTTCTGGCGAGAACCTGATAATTCATTGCAGGCTCGTAAGGTAAGAATGATTTTGGGCGGCGACCGTGCCAGCCACATCCCGGCACACGAATCTGCTGCTACCGTTGCTCCCTTCCGGGCCTGGCGGGGTTTACAGCGTATCGTTGCGAGAGGACCGACACGATCACCATTAAAACATCAGCCGTACTGGCTAAAGGACGGCTATTATCGTTGAATCGGTTTCATAACACAAGCCGCAATGACATAAGTTTTGTAAATTCACCACGAAGACACAAAGGACACGAAGTTTTTACCTTGTCATTTTCTTTGTGAACTTCGTGTCTTCGTGGTGTTATAGACGCCGAAGTTGGTAAGGCGACAAAGTCCCCTTACCAACTTCGGAACCTATATGCCTTAAGTTTTTGTGTATGAAAGACTCTGGTTACCGTTTACCCCGGCCAAATGATTACCGCCGTCCTGAGCCGACTTTTCCCAAAACTGGACATCCGATCGAAATCCTCAAAGGCGATAGGAATAAACTGGCAATCAAGTTCGCTTTGGCGTATTTCTTCGGGATCCGGATCGTGCATATACAGGCAGTCATCGTCGAAGCCGCTCATCACCACCCAGTGCGGCGCCTTTTTTCTATCCATTTGAAAGGTGCTAATCAGAATCAACGGTATCGCCCCGGCCTTGAAAGCGCTGATCAGGTCACTCTGGCTGATATTGGCGTAATGTATTTTGATATCTTGCTGTTGCGCCTCGCGTTTAAAACAGTTATCGACTAATTCTACGACTCGTTTTTTTGCTTCGCTGCGCACACCGTCTATAAATAGCGTTCCGGTCTGATTAACCCAAACCTCAACCGTAAATTGCCGCCGCTTTGCCGCCAGCGCCAAACCTATCGGGTGGCAGCCGCCAGGTCCCGAAGTCATAAAAATGGTTGTAGCTTCGCGCCACAGGCTGATCTCTTCCTCCTGCGAGGGTTGATAAGTCCTGTTTAAACCGTGCATAGCCATCATCAACGATGCGGGACCGCAGGTAAATGGCGTAGTTTGTCTTAGCCAATGCACCGACCGGTGTTGGAAGTTACCGTGATAACGGCGGATAAGTTTCTGGTAACGCAACGCGTCTTTGTGATCTTCATAGTAATCGCGGTATATGCCGAATTTTTGGTAGCCCAGCCATTCATAAAGCTTGATTGCCGAAGTATTATCGACGCTGACTTCAAGACGCAGATACAGTCTGCCGGCATCGCTGGCGGCCTGTTCGCCTGCCGACATCAGCAATTTGGCGATGCCTTTGCCTCTGTGCTGAGGCGCAACGCCCAGCGAATAGACTCTGGCCAGCCGGGTGCCGGGGTGATAAATAATAAGAATATAACCGACGACTGCCAGGGATGGTGGAAGTGTCGTAACCGGTATGGAACCGGTGCGACCGACTGCCAGGGATGGTGGCCGCGACTGCTCCCGGCAGTCGTCGGCATTTCCTCCATCCATGGAGGTCAGAAGTGTCGTAACCGGTATGGAACCGGTGCGACAGATCTCATTTGTCTGTTCGGCAACCAGCAAAGCACGATGTTCTGTGGTTATCCAGTGTTTGAAACTGCGTCGGCTTAATTGATCGGTGTCGAAACAGCTTTCCTCAAGCGACACCAGCTGATTCAGATCGGTTAACAGGGCTGGGCGAATTATAATGCTCAAGACGATATCCCCTGCAAGCCTTGCGCAATCACCTGTCTGGCTCGGAACAACACCATTTCCCGCCATGCCTGGTCGTCGGGGCAAAAATGACGGCGCATGACTTTGCTGTGTTCCAGGCGGGTTGGTTGGTTATCGGATTTCGCCCACAATTGATGGTCGCGCAGTAGTATTTCAAACAATTGATCGGTGCTGAACGTGCCGAATTCCAGGGTGATGTAACAACTGCGTTCATTCATGATCATGTGCCAGGCATAATCCAGCAGCCCTGTCTTCGGCACCGAGCTGGATGTGCCCAGCAACGGCAATGCAACCGATTCGCCGTACCAATGACGGGCAGCACGCGTTCCAGTACTGTCCGGTTCATGATCGCAAATGATTTCTCCGTAGCCGTAAGAGCCCAGACCGGTGTGCAGATCGATGACCGCCAAATCCCGTTCTTGCAAGCTGTATTGGCGCATCAGGTTTTCGCAGACCAGTCTGCCGTGCGCGGGCGCTTTTCCGCCATAAAACGGCCCGGATGGATCGCTGTATTGTCCGGCGCTGACCGCCTTTTCCAGCGCCACTCGGCCATACTGTTGCTCAAATTCGGCAAGGGCGATTTTCCTTTGTGCGGCATCCGCTAGATAAAACGTATCTTTGAGCAGGTCATAGTCTTTATTTTCAGGCAATGGCTTTGAAAAATCGACGCTATTGCGGTTAAGATCGACGCCGTCCGCATCGCAACGCCGTTGCCAGGCATAGCCCCACGGCGTCAGGGCATGGATCATCAATACCGCGGTATTGTCCGGAATAACGACATGTCCCTTGGCAATCAAGCCCAGCTGATCAATCTGCACGGCGCTACCGGCAAAGCCTTCAATGCCGTGCGTTCCGCCGATCAAAACCAGCACTCTTGAGGCGTCTTCCGGGCCGATCCAGACCGTGTCGGTAACCAGCTCTTCGCCTTGGACTCCGGTGCCGACACAGGGATAAGGCAGGCATTGAGTATGGCAGGATAATTTATTTAGCTGTGCCAGCCAGTGTTGCCGACCTGCAGCATAGCTGCCGGGAAAAACGGCGGTATCGATAGCGGCAAGGGGAAGACAATAAGACATGGCGGTTACCTGAAAGTTTTAGTTAGCATAGCATGGCAGGTTGGATTGCGAAAAGATGCACCCCAACACGACTTATGTTAGGCCCAAGCGGGACGGGGTTTTCAAGCCCCGTCCCTAACGTTTCAATAACTATTACAATCACCTCATTCGTCAAACGTTTCGGGCGGGGTAAATACCCCGTCCGGCATGAACACGAAGGTTTATTTTTCATTGTTAGTGCTCTTGTGGTGCATTAATCTACCTTAAATCACGAAGGTATGGTGTGGCAGTTACTCTGTAAGCGAAGGGGGCAGGTTTTTTGAGCAGTTGCAAATATTTTTCAACACCCATAAAAACTCCTTGTGCAAATAACTGGCAGGTTCCAGAATTACGCCTTATCTAACTTACAGGAATTTTTATGGCGCGCACTCTTCTGGTTGTTGATGATCTTTCCGACTGGAATCCTTATTATCCCAGCGACCAAGTCATCACATTTGAAACCTATCTTGCGACCGAGCAGGGTGAGTCGCATCAGCGTGTCCGCATCATCAATCTTTGCAGCAGCTATCGTTATCTTTCTGACGGATATTACTGCTCGTTGCTGGCCGAAGCCAGAGGCCATCACGTTATTCCTTCGGTTAAGGTGCTGAACGATCTGGGCAAAAAAGCGCTCTACCGGCTACAGCTTGATGATTTGTCGCAGACGCTGGAGCGCGCATTTAAAAGCACCGCTAAAGACAGAGAAATAACTTTGATGAGTTATTTCGGCACCACGCCCGATCCGGCTTTTCAGGAGCTTGCCAGGCTGCTGTTTGAGCGCTTCTCCTGCCCCATTCTGGAAGTGAGCCTACAGTACACGCAGCAGTGGGAAATCGTCGGCTTAAAGGCCGTATCGCACCGGCATCTGGATGATGCGATGCAAACCGTTTTTGCCGATGCGCTGGATAAATTCAGCAAAAAAGTCTGGCGCAAGGGTCGTTCCCGTAAAGCGGCGCGGTTCGATCTGGCTATCTTGATCAATCCCGAAGAACAATTGCCGCCAAGCAACCGTGGCGCGCTGAAAAAATTCATCAAAATCGGCAGGGAACTGGGTATTGAAATAGAACTGATAACCCAGCAACATTATATACGCCTGCCCGAGTTTGACGGCTTGTTTATACGCGAAACCACCAACATCGATCACCACACCTACCGTTTTGCCAAAAAGGCCGAGGCCGAGGGCTTGGTGGTTATTGATGATCCGACTTCGATGCTGCGTTGCACCAACAAAGTCTATCTTGCCGATCTGTTTCGCACCCATCGCGTACCTACGCCCAAGACCTGGCTGCTGCACAAAGGCAATGCCGCCCACTTGGATAGAGTGGAAGCGGAAGCCGGATTTCCGGTGGTAGTAAAAATCCCGGACGGCTCTTTTTCTCGCGGCATCGTCAAAGTGAATGACCGGAAAGAGCTGGAACTCAAAGTGGAAGAGCTGTTTCAAAAATCCGCGCTGCTGCTGGCGCAGGAATTTCTCTACACCGACTTTGACTGGCGCATCGGCATTTTCAATAACAAAGCCCTATACGCGTGTCGCTATTACATGGTGAAAAACCACTGGCAGATTTACCGCCACGGCAGCAGCCGAATCGATACCGGTAGTTTCGCTACCTTACCGACTTTTGAAGTTCCCAAAGCCGTGCTTGAAGCTGCATTAAAAGCGACCCAGCCGATAGGCAACGGTTTATACGGCGTGGATGTTAAGGAAAAAGACGGCAAAGGTTATGTCATCGAAGTCAATGACAACCCGAATATCGACAGCGGCGTCGAGGACAAATATCTGGGCGATGAGCTGTATCGATTGATTATGACCGAATTGCTGCGGCGCATGGAAAATCGCAGTAAAGGGGTGTGATTGTTTTCGGTGTCAGAATTGTAGGACGGGCACGCACGCTTTGCCCATCCTTGTATGATCAAAATTGGAAAGCAGTTCATAATTCGGACTAGCGAAAAAGATTAGCAGGAGTGCAAGCTTTGCTTGCCCAGCAGGCGAAGCCTGCACTCCTGAAGCACCTCGATGGGCTGACCATGCTAAAACGTTATCAACATCGTCCCGCACATCTTTTGTTAGATAAAACCAGTTACTTTATAACCGGCAGCATTTACCAAAAACGCGAATTATTAAACGATCAACTAAAAGTGCAGTTAATCGCCTTATTGAAACAAGTGTATACAGAGTTTTGCTGGACACTGGAACATTGGGTGGTGCTGAATAATCACTATCATCTGATAGCATTCAGTCATAAAGGAGCAGATTTACCGAAAATCATTGCGCGTGTGCATTATCAATCGGGGCAGTTAGTCAGAAAAGCCTATCCCTCTGATTTGCCGGTGTGGTGGAATTACTGGGATTATTGTCCGCGTGATGAAAAAGATTATTACATTCGTCTTAACTATTTATTGAACAATCCGGTAAAACATGGCTATATCAAAAACTTGGCGGATTATCCCTATTCCAGTTTTCATCAGCATATAGAAAGAGTTGGCAGGGAAAATCTGCGTCGGCAATTTAGCAACAACAAGAAATACCAATCCTTAATTTTGGCAGAAGATGAATTTTAATAACAGACAGGAGTGCAAGCTTTGCTTGCAAGGCAGGCGAAGCCTGCACTCCAAAGGCTCTCTTTTATGTCCCTGCGTTCTGGATTCCGTCTGCCGTTAGAGCATGAAGCGAATCTCTGTTGGAATGACGATGATACAATGAAGACAGCGCATTGTTTTCGATTGATGCGTTCATCGCGTTTAGCACATCGAGAGCTGGTTCCCAATCTCCAGATTGGGAACCCAGAAGACGAAGCTCTAGCTTCGTGAAACGGGAAGCTAGAGCTTCTGTAACTGAATTCCCAAGCTTGAGCTTGGGAACTAGCGAATGAACAGGACATCGCCCCTGAAACGCTACTTGCTGAAATGGTTCCAATGGAATCAATTGCGTCTTATTAAGGCCGTAGTTCTGACGAAGGAAGCGTATCGTTCGCGATTGATGCGTTTCATTGTGTTCAGCGCGGTAGGATGGGTAGAACGCAGTGAAACCCATCGCATGACGTTATAACAAGGATGGGTTTCGCTACCGCTCTACCCATCCTACATTCATAAAATATTCAACATTTCCGATCAAACCTTCTAACCCATGCTAGCCACACTCGTCCGCTTTTCCATCCGTTTTTACGGCATCGTCATCGCGCTTGCGGTATTGATCCTGCTCTATGGCAGTTATCGCTTCGCTACGGCAGGTTTGGATATTTTTCCTGAATTCTCCCCCAAACAGGTCATCATTCAAACCGAATCGCCCGGTCTTTCTTCCGAACAGGTTGAGGTGCTGGTCACCCAGCAAATCGAAACGTCGATCAGCGGTTTGATAGGCATGAAGTCGGTGCGCTCTGAATCCATTCAGGGGCTGTCGATTATTACCGCGATCTTTGCAGAAGACAGCGATGTGTACCGCAACCGCCAGCTGGTCAGCGAGCGGTTGACTACTCTGGCAGGACAACTGCCGCCGGACATTACGCCGGTTGTGATACCGCTATCCTCGTCTTCGGCGACCGTATTAACCATCGGCTTAAGCAAGGGCGATCAGACCGATTTAATGGCTTTGCGCAGTCTGGTCGACTGGACGATAGTGCCGCGCTTGCGGGCTGTTCCGGGGGTCGCCGATGTCAACGTGTTCGGCGGCGACATTCAGCAGCTGCAAATTCAGGTCGATCCGCTGCAACTGCATCGTTTTAATCTGACGCTGGAGGACATTATCCAGGCCGCCGCAAAGGCCGGAAACATCCAGGGCGGCGGTTTTATCGAAAACAACAACCAGCGCTTCACTTTGCAGGTAGCGGGGCAGCCTGCCACACCGGAACAATTTGCCAAAATTCTGGTCAAGCGGGATCAGGGGCGCAGCGTGACGCTGGGCGAAGTCACCACAATTGAATATGCGCCGGAGCCGCCGATCGGTGCGGCGCAAATTATGGGCAAGCCCGGCATCGTGATGATGGTGATCGGGCAATACGGGGCCAATACCTTGTCGGTGTCCCGCCAGGTCGAACAGACGCTGCAAGAGTTCGAGCCTATTTTCAACAAGCAGGCGATTAATTTTTACTCGCACTTGTTCCGGCCTGCCGATTATATCGAACGCTCGCTGAGCAATTTGTCCGGGCATTTGCTGATCGGCGGCTTGTTCGTGCTGATTATCCTGTACCTGTTTTTGTTTAATTTCCGCACCGCGTTTGTTTCGGCGCTGGCTATTCCGGTGTCGTTGATCGGCGCGGTCATTGTGCTGCTGGAAACCGGTGTCAATCTCAATATCATGGTGCTGGGCGGCTTGGCTATCGCGTTGGGGGAGGTGGTTGACGATGCGATTATCGATACCGAAAATATTTTCCGGCGCTTGCGTGAAAATCGGTTGTTAGCCCGGCCGCTGCCGGTTGCAGGCGTGGTTTATAGCGCATCGCTGGAGGTGCGCAGCTCGGTGGTTTACGCCAGCTTTATCGTCGCGCTGGTTTTTGTGCCGTTGTTGACCTTGAACGGCGTTGCCGGGCGCTTGTTTGCGCCGCTGGGTTATTCCTACATTCTGGCGATTTTAATGTCGCTGCTGGTGGCGCTGACCTTAACGCCGGCACTGTGCTATGCGTTGCTGGGCAACGCCGACTTCGCTAATGACGATCCGCCGCTGATCAGACGCATCAAGCCGCTTTACAAGGATTTGTTAAGCATGGTTTCCAGGTATTTTAAACCGGTGGTTATCGGCAGCGTTATTGTTTGCCTGTCGGGCTTGCTGGCCTTTTTCAGTCTGGACAGCAAATTTCTGCCCGAATTGCGGGAAGGGCATTATATCGTTCACACCACCAGCATTCCCGGCACGGCGTTGCAGGAATCGATAAGAATCGGCAGCAAGTTGACCGAACAGTTTATGGCGATTCCCGGCATACAATCGGTATCGCAATGGGCGGGGCGGGCAGAGCGGGGCGCTGATACGTACGGCAGCCATTACAGCGAGTATGAAGTACGTCTGGAGCCGATGTCGGGAGCGGAACAGCAGCAGATAAAGAACAGGCTGCGGGCGATTCTGGTCGGTTTCCCCGGTATTTTATTTGAAGCCAACACCTTTTTAACGGAGCGGGTCGATGAAACTATCTCCGGCTACACCTCGCCGGTGGCGGTTAATATTTACGGCAATGACCTGAATCTGCTTGATGCCAAAGCCCAGGCGGTCGCCGGGATTATGCGCGACATAGGCGGCGCTACGGATGTGCAGTTGCGCTCGCCGCCCGGCACGCCGTTGCTGCAAATTAATCTGAATCTTGACCAGCTCAGCTTCTGGGGCGTGTTGCCCGCGCAGATTGTCGATACCTTGCAGGCGGCTTACGAAACCCGCGTGGTCGGCAAAAACATTCAGGGCAATAAAATCTACAACGTCGCGGTGACCTTAACGCCGGAGCTGAGACAGCAGCCTGAATCGATAGCCAAGCTGCCGATCAGAACTCAGGACGGGACGATGATTACGCTGGAGCAGGTCGCGGAAATCAGGCATGCGGCCAGCCGCTACAACATTCTTCATCAAGGCTCGCAACGGCGGCAAACCGTTACCGGCAATGTGATCGACAGGGATCTGGATGATTTTATCGAGGAGCTTAAAACACGGGTATTGAAAGAGATTCCGTTCTCTGCGGATATTTATCCCGAATTCACCGGTGCGGCAGTTGAACAGGCGCAGGCGCGGAAAGAGCTAATCCAGCATTCGCTGCTGGCCGGAGCCGGGGTGCTGATTTTCATTTATATTGCGATAGGCAGCATACGCCATGTGTTGCTGACGCTTGCCAATCTGCCTTTTGCGTTGATCGGCGGGGTTGTCGCAGTGGTATTGACCGGCGCAACCTTGTCGGTCGGTTCGGTCGTGGGTTTTGTGACCCTGTTCGGCATTACCGTGCGCAACAGCATCATGCTGCTGTCTCACTATCGCTATCTGGTCGAAGTCGAAGGCAAAAGCTGGAGTTTGGATACCGCTATTCAGGGCGCGCAGGAACGCTTGCCGTCGATCCTGATGACGGCGTTAGTCACTGCGCTGGCCATGTTTCCTATCGCTTTCAACAGTGATAACCCGGGGCGTGAAATCATGGGGCCTATGGCGGCGATTATCATCGGCGGCCTGGCTTCTTCAACGTTGCTGAACTTATTATTGCTGCCCGCCATTTTGCTGCGCTATGGAAAATTTAACAGCCGAATTAATACCGATAGATAAAGACTCGGAGGCGATTATTCTGCTGCACGGTCTGGTCAGAACCAGTCGCAGCATGAATAAGGCCGGCAAGTTGCCGGCCGCTTACGGCTATAAAATTATCAATGTGGATTATCCTTCGTGAAGCGCCGACATTAGCGCCTTGGCGCAAACATGCATCGCTCAGGCATTGAAACAATGCGATACGGAAGGCATTAAAAAAATCCATTTCCTGACGCATTCCATGGGCGGCATTTTGCTGCGCGAGTAACTATTCAGCCGCAGATTGTCACAGACGCACGCTGATAAACTGAAATATAAAGAACAACTTATTTCTCGTTCCCACGCGCTGCGCTCGTCTTTATACACAAGTCTGTTCAAGACCGTCATTTTGGCAAGGTCGCTGTAATGACGGACTCGGATGTAGGCCGGAATAAGCCCGCCCGGCGACAGCAAGGGTGGGCGTTTCCGGCATCGGAAGCCGGAAACGCTTGTCCTGCGCTTAACGCGCGGACAAGCTTATTCCGGCCTACTTCGAGATGTGTATAACGATGAGCGCGCTGCGTGGGAACGAGGTAAAAAGTTACTCACCTAAATGGTGCGGACATTGTAGGGGCATATCAAATCCAACTGATTTTTTAGGATCAAGGCAGCGAAGTTGTCGATAAACTGGGAGGCTGGAGACTGTTTTATTATGTAAACGGCCCGGCCGGATTGCAGCTGGGTATCGATAACAACAGCGGGCCGAACAAGCTTGGTCCGGTAAATTTTCAGCTTGGGGTTATTGCCGATAGTAAAACCTCAATCCTTTGTTATCAAGGCTGATCACCGGCGTCAATGACGGCAAGGTGTCGGGTATGAAAGATTTTATCGTCATGCCTTATTCTCATTTATTTATTCATTTATTTATTATGCAGCGTGAGGCTGTCATAGAACAGTCGCTACATTTTATTCAGCAGGGTGCTTTTGCGAGATGAGTTATGTTTTAAGCTGATGCGTATACGTTAGCCCTGCTTTCTATCCCGGCTATTCGGCATTAACTCGGCTTGAAGAAGCTCACACATTTTTACCGCCGAATCACGTTCATTTTCGATTTTTTTAATCTCGTCCTTAGCCATTAAAACTTCAAACTCAAGTTTGATGGAACGTCTGAACCATTCATCGCCTGATGATTTAAGCGCCTTGTTTTTTCGCATTAACTCAAAAATTCGTTTGTTTGAACGGTCTAAATGCGCGGCTACGGCTTGTAGTTGGCTTTGAACGGTGTAAAGCGATTCAACGCATTTTTTTACGCCTTCGCTCATTATCTGTTGGGCTTTGCAGCTTTGGTTTAATTCATATGTTTTTTGGGATAATTCGTCCTCAAGCCGTTCGATCCTTTCTATCGCGGCATCGTACTTTTCGCTCATTCCGGCGGTTTTTTTATTCGCATCGACCAGAGCATTGCTGTGTTTTTTAGTGAAATTGAACATAGTCGGACATTTATTTTCACAAAGACGAAATACATTAATCTAAAAAATCGGTTGGCGTTATACAGATGTCTTTAGGATAGAGAGTTCAACTTCTTCAATCAATAGGTGCTGTTACTTATCGGGTTGAATCCGCTATTGAACTGAATGCCTTACATGACCGAAGGAGAGGGATAAAATCAACGCTATTGCCATCGCTTGACCAGTTAACCAAGTTATCATCCGGAACAAATTGAAGATTTGCAGCAATATACAGCCGCACTCAGCCAACAATTTGGGAAGGAGTCACAATAAACGGTGTTTTAGGGCAATGTATGCCCGGCTTTATTAAAAAAAATAAAGTAAAATAACTACTTTTTAAAATATTACTCCGTAGATATTAAGCAGACAGCAAAGGTACATAATGAAGAATTATAAAATCGCAGTGTTAGCCGGTGACGGTATCGGTCCTGAAATTACCCGGGAAGCCATTAAAGTGCTCAAGCTTATTGAAGAGCGTAATGATGTTTCCTTTGAACTGATGCCCGCAGCTTTTGGAGCCTGCGCCTATTTTGAATTCGGCGATGCCTTTCCGCAATCGACCATCGATATTTGCGACCAAGCCGATGCGATTCTTAAAGGCCCGATTGGTTTGAGTCATGAACAATCCAAATCAATTCCCATTGATAAACAACCCGAACGCGGCGCGCTGCTGCCGATGCGTCGCCGGTACAACACTTACGCAAACTTTCGCCCGGTTTTCCTGCCCAAAGCCCTGGCGCATTTTTCGCCGCTAAAACCTGAAATCATCGGCGAGGGGATCGATATTATTATGGTTCGGGAACTGGTAGGCGGCCTGTATTTCGGAGCTAAGGAAACCGGCATTAACGAGCAGGGCTTGCGTTATGTCAAAGAAACCTTGGAATACGATGAACACCAAATCAGCCAGATTTTGCACCAGGCGTTTAAACTCGCTCAAAAACGCAAGAAAGTGCTGCACAACATTCATAAAAGCAATGTGCTGAAATCCAGCGTTTTGTGGAATGAAATACTCGATGAAGTGGCTAAAGAATATCCCGAAGTGGAAGTCATCCATCAACTGGTTGACTCGGCCGCGACCAATCTGTGTCTGAAACCCACCCAGTTCGACGTGATGGTTATGGAAAACATGTTTGGCGACATCCTCAGCGATCAGGGCGGCGGTATCCTGGGTTCACTGGGCTTGATGCCTTCTGCCTGCATAGGTGATGAAAAAGCCTACTACGAGCCCTCACATGGCTCGGCACCGGACATCGCCGGGAAAAATATCGCCAATCCTTATTCGATGATCGGCTCGGTTGCAATGATGCTGGAAAACAGTTTCGATATGGCCGAAGAAGCCAAGAATGTCTGGGCTGCGATGCAAGGCGTGTTTGGCGACGGTTACTCAACCGCCGACCTGTCCAAGCCGGGCAGCGGCGTTACGATGATCAGCACCGAACAGTTTGGTGACAAGGTTGTTGAAAAGCTGAGACAGATGCCAAGAGTGTAAGGCTGCAACTACTCGGCTATCAAAGGCAATGGAACGCTGATGACGCGGATGATTATGATCAACACCGATAACTCGAAAACGGCGATTAGCTGATTTTTCTGGATAATTGAAAAAATCTTATTTAATCATAAGTATCAGCGTCATCAGCGTTCTATTTTGGGCTACCGGGTAGCAGGCGTTTCCAGTCTACAGTCCAATGTAGCTAATATAAGCCCGATAGCCTGCAAAAACCGACAGCATCAGGAAGATGGTCCCGCTGATCCTGTGCAACAACACTAACGGGACTTTTTGCAAAATAGTGCGGCCTGCCAGAATTCCCAAGGCGGATGTTGACGCCAGCGCGACTGTCGAACCGAACCATACGGCGATAGGTGCAGCGGTGCTGCTTAAGCCGACAACAGCAAGCTGGGTTTTGTCGCCGAATTCAGCCACGGTAATCAATAAAAAAGTGGTGAAGAAAATGCCGTTACCGCTTTTTTCCTTAATTTCATTACTTTCATCTTCCATTTCTACACGCAAGGAATGAATGCCGAAGGCGGCGAACAGGATCGCGACGATTGTCGCGACTATGTATTCCGGTAGCCAGCTGGCAATGGCGATGCCAAACATAACGGCCAGGGTGTTCAAAAAGGCAAAAGCCGAAATGGCGCCCAGCAAAACCGGCATGGCTCTGTGCCGGGATGCCAGTGTCATGCACACCAGCTGGCTTTTATCGCCAATTTCAGCCGCCGCAATCAGGGCAAAACTGGTCGCTGCCGTGGCCGATATTTCACCAAAGTTGCCGTTGCTTAACAACGATAAAAAATGTTGTAAAGAGCTTTGAAGATTTTCGTAAATATGTGCGGTGCTCAGTGACGCTAGAAGATGTTGTAAATAGCTTTGAAGATGATCCATTTTGTTTCCTGAGAACGATTTTTCCTGCATGCGCCGTTGTAAGGTGCATACAGCTCACCCTGCAACGACATTGATAGGCAGGGTATTAACCCAGCATATTGTCCAAGGTCATCATAATGATGAAGCCGATCATTAATGCAAATGTAGCGTAGCGCGAACGGCCGTTGGAATGGGTCTCGGGAATAATTTCTTCGCTGATCACAAAGAGCATGGCGCCGGCGGCGAAGCCCATGGCTATAGGCAGAATGGGTTGGAAGAGCGTGACCATGGTGATGCCGAGCAAGCCGCCCACCGGCTCCACCAACCCTGTTAGCGTGGCAATGCCCACGGCTCGCCACTTGTTGTAGCCCAGTCCGACCAGCGGCAGGGCGACGGCCAGGCCTTCGGGAATATTTTGCAGGGCTATCGCAATCGCCAGAACCACACCGTTTTTCATTTCCCCGGAGCCAAAACTGACGCCGACAGACATGCCTTCAGGAAAGTTATGGATGGTGATTGCAATGATGAACAGCCAGACTTTTTTTAGGGAACTCAGATGAGTATCGGAAACTGACTCAAAATGTACATGCGGCAGCTGGCGATCGGCGTAATGCAGGAATAGAGCGCCGATCAACATACCCATGGAAACGATGTAAATGCCTTTGCCCGGCCAGATCAGATTGCCGTATGCCATGCCGGGAACCAGCAGGGAAAATGCGGTTGCGGCCAGCATGACACCGGCGGCGGCGCCGAGCATGCTGTTGAACAGGTTTTGGGAGATGTTTTTGAAAAACAGGGCGGGCAAAGCGCCAAGGCCTGTAGCCAGTCCGGCCAGGATGCTGGCAAAAAAACCGATAACAACAATCCGTCCGAAAATTAAATACAAACCGCCGAACACCACCAACTGTGACAACAGGAATAATCCCGCGACCGTCGCCCAACGTTTCAGCGGCGGCATAGCCAGCAGTTTTTGATAATTCTCGCCGGCTTTTATGGCGTCTATTTGGTCTTCAAAATAGCGTTGCAATTTTGTTACAGTCTTTGTTGTTAAAGTCATAAGGTTTACCTGCATCAGCTTGTTTCGAAATGTACGCAAGGCATTATAACCAAATACCCATAGCTTGGGCTTGTTTGTGGTGGATTGCCTTGAGGCGCCCCCTGTGTCCATGTGCTCGCTTTCCAGTGACATAGGAATATTTCCTTTTGTCGGTCGCCGGCTAGTGCCCGAGTAATGGTTTGGCTATGATGGCGGTATTATTTATCTGGAGTGAAGAATGAAAAAACTTACATGCACAATACTCGGGCTAAGCCTGACGGCGGCCGGCGCCGTATCGGCCAAAGATAAGCCGCTGGATCTGGGGATTATAGACGTTGTCGGCGTTACGCCGTTACAGGATAGCGGAGTTGCCGCTAATAAAATACCGGCCAATATCCAAACCGTTTCTTCCGAACAACTGGAAAAAGCCCAAAGCATCAGCCTGGCGGATTATATCAACCGTTATCTGGGCAGCGTGCATGTTAACGAAGCGCAAAATAACCCGTTACAGCCGGACATTTCCTATCGCGGCTTTGTCGCTTCGCCGCTGCTGGGATTGCCGCAAGGGTTATCGACCTATGTTAACGGCGTCCGCTTTAACGAACCGTTCGGCGACACCGTCAATTGGGATTTAATCCCCGAAGGAGCGATTGATTCGATGGCTTTATATCCGGGTTCTAATCCGGTTTACGGCCTGAACAGTTTGGGCGGCGCCATATCGATCAAGACCAAGACCGGGTTTTCAGCGCCCAAGCATGAGTTGGAGGCCTACGGCGGCTCCTGGGGCAGGCATTCGGAAGAATTAAGCAGCGGCTGGAATAACGGCGCCTGGGGTTATTTTTTAGACCTGCATCATTTTGAGGAAGACGGCTGGCGGGATTTTTCGCCGACCAAGGCCGATCAGGCATTCGGCACCCTGAGCTGGCGTGGCGATAAGGGCTCATTAGATCTGACCTTGGGCGGCAATGATAATAAGATGCGCGGTAACGGCGCCGCGCCTGTCCAGTTGCAGCAACAAGACCGGGCGGCGGTGTTTACCCATCCCGACCAGACCGTCACCCGCATGTTCTTTTCCGAACTGGCAGGCAGCTACGATCTGGCTGATGATATTGAAGTGAGCGGTAATGCCTATTTCCGGCAGAACCGGATCAGGACCTTTAATGGCGATAACAGCGATTTTGATGACTGCGAACTGCCTGGAAATGCGGGATTCTTGTGCGAAGACTCCGGCGATGATGAAGAGGTCGCTGTCGATGTCAACGGTAATAATATCTTCGCCAGCGACGCGGTTGAAGGCGCAACCAATAACACCAGCCAAACCAATATGCGCAGCCGTGGCGGCACCTTGCAGACGGCGTTTGCCAGGGACTTGTTCAAGCATAAAAATAACCTGACTGTAGGCACAAGTTACGATTATGCCGAGACGCATTTTGCTTCTGACACCGAGCTCGGCTCTCTGACCGATACCCGGGGTACAACGCAAAGCGGGGTTCTTGTCGATGAATCCAGAGTCCGTTTGCATACCGATACCTCAACGGTAGGCGTATTCCTGACCGACAGCTTCTCCATTACCGATGCGTTAACAGCGACAGTAGCCGGGCGTTACAACTATAGTCATATCAACATGGAGGATCAGTATATAAAGGATCCTTTAAAAACCCTGAACGGATCGCATACCTTTGATCGGCTTAACCCTTCTGCCGGATTGACTTATCAAATCAGGGATAATCTGAATGTGTACGGCAGCTACAGCGAGTCGGCTCGCGCACCAACGCCGATGGAATTAAGCTGCGCCGATCCGACGGCTCCGTGTAAATTACCCAACTCGTTTGTGGCCGATCCGCCTCTGGAGCAAGTGGTTGCCAAAACCTGGGAAGGCGGCTTCCGGGGGGATTTGGACGAGCTGTTAGGCAAGGGGGATTTAAAATGGAACCTGGGTTATTTCAACACCATTAATCACAACGATATTATTTTTCGCCGCGATGCCTCCAGCGGCCTTATCAGCCAGGGTTATTTCGATAATGTGGGCAAGACCCGCCGCTACGGCATAGAAGCGGGGACGACGGTCAATTATCCGCAGCTGTTCAGCGGCATTGACGACTGGCATTTTTCGACCAACTACACCTATTTGAATGCCCGGTTTATGGATGGTTTCGATATCCGGAATCCGCTGGATACTACCCAGGCGATTGCTGTTGGCAAAGGCGACAGAATTCCGGGTATCCCTGAGCATATCTATAAGGCCAATGTCGGTGTCGATTTATGGCAGCGCGTGTCGTTGGGCATAGATGGCATCTACAGCGGCAACAAGTATTTCAGGGGCGACGAGGCCAATTCCACAGCGCCGTTAGCCGGTTACTGGCTGTTTAACGCCAAGGCGGAATACAAAGTCACCAAGAATTTTGCGGTGTTCGGCAAGGTCGATAATATTTTCGACAAGAACTACAACTCTTTTGGCGTTTATGGGCAGGCCAATGAAGTATTGCCGGGCTTTGACGATGGCCGCTTTGTATCGCCCGGCGCGCCTAGGGCGGGTTGGATTGGGGTAAGGTTGAGTATGTAGGGGGGGCGACTGTTGCACCGGCTCCCAAAGCCATTAAGTTAAGGATTTAATCTATTGTGGGCGCGAATTCATTCGCGCTTTTTAACGCCTATCGCGCGAATAAATTCGCGCCCACGGCATTCAGCCATAACTATTTTTGGTTTAACTTAATGGGGCAGTGGCGGGGCTCCGTGGGAACGAGGATTCCTGGTCCCTGCTGGAATGGCGAGTTGTTGTAAACCACTGGTCTCAGCATAAGACTGTATTTGCCGATATTCTTTCAGGCAAAGTCTTCGCGTTTTTACAGGCAAAGCTCACGCTCCTTACCTACATCCTTACAGGCAATAAAAAGCCCGCATAAAGCGGGCGTGTTGAGTGCTGTTATTATTGTTATTTAGTTGTCGTTTGCAACTTGACCCAAGCAGTGTCACTTATTTTATTATTATTATCAGCTAGTCTAAAAGACTAAATCCCCCTCTTAGTCGGTAATTAAACCGAGCTCACTCCCTTAAGCTGGTGCGAATTTTATTCAAATGAACTCCCATTGTCTATTTAAAAATGGGGTTTAGCGGGAAAAATATGATTGCGTCATAAATACGTAATAAATACAGTTTATTACGGAGTTTTAGACGCTGCTAATAAACAAAACGACAGGCAAGCAGTGCTTCTTGTTCAGGTAACGTTCAGGATTTTACCGGTTACGTCTGGCTTCTTCTTCCTCATTGGTAAAGAAGTTGAGCCGTTCATTAAGGATAGAGGATAGTTGGAAATTAAGGCCTTTTGATTTTTGAGCCAGTTTTATTTGCAGGATTGCATCTTTGGTTTGCCCTATTGCATAGTAGTATTCCGCAAGATAACGATGAGATTCGGCGGGTTGATTTAAATCGCTATAAACTTGTGCCATCAGCTGTGAATAAATCGGTTGTTGCCGGGTTTTAGGCTTTAACAGAAGTAAGTTTTTCCGTGCCGGATCGGCGTTACCGGCTTTTAGTAGAGAGGTAATATATTCGAGCTTAATAGCCTCATTATCCGGAAATTGCTCGGTCAGTTTTTTATATCGGGCAAGCGCTGTGCTGTAATTTTTGGAGTCCAGCGCAGTGCGGGCAAGTGCGGTGACGTATTGTGCCTGGTTTGGGTATTCTTTGCTGAGTTGCTGGAAAATGCTTTCCGCTTCTGTGAATTTTTGCGCGTTAAGCGCGTACAGCCCAAGTCCGTAGCGGGCAACGGTGCGTTGTTCGATCGTGCCTTGAGTCGAGCGGGACTGGAAATATTTAAGCGTGTCGGCATCGTCGGTGCCGGTTAATACCCGAATTTTCGCTTTGGTTAGCTGATAGCCGAGCGAATCGGGATATTGTTTGTAGGGATATGTTTCAGCGCGGCCGCGGGTGTCGGAAATACGTGAGGCGGTAACCGGGTGAGTTCTTAGAAATTCAGGAATGTTCTGTCCATAATAGCGGCTGGATTGCTGTAGACGCTCGAAAAAAGTGGGCATGCTGCGCGGATCATATTGGGAGCCCGCCAAGGTTTGCATGCCTACCCGATCGGCCTCTGCCTCGTTTTCGCGAGTAAAATCAATTTGAAACTGAACGTTACCGGCCTGAATAGCTACTATGGCGGCCTGTCCGAGAGCGGGGGATTGGGTGCCCAATAAAATGGCAGCCAGGGTTGCGGCGGCAGTAGGGATCGATAAGCGGCTGGATGCCTCGTAAGCGCGGTACAAATGGCGCTGGGTAACGTGGGCAATTTCGTGCGCCATAACCGATGCCAATTCGCTTTCGGCTTCGGTGATTAAAATTAATCCGGAATTTACGCCAATATAGCCGCCAGGTCCGGCAAAAGCGTTAATGTCATTTTCCATCACCACAAAAAAATGGAACGGGTTGCCCGGTGCGTCGCTATTGGCTACCAGCCTTTCACCGATAGTCTGGATGTATTGCTGAATTTCGGCATCCTGATTGATGGAAATTTGCGAGTGCAGACTGCGGAAAAATGCTTCGCCAAACTCTTTTTCTTCGGCGGGCGTAATCAGGGTGCCGGAAGAGTCGCCCATGTCAGGCAATTCGATTTTGGTAATCGGGGCGGCCTGTTGCGGGGCAGGGAAGAGAGCAAGGCTTAAAGCCAGTGTAATAGCGGATGGTTTGAATTTCATACGATGAGACTGAATAAAATTTAACTTGAGTTTAATCGGGTTGTTAGTGGCTCAATCATCATATTTCGTCAGGATCATGATCTTGAGTTTTATCCGGCGGGTGTGGCCTATTGTTCCAGATATTCTTCGGTTTCGCAAAGCGGGAGGCAAATACACCGGTTGCGACCTTTCAGTTTGGCTTGATAGAGTGCCGCGTCAGCTTTGTTTAACAGGTTATCGTCGTTTTCAGGAATGCCGGTGCAAAGACCTACGCTAATTGTTACGCGATGGAATGGGCTGGAATTTATATGCGGCATTGCCAGATTAAAAACGGCGCTTCTTAGTTTTTCAGCAAATTGTTCGGCGATTTTCTGGGGTAAATGCGGCATTACCAGAACGAATTCTTCTCCGCCATAACGCGCCACTATGTCGGTGGCGCGCGATAGTTGCGATTTTAATGCGCTCGCGACCTGCTTTATTGCATTATCGCCGGCTATATGTCCGTAATAATCGTTATAGGGTTTAAAAAAATCGATATCGACCATGAAGATGGATAAAGGGTGTTTTTGCCTCTTTGCCTCAGCGATGGCCATTTCGTAATGCGCATCGAAGAATCTGCGATTGCAGATATCTGTCAAGCTGTCCGTTGTTGCTTCTTTCTTCAGGATTTCCGAGTGTGAGCGCAGCATTTTTTCACGCTTGATTGAGGTGCTGGAATCCGTTACTTGAATGAGGCAGCATGATTCATTCAGTTGTGACTGAATGGGCGTGATGGTGATCGATTGATACATCCTGGTTTGCTGTTGATTTGCTTCGGATGCGTTGTACAGAGGCAGCGGCGTGCGGTGCAGAGCCGTAGACAAAACCACGGGCAGTCTGTGTGTCAGGGTGTGTTTGAGTGCGGTCAGGAATGCGGGTGACACAGACTCTGAAAACACCTTTTCAAATTGCCGGTTAAGGGCGTCGGTTTCTTTAATATCGCTATGTTTGGCAATCCAGTTGTTCCAGAGCAAAACTTTGCTGTCGGCATCGACAACACATACTCCGAGGTTAAGCGAATTAAATATATCTTCCATATCAAAACGTTTTGCACTGATGGTACTCATGAAATACTGCCAAGAAATTGATTAATATGGATAACAAGGTTAGTCAGGGATGTGGAGCTTAACAGGAATACGAGATTGCCGGTTGTATGCCGCTTTTCGATGGTGAGATCGATATGCAATACCATCACATAGGGCTGATTGGAGTTTTTTTTGAGCCGATGTAATATTTCATCGGCTGATGCGACTCTGTAACTGGGTAAGGAGCTTTCCAGTGTGAAGTGGAGTATGTCGGCCATTGCGGATAAGCAAGCATTCAAAATGATATTGCCCAATTCACACATGGCTTCGTGCTCAAATTCCGCAAGTTCGTCAATGCCCATTTGCGATCCCATCATATCGCTGACGATTTTTAATGCTTGCTCTTCGGTAAATAAAAGCACAGCCTCGGCATTAAATGGGCCGCTAAAGTACTGGCTTACCGCACCGAATCGTCCACTGTTTAATGATAATGTTGTCGCATTTATGTCTTCCGAGTTAATGACTTGCACATAGGGGACGGAAATATGTACTTCGTCTCCGACAATCTCGCTCAGGCTTAATGCTGCGCGGCCTGCGCCGATGCTGAATATTTCAGCCAAGGCATCAAGATGAAGTTCGCTGAGACTGCTCATTTGGAATTTGTAAAATAGTCCAGCGTCAGAGCAATTGATTTTTCTGTGACCGGTTTTGCAACTAATATCGACCCAAGCGAACGGGCACGGTTTTGGTGGGTTTCTTGAATGTTTGCCGAGAAAATAACGATTTTCATTGAAGGATATTTGGATAGTATCCGCTCTGCCGCATCGGTTCCTGAAATTCCCGGCATGTTAATATCCATGGTGCAATAGTCTGGACGCTCATTATCGACAAGTTCAATAGCGTCTTCGCCGCAAACAGCTTCAAAAATTACCCATTCGGGGTGTCGGGCAAGAATATGCGTGCGGATTAGCATTCTGGATACCTTGCTATCATCGACGATCAAAAGCTTTTTTATTGAACTGTCTACAGGCATGTTGGTTTTTACTAAGGTTAAACTCGACATATTCTACATGAAAAGATAAAAGTCGCGAAGCTATTCTATGGCTTGGATCGTAGAGGGTTACAAGCTTTTTGTCTTCAATTGATTTGGCCGTATCGGCGGATACGACTACTAGTTGCAGATATAGGTTCCGAAGTTGGTAAAGCGACAAAGTCCCCTCTCCCCTCGGGAGAGGGCTAGGGCATTTCAAATGTCGCTTTACCAACTTCGGCTTCTATAGTGATAGCCGTACGGGAGATAAGGCGCCTGATGATGATTTTCTCGTTGCTGAGGCATGTGCTTTTCCCTTTTTGTAGATGAAAATGTAAATTTATTATGGAACTACTCATTAATTTTCATAGGGATAAGAAATAACTTAGTAACTTCTCATTACCCACTGGCAACATAAGGAATCAAATCGGCTACGCACGGAATGCTAGCGAACAGGTAATTAAAAGCCTTTATTCACCACGAACGACTGCATGGATGCAGGAGGTAGAGCAACGCAGGAGCAGTTGCCGAGACACGAAGGACACGAAGTTTTATTTCTTCGTGTCCTTCGTGGTGATAATCTTTTTAAGGTTTTTAACCTGTTATTAATGAGAAGTTGCATAACTTAAGGAGGTAAGCGGAAGTTGTATTTTAGGTGGATAAATACCATGCGTTTTGTGGTAGTGTACAGGCTTAATAATAAAAAAAGGATGAAATACCGTGTCAGAGATTAATTCCTTCCAACAAAAACGCGCTCTTACCGCGAGCACCGTGGCATTCACCGCCTGCTTTGCGGTGTGGACCATCTTTTCCATCATCGGTTTGCAAATTCAGAAAGACTTGCATTTAAGCGAGACCGAATTCGGCTTGCTGGTCGGCACACCAATACTTTCAGGGGCATTAATCCGGCTGATGCTGGGCATCTGGAGTGACCAGTACGGCGGCCGTATCGTTTTTGTGCTGGTGATGGTGACGGCGGCTATTGCCACCTTGCTGCTGACCACTGTTGAAACTTATACCATGTTCCTGGTGACGGCGCTGGGTATCGGTGTTGCCGGCGGTTCGTTTGCCGTGGGTATCGCCTATGTTTCGCGTTGGTACCCTAAAGAAAAGCAAGGCACGGCCTTAGGTATTTTTGGACTGGGCAACGTCGGCGCGGCAGTGACCAAGTTCATCGCACCTTTTGTCATGGTTGCATTTGGCTGGCATGCGGTTGCGCAAATCTGGGCGCTGGTTCTTCTTCTGATGGCTGCGGTCTTCTGGTTTGTTACCAAGGATGAGCCCATGCTTAAAGCCAGACGGGAAGCGGGCATTAAGCCGGAGTCTTTTGTAAAACAGCTGGAGCCGCTTAAAGATATGCGGGTCTGGCGCTTTTCACTTTATTACTTCTGTGTGTTTGGCGCTTTCGTCGCATTGGCGTTGTGGTTGCCGCGCTATCTGGTCGGCGCTTACGGTTTTGATATCAAGTCGGCGGGTATGCTGGCGGCGGCTTATTCCATTTTTGCCAGTTTGTTTCGTGCGCTGGGCGGATGGCTATCAGACCGTTACGGGGCACGGTTGTTGATGTACTGGACGTTTATTGTCGCCACTGTCTGTACGTTTTTTCTGTCCTATCCTCCCACGGATTATATTGTGCATGGCATCAAAGGCGACATCACTTTTAGCCTGGCTATCCAGCCTGTCGGTTTTATCTTCCTGGTTTCTGTGCTGGGCCTGTTCATGTCGTTTGGCAAGGCGGCGGTGTACAAGCATATCCCGGTTTATTATCCCGATAACGTAGGCGCTGTCGGTGGTGCCGTGGGCATGATCGGGGGTTTAGGCGGATTTTTGTTGCCGCTGACTTTCGGCATGTTGAACGATTTGACCGGCATCTGGAGCAGCTGTTTCATGCTGCTGTTCGTATTGATGGCGACCGCGCTGGCCTGGATGCATTTCGCGATAGTGCGTATGGAGCGGCGGGTGGTTCCTGAATTGGCCAGGGTTTCAACGGATTTACCGGAATTGAGCCATCCTTCACCGCTTGTACTCACTGACTGGAATCCCGAAGACCACGACTTTTGGGAAAAGACCGGCAAGCGCATTGCTGCGCGTAACCTGTGGATCAGCATACCGGCGTTATTGCTGGCTTTTGCCGTGTGGATGGTATGGAGCGTCGTGGTCATCAACTTGCCCAGCATAGGCTTTAAATACACTACGAATGAGCTGTTCTGGCTGGCCGCGCTGCCGGGTTTGTCCGGGGCGACTTTACGGATTTTCTATTCGTTCATGGTGCCTATTTTTGGCGGGCGGCGCTGGACAACAATCAGCACCGCCTCGTTATTGTTGCCGTCCTTATGGATAGGCTTTGCGGTACAGAATCCTGAAACGCCCTATCTCCTGATGGTGGTACTGGCCTTGTTATGCGGTTTTGGCGGCGGCAATTTTGCTTCCAGCATGGCCAATATCAGCTTTTTCTATCCCCAATCCCAGAAAGGCACCGCGCTGGGTTTGAATGCAGGCTTGGGTAATCTCGGCGTCAGTACCGTGCAGTTTGTGGTGCCACTGGTTATTGCTGCGGGTGTATTCGGTTCACTGGGTGGTGAGCCGCAAGAGTGGGTCAAGGGAGATGTCATCAAGTCCATCTGGCTACAGAACGCCGGTTTTATCTGGGTGCCGTTTATCATTGCGACCAGTATTGCGGCATGGTTCGGCATGAATGACATTGCCTCGGCTAAAGCCTCATTCAAAGAACAATCGGTTATTTTCAAGCGTAAGCATAACTGGCTGATGTGCTGGCTTTATACCGGAACTTTCGGCTCGTTTATCGGTTATGCCGCCGGTTTTCCGATGTTGATTAAAATCTTGTTCCCCGATGTTAATCCGACCCAATACGCCTTTTTGGGGCCGCTGGTTGGCGCATTAATCAGGCCGGTCGGCGGTTGGCTGGCGGACAAGCTTGGCGGTGCCAAGGTGACGATGTGGAATTTCGTTATCATGATTTGCGCCGTGTTCGGCGTATTGCATTTTATGCCTTCAGCGGGCAATGCGGGCGATTTCTGGGGTTTTCTCGCCATGTTCATGCTGTTATTTGTCACCACCGGCATAGGCAACGGTTCCACTTTCCGCATGATTCCGGTTATCTTTATGACTGAACGGTTGTGTGCCGTCAAAGGGCAGGGCGAAGAAGCGGTTGCCAAAGCCAAAAAAGATGCGGCAAAAGAAGCGGCGGCGGTGCTGGGTTTTAGTTCGGCGATTGCAGCTTACGGCGCGTTCTTTATCCCCAAGAGCTACGGTACGGCTATCAGCATGACCGGCACTCCGGATGCGGCGTTGTATTGTTTTATTGCTTTTTATGTGGTGTGTATCGGCATCACTTGGTGGAATTACGCACGTAAAACGGCGGCTATGCCTTGTTAATGTTTAATAATGGAACACGGATGACACAGATTAAGACGGATTTAAACGAATTTTATTTTCTTTGCTATCAGGCGTAGGCCGGAATAAGGCCATCCAAGCGCGTAGCGCGAGGTGGCGTTTCCGGCGAGTTGTCCGGAAACGCCTGTTTTCGCTGCCGCTCAAACAGGCTTATTCCGGCCTACGAGGCTAAATTATGTTAGGTAACTCCGATGACGAAACTATTGCAAGGCGAAGACTTGGAAAAACGGTGTATTGAGCTTGGTGTCAATATTGAAGGGCCGCCCCGTACTCAACGCTCATCAGGTAGCTCACCTCGGGCTTCTGACTTCGAGCTTCACACCGCCTTTTCGAAGCTGAACGTTCGGTGCGCGAGTCTCGGCTTTGGTTGCTTGCTCTTGTGTCTGCTGTAGCGTCGGCTCTTAGTGCGGCGGTTGCATTGATCGCCTTGTTTTATGCAAAGTAACCTAACCCTTTCATCACATTAAAACATAGGTAAATCTTATGAGTCATTTCCTGGACCGCTTACTCTTCTTCAAGAAAAAAGTAGATACCTTCTCCGGCAATCACGGTGTGGTGACCAATGAAGATCGCAGCTGGGAGAACAGTTATCGATCGCGCTGGCAGCACGACAAAATCGTGCGTTCCACGCACGGCGTCAATTGCACGGGTTCTTGCAGCTGGAAGATATATGTTAAAAACGGCCTGGTGACCTGGGAAACCCAGCAAACCGATTATCCGCGCACCCGCCCCGACCTGCCCAACCACGAGCCGCGCGGCTGTCCGCGCGGCGCGAGTTATTCCTGGTATTTGTACAGCGCCAATCGCCTTAAATATCCGCTGATACGTGGGCGTCTGGTCAGATTGTGGCGCGAGGCCAGACTGACTTTAGACCCGGTTGAAGCTTGGGCGTCGATAGTCGAAGATCCTATAAAAAGCGCAGAATACAAGTTGATACGCGGTTTGGGCGGTTTGGTTCGCGCCAGTTGGGAGGAAGTCAACGAAATCATCGCTGCGGCCAATATTTACACCGCAAAAACTTTCGGCCCCGACCGGATTATCGGTTTTTCGCCGATCCCTGCGATGTCGATGGTGTCTTATGCGGCCGGCAGCCGTTATCTGTCGCTGATAGGCGGCGTCAGTATGAGTTTTTACGACTGGTATTGCGATTTGCCGCCGGCATCGCCGCAAACCTGGGGCGAGCAAACCGACGTGCCTGAGTCGGCGGACTGGTATAACGCCGGATTCTTGATGCTGTGGGGCTCGAACGTGCCGCAAACCCGCACCCCCGACGCTCATTTTATGACCGAAGCGCGTTATAAAGGCGCGAAAGTCGTGGTGGTTAGTCCCGATTATTCGGAGGCCAGCAAGTTTGCCGACCTGTGGCTGCATCCGAAACAAGGCACCGATGCGGCGCTGGCGATGGCGATAGGGCATGTGATCCTCAAGGAATTTCATGTTGAGCGTCAAAGCCCATATTTCAATCAGTATGTGCGCGAAAATACCGACTTGCCTTTTCTGGTTATGCTCAAGGAACAGGACGGTTGCTATGTGCAAGACCGTTTCTTGAGGGCTTCAGACTTTTCAGGTCAGCTGGGCCAAGACAACAACCCCGACTGGAAAACGGTCGCTTACGATGAAATCAACGGTCACATAGTCCCGCCTTGCGGCTCTATCGGTTTTCGCTGGGGTGAAAGCGGGCATTGGAATATCGAACAAAAAACGGTAGACAATCAGGCGGTAAAGTTACGCTTGAGTTTGATCGATATTAAAGACGATGTTGCCAGCGTCGGCTTTCCCTATTTTGGCGGCTCTGAACATCCGCATTTTACCCATTCCGCCCATGACGCGATTCAAAAGCGCAATGTGCCGGTGAAAAAAATCACCCTGGCCGACGGTACCGAAGTATTGGCGACTACGGTATTCGATTTGCTGGTTGCCAACTACGGTATAGATCGCGGTTTAGGCGGCGGCAATGTCGCCGGTTCTTATGAAGAAGATTTTCCCTACACCCCCGCGTGGCAGGAAAAAATCACCGGCGTTACCCGGAAAAATGTAATCGCGGTGGCGCGGGAGTTTGCGAGCAACGCCGAAAAGACCCAGGGCCGTTCGATGGTCATTCTGGGTGCGGGTATCAATCACTGGTATCACATGGACATGAATTATCGCGGCATCATGAATATGTTGATGCTGTGCGGTTGCGTCGGACAGTCCGGCGGAGGTTGGGCGCATTATGTCGGACAGGAAAAACTGCGTCCGCAAACCGGCTGGCTGCCGCTGGCGTTCGGCCTGGACTGGAAGCGCCCGCCGCGGCAAATGAACAGCACCTCGTTTTTCTACAATCACACCAGCCAATGGCGTTACGAAAAGCTCAAAGTTCATGAGATGTTGTCGCCGCTGGCAAAGCCCAAAGACTGGCAAGGCAGCCTGATCGATTTCAACGTCCGTTCCGAGCGCATGGGCTGGTTGCCGTCCGCGCCGCAATTGCAAACCAACCCGTTGCAGGTGGTCAGGGATGCGGAAAAAGCCAAAAAAGACCCGATTGAATATGTCGTAAAATCGCTTAAAAGCGGCAAGCTGAAAATGTCCTGCGAAGACCCGGACAACCCGCAAAACTTTCCGCGCAATATGTTTGTGTGGCGTTCGAATTTATTGGGTTCCTCCGGCAAAGGCCACGAATATTTCCTGAAGTATTTGCTGGGTACGCAACACGGTTTGCAGGGCAAAGATTTAGGCGATAGCGGCGATAAACCCTCGGAAGTCGAATGGCATGAAACCGCGGCAGAAGGTAAACTCGATTTGCTGGTCACGCTGGATTTTCGGATGTCTACAACCTGCCTGTATTCGGACATTATTTTGCCGACCGCAACCTGGTATGAGAAAAACGACCTGAACACCTCGGACATGCACCCGTTCATCCATCCGCTATCCAAAGCCGTTGATCCTGCGTGGGAATCGCGCTCCGATTGGGATATTTACAAAGGCATCGCCAAAAAATTCTCGGAACTGACCGTAGGCCATTTGGGACTGGAAAAAGATATAGTCGCCGTGCCGATCCTGCACGACACACCGGCAGAGCTGGCTCAGCCTTTGGATGTCAAGGATTGGAAGAAAAAGGAATGCGACCCGATTCCGGGCAAAACCATGCCGACGCTGGTGGTGGTTGAGCGCGATTATCCGAACACCTACAAAATGTTCACCTCGCTGGGACCGTTGATGAGCAAAATCGGCAACGGCGGCAAAGGCATAGCCTGGAACACCGAAGCGGAAGTCAAGCAACTGGGCGAGTTGAATCGACTGGTGACTGATGAAGGTATCAGCAAAGGCTTGCCGCGTATCGAATCCGATATCGATGCGACCGAAGTTATCCTGATGCTGGCGCCTGAAACCAACGGTCATGTCGCGGTTAAAGCCTGGGAAGCCTTAAGTAAAATCACCGGACGGGATCATACTCATCTGGCGCGGCCGCGCGAAGACGACAAAATCCGTTTCCATGACGTACAGGCACAACCGCGCAAGATTATCTCGTCGCCGACCTGGAGCGGTTTGGAATCCGAGCATGTCTGTTACAACGCCTGTTACACCAATGTCCATGAGCGGATTCCGTGGCGCACCCTGACCGGTCGCCAGCAGTTCTACCAGGATCACAGCTGGATGCGGGCGTTTGGCGAGACCTTGTGCGTTTATAAACCGCCTGTCGATACCCGCTCCATTGCGCCGATTTTGGGACAAAAGCCCAACGGCAATGATGAGATCGTGTTGAATTTCATCACACCGCACCAGAAATGGGGCATACACAGCACTTATACCGATAACCTGTTGATGCTGACCTTGTCGCGCGGCGGCCCGATCGTGTGGATGGGTGAAGTCGATGCGGCGAAAGTCGGCATTAAGGATAACGACTGGATAGAAGCCTTTAATGTCAACGGTGCGCTGGTCGCCAGGGCGGTAGTCAGTCAGCGTGTCCCCGAAGGCATGTGCATGATGTACCACGCCCAGGAAAAAACAGTCAACATGCCGGGTTCGGAAATGACCGGCGGACGCGGCGGTATTCATAACTCGGTTACCCGTGCGACGCTTAAACCGACGCACATGATCGGCGGTTACGCCCAGCTAAGTTACGGCTTCAATTATTACGGCACGGTCGGCTCCAATCGGGATGAGTTTGTAATTATCCGCAAAATGAGCAAAGTTGATTGGCTGGAAGAACAAATCCCCCCGGCTTCGCCACCCCCCTTTTCTAAAGGGGGATTAAAAGAAGGTACCTCAATTCCCCCCTTTGAAAAAGGGGGGTTAGGGGGGATTTCCACGGAGCAAACCGCGTCGGGAGAAGCACAATGAAAATTCGCGCACAAATAGGTATGGTGTTAAATCTGGACAAGTGTATCGGCTGTCACACCTGCTCCATTACCTGCAAAAACGTCTGGACCTCGCGTAAAGGTGTTGAATATGCGTGGTTTAATAATGTCGAAACCAAGCCAGGGGTAGGTTTTCCGCAGCAGTGGGAAAACCAGGACAAATGGAACGGCGGTTGGGTACGCAAAATCAATGGCAAAATAGAACCTCGTCAAGGCGGCAAACGCCAGATATTGCGTAACATTTTCGGCAACCCCGATTTGCCTGAAATTGACGATTATTACGAACCGTTCGATTTCGATTACCAGCATTTACATACTGCCAAGGAATCCAAAAATCCGCCTACTGCGCGTCCGTATTCGGTGATTACCGGTGAGCGCATGGAAAAAATCGAAGGCGGGCCGAACTGGGAGGAAATTCTGGGCACGGAATTTTCATCGCGTTCGCGCGATACCAACTTCGACAACATTCAAAAAGACATGTACGGTGAATTTGAAAACACCTTCATGATGTATTTGCCGCGTTTATGCGAACACTGTCTTAACCCGACTTGCGTAGCAGCCTGTCCCAGCGGCTCGATCTACAAGCGCGAAGAAGACGGCATTGTGTTAATCGACCAGGATAAATGCCGCGGCTGGCGCATGTGCGTTTCCGCCTGTCCGTACAAAAAAATCTACTACAACTGGGAAACCGGAAAATCGGAAAAATGCACGTTCTGTTACCCGCGCATCGAAGCGGGCGAGCCTACGGTTTGCTCGGAAACCTGCGTCGGGCGGATTCGTTATTTAGGCGTATTGCTGTATGACGCCGACCGTATCGAAGAGGCGGCCAGTTGCGAGAACGAGCAGGATTTGTATCAGCAGCAGCTGGACGTTTTCCTCGATCCTTTTGATGAAGCCGTGATACGCGATGCGCGAGAGGCAGGCATTCCCGAATCATGGCTAACAGCGGCGCAGGAATCGCCGGTTTATAAAATGGCGATAGACTGGAAAGTGGCGTTTCCGCTGCATCCTGAATTTCGCACCCTGCCGATGGTCTGGTACGTGCCGCCGCTATCACCGATACAATCGGCGGCGGAAAACGACCAAATCGGCATGGATGGCGACATTCCTGACGTGCGATCCTTGCGTATTCCGGTACAGTATTTGGCCAACTTACTGACAGCGGGCAAAGAAGAACCGGTCGTATTGGGCTTGGAACGGATGTTGGCGATGCGAGCCTATATGCGCAGCAAAACCGTCGATGGGATGGTCAATGCCGAGGTACTGGAACGTGTCGGTTTGACCCGGTTGCAAGTCGAAGAAATGTACCGCTACATGGCAATTGCCAATTACGAAGATCGTTTTGTGATTCCAACCAGCCATCGTGAATATGCCAGTTCCACCTTTGATGCTTACGGCGAGCAAGGCGGCTGCGGTTTTAGTTTCGGCAGCGGATGTTCTACGGGCAATACTGAGACCAATCTGTTTGGCGGCAACAAGAAGCCTCAGCGGACAAGCGGCATTCCAATCAAGATTCCTATTAAAGTGGAACCGGCAAAATAAGGAATCATTATGTTTACACTAAAAGTAGATTTATCGTTTCTACAAGCACGCTCTCGTTCCCACGCAGCGCGTGGGAATGCAGTTAAAGGCGCGCTGCGCCGCGAGTCATGGTCAGTATATAGAAATGTACATCGTACAAATACGGGACGCAGCGCGTGGGAACAAGAGTATCAAGGTATTCCCACGGGGACTGTGGGAACGATAAGACGCTGGAGCGTGGGAACGATACAACAGGAGCTAAAATGAGCGTGCAAACATTAAAAGTTCTATCGCTACTGCTGAGTTATCCCGAAACCGAGATGCTGGCAGCTTTGGACGAAATGGCCGCGGTCGTCGAACAGGAAAACCTGTTGCAGGAGGATCATAAAAAATCCGTACTGGCGCTGATTGATTCTTATCGCGGCGTAGACCTGCTGGATAGCCAAGAGGATTATGTGGCGTTATTCGACCGGGGACGGTTTTTGTCGCTGCATATTTTCGAGCATGTCCACGGCGAATCCCGAGACCGGGGGCAGGCCATGGTCAACCTGCTGCAAATGTACGAAGCGCACGGCTTTGAAATGTCCACCCATGAACTGCCGGACTACATCCCGTTATTTCTGGAGTTTCTCTCGCAACAGGAACAGGCCGAAGCGGTGCAGTTACTGCACGATGCGATGCCGGTGTTAAGTTTGCTGGGCGCACGGCTTACCGAACGCGGCAGCGAATTTAGCGCAGTTTTCGATGCACTGGCAGGCTTTGCAGGCGAACCCGAAGCGCTGGAAGAAATCCGTCAGCAAGCCGCCACCGAAGGCGAGGATGAAACCCTGGTCAACATGGATGAAATCTGGGAAGAAGAAGCCGTCAGTTTTATGGGGGCAGGGGATACTTGCAAAAGCCAAACCCCCGCAGTCAGCCCAATCACTATCACGCCGCGCGATCAGCTTATAAAATCGCAAAATCGTTCTCTTTAGAAGGAGTCAATCGTGGATTATCTCAATACCTTACTATTCGGTTATTACCCCTATATCGCCATCAGCGTATTTTTCATCGGCAGTCTGGCGCGTTATGATCGTGATCAATACACTTGGCGCACCGGTTCCAGCCAATTTCTGCGGGCCAAGGAATTAAGGCTGGGCAGCAATTTGTTTCATATCGGCATCTTGTTGCTGTTCGTCGGGCATTTCGTCGGCCTGTTGACGCCGCCTGCGGTTTATCATGCCTTGGGCCTGTCAACGTCTGCCAAGCAAATCCTGGCCGTTATTGCGGGCGGTGTTTTCGGCGGCGTGTGTTTAAAAGGCATCATCATCCTGATACGCCGTCGCCTGACCGATGCCCGCATTCGCGCCACCAGCAGTCGCATGGATATTTTCATTTTGCTGCTGATTGGCGCACAGCTGGTGCTGGGTCTGCTGACCCTGCCTATTTCGCTTTATCACTATGACGGCGCCAATATGTTGCTGCTGGCGGAATGGGCGCAACGCATCGTGACTTTTCGTAGCGGTGCGGCGGATCAAATCAGCGAGATCGGTTTCATCTTTAAATTGCATTTGTTTTTAGGGCAGACCTTGTTTCTGGTTTTTCCGTTCAGTCGATTGGTGCATGTTTGGAGCGTTCCGCTGGGCTATGTCACGCGTCCTTATCAAGTCGTTCGTAGACGTTAATGGTAGGGGGCGTGCCGTGCGCGCCTTCTCTGTGATTCTTTGGCGCGCATGGCACGCCCTACGTTAAGTAACGAGCATGACCCAGCTAGCCCATCACTCAAAAGGCAAAATCATGAACAAAACATCCAGGTTGCTATCGCTGGCAATAGCACTGAGCAGCTTGATCACCGGCTGCTCCGACGAAGCACAAAACAAAGCGGAACTTGGAAAATACGCCGCTGTTCAGGCCGAGAAGACAAAACATCAAGCGATGCCGGCAGAAGAAACCGAACACCCAAGTGGCGAAATGCAGCATTCCATGCCGATGTCCTCCGGATCAGTGGAGACTCATCAAAGCGGTATGGACGAAATCGGCCGCCGTGCCGATGATTTACCGGCTCCCTTGAACAGAACTCAACCTCAACTGGTCAGCGTCGATCTTTATACCGACGAACGGGTTGCCGAAATGATGCCCGGCGTGACCTATGAATACTGGACCTATAACGGCAAGGTGCCGGGGCCGTTTATCCGCGCCAGGGTGGGCGATCAGGTGGAAATACACCTGAATCACGGCAAACCGGGTGCTGCGGGCGAGGCCCATAGCGAACATACCTCGACTCAACATGCCGCAGCCGGGCACTCGGCGCATTCTATCGATCTGCATGCAGTGGTCGGTCCCGGTGGCGGTGCACCGTTAATGCAAGTTGAGCAAGGCGAAGAAAAAAGTTTCCGCTTTAAAGCCGCGCATCCGGGCATTTATGTTTATCACTGCGCCAGTCCGCATGTGCCGACCCATATCGCCAACGGTATGTACGGCATGATACTGGTGGAACCGGAACAGGGTCTGGCAAAAGTAGACCGCGAGTTTTACGTGATGCAGGGCGATTTTTACACTGGCGGCAAGTACGGCGATAAAGGCCTGCAAGCGTTCAGCAAGGAAAAAATGCTGGCCGAAAAGCCCGAGTATTTTCTATTCAACGGCCGGGTCAACTCACTCAGAGGGGATCGGGCTTTAAAAGCCAAAGTGGGTGAAAAAATCCGCCTGTTTGTCGGTGTCGGGTCGCACGTCGCGTCTAATTTCCATATCATCGGGGCCATTTTCGACAGCCTGTATCCAGAAGGCGCGATCATGAACCCGCCGCTGAAAAACGTCCAGACTACCGTCATAGCCCCGGGTTCTGCGGTGATGATTGAATTTACCGCCGAAGTGCCCGGCAAATATCTGCTGGTAGATCACAGCCTGCCACGCGCCATCGATAAGGGCGCGCTGGCTGAGTTGGTCATAGAAGGGGCGGCACAGCCGGAACTTTATCAGCAGGCTAGTCGTAATAATGTAGCGCGGTAGGATGGGTAGAGCAACGCGAAACCCATCGCATTGGCGTTTGATTATGATGGGTTTCGGCTATGCCTCTACCCATCCTACCAAGCGGGCTTAATAAAAAAATTGCGTACAGGGATTATTTCTTTTTAAATCCATGCAGCATCGCTCTGGCTAGCGCTGTAGGCCGTAATAAGCTTGTTGAGCGAGAGTGAAAACAGGCGTTTCCGGCATTACTGCTACGATAGCCGCGCGGTTTCCCAGCCGCCGCCTAGCGATTTGTATAACGCAATCATTACTGGAAAGCTGGGATTCGCTGGAGACCAAGCTGCTCTGAGCTTGGTAAAGCGCCGTTTGGCTAGTTAATACATCAAGAAACGCGGTCAAACCCTTTTGATAACGTTCATTGGCTAATTGAACGGCCAGTTGATTAGCGGCAACGGCTTTTGCGAGTGCTTTGTACCGTTCCTGTTCCTTGCTATAAGCGATTAGCGCATCTTCCACTTCCTTAAAAGCCGATAAAACCGTGGACTGATAGGTCAGGAAGACTTGCTCGAATTGCGCTTTTTTGCTCCTGATATTGGCGTTCAGTTTTCCCCAGTTGAAAATTGGCATTGTTAGTCAAGACGCTGCCGACCATGATTTTCCGAGCGGCGTGAAGTCGGTGATGGTTGTGTTCTGCAAGCCGATGAACGCAGCCAGATTGATTTTCGGGTAAAGCTCGGCAATTGCAACGCCAACGGATGCGTTGGCGACGGCCAGTTGCCGTTCGGCACGGCGAATGTCCGGTCTGCGCTGTAATAATTCGGACGGGAGGTTGGTTATCATCTTAGTGGCAATGGTTGGGATAATGCCCTGCTGATCAAGCTGAATGGCTAGCGCGACGGGCTCTTTGCCGAGCAATACGCTGAGTGCATGTATCGATTGCTTGACTAGCGTTTCATAGTTCGGCAATTGCGCCTCTGTCGTGGCAGCCTGGGCTTGTGCCTGCGCCACTTCCAGCATACTCGCAAGCCCGGTCTGTTGTCGGATTTGAGTCAGCTGTTGGGTTTCCTGTTGTGCATGTAAATTTTCACGGGTTATTACTATCAGCCGTTGATTGGCGCGCAGCTCAATGTAGTTGCGGGCGACAGCCTCCTAGGAGGCTGTCGGATTATGCCTCACTAAAAATACTAAGTCATTGAAATATATATAAACTATTTTTTATAACGAAAAGCAATAAAAAATTAATTTATTTTAAAATCAATATGTTATGTGGCTGTGATTTTTAAA
>JAURZV010000077.1 GCA_030653175.1 Methylobacter sp.
CGGCGGTTGCCGGTGCACCGGCAACCGCCGCTTCGCTATTTAACATGTTTTTGAAACTTTGTCACCGTACACTGTTGACATTTTATCTAAGGAAAGCTCCCTATTTTGGCTTAACTATAAGTAGACACCCTTTTAGGTGTATATTAATTTTCAATCACAAGTGTATAAAGCTGCACCAACAATTCGTTAGATATGATGTCATAGAAATGCATTGTTGATAGCAACCTTTTTATGCAAAATAAAAATACACCTCCAAAACTCCTTGATCAAGCTTTGTAGCATCGCGTACCATTTTCCAAACACCACCCAGTACGCGATGCGTACCTTGACTCGTGAGGACTTAAAAACATGCTAATCATCCTGCATCTTCCCGTCTTAAGCGATAATTACATTTATCTGATTCACGACCCTGTATCGGGTGAAACCGCTGTTGTAGATCCCTCTGTTGCCCGGCCGGTTCTGGATGTTCTGGATCAAAAAGGCTGGCGGCTAACCGCCATCCTGAATACCCATCACCACGCGGATCATGTCGGAGGCAATCTGGAACTAAAACAAAAAACCGGCTGTACGGTTATTGCGGGGCTTTCAGATCAGCATAGAATCCCCGGTTTTGATCGCGGCGTTATTGAAGGCGATGTGATAACGCTCGGCAAGCATTCAGCCAGAGTTATCTCGACTCCCGGCCACACCAGCGGCCATGTGGTTTATCATTTTGCAGGCGACAACACGCTGTTTTGCGGGGACACGTTGTTTGTCATGGGCTGCGGTCGGTTGTTTGAAGGCACTGCGGAACAGATGTGGCATTCGTTACAGAAATTGAAGGCGTTGCCCGCATCAACCCAAATCTATTGCGCCCATGAATACACCCAAGCCAATGGCCGGTTTGCTTTAACGGTAGAGCCTGATAACCGGCAGTTACGACAAAGAATGGATGTTATCAATCAGCTGAGGACAAACCGCTTGCCGACCGTGCCATCGACGATAGAGCAGGAATTGGCGACCAATCCGTTTTTCAGGGAAGACAGTTTGGCGTTGCAGGAAACCATTAAGATGGTGAACAAAAAGCCGGTGGAAGTTTTTTCGGAAATCAGGCGATTGAAAGACAATTTTTAACTGACGCAAAAAACACCATGAAGGACACGAAGAAAAAATAGCAAACTTCGTGCTCTTCGTGTCTTCGTGGTGAATTAATCAATATCCTGCCGTTCCTTAACCCTTAGGCCTCATATGCGGGAACAACAACACATCGCGTATTGACGGCGCATCGGCAAACAGCATGACCAGACGGTCGATGCCTATGCCCTCGCCTGCCGTCGGCGGCATGCCGTGTTCCAGAGCGACGATATAGTCAGCGTCAAAGTGCATGGCTTCATCATCACCGGCCTCTTTTTCTTCGACCTGTTTTTGGAAACGCGCGGCCTGATCTTCAGCATCATTCAACTCGGTGAAGCCGTTGGCAATTTCCCGTCCGCCGACAAAGAATTCGAAACGATCGGTGACATGCGGATTATCATCATTACGTCTTGCCAGAGGTGAAACTTCAACCGGATAAGCGGTAATAAAAGTCGGATTCATCAAGCGGCTTTCCACGGTTTTTTCAAAAATCTCAATCTGTATCTTGCCTAAACCGTAACCGTCCTTGACCGGAATATGCAGATTTTTAGCCACTTCAATGGCGGCTTCACGCGTGGCTATATTTTCCGCCGTTAAATCCGGATTAAAATGCAGAATCGAATCGAACACGGTCATGCGGTCAAACGGCTTGCCGAAATCGTATTGTTCGCCTTGATAAGTAATCTCGGTTTTCCCCAACACTTCAACCGCGACGCCGCGCAACATGGCTTCGGTTAAATCCATTAAATCATGATATTCCGCATAAGCCTGATAAAACTCCAGCATGGTAAATTCAGGATTATGACGCGTCGATAAACCTTCATTGCGGAAGTTGCGGTTGATTTCAAACACCCGCTCAAAACCGCCTACAACCAGACGCTTTAAATACAACTCCGGTGCGATACGCAGATAGAGTTCCATGTCCAGCGCGTTATGAAAGGTCGTAAAAGGACGTGCCGTTGCCCCGCCGGGAATCATCTGCATCATCGGCGTTTCAACTTCCAGAAAATCGCGCTCAATCAGGAATTGGCGAATATAAGCCACCACCTTGGAACGGATCAAAAAGGTATTGCGCGATTGCTCGCTCATAATCAAATCCAGATAACGCTGACGGTATTTGATTTCCTGATCGGCAATGCCGTGGAATTTTTCAGGCAACGGTCGCAAGGCTTTGGTCAGCAGACGAATATCGTCAACCTTGACGCTCAGTTCGCCGGTCTGGGTTTTAAACAACACGCCTTCCGCACCGACGATGTCGCCAATATCCCATTTTTTAAACTGCTCGTTGTAAAAACTTTCGGGCAGCGCATCGCGAGTCACATAAAGCTGCATTTGGCCGGACATATCCTGAATATGCGCAAAACTGGCTTTACCCATCACCCGCCGGGTCATCATGCGCCCGGCCAGTTTTACCCGCAAGGGTTCGGCTTCGAGTTCTTCCTTGGATTTTTCGCCGTATTCGGCCAACAGTTCGCCCGCCACCACATTGCGGCGAAAATCGGTAGGAAAAGCAATACCGCCGTTTTCGCGCAACTCGTTTAATTTGCTGCGGCGCTGTTTGATTTGTTCTTGTTCGTCTTGCTGGATTTCTGACATGGGTTTTAGTTAAAAAGTTATAAAATTAAAATGTTCATTTAAATAAATCGCTATGTGAGCCAAGTCGGGAGTAGTTGACAGCATAATGCCGGTTTTCCTTAAGGACTTAGCGGAAGGATTGTGTCCTTCGTTGTTGTGTTGGGAATGTTGTCTCCAAGTAACGTCCAGTCCATTCGATAAAGGTACATATCTTCAATATAAACCCCTCCTAGCGTATTCCTGCCAAGCCTATTATTTCCAAGTATCGTGTTTCCCAACACACTACGTTTTATTGCCTTAACAATACGGTTATCAGTATCACTTACAGTAATATCATGTAATGCAATTACGGCTTCATCAGGCTTTGCAGTCTTATTAACGTCATTAATGCGTTTGTAATAGTTTCTAGGCCCTTCACTTTCAACGAGTGGTGAAACTATCGTCAATTTCCAGGTTTTATCTTCGGCATCCAATAGCCAAAAAGCAGCTTGTACTTTTGCATCAGCTTCATCTAATCGCTTTATTAAAGCTTCACCTGCTAAAAGCATCTCATCTGAGAACCATTGCGTCATAAATATTTCTTTAGCCACGGCAGTATTCCTGATTCGTTGTCGGTAATTGCATTAAAAAGATCATGCGCATCTTGTTTTTTAATGGCGAATTTATAGCGGGAGTCCTCTGACCATTCAATAACAATTGCCCAGTTTAATTTAAACGCTTCATTTTGATTTTCTTGCTCAGCTAGTTTTTGCTTCAACCCTGCGGTAATGACCAGATCAGCAAGCTTATGCGTGTAACTATCATTGGCAAGTTTTTTGTCTGGAAAATCGAATTCTTTAACTTGCTTGGCAATACAAGCTTTCAATGTACATTCCAGCGCGTAGCCTGCTAAATAGTAGGCACCCTGATAACAATCTGCAGTTAAAAGAATATCCGCCTCTTTAATTCTGATAGCGACTAAGTTTTCAAGTTCAGTTTTATTCATAATGGCTTTACAAGCCGCTCTTCAAACTAGCTTCGATAAACTGATCCAGATCGCCATCCAGAACCGCCTGGGTGTTGCCTGTTTCCACGTTGGTGCGCAAATCCTTGATCCGCGACTGATCCAGAACATAGGAACGAATCTGACTGCCCCAGCCTATATCTGATTTGGTATCTTCCAGTGCCTGAGCCGTTTCGCTACGCTTGCGCATTTCCAGCTCATACAATTTGGCTTTCAATTGCTTCATCGCAGTATCGCGGTTTTTATGCTGAGACCGATCACTCTGGCATTGCACGACAATTCCGGTCGGATTATGAGTCATGCGCACGGCCGACTCGGTTTTGTTGATATGCTGACCACCCGCGCCGCTGGCACGGTACACATCGACGCGTATGTCGGCGGGGTTGATGTCGATGTCTATATCGTCGTCGATTTCCGGCGATACGAATACCGACGCAAACGAGGTATGGCGGCGGTTGCCCGAATCGAACGGCGATTTTCTGACCAAGCGGTGCACGCCGGTTTCGGTACGCAACCAGCCGAATGCATATTCGCCTTCAAACTTGATCGTGGCGCTTTTGATGCCGGCCACGTCGCCTTGCGACTCTTCAATCAATTCGGTTTTAAAACCTTTGCGCTCGCCCCAGCGCAAATACATGCGCTCGATGATCGAAGCCCAGTCTTGAGCTTCGGTGCCGCCGGAACCGGACTGTATATCCAAAAAGGCGTTATTGGCATCCATTTGCCCGGAGAACATGCGACGAAATTCCAGGTCTGCGACTCTTTTTTCAAAGTGCGCCAGATCATCGACGACTGTTTCAACCGTTTCTTCATCGTCTTCTTCAACCGCCATCAGCAGCAGTTCTTCGGCATCAGAAAGGCCGCGTTCCAGGTCATTAATGGTGTTAACGATGACTTCCAGCTGGCCGCGCTCTTTGCCCAAGGCCTGCGCTTCTTCCGGGTTATCCCAGATAAGCGGATTTTCCAGTTCCCTTAAAACTTCGACTAAACGCTCGCTCTTAACGTCAAAGTCAAAGATACCTCCTAAGGGCATCGCCACGGCTTTTTAAGTCGGCTATTTTGTTTTTGATCGGATTTATTTCTTGCATGGGGTTTATTTAACCAATGACAGTCAAGACCAAACGCATATGAACGCCGGTCGATGAAAACTTTAGAGGGAGTGATTATAAACTATAAGCAGGGGCTGTTCATCTCAAGTTACCGGCTTAAGACCATTGGGACAGCGACCTTAGACTAAAAACCGATCTCCATTCCCAATTTCAAGCCCAGTTGCTGTTCTGCACGGCCTTTATTGACCGCAATTTCGACCAGACCGCTGGAGTTTTTATACCAGAAAACCTGTTGTTCTTCGACATCGCCGAAAGTACCGGCCTGTTTGATCGTAATACCGTTGACGGTTAGAGCCTTGCCGGAAAAGGCTGCACTGTAGCGCAAGCCGGTCATCGCATTGCCGTAATAATCAAAATAAATCACTTCCGCCAAGTCGTGCGGCCAATCGCTTAAATCATTCCGGTCAAATGGCTGCAATAAATCAGCCGCCGCATTGATAGCCAGCTTTGCAGCAACCGGGGCGAATATATCCCTGCCGTGAAAGCTCATTGAGCAATGTTCCGGCTTCCAGATAATTTCCGACCATTGCGTATTTTTAGTCTGAACGGCGACGGTATTCAACAAGCCGTTATCAGGCCCGACAAACGTTTGTCCGTCAGTCTGTAAAACAACGGCTCTGCGTTCACCGCCGACACCTGGATCAACCACGGCCAGAAAAATACTGTTTACAGGAAAATCGTGCCGCAATGCGGCCAATAGATAGGAACTTAAACGAGGATTAGCTGTCGGGGCATTACTCAGCAGATTAATAACAGGTACATTGGGCGCTGTCTGCCGCAACACCGATTCCATTTGCCCGATATAAGGGCCGGACGGCCCAAAATCGGTAAAAAGAACGATGCCGGTCACTGAGCCAACACATCCAAACCGGCATTAAATGTCATAGCCTGCTCTTCGGCTTGCTGACTCCGCGTTAACCCGGCAAAATCGAATAACTGCGTATCGGCCAACTGCGAAGGCGCGACATTTTTCAGGCTGGTGAAAATGGTTTCCAAGCGCCCCGGAAACTGTTTATCCCACGTTTTTAACATGACTTTCATGGCCTGGCGTTGCAGGTTTTCCTGGGAGCCGCACAAGTTGCACGGAATAATGGGGTAGTTTTTAAACACAGCCAAGCGTTCTATGTCTTTTTCACGTGTGTACGCCAGAGGTCTGATGATAATATTTTTCTTATCGTCGCTTAACAACTTGGGCGGCATCGCTTTTAATTTGCCGCCGTAAAAAATATTCAGGAAAAAGGTTTCAAGAATGTCGTCGCGATGATGCCCCAAGGCTATTTTGGTGACATTATTGGCCTCGGCATAACCGTACAAGGTGCCGCGCCGCAGGCGTGAACACAATCCGCAGGTAGTGTTGCCCTCGGGGATAACCCGCTTTACCACGCTGTAGGTGTCTTTTTCGATAATATGATACGGCACGCCCAGCGATGCCAGATATTCCGGCAAGACGTGCTCGGGAAAACCTGGTTGCTTCTGATCCAGATTGACCGCAATCAGGTCAAACTCAACCGGCGCGGTTTTTTGCAAGTGCATCAGGATGTCCAGCAGGGTAAAGGAATCCTTGCCGCCGGATAGGCACACCATGACCTTGTCGCCATTTTCGATCATATTGTAGTCGGCAATCGCATCGCCGACCGTGTGCCGTAAATGTTTTTGCAGTTTATTAAACTGGATTCTGGATTTTTGGTTTGGATCTGACATGGGGTTGAATAATAGAACGCGGATGACGCAGATAGGGCGGATTTACACGGATTTATAGCTAGTGGAAACGAACTAATCAGCGCGAGGCTCAACATCCATCTCCATCAGGAAGAAAGGGCGCAAGCTCTCAATGATTTAGAGTTTTCCGACCTTCTAAATAATTACGTGGAAGACAGAAAATCAGTGATCATCCGTCTTATCCGCATCATCCGTGTTCCATTTATATAGCTAGAATGTGTTAGCCGTTGTAACGCTGAAAGATCAGTGTCGCGTTGGTGCCACCAAAACCGAAGCTGTTCGACATAATGGTGTTTAACGTAATGTTGTCTTTACGTTCACGCACTATGGGAATGCCTGCTGCGCCCGGATCAAGCTGGGTGATATTGGCTGAAGCGCTGAGGAAGTTTTCTTCCATCATTAGCAACGAATAAATCGCCTCATTAACACCCGCCGCACCCAGTGCGTGACCGGTCAGCGATTTTGTTGAGCTGACTAACGGCACGTTATCCTGACCGAACACGTTGCGCAAAGCTTCAAGTTCTTTGGTATCACCAACCGGCGTACTGGTGCCGTGAGCATTGATATAATCGATCTTGCAGTCCTTGATAGTCGCCATCGCTTGCTGCATACACCGCACAGCGCCCTCACCTGACGGTTGAACCATGTCATAACCGTCGGAAGTTGCGCCATAACCGGTCAGTTCCGCGTAGATTTTCGCACCACGGGCTTTGGCATGTTCCAGCTCTTCAATCACTAAAACGCCGCCGCCGCCGGAGATGACAAAACCGTCGCGGGTTTCATCATAAGGCCTTGAAGCGGTAGTCGGTGTGTCATTGTATTTGGAAGACAATGCGCCCATCGCGTCAAATAACATCGACATAGTCCAATGCACTTCTTCGCCGCCACCGGCAAATACGACATCCTGCTTGCCCATCTGGATCAATTCCATCGCATGACCGATGCAGTGGGCACTGGTCGCACACGCAGAACTTATCGTGTAATTTACGCCTTTAATTTTATAAGGTGTCGCAAGACATGCGGTATTGGTGCTGGACATGCTTCTGGGCACCATATAGGGTCCGACTTTTTTGATGCCTTTTTCGCGCAAGATATCAGCCGCTTCAACAATGTTTGAGGTTGAAGGACCGCCGGAACCCATCACCAGGCCGGTTCTGAAATTTGAAACTTCCGATTCACCCAGACCGGAATCATCAATCGCTTGCTGCATCGCAATATAGTTGAACGCAGCGCCATCCCCCATAAAGCGTTTTATTTTACGATCGATGAACTCGTCTAAATCTATGTTGATAGGCCCGTGAACATGGCTACGAAAACCCATTTCCTGATAAACATCGGCAAAAACAATCCCTGAACGGCCTTCCTTTAGGGAATCGACAACCTCTGTTCGATTATTCCCTATGCTGGAAACAATGCCTAAACCGGTTACTACGACTCTTTTCATTGTTAACGCCTCTAAAAATCTTCGGTGGAAGTAAATAAACCAACCCGTAAATCGGTAGCCTCATAAATCACTTTGCCATCGACTTCCATGGTGGCATCAGCGATACCCATAACCAACTTCCGCATTATCACTCTTTTTAAATTGACCCGATAAATCACTTTCTTGGCGGTGGGCAGCACTTGTCCGGTAAATTTAACTTCACCCACACCCAAAGCGCGTCCCTTGCCGGGGCCGCCCATCCAGCACAAAAAGAAGCCGACCAACTGCCACATCGCGTCCAGCCCCAAACAACCGGGCATCACAGGATCGCCCTGAAAATGGCAGGCAAAAAACCATAAATCAGGCGTTATATCCAGCTCAGCAATGATTTCGCCCTTTCCGTATGTACCACCTTCATCCGTAATAAGGGTAATACGATCCATCATTAACATATTCGGTAGAGGCAATTGCGCATTTTTCGGCCCGTACAGTTCCCCCCTGCCGGACTTCAACAATTCTTCGCGCGTAAAACTGTGCTGTTTCCCCATACTCTTTATATACCTTAACGTAATTATTATTATTCTAAACTGTGCATTATCTAACAGACCTCAAAAAAAATCAGCTCAAATTTTAGCCGGGCAATACATCAAGCATCAATTCCTTCATCTTCAAGCCCTTTTTTTCGACTGCAGGGATGCAGGAGGTAGAGTAATGCATGGAGCAATTACCGAGTATGAGTTGCTGATAAATAATGGCGTAAGAAAGCACAGAAGTGACATATTTCCTGGTTTCTTTATAAGGGATGGTTTCTATCCAAATATCTGCCGGCACTGACTCAACACTCGGCAACCATTTTGCCACTCGGCCCGGCCCGGCATTGTATGCAGCAATAGCCAATGCAAAGTGTCCATTAAACTGTTTTAGCAGTTGTTTATAATAAAAAGCGCCGTACCTGACATTAACATCAGGATTAAACAGACTGCCCTCTGACTGCCATTTTTCCTTCAAGTCGCGGGCTATTTGCATCCCCGTTTTGGGCATGACCTGCATCAAACCCCGCGCGCCAACGGATGACTCGGCATCTTTATTGAAGATGCTTTCCTGCCGAATCAGGCCGAAAACAATGGCCGGATCGAGATTATGCAAGTAGGCATTATTATGAACCTGACTCGAATAATAAACGGGGAATCGCAACCCCAGATCATCCCAATAATCGGCTTTAACCAACGTAGTAATGGCAATTTTATCTTTGTGCCATTGCTGCGCCAATTTGGCGGCGATCATGCGCCGCTCCTTGCTCAGTTTTTTTACCGCATACCACCACTGCCGTTCGGCCTCCGCATCCCTGTTCAGCAAATTAAGCTCCCGAACCACTTTAAAATCGGTTTCATTTGCCAGCTTTTCGAGTTCATTTTCCGCCAGTAAAACCGGTTTGTTGGAAAATTGATAAGGCTTATGAACATTATCGGCGGCCAGGAACCCGTAAAAGCTCCGGTCTTCAGCGAGTTTAATGTAGACATCCTGCGCTTGCAAAGAGCTCCCGGTTTTATCCAGCGACCTGGCCAGCCAGTATTGCCATTTAGGATCCTGCCGTTCCTGAGCCGTCAAACCCGCCAGCGCCTCGGCAACATGCTGCCAGTTTTGTTCAAGCAAAGCCGCCCTGACTTTCCATTCATTGACTTCCGCGTCGACAACCGGCAATTGACTAAGGCGATAATAAGCACCTGGGTTTCGACTGCGTGCCAAGCCGATCGCGAGACTGCGCTCCAGTTGCCGGATGGCCTTGTTATCTATCTGGAAAGCGTGTTTTCTATCATCCCAAAGTTTAACTGCCAGACTCAAATCGGACTTTGCCAACCGATCTACGCCATGCGCGAAAAGTCGCCCCATTTGCGGACTCAAAAAGCCGTTATTTTCGATTAACGCAGGATTTTGGTGAATCCGTAACCATACATCGGCAACATTCTGATCTGCACTGCTCAGCGAACGGCGCACGTATTCAGCCACCGAGACATTATCTTTGTTCAAGGCCAGCTCAAATCGCTGCCAAATCAGTTCCGGCGTAAAGCCGGGCGACATCATCAATACCGACAACAGCGGATCGCATTCTTGCGGCAGCGAATCTCCGGCAACCCACAAGCGTTTGGCTGCATTTAATGCCTGCTGTTGATTGCCCGTGTTATAGATTGCCAGATTGTACTGGCATTCAAGCGCAGTATTTTCTGTCACCTCATAATCCCGGACAAAATCGTTCCAGCGCTCATTTTTAGCCAGGTAATCCAGCCATTTAGACCTCAATAATCCGGCATAACGGGTCTCTTTATATGCCGCTAAAAAAGACAGAACCTGATCGGCCTGCTGTAAATTATCTTTCAGCCACTGATATTGCAGATAAGGGTATAGCGGGTAATCGATCAAAACGGCACTGATGTGCGTGAATGCCGCAATATTGCCTTGAGCAAGCAGTTTTTCCGCCTGCAAAAAATCGTTTCTTTGCTGGTTGAGCGTATTGCCAAGTACTGCACCGGAAAAAAGCACCAGACACAACAACAATTTCCCTCGCAGGTGTTTCATATTTCACTCACAGTAAATATATTCCTAAAGATGTTTCAGACAGATATAATCAAGCGCTCGTACAAACATCCCTATCTAATCCCGTGCAATCAAAACAGGCTACGCAACCTTACAGTTGGAACACTATCTACCAAATTGCTTTAGAACACAAAAAAGAACTGATTACCTCTCATTTTATCGCCATTCTGGCAACCATTGCCAGCGTTCCGGTGCCGTTGCTGATGCCGTTGCTGGTCGATGAAGTTCTATTGCATAAACCCGGCATTATCATTCAAACTATCAACCTGCTGTTCCCTGTCGCCTGGCAAATCCCCATTCTTTACATCAGCCTTATTTTGCTGATCAGCGTTGTCCTGCGCATTATCGCGATCATTTTCAACATCATTCAGTCCCGGCAATTTTCCTGCATTGCCAAGGATATCGTGTTCCGCATCCGCACCAACCTGATCGGGCATTTGCAAAACATTTCCATGTCTGAATACGAAAGCCTGGGCACCGGCACCGTGGTGACCTATCTGGTCAAAGACCTTGATACGATAGACACGTTTATCGGCACTACCGTCAGCAAGCTGCTGGTATCCGGCCTGACTATTATCGGCACTGCGTTCATTTTATTATGGATGCACTGGCAACTGGGTTTATTTATCCTGCTGCTAAATCCCGTGGTTATTTATTTCACCCGCACTATCGGATCTCGCGTTAAAGACCTAAAATCTCGGGAAAACTCCGCTTACGAAGTTTTTCAGCAATCCTTGACTGAAACCCTGGAAGCTATCCATCAAATACGCGCCAGCAATCGCGAGAAACATTATTGTCAGCAGCTGATTGAATCGGCCCGGTCGGTTAAGGATTTTTCGACCGCTTTCGCCTGGAAAAGCGATGCGGCAACGCGCTTGAGTTTCCTGGTGTTCCTATTCGGCTTTGACATATTCCGCGCCTGCGCGATGCTGATGGTGTTTTATTCCGATCTCAGCATCGGGCAAATGCTGGCGGTGTTCGGCTACCTCTGGTTTATGATGGCTCCGGTGCAGGAAATCCTGAGCATCCAATACGCCTTTTATGCGGCCAAAGCCGCATTAATCCGCATCAACCGGCTTAACGCCCTGAAACAGGAGCCGCATTATCCTCACCTTGAAAACCCGTTTTTAAATAAAAAAACCGTCTCTTTACGCGTAGAAAATCTGCATTTCAGTTACAGCGATGAAAAAATACTCGACGGCATCCAGTTAAAAATCAAGGCGGGCGAAAAAGTTGCCCTGGTTGGCGCCAGCGGCGGCGGCAAATCGACCTTGATACAAACCCTGATCGGCCTCTACCCGCCCGACCACGGCCAGATTTATTTCGACGATGTCGCCATCGACCGCATCGGCCTCGAAGTGGTCAGGGAAAATGTCGTCACCGTACTGCAACACCCCGTCCTCTTTAATGACACCATCCGCGCCAATCTGACTTTGGGTAAAACGGCTACCGATGCGGCATTATGGAATGCGCTGGCTATCGCGCAATTAAACGACGTCGTGCAGGATCTGGACAAGGGACTGGACACCATCGTCGGCCGGCTGGGTATGAGACTTTCCGGCGGCCAACGGCAACGCATGGCCATTGCCAGAATGATCGTCGCCGATCCCAAAGTGGTGATACTGGATGAAGCCACCTCGGCGCTGGACAGTGAAACAGAGCACAAATTGCATCAGGCGATGGCGGAGTTTTTAAAAGGCCGCACCACCATCATTATCGCCCATCGCCTGAGTGCCGTTAAACAGGCCGATCATGTTTATGTTTTTGAACAAGGTAAAATCTGCGAACACGGACGACATGAAACCCTACTCAGCCAAAACGGCCTTTATGCAAAACTTTATGGCGAGTATCAGTGAGACAGACGAAAGGCACAAGGCTAAAGGCAAAATAAAGCGCCTTTGCCCGCCTTTCGCCTTGCACCTTTAACCTAAAAAATCTATGACTGAAAACTACGATCTACACTGCCACTCTACCGCCTCCGACGGCGTATTATCGCCCACGGCATTAGTGCAACGCGCTCATGAATGCGGCGTCACCTCGCTGGCTTTAACCGATCACGATACGGTCGCAGGACTCAACGAAGCACAAGCCGCGGCAGACACAGCAGGCATCAAATTAATACCCGGCATAGAGCTGTCAACCAGCTGGCAGAATAAATGTTTTCACATTGTCGGACTGGGTATTGATCCTGCCTATCCGCCGCTTGCCGAGGCCACCCGCAACCTGCAAATCATGCGCACCGAACGCGCCGAAAAAATCGCTTATAGGCTGGAGAAAAAACGTATTCCCGGCGCGCTCGAAGCCGTCAAAAAAGCTGCCGGAGAAGGCATGATCACCCGCACTCATTTCGCCGACTTCCTGCTTTCGCAATTCCACGTATCCACCCAACAGGAAGCTTTCGACCGCTATCTTGGCGCCGGAAAGGCCGCTTTTGTTCCTACGACCTGGTCTGACATGGAACTGGCAGTAAACTGGATTACTGGGGCCGGCGGCGTTGCGGTATTGGCGCATCCTTTACGCTATAAACTGACCGCCAGTTGGATGAAACGCCTGTTAGCCGCATTCAAGGAAGCTGGAGGTCAAGGCATAGAAGTCGTAACGGGCCGATATAATAGCGACGAAATAAAAACGGTTGCCGGTTACGCAACGCGCTTTGAGCTGGCCGGTTCCGCCGGTTCCGACTTTCACAGCCCGGCTAACCCATGGGTAGAGTTAGGCCGACTTGCGCCTCTACCCGAGAACATCAAACCGGTATGGGAACTGCTTAATAATGTCCAACCGTAACCCCAGCCTGTTAATGAGAGCTACCCTATGAACTTTTGGGAAACCAAGAAACTGTCTGAAATGACTACCGAAGAATGGGAGTCATTATGCGATAACTGCGGCAAATGCTGCCTGCACAAACTGGAAGACGAAGACACCGGCGACATCTATTTTACCAGCGTCGTCTGCAACCTGATCGATCTGGATACTTGCCGTTGCACCCGTTATACCGAACGCACCCAATTAGTCCCCGAATGTCTGGACTTAAAACAACACGACTTTGCCGAATACAACTGGCTACCGGCAACCTGCGCTTACCGGTTATTGAGTGATGGAGAAGAACTTCCATCCTGGCATCCGCTGCTATCAAAAAGCTCCGAAAGTGTTCAGGATGCCGGCGTTTCAATCAGCAGTTATGCGATGAAAGAATCTGAAATCGATGATTTGGAAGACCACATTATTGAATGGCTGGAGTAATTATTTCATTTTGGAAGGCAGACGAATCGTCTCACCGGCAACCATGAACGCGCCTTCCCCCAGATGATGAATCGTCTGCGGATGTTCCTTTCGTGGGTCAATCCAGGCTTTGACAACCTCAAGGATAAAGAGGTTGTATTTGGCGACCATCGTCTCATCAACGACCCTGCATTCAAGATTGGCATAGCATTCATCAATAAGCGGGGCATTGATGCACGAGGCGGCCACTGGCGTTAGTCCAAACTCCTTGAATTTATCAACCGTTCGTCCTGAGCTGTTCCCGCAGTCCACTGCCTTTTTCGACAGCTCCACCGTTGGAATGTTGATTACGCATTGCTTGGTTACTTTCAAATTATCGAATGTGAAGTTCCTGTTGCTGATTACGCAACCTACCAGCGGCGGCTCAAACTCCAGCATGGTGTGCCACGACATAGTCATAATGTTCGTCCGCCCCTCTCTGGCAGTGGTGACCAATACAACCGGCCCCGGCTCAAGCAGGCCGTAGACCTTGGATAGGGGAAAGGATTCTTTCGACATATCGGGCACCTCTTGTTTTCTGGCAAACACGTTATAAACAGCGTTTAATTTCACGAAAACCAGATTATAAGAGAATGTAGGTCGAGTTACAGCTTTTCGTTGCCCAACATTCCGGTATCCGGTGATGGGGCCGCGGCGGTAAACCCGAAATCCATCGCTATACTGCAAACGGTCATGGATTGCGCTTTTTAGAAACCCCTCACCCCAGCCCTCTCCCGAAGGGAGAGGGGGACAAAAGCCGCAATCCGTACCCGTGCCGAGTATATATTGAAGCATGGGAATGTCGGGCATAAACAGCACGCCCAACAAAGCTAATGAAATTGTTAGGCCGTTTGGATGGATGTTTGAAAGCATTCATGGTTCGCTAGCTGCATGAGGATTTCAGACAAAATTATGTAAGCGGTTTGCGGTGGAACATTTTGTGGACTGCCTTTTTTTATATTTCTATGGGCAATCCAGTCCCTATATTTTTTAACCTGTTTTGCCTGCCCAATTAGATCTGGGCTTATTATGGTTTTGAAAATATTCAGAATATCGTCAACTCTCCAGTATTCAATCTCATTGTCAATTTTTTGGTGTACTGAATAAGTGAAATTAGTTGTCGGCTCAGTTAAAATGCGATTGCTTTCGCTTTGCACGTATGAAAGCAAAGTTCTTTCAAATGAAGCCCATAGGGACAATATAACGTAATCATCAGCATTTGATCTGCTTTGCATTATTTGTCTTTTCGCTTCATCCTGAGGTGAGCCTATAAATCCTGTTTTTTCCAAAGAGCCGATGTCGTTATTTAGAATGCTACGATTTGCAATTTTCAAACAATCCAAAGTAATTTGGTATGAACACCAAATATCATCAATAGTATTACTGGCGCTCATAGTCAGAAACCTCAGCAAGAAGTTCGAGGAATAACTCACTCGTGAGCTTATGTCCTTTGCCACTTACCTTGTTTTCAATCCAATACCATCCTGCTTCGTCTATACCTCTATAGAAATGTCTGGTATGTACTTTTTTATGATCGCCGACAGTTACTGTTGTTGCCATTGTTGGACCGCCTATATTTAAATCAACAAGTATTACTTTGTCGTAAACCCCTTTAATGTCAATCCGGCCATTAGCTCCAAGAATCCATGCTCCAACAGGAATCACTTCGGCCAGTTCTGAGCCGGAAGAATTCAAAATTGACAGTTTTGGCGCACTATAAGTGCCTAATTTCTCTTCAGTTATTGATATTTTAGACTTTACTACTTTTAAACCGGCTGACGTTGCCCATTTCTCGATATTTGCAAATATTGTATCTAGACTCGCCAAAAAGGAAGATGGATTCTCTTGAATTACACTGTTCATATTGTTTCCGATGTAAGCTGACTAACGTAAAAAATTAACAGTGCGCATCGCTCGTGATGCATGCATTAATAATGTGCTCACTGCATGATGCATGATGCATGATGCATGATGCATCATACTTCCGCGCCACATAATGGTAAACAGCGACAGATATAATCTGGATAGCTAATATTGACTTATATGGGGTTCAAGATGAACGATATGCCCATGATCATCAAAATAAACGGTAATCATTGATACGTTCCGGCACTGTTGCAATTCATCGGCTTTCACTTGATAAAACGCGCACAGCTCCGTATCGTTAACAATTTTATGAGCCGACGAAAGTATCCTCCTGCTACGGAATTTGCGATAGCTTATCCAGCATAACCAAAGCGCAACCATCACCAACAAAGTTACAACGTAAATCTGCATCAGTTCCAGCAGGCTTTTGTAACCGCCGAACCAGCGCATTTCATTGATCATCTTTCTATCGCCCAGCACCCAACTGCTTAAGGTAACCAAGGGAATCAACAAATAAATCCACATCACCCAACAGACGGCCCAAACAAATACAGAGCCTACTCGCTTTTGCAGGCTTTGTAACTGCGGAGCGTTAATAATGTATTCTTTCATTTCTCGCGCAAGCCTCTGTCCACGGTGACCCAGATGGCGCGCTGGCCGCGTTTCTTTTTTATCGCCCGAATCGAACCGACGATTGTGGTGCCGACATTTATCAGCCAGTACACGATCGGATACCATACCATCCAGTAATAATACCGCGCGACACCGCCGGTACGGGATTCGTAATGCGAATCGATGAACAGGCTGACGCCGAATTGTATAAGACAGGTCAGGCTCAGCAACATGCTGGTCCAGCTGGGGCTTAGGTTATGCAACGATTCGTTGGTCGATTCGTTAAACAATGCCACGGGTGCGTAAAGCACATGTAGCAGTATCAAAAATGCCCAGAAGATGCTGATCAGGCATTCGCCGTATAACAGCCACATGCCGCGGGACGACCAGCGAAACAGGTCGCGAAAATAGCGCAGCAACACTTCGGTTCCGCCCTGCGCCCAGCGTGATCGTTGCTTCCACAAGCCTTGCAGGGTTTCCGGCATCAACACCCAGCATAAGGCGTTCGGTTCGAAATAGATCGACCAACCGGCCAGCTGTAACTTCCAGCTGATGTCTATGTCTTCGGTGACCATGTCGTTGCTCCAGTAACCCACGTCGTGCAATGCGGATTTGCGAAATGCCGCAATAACGCCGGAGACGGTGAATACCTGCCCGTACGACCGTTGCGCCCGTTTGATCATGCCGACGATGGCTGAGAATTCGCCGACCTGAATCCGGCCTAACAGTGTGGAGCGATTGCGAATACGCGGATTGCCTGTGACCGCGCCGACACTTGGATTATCCAGAAAATGTCGCACCATCCAGGCGATGGCTTCGGGAGCCAGCAGCGCATCGCCGTCTATGCAAATCAGGATTTCATTGTTAGCCAATAACGCGGCGGTGCGCAAGCCCATCGCCTTGCCCTGATTGGTGTGCAAATTGACCACACGGAGCTGATTGTGCTGTTCGGCCAGCTCCTGCAATATCGCCAGGGTATTGTCTTTACTACCGTCATTAACGGCGATAATTTCGAATGCCGGGTATTTCTGCCGCAGCAAAATTTCCACGGTTTCACGAATATTCTCCGCTTCGTTATAACAGGGTATCAATATGGAAACAGGCGGCTGCGCTGTTAATTCAGGCAAGTGTTCGGCATTACCCTGCTGCCGCCATTCATGGCGAAAATAAAAAATAAGCGCGCCAAAAATCCAGATGTAGGCCATGAATAAAGGGTAGTAATAAATGAAGCCTTCGATGGCGCCATCCAGCGGGGCCCATACAGAGGCGAAATGATGCCACTGGCTCTGGACTGCTGCGCCCCAATTTTGCAATGAACTACTCATGGTTTTTGGAGTGCAGGCTTTGCCTGCTGCGCAAGCAAAGCTTGCACTCCTGTCAGTTGATTATGCCGGTTCTGATTGATTAAAAAATTCATGACTACTGCAAGACAGGAAGTGAAAAGTGTTGTTGTAAATCGCTCAAGCGCGGCTGATCCTCAAACACATTGTCCGGATAATAACCAATGTGATTGGCTCCCAGCTTCTTCAGTAACTCCAGCTGTTCGATAAAGACCGGCATGGGAATTTTCTGTTGGGTTTTCCAGTTGACCGATTGCAGCTCGAACACGGTTTTATTAAGGCCCTCAGGCTGTTTAGCCGCTGTTTTTACCAATTGTGTGAGCCACTGCTTTGGATCCTCAGCCTCTTCCATAAACGGCATGGCTTCAATCGCAACATAATCATAATGCGCTAAAAAGGATTTAAAGGACTGTGCGTACCATTCTTCGCTGTAAGGCTTTAACAAAGGCAACGCATAAAAATTACGCGCAGTCTTTATGCCGGGCCGGTAAATACGCACCCGGCTTGCCAGCTCATCGGTAAATTGGTTAATCAAATCGGTTTTATGTTGCGCCCACGCCATCCGCATTTTGCCGGTCGCATGCAACTGTTCGAATTGATCGGGCAGGCCCCATGCCTCTTTCCCATAAGCCAGCGCTACCGGCGATACATCTTCATAATCCGATAAAATTCCGTCGTCATGAAACAAAATGCCGTCAAAACTGCAATGTTTGGCCAAGTCCTCGTAAATTTCGGCCACATACTGACGCGCATCGGGATTGAACGGCGACAGCCTTTTATAAATATGGCCGGCATTTTGCGCCTTGCCGTCGCGCCATTCCTGAACATACCAGGATTCCGGCGCTTTACCCTGATAGGCCATAATCGGCATCCAGGCATAAACTTTCACCCTGGCTACGGTTTTTAATTGCCAGGCAACCCGGCTGAACAAATCCTGTTTTACCGGCAAATGTCGATTGGGGAAATACAACGCGTCGGCATTACCGTCGCCGTCAGGGTCGGCATAGGCCTGTAAATAAACCGTATTGATATGCATGTCTTTGATACGTTGAACCACGGCATCCAGATTGTGCTCGGTTTGCGCGGGATCTTTATCGTAAAGATAATCCATATCCAGATGCGCTACCCGTAAAGGCCTGCCGGCACGCAGTCTTGTAACAATTTCTGCAAATTGGCCGACATCGGGATTATCAACCATAATCAAGCGACGCAAGGCGCTGATATCCGCCACCGTGTTAAAGCCGTCCACCAGCCCCATAGTCATCGGCATCCCCGCTTCACGCGACGCCTGCACGGCGATTTGATTATATTCCCCATACGGCCAAACCATAGCTCTGGGTCTGACTCCGGCATGTTGAAAGATGAACTCGGCACTTTTTAATAAAGCTGAATTGATACGTTCACGATACTGCTCATCCGTTTCGTAAACCAGCATCGGGTCGTCATACAACCGGGTAACCGCCGCGGCCTGCGAACTGGCTTGCGGATTGGCGTTCACGCCTTTATGCAGGTCGTAACTATGTGACGCGATCTCTACCAAACCGGACTGCACCATTTCTCTTACCTGCTCCCAACTGAGCAATGGCTTGCCCGGCTCGTCCGCAGTGACGTTGCCGTCCATCCAGGTTCCCACCAGGGCAACCATAGCCGGATAATGGTATTTTTTTAATAACGGAAAGACTCGGGTATAAAAACTCTGATAGCCGTCATCAAAGGTCAACAGCGCCGCTTTATCGGGTAACGCATCCTTGCCTGCAGCCGCATCAAGGATATTTTGCACGCTGACAATCTTGTAGCCTTTGTTTTTCAACCAACCCAGATGTTCTTCAAGATGATCGACACTGACATCCATCGAATTAAAAGGCGGTTTAGCGCCTTCCGCTCCGAGGATGTCGTGATAATTGAGAACCAGAAAGTGATGTTCTTTGGCGGATGCAGTGCCGAAAAAACCGATAAGAAAAAACAACAAACACGCTTTATTTAAGTAATTGACTGCTGTAACAGGAGTAAAAAGGGTCATGACATCCGGATTGAAAAAAGAAAAACTCACCAACGGGCGACAATATTAACCGAAAAACCTGCAAACCGGATTGAATAATCGGTTGAACATGATTACACAGTCGGCTCCCGACCGCAAAATCCGTCCAACAATCTGTTACTTAACAAAAAAGTCTATTATTTCCATGCGATAAATAAATAAATGCCGCCCTGCTCCGTTGATATTACTAAATTAAAAATCAAGATCCTCGTCATAAAAATCACCGAGCTGTTCTTGCAAGCGTTTTTTCTCCCAGTACAGCTCAATTTTTCTGCGTGCAGCCATCTTTTTTGCAGCTCGCTCACTTTCATTAGGAAGCGTTATATATTCATTGCTCAAACCTAAATCGAAGCCTTCAATATCAAGATCAACTTCATCTTTGGTGCTTTTGTCGACACCAATTTCAGGCGCGGGTTTATCCGGTAGGGATTTAGATACTTTCATAGTCGTAATTAATCTAGCCTTAAAAATTCACTTTTTAATTACTTATGACAAGCTTGTAAAGCGAAATTTTAATGCAACCACAATAAAATTCCGTGATGAACAAGGGTTTGGATATTCATTTTTAAAAAAGATCAATTGCTTGGGAGAGCTATACATAATCAGCACTTTCATTTTTTATAGGTCACAGCATATTTCTTGGCTCATCAGTCATATTTTTTACCTCACGACTTTTTTAAAGATTACAATGCCCCACAAACCGGATAATTTCACTTAACGACACACCGTAATTTATGAAAGCAAGCATACAAATTTTAATCGGTATGGCATTTATTGCACTGACAGCATGTTCGACTCAAGAGGTCAAACATGACACAAAAGCCATGCCGGCTCCCGATAAGACGCCAGCAATAACTGAAGATTTATCGCAATCAGGCCCAAATCCACCGCTGATCAGGATTAAAGGCGACAAAACATTAAACCTGGTCAGAATTATGGATGGCGGAGCGTGTAAAAATGATTTTCAAGGTGCTAAAGGCGCATTTCTTGTCTACGCCGATCCGGCCGATATAGAGCGGATTAAACGTGAAAAAGGGCCGCAAGTCTTCGGTGACTTCGAAAATAAAATTCAAATCTTTGCGACAGAAGCTTTGCAGGAAGCCATCAATGCAACCAATCTCGCGGAAGATCCTTTTGCCTTGGGCGCAGATGAAGCACAAGAAAAACTGACTAGGCAATTGTCTAATAATTTTCGTAATAGCGTGGCTGATGCCATTAAACTATTTCAAAAAGAAACAACCTTGACGATTGATGTTGTTCCATTTACCCCGTCATTTATTTTTTATCAACAAGGCTGCGAAGCCACGCATTTGGAGCCGGAGAACTAGGATTACAAGGTTACCCGAGCTTTTCATAAGCAATCAAACTAGAGGTGAGCCATTATGGGTTGGAGAGAACGCACACATGAAGACACTTATTCCGATGCAGATGTCGAACAGCGGTTAAAGGAAGAATTGCCGCACTGGTATCTGGAAAACGGCTGGATTCGGCGCAAATATAAAACCAGCGGCTGGAAAGCGACATTAATGGTTGTTAATACGGTAGGACATTTGGCTGAGGCGGCATTCCATCACCCGGACCTTACCGTTTCTTATGCCTTTGTGATCGTTAAATTAATGAATCATGCGGCTAAAGGTATTACCAACAAGGATTTTGAATTAGCCCGTAAAATCGAAGAGGTGGTGATGTGGCAGCCAGGCAAAGAAGGCGGCGCATTAGAAGGCACGCCCGATGATCCACGGTTTAAATACATCAAATATGATTAGAGTGAGTAATAGAACTAATTAAAAATCAGGCGAAAGGCAAAAGGCGCAAGGTGAAAAAAAACACTCGTCGACATCACCTAGCTTTCGCCTTTCGTGGATAGCTCTACTCAATTATTTTCAGTTTTAGCAGGTGCACGCGTCGGCTATCCGCTCTGATTACTTCAAATTTCATTTTATCCGCGACAAGGCTTTCGCCTTTTTTGGGCATGTGCTCAAGCTGGCTGACAATAAAACCGCCGATGGTATCGTATTCATCAGTTGCCAGATGCGTGGAAAAATATTCGTCAAACTCATCCATAGGCGTCAGCGCTTTAATCATATATTCATTTGAACTGCGCTGAAAAATATAGCCTTCGTCTTCATGATCGTCGTGTTCGTCTTCGATCTCGCCGACGATTTGCTCTAACACATCTTCAATGGTGACCAGGCCTGCCGACTGGCCGTACTCATCGACAACAATAGCCATGTGATTACCGTTGGTACGCAATTCTTTAAGCAATACATTTAAGCGCTTGCTTTCCGGCACAACACAGGAAGGCCGCATTATTTCATGTACTTTCAGGGTTTTATTTTCTAAGATGCGGGCCAGCAAATCCTTGGCTAACAGGACGCCAACCACCTTACTCCGGTCTCCGTCGATAACCGGATAACGCGAGTGCCCAAATTCGGTAACCAGCGGCATGATAGTCTCCAGCTCGGCATCTTTGGGTACGACAACCATTTGAATGCGGGGAATCATGATATCCCTGACCCGCATTTGAGACACCTGTAAAACGCCTTCAATCATGGATAAAGCATCCGTATCCAATAAACGTTTTTCCCGTGCCTCTCTTAATATTTCAAGTAGATCCTCAAGGTCTTGCGGCTCCCCAGTCAGTAAATGGCTGATTTTATCAACCCAGCTTTTCTGTGGGGAGTTTCTACTTGGGGGTTGTTCATCACTCATTTATCGTTTACCTCTGTATAGGGATTATTTATATGTAATTTATTCAAAATTGCTATTTCTTTGTTTTCCATAAGCTCGGCTTGCGTCTCGTCGATATGATCATAACCTAATAAATGCAACACTCCATGCACAATGATATGCGCCCAATGATGCGCTAATAGCTTGTCCTGTTCCAGCGCTTCTTTTTCCAGCACCGGTGCGCATATGACCAAATCGCCCAGTAAATCCAGTTCAATTCCTTCAGGTACGTCAACCGGAAAACTGAGGATATTGGTCGGACCTGATTTATGGCGATACTGTTCATTAAGCTCGGCGCTTTCCTGTTCGTCAACAATGCGCACCACAATCTCGGTGTCCTGATCATAATCATCCAACGCCGTATCAACCCAAAGCTGGATTTGTTGCTGATCCGGCTGACCTGCCGATTCAAAAACAGCCTGGATTTCTATTTGGTTCACGACTCGACCTTGTGCGCCTTCTCATAGGCTTCATAGGCACAAACAATGCGCTGCACCAAGGGATGCCTGACTACATCACGCGCATCGAAAAAGGTAAAGCTGATGCCTTCGACATTTTTTAAAACTTCAAGCACATGCCGCAAACCGGACATTTTTTCCGAGGGTAAATCGATCTGCGTAACATCGCCGGTAACCACTGCCGTCGATCCGAAGCCCACACGAGTCAGGAACATCTTGATCTGCTCGACGGTGGTATTTTGCGCTTCATCCAGAATAATAAAACTATCATTGAGCGTTCTGCCGCGCATAAAAGCCAACGGCGCAACCTCTATAATGCCTTTATCAATCATTTTCTCAACCCGCTCAAAACCGAGCATGTCGTACAGCGCATCATACAAAGGCCGCAAATAAGGATCGACTTTTTGCGCCATATCGCCCGGCAGAAAGCCCAGCTTTTCACCGGCTTCTACGGCAGGACGCACCAGAATTATTTTCCTGACCTTTTCGCTTTGCAAGGCCTCAATGGCACAGGCGACGGCCAGATAGGTTTTGCCGGTCCCGGCGGGTCCCACGCCGAAATTTATATCATGAGTCACAATTTTCCTCAGATATTCTTGCTGGTTAACCCCCCGTCCCCTGATCATCCCGGATTTGGTCTTGATACTTACGTTTTGTTGGGACGACGTTGCCGGAGCATCCAATAGTTCATCGATAGATGAATCCTGCATGGCTAAATGAACCGATTCGGCTGTCAGATGTTCTTTCTCGGTGCTGGCAAATAATTTCTGCATAACGGCACAAGCCGCCTTTACTGAACTGTCTAAACCTGTCACTTTGAACTGATTGCCGCGATTGGCGATCTCAACCTGAAGACGCGACTCAATCTGCCGCAAATGCTCATCGAACTGGCCGCAAAAATTGGATAACCGGCCATTATCGGCAGGGGCTAAGGAAATTTCCTGTGAAATCATAAATTAATTGTAGCTACTCAGTAGTTAGAAAAATGGAACGCTGATGACGCTGATAATTATGATTAAATAAGATTTTTATTGAATTATCTGTGTTCATCATATTCATCTGCGTCATCAGCGTTCCATTATATTTAATGGCTGAGAAATATCGATCATCCGACCGCGTAAAGAATTAGGCAGCGCCTCGGCAATCAGCACGTCGACAAACTGTCCGGCCAGCCGGGGATGCCCGATAAAGTTAACGACCCGATTATTCTCTGTTCTGCCCTGCATTTGCAACGGATTCTTTTTAGACTGCCCTTCAACCAAAACAGTTTGCACGGTGCCGATCATGCTCTGTGAAATAGCCGCCGTCATTTCGTTAATGCGATTTTGAAAACGTTCCAAGCGCTGTTTTTTAACTTCCGCAGGCACATCATCCGGCAAATCGGCCGCCGGTGTTCCAGGGCGCTGGCTATAAACAAAACTGAAGGATAGATCGAAGCCGATTTCTTCGATGAAAGACATGGTTTCTTCAAACTCGGCATCGGTTTCGCCGGGGAAACCGATAATAAAATCGGATGACAGGTAAATATTGGGCCGCACTGCGCGCAACTTGCGGATGATTTCAATATAGTCGGCTCGCGCATGTCCGCGTTTCATCATTTTTAAGATATGATCGCTGCCGCTTTGTACCGGCAAATGCAGATGATCGACCAATTGCGGAATTTCGGCAAAGGCCTCAATCAACTCGTCAGTAAATTCCATCGGGTGCGAGGTGGTAAAACGAATACGATCTATACCCTCCACCGCCGCCACATAATGCAACAATAAAGCAAAATCGGCGATATCGCCATCGTCCATGGCACCGCGATAGGCATTAACGTTTTGGCCTAGCAGATTGATTTCCCGCACACCTTGTTTGGCCAATGAGGTAATTTCGGCGACCACGTCATCCAACGGACGGCTGATTTCTTCACCACGGGTATAGGGTACCACGCAGAATGTACAATATTTGCTGCAACCTTCCATCACCGAAACAAAGGCTTTCGGGCCTTCCGCTCGGGGTTCCGGCAGAGCATCGAATTTTTCTATTTCAGGGAAGGAAACATCGACCACCGGCTTTTGCTGGCTGCGCGCCTGATCCAGCAGCTGCGGCAAGCGATGCAGGGTTTGCGGCCCGAACACTATATCCACAAAGGGCGCCCGCTTTTGGATAGCCGCACCTTCCTGGCTGGCGACACAGCCTCCAACGCCAATAATCACCTCGGGACGTTTGTCCTTAATCTTGCGCCACTTACCCAAAGCCGAAAATACTTTTTCCTGCGCTTTTTCGCGTATCGAGCAAGTATTCAGCAACAAGACATCGGCTTGTTTGGGGTCGTCAATCAATTCAAATCCATGTGAAGCGTTGAGCACATCCCGCATTTTATCGGAATCGTACTCGTTCATCTGGCAACCGTTGGTTTGAATATAAAGTTTTTGTGTCATATTTTTAATAGTAAATCATCCAAAAATCACTGTTTAAACAGTAAGTAGATGTGACGTTGATTTGTCGGGTTACGCTACGCTAACCCAACCTACACTACACACTTGCAATAATGAAAAAAGCCCGGGGCAATCGACCAGGGCTTAGTAAATGACGGTTATTATAACCTGAAGACTGTTTAAACAGAAAGTAGGTTGGGTTAGGCGCGTCTTTTTGCGCCGTAACCCAACGGGTGCGGCATTGATTTGTCGGGTTACGCTACGCTAACCCGACCTATACGACTACAACAATTAAAACTCTTCCCACTCATCGCTGCCAGCCATCTGCATTTGCGGTTTCGCCCTAACCGGTATTGGACTTTTACTTGTCTTCGACGTTACACGAGGAGAAACCTGGGAACTGACTGAGCCATTATCAACAGTAAAGCGCCCTACTGTAACCGACAAATTTTGCGCCTGTTCTTCCAGCGATTCCGCTGCGGCAGCAGCCTGCTCTACCAAGGCAGCATTTTGTTGAGTCACTTCATCCATTTGCCCAATAGCCTGATTAACCTGTTCGATGCCGGAAGTTTGCTCAACAGAAGCGGTTCTGATCTCGGACATAATGACCGTAACTCCGCGAATGGCGCTCACAATTTCTTCCATGGTTTTTCCAGCCTGGGCAACCAGTTTAGTGCCGTCCTCAACCTTTTCTACCGAATCGCCAATCAGGTTTTTTATTTCTCCTGCTGCAGCGGCGGCGCGTTGAGCAAGATTGCGCACTTCTCCAGCCACTACGGCAAAACCCCGGCCCTGCTCACCGGCTCGAGCCGCTTCTACTGCGGCGTTAAGGGCAAGTATATTGGTCTGAAAAGCGATACCGTCAATTACCGAGATAATGTCTACAATCTTGCGCGAAGATTCATTGATGCCTTCCATTGTCGTCACAACCTGATCAACTACTGTAACACCCTTGCCTGCAATATCCGTCGCGCCGACAGCAACTTGGTTGGCATGTTTGGCGTTTTTTGCATTCAGCTGTACGGTGGAAGTCAATTCTTCCATGCTGGCGGCAGTTTCTGCCAGACTGGCGGCCTGCTCTTCGGTACGGTGCGACAAATCATTATTACCCGCAGCAATTTCTTTGGCTGCAGCGTTAATATGAGTGGTGGAATCCTTGATTTCTCCTACCAACTCCCTGAGATTTTCCACAGTGCTATTCATGCCTGTAATCACTGCGCCAAAGGTGCCTGGATAATCCTTGCTGATAGTTTGAGTCAGATCGCCTTCGGACAATGCACTCGCAATAAGTGCTATGTCATTCAAGCTACCCAGAGCATCAAGCGAACGATTGATATCGTCTTTCAATTGACCGAGGTCGCCGTGTCCTTCCGCCTGAACACGCTGACTGATGTCGCCTTGAGCAACACCACCCATGACCTTGCCTACATCCCCCAGCATGGTCTGCATGGTCTGCATGGCGCGCATAGCGTTGTCTACAGCAAGCTTATATTCACCTTCGACATTAACATCAACCTTTTCGTTAAAGTCGCCCTCAGCCATAGCATTCATAAGCTTAGTGATAGCGGTTGTGGTGGAAGATAGCGTTCTTGCGACAGCATTAAGTTGTTTCAGAGCCGACGCAAACCCGCCATGTAACCCTTGTGGATAGCTCTTTCGAGTAAAATCGCCATAGATTACATAGGCCATCGAGTAATACATATCTACCTGTGCAGTTTCCACTTGATCCATTAAATTATTCAGCCTCCAGGCAAGCTGTTGAAGCGGTCGTTCTTTGCCGCCGATATAAGTAAGTCGTACATCTACGGATCCTTGCGCCCATTCCTGACTTGCGTTAAGCAACTTCTCCAGTAACTGTTGATCGGCTGCTCTTGACTTACGCCACCAAGCAATAGATAAAGCTGAGCCGGCGGTCAGCAAAAACGGCATGATCATTCCGCCGCCGGCTCCCCCTTCGACGCCGCTCAGGACCGGACTCAGAACAGGCATCCAGCCGTAAATCAGCGAGCCGATCCAGCAAAAAGCAACTACCGCTAATGCGGCAGATTCATTATTCTTAAAGCGACTGTAATACATTGATCAGCTCCTCGTAAGTAACACCCTTGTCTTTTAATACATTACCCAATACTGCTCCTGAAGCCGCCATAGCATCCTTCGGACCTGCGTGCCGCTCGGCATCCAGCATGGCGCGATACACATCCGTCACAATCGGAATGGCCTTGGGATTAGGCATACGGCGCACCGAGCTGTAGCCGATCTTTTGTTTATTTTTATCTTTCATCGGCGCGACATGGGTAAACACCCAATAAAACCCGCCATCTTTTGACATATTCTTAACAAAGGCAAAGATCTCCTTATCTTCCGCCAAATAATCCCACAGCAATTTAAACACCACCCTCGGCATATCGGGATGGCGGATAATATTGTGTTGGCTGCCCAGAAGTTCGTGCTCCTCGTATCCGGAAAACTCGATAAAAATCTCGTTTCCGTAGATAATCCGGCCGGTCAGATCAGTTTTGGAAACGATGAAATCATTTTCCCGCATCACCCGCTCCTGACTTGTCGGGACTATATCTTTTCTCTTCATTATTCTTTCTCAGTTAATTATTTGGCTCATTAAGCATTTGCAATTCTTTAGCAAACTTGTTTACCAGTTTATTATTATCAAACGTCAGATGTCATCGTGGATCCATTTATAAAGTGTACTTGTTGCCGCTGCACAAATAAACTCCCTGTTCATGTAGTTTTGCATCGCGCACAGCACATTTAAGCTTTGCTTAATATCATATAAACCCCATTAAAACTACTTTTTTAGGTAACTCGCAAGAAATAAACCGCCACAAATTCACGGATTATTTCTCGTTCCCACGCGCTGCGCTCATCTTTATACACAAGTGCCTGCGTGACTCCGTTATTCCCTCGTTCCCACGCGGCGCGTGGGAACGAGGGAATAACATAAATACCCACTTTAACCCTACTTTTTTTAATGCTGGCCGAGTGTCACTATATCCCCCCTCTCTTCGGCCCGATTGGTTGCTCTATAAATATACCTGCAATTTTTCACGACAACTCTGGGTAAAAGCACCTACGCTTAGGCTCACTGCCATTAAGTTGATATATTGTGGGCGCGAATTTATTCGCGCTTATTTTAACACCTAATGCGCGAATAAATTCGCGCCCACAACATGCATAATCATAACTAT
>JAURZV010000079.1 GCA_030653175.1 Methylobacter sp.
CTTAAAAAACAGGTTAGCAATCCTTGAGCGTTTAGTAGCGGATGCCGAGCCACCGATACCCGGCGTGATTCTCTTTCAATGTGATGGTGCGTTCACAGAGGCGCAACAGCAAACGATTGCCGAAGCCGAAGCCAATGGGCAACCTGTAATAATCTTTCGGGTTGTGGATGCAAGTATTGCAGAGGAAATTTAATGGCAAATTTAAAAACACGACTGACGGCATTGGAATCGGCACAGCCCAATAAACCTTGGTTCACTATCGAGGTCAATGGCGAACCAACGCCGGAGCAATGGACAGAAATTAACGCTGCACATGCAGATGGGCGTGAGGTTTATGTTTTCAGGCAAGATGCGACTATGGGCGTGTGGATGCCTGGAGAGGCTGGAATTTATTGGAGTGACAATGGCTAATTTGAAAAAACGATTGAATATTTTGGAGTCCCTTGTGCAAAAGGCTAAAAGCTTCTTACCTGTCCGGCATTTCGTCTTGGACGATACCGACGAACAGGCCAAAGAAATCGCCAATATCGAGCAGCAGGGCGGCAAGATACGACTTTTCAAAGTGATTGAGTAATAGGCAAATATCATCCATTTGTCGATGATGGACTAAAGAATCAAACCACAAAACCACAGCCGGGTTAAATTTCCCGGCTTTTTTTTGCCCATTAAAAACGATTGTAAAAAGTAACCCTACGGTCGATTGTTTACTCAGCATTGATAACACACATTGCAAACATCGTGCCAGCCTGTAGAGCTTATGTGACGTGCCTTTTAGAGAGTTGGCACAGTAACAAGCATGTGAATTGATTGTGTTTCAAAGCGGTACAGGCGACTGCATGGCAAAACCGCTGCAAGGCTGGTTAATCGTGGTGAGGGCACAAGCTGGTAAAGCATTACAGACTGGCAAGTGTTGCGGGTGTTTTTTTGTGAGTGCGCCATAATTGCGCCATTTTAAAATTTAGACAAAAAAAAGGGCTTAGATTTTACTCTAAGCCCTTGATTTACTTGGCTCCCCCGGACGGGCTCGAACCGCCGACCTAATGATTAACAGTCATCCGCTCTACCGACTGAGCTACAGGGGATTAAACTTTTTCAGTGTGGTGCGCCTGGAGAGATTCGAACTCCCGACCGCTCGGTTCGTAGCCGAGTACTCTATCCAGCTGAGCTACAGGCGCCGTACTGAGACACATATTATGCTTTTTACTCCCACCCCTGTCAACTGTAAATTTGCCCAATCTTTAAAATATTAGGATGGAAGATTATTCCAAGGTTATTAGACTATTCAATAACGTTTATTACGGTATTTTCTTATTAACTGACAAATTCAGAAAATCTGTTTTTGATGAGATTCTATTGCGATCTTGTAAATGAGCTTTCGCCTACCCTATATAATAAAAGGGGGAAATAGCATTTTTTACGCATAGCCCACGGCCTCACCGAAAAAAAAGAATTTTTCCTATAGCGATTAAAGCTCCATAGATGAATAATGGTGCGTTTTTGCATACCATCAGCCCGATGTTGCAGTAATCCGAGTTTTCAAAACCAATGAGTCTGCGCTACCAAATCAACATACGAATTTTGATCTCTTCCCTGTGTGTCCTGATACTGGGCGGATCGATAGCCATCTGGCAGGCACGCGATGCCGTAAATAAAGAAGTCGAGTCATCCATCAATCTGGCTGTACAGTTGATAACATTCGGTTTTTCACAAGCCTCACAAACTCCGTTTAATGAAACCGATTGGTTGCCGAAGTTTAATTCGCTGAATCAAACCCGACATTTAAGTATTCAACTAAAAGAACCCTCAGGACAAATCATCAGTTTTGCCCACAAAAACCAACAAACCAATAATGACGAAAAGCCGCCGCAATGGTTTATTAATCTGGTTGCAGTTCACTACCCCAAAGTTGAACATCAAATCACCAACTTCAACGGCGAACAAATCACCCTGATTATTCAGGCCAACCCGCTGGATGAAATCACTGAAGTCTGGCAAGAAAGCATTGCCTTTTTCAGCTCACTTTTTCTGCTGACACTGTTTACCTTTTTGGCCGTCAATCTGGCTTTTAACAAAGCGCTTAAATCCATTGCCGTCATTGTTAACGCACTAAAAGTCATTGAAACCGGACAGTATCAGCAAAAACTACCCAATTTTTCCATTCAGGAATATGACAGTATCGCTAAAGCTATCAATCACATGACAGGTGAACTGGATGCCGGCCAACAGGAAAACCGGGCGTTAACCCAACACACTCTGGAAATACAGGAAGACGAACGGCAACGACTCTCACAGGAATTGCATGACGAACTGGGGCAATCACTGACCGCCATTAAAGTCATGGCAGTGACTGCCGGGCGTTCCCAAGCCGTAGCTGTGGGAGCAAGGACGGACATTAAACAAACTACCGATTCCATTGTCACTATCTGCGACCATTTAATGACTGTGGTGCGCTCCATGATGCATCAACTGCACCCCTTGGTATTAACCGAACTGGGACTGAAAGCGACCATGGAGGATCTGTTAAACCACTGGTCAATTAGAAATCCGGAGCTAAAACTCACCATCACCTGCCCTGACGAAGTCGATCATCTGGAGCAAAAAATCACCATTCAAATATTTAGAGTCGTTCAGGAATGCTTAACCAATATTGTTCGTCATGCACAGGCCAAGCAAGCCGCCATCAGCCTGGAAATCGAGCATCAGGCCAAAACAGGAACAGCGCTACGGCTACAGGTAAGCGACGATGGACAAGGTTGTGCTGTTGACAAGATTAAAACCGGTTTTGGATTATTGGGCATGAGAGAAAGAATCAACAGTTTGGGCGGCAAATTCACCATACAGACCCAGCCGCACCAAGGCATGAGCATCATTGCGACTATTCCACTGCCATGAAAGACAAGATAAAAGTCATTCTGGTCGATGACCATGCCGTCGTGCGCGCAGGTTTCAGGATGCTGTTATCGACCGAAGCCGATATTGACGTCATCGCCGAAGCCGAACGGGGCGAGGCGGCCTGTCAGCTGTATCTGGAACAACAACCGGATGTGATGGTGCTGGACTTATCCATGCCCGGCATCGGAGGACTGGAAAGCATACGTCGCATTTGCAACCGCGACAGTAACGCCAAGATACTGGTATTTAGCGTTCACTATGAAATGGTTTATGTCGATAGAGCCATGAGTGCCGGGGCAAAAGGCTACATCACTAAAAACAGCGCCCCCGGCATTCTGGTAACAGCGATACAAAAAATAGCCGGGGGCGAGATTTATATAGAACAGGGCTTGATGAAAAACATGCCCCTGCAAAATAGCGAGGCCGATTACCAAACCATTGTCGATACCCTGTCCCCCAGAGAATTCGACGTATTTCTGCTGCTGGCAAAAGGTTTAACTGCCCATAAAATCGCCGACGAACTTTGTCTGGGCTATAAAACCGTAGCCAATTACGGTACCCAAATAAAAAGCAAGCTTAAGGTATCGACGGTTGCCGAGCTGGCGCATATTGCGATAGTGTTGGGGGTGATGAGGAATTGAGGGTTTTAAGCATTGGCCTTGTGGTTGCCCTACATATCACGCGTAACTTACTGGACTAAGGGTTATGAGTTTCTCCTGCTAATTCCAAAACAGTAGTGTTTAACTTTAGGCTAAAAACGAATTCTTTCACGTCTCTACACCCCGAACTTATCGATCAAACAAAGGACTTAGGGATAGAAATTTAATAACCTATCCATTTCGACCAACCGTTGCCGAACCGATTCATTATTTGTTCGCAATCGCTCAGCCTCGATAGTACGGCGTCATCAACCCTGGCTGTCCAAAGAAAGCTTTAAACTCCGACGTTAAAGGAGTCCAAAGCTTGCTTTGGATACACAAGGATTGTTTTGATTCCCCACGCTATTTCACCTAGAACCAAGTTATTTGATTTTCAATTCCTTAGGCAACCCGCAACAAATAAAATACCCAATACTCATAGGCAGAAAATCTTCGTACCATCCGGCAGATTTGGTGGATACGCTGCGCTTACCCTACAGCCTAATTCGTCTGACCGAAGCAATTGCACGAGTGCAAGCTTTGCTTGCACAGCAGGCGAAGCCTGCACTCCAGAAACCATTAATGTCGGGCAACAGCTTTTTATTGTCCGACACTAGATTGCAACTGATTGCCTAGGTATTTTATTTTCTGCGAGTTACCTTAATCAAACATCCCTTAATGCCAACCGCCGTATTGCGTGGTCGGATCACCGCGCCAACCCGTTGTGGTTTTGTTGGCATCGGGCGTGTGTATAGTGTCTGCCGCCGCGCGGGTCATATTGGCATGCGTATAACCGCCCATCGCTTTTGCAGCTTTAGCTATCGCCGTCGTTGATGGATTAATCTCATATTTCGTAATCGTGTCATGAATGACTGCTGCAACTAATTTCTCCGTGCCCGACTCGGAAGCAAACGTCAACAGAATGGGTAAAACCGTATGGGCTGGAACTTCCACGCGATAATGGCCATTGTCTACAGTCGCACGGGTAATTAAACGACCGTTTTCATCGGTCACTTCCACCGTGCCGGTTTTAATCACGCCCTTGTCATTACTGACCACGCCCTCTAAAACAGTCGCTTGGGCATATTTTTTTACCACGGCTTGACTCGCTTTTGCCGTTTTTTTCTCTTGCTCGCAACCGGTGATTGCAAAACCGCTCAAGGCCAGCAGTACCGTCAATAAAATTGTGCGGCTCATAAATCCTCCTACTAATTCATAGTGTTGTCGCTACAAAGTATACTGGATTATGGTGCTCAAGCTATTCCCGATAAAAACAAAAAAACTTGACCTGTATTTCCTAAAACTCTTCCCAGTCGCCGGAACCGGCTGTCACCAGTGGCGTTTTATGCTTGACTGCGGGTGTTGTCGAATGCGGGATAAGACGGTAAGAGCCGGCTGAGCTGTCATCCACCTTAAAACCGCTCACTGTGACCACCAGGCTTTGCGCCTGCTCTTCCAACGATTCCGCGGCTGCCGCGGCTTGCTCTACCAAGGCGGCATTTTGTTGGGTTACATCGTCCATTTGGGCGATAGCTTGATTGACTTGTTCGATGCCGGAACTTTGTTCAGAGGAGGCTGCGGTGATTTCGGCCATCATATCGGTAACGCCACGGATGGAGTCGACAATTTCTTCCATAGTCAGCCCTGCTTGGGTAACCAGCTTGCTGCCTTCTGAAACTCTGTCTACCGAATCGCTAATCAGGTCTTTAATTTCTCCGGCAGCCGTCGCGGCGCGTTGCGCAAGATTGCGCACCTCTACGGCCACAACGGCAAAGCCCCGGCCTTGTTCGCCGGCGCGGGCTGCTTCTACCGCAGCATTAAGGGCAAGAATGTTGGTCTGGAAAGCGATATCGTCGATCACCGAGATAATGTCCCCGATTTTTCTTGACGATTTATTGATGTCATCCATGGTCATCACGACCTGTCCGACCACCTCAACGCCTTTGCCCGCGATGTTGGATGCATCAACGGCGAGCTGGTTGGCATGTTGGGCATTTTTGGCATTATGCTGCACGGCGGAAGTCAACTCTTCCATGCTGGCTGCGGTTTGTTCCAGGCTGGCGGCTTGTTGTTCGGTGCGGTGTGACAAGTCATTATTGCCTGAAGCGATTTCTTTAGTTCCGGTATTAATGCCGTCAGTGGCATCCTTGATTTGACTGATAATATCTTTAAGTTTTTCTACGGTGGTATTGGAGTCATTTTTAAGTTGACCAAAGATGCCGGAATAGTCATTGCTGATGGTTTCTGTGAGGTCGCCACGAGACAGTGCATTGAGTACGCGCACGACTTCATTGAGGCTGGTTTCGCTGGTTTGCATAAGCTGGTTGATATCAGCTCCCAGGTGACGCAAAAAACCTTCCTTGCATTCCAGATCGAAACGCATACTGAAGTCGCCTCTGGCAGCGGCTTCCACAATAATGGCGACTTCATTCTCAGTCATTACCTCGTCGGTGCGATCGTGCCATTCGGCCACGGTACCCAATCGTTGGCCTTGCTCGTTGATTACCGGACTGGCGATCACTACCATCGACCGGCCACCCACCATCATGGCGGCCTCATAGCTGCCGGTTAAAGAGGTGAGCATTTTTGCCTGATGCGATGGATTTTCGTGAAAATCATCCATCTTGGTACCAACCAGGTTATCAATCGAGAATTTTGACAATTGCCGACTGATTTCCATTTCGACCTTGCCGAGTATATTGATCACTTCCTGATTAACGTAAATAATGTTGCGATCGTTATCGGCAATCATGACGCCGGTGCTGACGTTGTCCAACGCAATCTTGACGCGCAGGGTTTCGTCAGCCGCTTTGCGATCCGCTGTTATGCGCTCCAGCAGTTGTTGCTGCATGTGTTTCATCGCATATAACAAACTGCTGGTGTCTTTCTCATTAACCTGAATATCCTGAGTTAAATTGCCCTCGGCAATTTCCATGGCAATTCCTTTCGCAAAGTAAGGGTCAATGCCCAATTGCTTGCTTAGATAACGTGTTAAATAGATGGCAATGCCTAATCCCAGACTGATACCGATCGAAGATATGGCCAGCATGATCATGGACGCTTTCTTGGTTGATTCGGTGATGGCGTGGGCGTTATTTTTTGCGTCGTTCACCCCCTGGTTTTTAATCCGATTCAGCTGTGTCCGTAAGTTTTTCGCCAATTTATTGAAATCTTTCATAACCGGATTGCCGGCCTCGACTCCCTCGGTAGCATAAACCGCGGTCATGCGCTTGCCTTCGCTGTAATACCAGTCAAAGCCGGTTTCAAGTGCCGCCAATTCTGTCATTTTTACTACCGGCGAAGTGACGTTATCCAGCGTTGCAACACGGCCGTTCTTAATAGTCGCTAATTCCGTTGTGATTTTTGCCGAGTTTTCCCCGGCCAGCCGCTCACGAAACTGCACGATGCCTTGTTTAAAGTCTTCGGCAGCCCTCTGTGCATCCTGAAAACTGTCAGGATCCCGGCTGATTGAAGCTTGAGTAAGAAGTTGTTGCACTTGTACGGTATAAACCGCCATTCGCTCTGCCAGCAGCGCATTGGGCAGGAAAGTATCATCCACTTTCGCCACGTCACGCTGAGTCTGCGAAAAATTAAACAAACCTACCGCAACAATGCCTATCATCAAACTGATGATGGCGAGAAAACCGAGCAGTATGCGGGCTTTGAAGCTTATATAACCAAACATTTTAAGAACCTTTTTAGATGTTACTTACCGATTTCCACGCTATCCTGTGGAAATAAGAAGAAATGGGGTATCTGCCTTTTAAGGGTTAATTAACCGCATGCAGTTTTGCGACCGATCCATAAGCAAAAGGTTGAAGGTTCTCCTGACTTTTTGCCGCTATTCGATGGTTAATAAAGAAACTGTTCCCTTCAATCTTTTTGGCCTGTTTTTTTGCTTCGGATGCCAAATCGGCTATATCAACATGCGATTGACACTGACTGGTTGAAACTGAGTCCACCAAGCCGACCGACAGGCTTATCAAAGGAAAAAAACATTGTTCTCCCGCTCTGTTTTCAGTATGAATACCGCCTGTTTTTATATCTTCATCTTTGTAATAGCTTGGAACGGCTTTTTTAAAGTCGTTCAAAATATTTTCACAGCACTTTAACCAGTCGTTACCGGTAAAAATGACTATAAAATCATCTCCACCGATGTGACCAACCAGACCGCTCTCTGCGGGAATATGTTGAGTCAGTGTGTTGGCAACTGCTTTAATAATAGCGTCGCCCGCACTGTAGCCATAAACGTCATTAAAAGGTTTGAAGTGATCAAGATCGAAATAGCCGAAACTGAAAGGTATTTTGCTCGCCAGTAATTGATCGACCTGGTCATTGATCGGGACACTACCCGGCAATAAGGTAAGAGGATTAGCGTGTTTGGCATTATGAATTTGCTGACGGGTGATTTCTTCAAGCAATTTCAGTATCGTTCCTATGCCTGAATATTCGCCGTCATTGGTAATAATAAAAGCCTGATCGTTTCGCATTGTTGATGTCAGTTGTTTACTGACTAATTCAATGGCTGTGTTTTGATCAAAACTTAACGGGATTTTGTCTACGAATGTTTTTATGGGTTTCTTTCCATACAGCTCAATACCATAGCGACTTGAAAATAGCTTGAATAGAAAGTGGTCGCGAAAAACAATCCCTGAAGCCACATTGTCATCAACCAACGGCAAAATGGTTAAGTCACTATCATGATGGAACAAATTCATGACTTCGCTGATAGCGGTTTCTGATGAAACAGGGCTTATAAATTTAACGATATGAGCTGCTTTCGTAGCGTTAAATTGATTGGGTTGGGTGCCGGCAACAAATAATGACTTATCGACTTTCTCTAAAGGAATAGCCGTTGGCCTGGCAAAGTAATAGCCTTGCGCATGAGTAATGCCAAGTTGTTCTACGACTTTAAACTCATCTTCCGTTTCGATGCCTTCAGCTATAACATTGCAATTGAGGGAGCTTGCAATATTTTGAATGGATCGAACAAAATTAAGTTTGATGGGGTCGTTATGGATGCCTTGTATAAAATGCATGTCTATTTTTACATATTCAGGCTGCAATTCCGACCAGAGCCTTAATCCCGAGTAGCCTGCACCCAGATCATCAATTGCTATTTCAAACCCCATCTTTCTATAGTGGATGATCGCTTCACGCATTAATTGAAAGTCATCAGTGGGTTGGTGTTCTGTTAACTCGATAACGACAGAACGGGGATCGACACCAAATTGATCCAGAAGCTTAAGCGTTTCTCCTTTTTTAAAGTCCGGTTGCAACAGTACGGAAGGACTTACGTTAATAAACAGCTTCTCTTTAACATTCAAGCTCGCGTAGCGTTTTATAGTGATTTCCCGGCAGATGTATTCGAGTTTTGTGCTTAACTCAAAACGTTCAGCCGTATCGAACAAATTGAACGGACTGTGCAGCGGACTATCGGAAGGACCGCGGATTAAGGCTTCGTAGCCCATTATTTTCTTTTTATATAAAGAAACAATAGGCTGAAAATGGGGCGTTAATTGCTTGCCATTGAGAATTTTTGTTAGTTCATCGTATAAGATTGACATGTAATATTCCGACTACTCGTATAAGTATTCCGACCAGAATATGACAATCTTGTTACAGCAATGTGACAGGTTTGTTATGGTAATGCGACAGGTTTATGACATCAATATGACAATCAGGAAAACGCCGGCAATGCTTTGTAACATTGGCTGACACCTAGACCCGGCAACGCACTGATCATTGATCGTCAATCTCTCTCCGCGGCGTTTTCGAAGTTTCGGGCGTTGGGGATTTTTCCATCAAGTTGAACCTCTTTACATTTTCTCTCATGAAAGCTGTCCATCAGATAATGCTCGGCGGCATGTGCAGAAAATGGTTATTCGCAGGCCTGTGGTCAAACCAATAGCGTTGGCCTGGCAGCATGCCCGGCTTTTCGACAGGTAAAGGGGCTTCAGTTGTTGTCATATTTTTCCCGATAAAGAAAGTCAGGAAAAGTTTGCCCAGTTTTAATGCTGTTGTTAGATACCTGTTAAGGAATGAAAATCAAATAACCTAAACAAACGATAAGCCGTAGGGGCGACCGGCCGGTCGCCCCTTGCGAAAATACATGAGTTATTTAATTTCCGTTCCTAAAGAGCATTTATCCGACTTCCCTCTTCAAACCAAAACCAACTTTTGGGGCACCATCCGTCCCCATTTTGAGCTATAAGCATCAACTTAAGACATAAAACCATAAAGGCACGAACGATTTGCAACAATGTATGGATAGGCAATGCTTGAAATGTAAAATAAAAGCTTCGTGTCTTCGTGGTTTTAGTTGATGTGCATGGGACGTTAATTCACATTCAGGATAACCCCGATTATGAGATTTCTCCTTCCCGTTTGGTTTCCATTTCCAGGTTTTGGTATTCATGTTGTTCCAGCTTGCCATCTTTTCCGGCGTCTACCTTGTCAAAGACTTGCAGCAATTCAGGGAAATTTTGCAATTCATCCTTAGTAATGTAGTGATCGCCATTTATATCAACTTGAGCAAATGAAGGGAATTCCCCTGTATCCTTTTCAGGTTTCTTTACAGGAGATTTTTGATCGCCTGACGTTGAACTTTCAGCCTTCGTATCCTTAGCTAAAGGCGATTGCTGAGTAGTGATGGCTTGGCTGCCTGAAGCCGGCGCCAAGCCGCTACTTTCTGTTGCAGCAGCAGATGGCTGTTTAGATTCTTGCCCGACATTTTCAGCGCAGGGAGGTTTCCCCTCGGAACTTGAGTCGCCTGAAGTTGTTTTTTCAGCACCTGCACACTTTGATGTGGACGATTCTTTAGCGCTTAAATCAGTAGCGGCTGTACCGGTATTTTCAGTGGCTTTTTTAGCCTGTTCGCTTGGCTCTGTTTTTTTAGCTTCAGTAGCATTCGCTCCGCCGGATTGCTTAGGGCGTTCGCCGGCAGTTCCCGTTGCACTTACCGGGCCTTCATAAGGAACATATCGATAATATCGATGGATATCTTCAGTTCCGGCTCTTACAGATTGGGTAACCAAACTAAGGCTAATACTCATAATAACCAACCAAATGGATAAACTGAAAATTTTAAAAAAATGTAAGCTTGTCCGATCTAACGGGTTGATATTTATGGTGTCAGATATTTCATATAGGATTTTTTTGGTTTTCATAATGGTTTCCTTGTATTTGGATAGTTAAAGGATCAGCTTTATCGTGAAAATGATTTCAACGGCAATACCTGGTTGATTGCCTGCTTATTTGAGGTCACTGTTAATCATGCCCAAAGCTTGCGGATGCTAATAATGGCAAGCCATCATCCATAAAATAAAAAAATGACATCATAGTCATATTTAACCTGGGTTCGACTTAAGCACGAATCCAAAAAATGATGGATTCAAGCCGGATTAATAATATATTACACGAATGCTTTAAGTCGGTGCGGTATCACACAATAACCGGAATATTAAATACTAAACCGACTACGATTACCTCATAACACTGCCCAAGATACATAATCAAGATCAATGGGAGCAGACTCTATATCCTGTTGCCGCGCTCCGGATCCATTTTCAACCATTTTTTCTTTCCGTCTTTTGATGCTGCTTATCTTTGTTTTCAATGACGCTTATCCGTCCATCGCTTTCAATATAAGCCTCTTTCACTTTTGAAATGTCGGAAATCCCTTGTTCGCGCAGTTGCACCATCAAATCCGCGTCAGTTATTAACTCTTTTCTCATGTTTCTGCGTAATAACTGACCATTCTTTATCAAAGGAAGCGGCGGCGATTCAATAAGGCGCTGGAAGCGAGAAGATTTAAAGCTCAGCCAATCGAGCGCATAGTCCCAAAAAATAATAGTAGCAACAAGCGCTATACCGTTGGGAAGAGATTTGTAATCACCCGCCATACCATTCTGCGAGGCATCGGCAAGAAGAGTGATCAGAAGCAAATCGGTTATCCCAAGCGTTCCAGACTGTCGCTTAAGAATTATGCGTAGCAGAATGAAGAGCGCAAGATACATTACCGATCCGCGCACTATAATCTCGATTAAAGGAGTATCAGGTAAAAAAATTGCTTTCCAATCGATATTCATAAAGTATCCCCTTTGAGATGGTCTATAGGATGTACCCTTATCCCTCACATAAAGAACTCCATCCTAAACGCAAGACATTGCCTCATTAAGCGTAGCCGCAGAGCTTAATGCCGGAACTTACTATTTCGCTCTAACCGTTCATTCGTTTGGGTTATAACCGATGGCAGATTATAGTAGCCGAAGCCGGTAAAGCGACATTTGAAATGCCCTCACCCTAGCCCTCTCCCGAGGGGAGCGGGGACTTTGTTGCTTTACCAGCTTCGGACCCTATATGTCCGATTCGATCCATTATTGCCAAAACAACAAGGGACCGATACCCGTCTCTTAATTACTTTTTCGAATATAGCGGGATTTCTACAGGACTTCAAACGATTAACTTCCGCTAAACTCAGAGTCAACCATGGAACTACGGAGCTGAATGTTTTGAAACTGTCTGATGCATAGGGAACGCGATGCTCTGGAACTTTACGAGAAACAGTTGCAAATCAATGTCATTAAGTGAAGAAAACCGCGCATTGTTCCAGTGTGAATTGCGCGAGATTATCTCCATTAATGTTATTCTAACCTCGTCTTCCTTCTCTTGTCTCTGCTGGCGGTTTTTGCTGTCAAAATAGAATTAAGCAGGGGAGTTTGGTAACATTTTTTGGGGTTGTGCTTAACGACCAAAGCAAAGAACGATTAGATTAGAAAACTTACCACGTAACTGATAAAGGCTAAAAATGAGCTTTAAAACCCGTTTAATAAAAATGGCAATAAAATGGACCCCCAACATGATGATTATATGGGTGGCAAATATAATACTTAAGGGCATTGCAGAATTGATAGATTTTAATTTTGACCTCGAAGCGCGAAAAGCATACGTTCAAATTCAGCTCCTCGGTGAATCAGAAACAATTGAAGTTTGGCTGGAAAATTTTGCCGTTGTCAGCGATGAGGGATCCTACCGATTAATCATTCAACAAGCGCAATCGAACCGGCTCTGGCTCAATAACTTACTATCCCGTATCGCAGGAAAAGCCTGGAAAATTCCTGCGATACCTCAATTTTCGGCTGAAATTGAGCTTATCTGCGAGTTGTTCAAAGCCGAAAGTCCGGAACAGGAGGGTAATTGATCCTAGAAAAATCATTTCGTGGACAAACTGCGGATTTTAGGATTAAACAAATCCAAATCGAGATATATTACGGTAGGGGGCCTCACACGCGGGACGTGGTTTGTAACCCCGTCCCAAACGTTTGATACTGCTGTTATCTTTATACAAAGGAAGCGCCATGCCGTCCCGACGCGTAGCCGCCGAGCTTAATACCGGAACTTACTATCTCACTCTAACCGTTCAACCTTGGTATTATCTGTTTTGACCGTTATAACCGCCGGCAGATTATGTCCGATTCGCTCCGTTATTGCCAATACAACAAAGGACTGGAATTGAACGGCTATGTTTTCATGTTGAACCATATCCGTCTCATAGTTACTTCGCCGGATATAGCGGGATTTTTACGGGACTTCAAACGATTCACTTCCGCTAAATTCAAGGCCAATCTCGAAAGCACGGAGTCAAGTGTTTTGAAACTGTTTGTCGATGCACAAGGAAGTTACCGGTTTTGGATGGAAACTAATACCCCAAAGAAGATCGAAAAACCTGCTTTCTACCTTCAAAAGCTTAACTATATCCACGAAAATCCGGTACGAAAAGGTTATGTTGCCCGCCCTGAACATTGGCTTTGGTCTTCAGCCAACCCGGCTTCGCCGCTCCTTACCAAATTGCTTGCGACATGGTGCTACACGCTGGACGACTACTATCGACAGCCGGACGGGGCATGCTGCCCCGTTCGAAACGTTTTGCGTCGGTTACATGCAGCCGCTTAAGCTCAGACATCGCAGAAACGTTAGGGACGGGGTTGCAAACCCCGTCCCGCTTGGATTCACAATATTGGCCCCGGATCTACTACCGGTTGGCACGGTCCAGAATCGGTCTTTTTGTCGTTGAAATACATATCATAGTCATAGAGCGTGAAATCCTTACCTTCACCCGTCCACTCCCATTTTCGCCATTTATACTTAAGATTAAACTCGCATCCCAAGTAATTACTATAGATATAGCGGTAACTAACATTTAGATAACTAAAATGATAGCGCCACTTCATTACTTTTCTACTTTTACGGCACGGATATGGGAAAATCCATTTCCAACAAACTGACCAATAAGTCTCGGTAACTTCAATATACTCTGCCATAATTTTCCTCCAAGATGCCTAACGTGTTTAGTTGAGCGGCGTCGTGAGTGAAAACGAACGATGTCAGCTCGAACATATGTTAGACGCAAAACATTGCGTCATTTGTTTGTCTAATAATATATAAAAATTAAAAATCATTGTTATTTCATTCTATTGAATAAATTTAGTACGTCCTAAAATAAATACAGGTAGCGTCATCAAAAAACATGAGCAATCAATTCCAATAATATCCACGCCGAGTAATGCTAGCCCTAAACCCTATCCACCGCTATATGCAAAAACACCTAACCTTACCAACCAAAACCTCCATTCCCCCCACAACTTCCAACTCCCCCATCAAAACCCCAACCAACACATCATCCTCAAGCCCCAACAACTCAACAAACAAATCCCTCTCCCCCTGATCCGCAACCAAATACCCCGTTTCCAAATACCGATTCAACAGAAAATCCAGCTCCTTAGTCCCCCGCCGACACTGCCACCTTAACCGATCCAGCTCGTCCATCACCCCAACTTTCTCTGCACCAACAGTTTCTTGGTCTCGGCAATAGCCTTAGCCGGATTCAAGCCCTTGGGACAGGTATCGGTGCAATTCATAATCGTATGGCAACGGTACAATTTAAACGGGTCTTCCAGTTCGTCCAGCCGTTCGCCGGTGCTTTCGTCGCGGCTATCGACCAGCCAGCGGTAGGCTTGCAACAGCACCGCAGGACCCAGATAACGCTCGCTGTTCCACCAGTAACTGGGGCAACTGGTCGAGCAACAGGCGCACAGCACGCAGTCGTATAATCCATCCAGCTTTTCCCGGTCTTCCTTGCTTTGCAGGCGCTCGGAATCGGCAGGTGCTGGGGTTTGGGTTTCTATCCACGGTTTGATCGAGGCATATTGCGCATAGAAATGGGTCATATCCGGCACCAGGTCTTTAACGACTTGCATATGCGGCAACGGATAAATTTTGATGGTGCCGGGATAAGAATCGATGGCTTTGGTGCAGGCCAGGGAGTTTTTACCGTTGATGGTCATCGCACAGGAGCCGCACACGCCTTCGCGGCAGGAACGCCGAAAGGTTAAAGTGCTGTCGATTTCGTTTTTGATTTTCAGGATCGCGTCCAGCACCATCGGGCCGCAGCTGTCCATGTCCAGCTCAAATGCATCGATGCGCGGGTTTTCGGAGGAGGAGGGATCCCAACGATACACTTCAAAGCGGCGGATGTTGGTTGCACCGGCTGGCGCTTTAAAGGTTTTGCCTTCGATTAAAACCGAGTTTTTAGGCAGGGTAAATTCAGCCATTAGTCTATTCTCTTCTGAGTGGAGTCCGGGATAGTCATCATATCTCGATAACACCTTGTTCAATATCCGCTAACGTAGCAGTGATGGGCGTTTTTATTAAACCGAATGCCGACTTGATAGTAAGTTGTTGGTTATCGTTTGACGAAGCGGACAAGGTTTCAACAATGTGGCATTGTTTTTCCGGCAATAAATTTAAAAAACCGACGACTTGGCTGTAGATGCTGTCGTCTATTTCCAATGTGAGTGTTTTCATATCATGTCTCTCAAAGCGGGTATTAATTAATAAACTCTCTCTTTGGGTGGAATTACGTCGACTTCGTCGGTTAAGGTGTACATGTGTACCGGCCTGTAATTGATTTTGACCTGATCATCGCTCAGCCAGGTCAGGGTATGTTTCAACCAGTTTTCGTCGTCGCGCTTCGGGTAATCTTCCCGTGCATGGCCGCCCCGGCTCTCGGTGCGGTTGCCTGCCGCGTTGATCGCCACGGTGGCTTGGCTCAGCAAATTGTCCAGCTCCAGCGTTTCGACCAGATCGGTGTTCCAGATCAACGATTTGTCGGCCACTTTGACATCGGCAAAGGTTTTTCTGACTTCAGCCATCGCATTGATGCCTTCGGTCAGCGTGGTACCGGTTCTGAACACCGCCGCTTTGGCTTGCATGACTTTTTGCATGTCCAGGCGAATATCGGAGGTCGAGCGGCTGCCGTTTGCATTGCGGATTTTATCGAAACGGGCGATGGCTTTGTCGCAAGCATTGCTCGCCAACGGTTTCTGTCTTGAGCCCGGTTTGATCAGTTCCGCACAGCGTATTGCGGCGGAGCGGCCGAACACCACCAGATCGAGCAGCGAGTTAGAGCCCAAGCGGTTTGCGCCATGCACGGAAACGCAGGCCGCCTCGCCGATTGCCATCAGGCCCGGCACTACGCTATCGGGATCGTCACCGTTCAAGGTGACGACTTCGGCTTTGTAATTGGTCGGAATGCCGCCCATGTTGTAATGCACGGTCGGCAGCACCGGAATCGGCTGTTTGGTCACATCGACATTGGCAAAAATCCTGGAGGTTTCGGAAATACCCGGCAAGCGTTCGTGAATAATGGCCGGATCAAGATGCTCGATATGCAGATAGATGTGGTCTTTCAGCGGCCCTACGCCTCGGCCTTCTTCAATTTCGATGGTCATCGCGCGACTGACTACATCACGCGATGCCAAGTCTTTGGCCGATGGCGCATAACGTTCCATGAAACGCTCGCCTTGCGAGTTGGTCAGGTAACCGCCCTCGCCTCTTACGCCTTCGGTAATCAAGCAGCCTGCGCCGTAAATACCGGTCGGGTGGAACTGGATGAACTCCATATCCTGCAACGGCAAGCCGGCGCGTAATACCATCGCGTTGCCGTCGCCGGTAACGGTATGCGCCGAGGTGCAGGAAAAAAACGTGCGTCCGTAACCGCCGGTCGCCAATACGGTCATTTGGGATTTGAACAAATGCAGGGAACCGTCATCCAGACACCAGGCTAACACCCCGCGGCATTCGCCGTCCTCCATAATCAAATCCAGCGCGATGTATTCAACGAAGAATTCGGCGCTGTGTTTTAACGACTGCTGGTACAAGGTATGCAAAATGGCATGACCGGTCTTGTCGGCCGCCGCGCAAGTGCGTTGCGCCTGGCCTTTGCCGAAATGCGTGGTCATGCCGCCGAACGCGCGCTGGTAGATTTTGCCGTCGGCGGTACGCGAAAACGGCACACCGTAATGCTCCAGCTCAATTACGGCGGGGATGGCTTCGCGGCACATGTATTCAATCGCGTCCTGATCGCCCAGCCAATCGGAACCTTTGACGGTGTCGTACATATGAAAACGCCAGTGGTCTTCGCCCATATTGCCCAGCGCCGCGCTGATGCCGCCTTGCGCGGCGACGGTATGACTGCGGGTTGGGAATACTTTAGTGATACAGGCGGTTTTAAGGCCTTTTTCCGCCATGCCCAAGGTAGCGCGCAACCCTGCGCCGCCCGCACCTACTACAACCACATCGTAAGCATGTTCAATAATTTTATAGTCTGCGGACATGAATCACCCTATCGATACGATGCGAAACACGGCCAGCAAAGCCGCAATCGCCAAAAACAAAAAAGCCAGATTGGCGACCCAGATTGAGATAATTTTTGGACCTTCGGCGGCGACATAATCTTCAATCACGACCTGCAAACCCAACGCGGCGTGGTAGAAAACGGCGATGATCCACGCCACGATGCAGATGCTGTTAATCGGCGACACCAGCCAAGCTACGGTTTGTTGATAGGGAGCCGTCAAGCTCAACCCCAGAAATTTGACCAGCCAAAAAGACAACGGAATCAGCGCTACGGCGGTGACGCGCTGCATCCACCAGTGACCGGTTCCGCTTTTTGCAGAACCCAAGCTCTTAGCCCTGGATAAAGGCGTTCTATAGTCCATAATATCCCCACACAAAAGTCATCAAAGTCAGCACCAACGAAGCCGCCAGTTCAATCATGGCGTACCGGTTTAGCGTTTCAAGCTCAAAGCTGCTGCCTGCATCCCAAATCAAATGACGAACGCCGTGGCATAGGTGAAAAAACAGCGCGTAAACAAAACCCCAGCAGACCAGTTTGAACAGCCATAGATTCATTACCGCCTGCATTGCAGCGTACGAATCCGCACCGCCTGCCAGCGCCGAGATAACATAAACAAATAGGATCAAACCGGCTGTGAGCATAACGCCGGTCATGCGGTGGGTGATGGAAATAATGCCGGTTAAAGGCAGTCGGTAGACTTGCAAATGCGGGGACGTGGGTCTGTTGGTATTTATCGCCATAGTGTTATCCGGTGGTTGTATTTATCCAATGATCTTTCAAATCAACATTCGATGCAATAACCGTAGCGAGCAGAAGACTCCAGCCCTTGTTTTAACCTTCTTTGCCGGTTGCGGCAAATTCAGGCTCTTAAACTACATTAGCACATGCATCAGCTGGATTATGTTGTACCACATATTGCAAATGCCCGCTAAGGTAAAAAACCGGAATTTATAATCGGCGAATTCAATTCATAAACCTAAAAAATTCGGAAATGGGGATCAAGAAAAGTAAAAGTAAATATAGTAGCCGAAGCTGGTAAAGCGACATTTGAAATGTCCTCATTCTAGTCTTCTCCCGAGGGGACTTTGTTGCTTTACCAACTTCGGACCCTATATATAGCGCCGGATTTAAAGAATCCTCTGTGAAGCCGGAGGCAGATCCGGCTCAGCCGCCTAAACAGCAATGGACTTAGGCGTTACCCAAAATAGCTGATGTTATGCAAATAGCTAAGAAATTTTCACCACGAAGACACGAAGAACACTAAGTTTTATATTTTTCTTCCTGTTCTTCGTGGTGCTTTTATGACTTGCTTAACATCAGTCAACAAATATTGAAGCGGCTAAGAAATGTAACCCTATAAGATAGTAATTGATTACTATCTTATAGGGTTGACTGTGACCCGTCAAGAACAGTTATTTGTTTATAAATCCTGTCAACAAGTAGCCACTTAATCCCTACCGCTCTGGATATGAAACTTAATGATTTCAACGACACGGGAAAGTCCTTGTGCTTGCGCCAGTTTTTCTGCCGTATTGCCTTGATGGTCTGCTAAATCGGGCTTGGCTCCATGTTCCAGCAATAGTTTAATGATAGCTTCGCGCCCGAACAGCGATGCCATCATTAATGCGGTTTGGCCTGCCCGGTTTTGGTGATTGACATCGCATTGGGTATGTTCCAATAACCATTTTGCGGTTTCTTCATAGCCTTTAAAAGCAACGCCCATAAAAGCGTTGCTGCCCTTGGCATCAAGGGCGCAGGGATTTGCACCGAGTTTTAACAATGTGTCTAACGTTTGATTATGTCCATGATAGGCCGCCAGAATAAACAGCGTGTAAAAGTCACTATTGACTGCATTGACATTACAGCCTTTTAACGCACAGGCTTTAATCGCATTATCGTCACCTTCCCGCGCTGCGGTAAAAATGTCTATTTCTTCAGCTCCAGCCTGAAAAGTTATTGCCCATAAAATAAAAAATATCGCCCTGATTCTGTTCACTGCGTTACCCCGCTATCGTTCAATTTATTGATGGGTGGCGGAACGAGTTCCGCCACCCGCAAGATATTATTCCTTATAACTTTCGGCTAAATGTTTTACCTCTTCAAATTTAACATCGACCTGATCGGCAACGCGCTTGCCGTATTCGCTATCGGCTTTATAGAGAAAGCTGGTGATAATGGTACGGATTTCGGGATTCTTAACCGTTTTCAAGTCGTCCGCAAAGGCGTTGACCAAGTGGGTTTGATCAGCTTCGGAAAAAGAACGATACAACTCGCCCGCTTGCTTGAAGTTTTCGGTTTTTTCAAACGGGATTTGCTGGGTGTTCCCCTCTAATGCCGACTGGCAATATTCATACTGTTTAGCATCGACAAAACCTTCACCACTGCGGCTGGGTTGATAATTAACGGTACTGGTTTCCGGTGTGGAGGCACCGGCACCGTCCTGATTGTGTGAGTTGACCGGCACTTTGGGCGCGTTAACCGGGATATTCAGATGATTAACGCCCAACCGGTAACGTTGGGTATCGGCATAAGAAAACAGTCGGCCTTGCAGTAAACGATCTTCCGATGGCTCGATGCCGGGAATCAAATTATTGGGTGCAAACGCCGACTGTTCAGTGGATTGGAAAAAGTTATCTGGCACTTTGTTCAAGATTAATTCACCCACTTTACGCGAGGCAACCAATTCTTCCGGCCAGATTTTGGTAGCATCCAGCGGGTTAAAATCAAAATCATCCAACTGTTTAGGCTTCATGGTCTGGATGTACAAATCCCAAACCGGATGCTGTCCCTGCTCGATGTGGCTATAGAGATCAGCGGTTAGGTGATTAAAGTTTTTCGCCTGTATCGCCGATGCCTGTTCAGGCGATAAGCCTTTATTACCTTGGCGTGACTTCCAGGTAAATTTCACATAGGTTTGCTGGCAGTCGGCATTGGTAAATTTAAACGCATGCACGCTGGAGCCATTCATTTCCCGATAACTGGCGGGAATGCCTAACGGCGAATAGACCAGCGTTAAGGTTCGCGTGCCTTCCGGAATGTGAGAGAAAAAGTCAAAAACGCGCGATGCTTCCTGGATATTGGTTTTGGGGTTCGGTTTAAACGCATGCACCATATCGGGGAACTTGATGGCATCACGAATAAAGAAAGTCGGGAAATTATTACCGACCAAATCCCAGTTACCTTGGTCGGTATAAAATTTCACCGCAAAGCCATGCGGGTCACGTAAGGTTTCCGGTGAATGCTTGGAATGCACGACCGAAGAAAAGCGCACAAAAACCGGTGTTTCTTTACCTGTTGCCTGAAAAGGCGCAGCGCGAGTGATGTCGGTTAAATCGGCCGTGGCCTTAAACACTCCAAAGGCCCCGGTTCCTCGCGCATGGACAACACGCTCTGGAATACGTTCCCGGTCAAAATGCGCCAGTTTTTCTATCAGATGATGGTCTTGCAACAACGTTGGCCCCAAGGGTCCTGCGGTTAATGAATCCTGGTTATTGCCTACCGGCGCACCGTTGGCGCGAGTTAAGGTTGGTTCTATCGCCGATGCCGAACTCGCCATGGCGATGCTCACACCCGCTGCAATAGTATTGGCTATCAATTTATGTCTGGATTGCTTGTTCATGATGATCTCCTGAGATCTGGTTTTGCTGTATTCAAAACGCCACAGCTTTATTAAATGATAAAAACCCATTTTGGCCTTTACCGGATAGAAAATAAGACAGATTTAATTGCTATATTTCCGACTCATCTCTATTGATTTCAGAATAACCATTTTCCCTGTCAATGTATAATTGATTGTTTTTATATTATCAATTGATTAAAACTATAGGTAGAAGTTGCCATGAACCTTAGAGATTTACATTATCTGGTTGCCGTAGCCGATTTGCGCAGCTTTATCCAAGCCGCAGATCAGTGTTGTATTAGTCAGCCGACCCTGAGCACGCAAATAAAAAAAATGGAGGAAAGTTTGGGAGTGCAGATTTTTGAACGCACCAATAAAAAGGTACTGCCTACTGAATTAGGCCAGCAGATTATCGCCTCAGCCCGGCGTATATTGCTGGAAGTGGACACCATTCAACAACTCGCCGGAAACGCCCAAGACCCGCTGGCCGGTAATTTTAGGCTGGGAGCCTTTCCGACGCTTGCAACCTATATTTTTCCAGGTTTGGTTCCGTTAATTAAACAAACATTGCCAAAACTGAGATTGATTCTGGTTGAAGAGAAAACTGACATTCTCATTGCCCAACTTAAACAAGGGCAACTGGATGCCGCTTTGCTGGCGCTGCCGATACCCGATGACACCCTGGAAATCAGAATGCTGTTTGATGATGAATTCTTGCTGGCCGTGGCAAGTGATAACCCGTTAGCGGCAAGAAAAACCATCGCGCAGTCGGACTTAACCCATCAACAGTTATTGCTGCTGGATGAAGGCCATTGCCTGCGTGGACAGGCCCTGCAAATTTGTAAGTTAAACCATGCCGAAGAACAACAGGATGTCAGAGCAACAGGACTTGAAACCTTAAGGCAAATGGTCAGGGCGGGGACGGGTATCACTTTTATGCCAAAAATCGCCATACATGAACCCGAAGACGGTATTCGCTATATTCCTTTTGACGAACCTGTCCCCAAGCGCACTATCGGTATCGTTTGGCGTAAAACCAGCGCACGAAATGAATTGCTTGAGCGGCTAACGAAGCTGATGATTGCTTAAACCCTGTATTCTGTCCCTCTGTAATAACTATTTTCCGGTGGGTACAAAAATATTTTTGCTGTAAATGGTAGGCAAAAAAACTTGTAAGGGGACGTACTGAACGCAGTGTAGCGCATCAATATCCAGTGTCCATCGTGAACGATGCGCCTCCTGCGTCAGATCCTACGGCTGTGCGTGAGACTGACGTTAATCAGCGGTTGCGACCGCCGCCGGCACCTATGCGACCACCGGGGCCCTTACCACCGCCACTGACTGGCGGTTTGTCAGAAAGTGTCTTGCCGCTTTCTTTGGCGCGCTCCTTCATGCGCTCGTGCTGTTCGGCGCGGATTTTCTCCCGCTCCTCAGTCGTCTTTGCGGCACGCATTTTGGAACGCTGCGCTTCCTGCTCTTGCTCCGTCATTAACTCTCTGCCGTATACCTGCTCTTGCTGCTGGGTTTGCTCTTGTTCAGCGGCTAAAACAAAGCCGGATGAAAGCGCCAAAGCGCCGGTTAACGCGGATATTATCACTTTTGTTTTCAACATAACTGCCTCCTGAAATAAAGGGTTGTAGAAAAATAGCAAACATGACCCATGCAACCCCTTCATTGGTCACGCGTAACGACAGACTAACACGCTATCTTTTCAGTACGCCACTTTTGCCCATGCCAGTTAATGAAACTGTTTATGTGCCGAGTACTCATTTCGCCTCGTCAACCATCTGAATGGTTTTCTCCTCAACCTCTTTGGCAACCTCGACTAACGCCGCATCCTGGGATAGTGCCGAAAGCATTTGCGCTGGTCTAATCAAGCCGATCTTCGTCTTCATATTGTCCGTAAATACCGAAATACGACACGGCAACGCCATGTTTAAGCGCATATCGGTGGACAAAACTTTTGCAGCCTGCTCCGGATTGCAGACTTCAAAAATTTTGCACTCCTTATCAAAAGCAATGCCTTTGCTGCGAAGCGTGGCGCCCAGGTCGTGGACATGCAGCACCCCGAAGCCATGATGTTTAACGGCTGATTCAAGGTCTGCCGATGCTTGGTCGAATGACTTATCTGTTTCAACTATGTAATACATGAGAACCTCGATTTTTGTTACTGAAAAAACAACTTAAGGGGACCGTGTTTAGATAGGGATCTTCACCGCATGATTGCGGAATCTTCTGGTCGAGATGCCGAAAACCGCTCTACCACTGTCGCGAAGTTATAACCGGACTGGGTTAGTTTGAGTCCGCGATCTGTCATCATCAGACCCATCAGAATAACCAGAATACCGGACACGGCCAGTAATTGATTTTGGGTCTTGTCGCTCAATGTGCTGGCGAACACACCGAAGGTCAACAAAGGAATCAAGGTGCCGGTGCCAAAACACAGTAGCAACAAAGCACCTTCCACTGGGTTAGCGGTACCCAGCGCCATAACGTACATAGCTTGTAGTGGGCCGCAGCCGAGTAAAAAACCGCTCAAAAAGCCGACGCTGAAAGGGTTGCGTCTGGGCTTGATATCTTGATAGATTCGTTGCGTGACTGATCCCGATTTGGATCGCAGAGACGGAAGACGAAATTTGGAAAAAAGGTTGAGCATGCTCAAGCCAAACAGCACTAAAAAGACGCCTGCCACGAGTGCAGCGACCCCACGCATGTGGGGAGTGATGGTGAGAACGGCGCCCAAAGCACCAAATACCCCACCGAGCAATGCATAGGAGAGATTCTTGCCCAGCGCATAGGACAAATGGGCAAAAAATACCGCTCGCGGTCCGCGTCCTTGTACGCCCTGGGTGTAATTCATCACAAACCCACCGCACATACCGATACAGTGAAAGCCGGTGAGAAATCCCACGGTGAAGATTACGCCATAACCAAGACGGGCATCGAATTGCTTCATCAATCCAGGCATCAGGCTTTTACCCCAGAAGGCGACTCCACCTACCAGAGCCAGCAGCACCAAAAATACGGCGATCTGTTTTAAGCGTGGATCCCATGAAACCTTGTCGACTTGGATTCCATAGCTATAGCCTTTGCTTTCGATACAGGCAAGGATTGCTGACGGTGAAGTGAGGGACTCATCGAAACGAACCTGCACCTTTTTTGCTATGTGATCGGCGCTAACCGTGTCGATCCCCGGCAGCCCCTTCACGGCAGCACTGATAACCGCCTCACAGCCCGCACAGTGCATGCCGCTAATGGGAAATGAAAGCGTACGTTTCGTCATATAAATCTCCTACGGTAACCGATGGTGATGCCGGGCAGGGATAAAATCTGGAAAGCCTATTTCAACTCATAACTCTTAATCATGCTTCCTCGTTAATCAAAAAATAAACCACCGGTATCACTAACAATGAAAACAAGGTCGAGGCAAAAATACCAAAGATGAAACTCCATGCCAGCCCTGAAAAGATCGGGTCTAAAATAATCACAAAAGCCCCGAACATGGCCGCTCCGGCGGTCAAAAATATGGGTCTCAAGCGAACCGCACCGGCTTCAATCAAGGCTTCTGCCAGCGTAACATCGGCACGGGCGCGGATGCGCTCGATGAAGTCGATCAGGATAATTGAATTGCGCACTACGATGCCGGCCAAGGCGATCATGCCGATCATGGCGGTGGCGGTAAAATAAATCGGGTTGGGGTAACCTGCAATAGGCGTAGCAAATAGATTAAGCAACCAAAAGCCCGGCATGATGCCGATGACGGTCAGCGGTATGGCAATCATCATCACCAGCGGCACGCTCAGCGATCCGGTTTGCCCGACCAGCAGAACATAGATCATCACCAACGCGGCCGCAAAGGCCAAGCCAAGATCACGAAATACATCGACAGTGATTTTCCACTCGCCCTCGCCCGCCAATTCGGCGGTATAACCTTCCGGCAAGGGGTGTTCGTCCAGGACATCATTCAAATCGAAAACTGCTTCCACCGGGCTTCGTCCCGCCATTCCGGCAACGACATAATTCACCCGTTGCAGGTTCTTGTGAAAAATAGGCTGGTCTTCGCTTTCCATGCTGGCGGTGCCTATTTCACTTAACGGGATCAGATCGCCCTGCCCGGTTTTCACGCGCAAAGCCAATAAATCGGCAATGGACGAGCGGAGCGCACGAGGCAATTGCAGGGTAATTTCCAGCGGTTGGCGTTCGCTGTCTACATGGACGATGCCGACAGACTGGCCTGCGGCCGCAATACGCAAAGTTTCCGCAACTTGCGCGACGCTGACGCCGGATAAAGCTGCTTTCTCCCGGTTCAGGTGAAAATGCACCTTGTCATGTTGCGCTTCGGAAAAATCATCCACATCGACAACGCCCTCGGTTTTTTCCATATCGGCCCTGACACGCTTGGAGACGGCGACCAAGCTGTCGATATTGGCTTCCGGCGGACCATAAACTTCAGCGACCAGATCGGAAAGCACCGGCGGCCCCGGCGGAATTTCAACAATTTTCAGGTTTGCGCCGTATTGTTTGCCGAGCCGTTCTATTTCAGGCCGCATGCGCAAGGCGATTTCGTGCGATTGTTGTTCCCGCCGGTCTTTGGGCAGTAAATTGATCCTGACTTCGCCTACATAACCGCCGCTACGTAAATAATAGTGGCGAACCATGCCGTTAAAGTCCATCGGTGCGGCCAGGCCGGTATAGGTTTGATAATCGGTGACTTCGTTGACGGTGGCTAAATAGCTGCCCAGAGCGCGCGCGACTTCATCGGTTTGTTCCAGCGTCGAGCCGCGCGGCATATCGATCATGATTTGCAGCTCGTTTTTATTGTCGAACGGCAATAGTTTGAGCGGCACGGCGCGGGTAATAGCCAGCAGGGTTGAGCCGACAAAGGCTATCAGCACAACCAGCAAGAATAATTTGGCGCGTCCCGAACTCGCCAGCAGCGGGCCGAGTGCGGCACGATAAGCCCGATAGATAAAGGTTTGTTTCAACTCAATTGGCGCTTCGTCGCTATGCTTGTGGTATTCGCTTTGCAGCAGCTTGAAACTCGCCCAGGGCGTCACGGTAAAGGCGACGATCAAGGAAATAATCATCGCTATCGGCACGTTAAAAGCCATCGGCGCCATGTACGGCCCCATCATGCCGGTGATAAAAAACATCGGCAGGAATGACACAATAACGGTGAAAGTCGCCAGAATAGTCGGCGGCCTGACTTCATCGACCGCCGTCAGCAATGCTTCCAGTGGAGATTCTTTGCGCAATTTATAGTGCCTGTGGATATTTTCGACATCGACTATCGGGTCGTCAACCAGCAGACCTAACGACAGGATCAATGCAAACAAGGTAACGCGGTTGATCGTGTAGCCTGAGATATAATCCAGCAATAAGGTCAGCGCCAAAGTCATCGGTACGGCGATCGAAACGATAAACGACTCTTTCAGCCCCAACGAAAAGGCCAGCAACACCACGATAATCACGATCGCAAAACTCAAGTGCTTAACCAGTTCATTGACTTTGTGGTTGGCGGTTTCGCCGTAATCGCGGCTGATGCTCAGCAAAATATCTTCGGGGATCAGCGTGCCGTGCAGCTTTTCCGCCGTGGCGATAACGGCTTCGGCGACATGTACGGCATTGCTGCCCTTGCGTTTGGCAACGGCAAGGGTGACCATCTGGCGCTCTTGCCCGACTTGCGGCTTGTTACCGGAGGCTTTGCCTATCGTCGGCATCTCATCGACGGCAGGGCCAAAGCCGATGCGGGTGTAATGATCGACATCCGCCGGGCCGTCTTCAATACGAGCCACATCGCGCAGGTAAACAGGGCGACCGGAAACGCTTTTAATGACGGTCGCGCCCACTTCTTCCGACGACTCAAAATGCGGCCCGGCTTCCAGCAGGATTTCACGGTTGCCGCGTTCAATGCTGCCGACTTGCAGATTGACATTGGCATTAGCCAGCGCCTGGGTAATTTCAAGCAAGGTTACGCCATGCGCAGCCAGTGCGGCAGGATTGGCATAAATCGATACCCGTCGCTGTTCGCCGCCGACAACCCAGCTTTTGCCGACATCGCCGACACTTCTCAGGGAAATAATCAGCTCATCGGCAATACGCCGTAACGTCATCGAATCGTAATTATTATTTTGCGAGGAAAGAGTCAGTAATACGATAGGCACGTTATCGATTTCAACCGGCGACACTTTCCAGTGGGTAACCCCCGGAGGAATCAGGTTCTGGTTGGACATCAGCCTGTCCCAGGTCTTGACCAGACTGTCTTCGAAATCCTGACCGACGAAATAACGCACGGTAACAACCGCCGCACCGGGTTTGGAGACGGAATACACATATTCCACGCCTTCAAGCTGTTTGAGCAAAACCTCCAGCGGCGTGGCGACCAGTTTTTCAACTTCCTCGCTGGAAGCGCCCGGATATTCGACAAGCACATCCATAACCGGCACGACGATCTGCGGGTCTTCTTCGCGGGGCGTAAGGATCAGCGCCGCCGCTCCCGCCAACAACGAAATGATCAGGAACAGTATGGACAGCTGCGAAGTGGTAAAAATTTCGACAATCTTGGTCGTCAATCCGCGTTTGGGACTTTGGTTTTGCAGGTCGTCCATTATTGCGCCTGCTGCGGATGGGTTATGACGGTTTCACCGGCATGCAGACCGGAAATGACTTCAATTTGATCGCCGAAGGTTTTGCCGGTTCTGATATGGCGCATCAGCTGTCGGCCTTCCGATAATACCTTGACGACTTCCAGTTGACCGATATGTTGCACGGCGCTGGCAGGGATTAATAATGCTTCATGCTGACCGCAAGCTTGTTCCAGCCAGCCGAAATATCCCGGTTGCAGGCCTTCGATGGCAGGCAGTGCGATTTTAATCAGCTGGGTGCGGGTTTGCGGGTCGACTTCGGGACTGACCTCGTCAATTTGCGCGCTGACGGTTAGGCCCAGGGTATCGATGCGCACTTTAACATCCATGCCTATGCTGTAACGTCCGGCGCAAGTGCTCGGCACGTCGGCTTCAAGCCTTAATCCTTGCGGCGTTTGCAAGGTCACCACGGGTACGCCGGGCAGTCCCATGTCGCCGGGTTCTTTAAGGCGTTTAGCAATAATGCCGTCAAAAGGAGCGAGCAACAGCGTATCGGCCAGATGAGTTCTGACTTCAGTGATAGCGCTGGTTGCCTGACTTACACCGGCTTGCGCCTCTTTTGCCCTGGCGACTACGGCATCGAAGTTTTCTCGGGTCGCCGCCTCTTTGCTGTACAAGCTACGGGTGCGCTGTTCGTCTGCCTGGGCGCGGCTTGCTTGGGCATTTGCACTGGCAAGCGCGGCCAGGGCTGCATTTTCCTGAGCCTTAATGTCACGCTCGTCGAGTCGGGCGATGACGTCGCCTTTTTTGACTTTGTCGCCCGCATTGACCTTGATCTCGATAATTCGGGCCGTCATTTTGGGGGCAATATTGACAACGGTTCTCGACCTTACCGTACCGGGCCAGGCAAGAATATCGTCAACCTGCTTTTTTTCGACAATAGCCGTGTTGCTTGGCGTATTTGAATCCTTAGCCAAGGGGCTTAATCCGGGCGGAACTTTGCTGACAAAGCTGCCCTGCATATAAAGCATTAGCAGAATCAAGGCTAAAACGACTGCGGAAATAGTGACGATTTTGTTGATACTTTTGGGTTCGGTTGGTGACATAAGATTCTCTTTATCTTAGATAAATCATTGGGTCCACGAAAAGCACGAAAGATTATTGTCCCTATGCTCCGGTGCTTGTCTTTATACACATCTAAACGTAGGCCGGAATAAGGCCACCCAAGCCTGTCCTGAGCGTAGCCGAAGGGCGTAGCGCGAGGTGGCGTTTCCGGCTTTTCCGCACAGTTTTGCCGGAAACGCCCGCCCTTGCTATCGCCGGCGGTCTTATTCCGGCCTACATTCTTGAGTCCGCCATCCAGCGTCACTGCCATTAAGTTAAGGATTTAAATATTGTGGGCGCGAATAAATTCGCGCCCACAGCATTCAACTATAATTATTTTCGGTTTAACTTAATGGCAGTGCCGCCGGAGCGTGGGAACTATTAGTTAAATTATTATTTACTTCCAGTCGCCGGCAGCTTTTTTTAATGCAGCTTCAGCACTCAGGGCATCGTAATGCGCTGCAATCGTGTTGGAATGGGCTTTATTCCTGGCTACTTCAGCTTCGATATAACGTGTAACCGTCACTGTTTCCGCTCGCCGTTGTTCATTAACCAGCCTTAACGCCTCGTCGGCAGCGGCCACCGATGCTTCGGTAACGCGCATACGCGCCAAGGCTTCTTCCATTTTCAGGAAAGCAATTTTGACTTCCTGCTCAATGGCCAGTTTGGTTTTGCGTTCCGTTTCCCGTGCTTCGGCGGCTTTTCGTTCCGCAGCGCTGACGCGGTTTTTGGTCTCTAACCCGGAAAACAAATCCATTTCGACACTGACTCCGGCGGTAACGTTATCTTTGCTGCCGGAAAATCCGGGAGATTGGCTGTTTTGACCGTAACTGACATAAGCATCCGCTTTAGGTAAATAAGCGCCCTGCTCGCTTTTGACGCGGCGCTGACTGATTTCCACCTGATTGGCGGCCGCTTTTACTTCCGGGCGTTGCGTCATAGCGAGCCCAAGCAAGTCGTTAAACGATGCCGTCAACTTGGGTTCCGGTAATACGGAAGATGCCGACGCGACACTAAACGCGTGATCCGCTGATAGGCCGAGCAACGTGGCGATGCCGGTTTTGGAAAGCTCGATGCCGTTGGCGGCTCTGATTTCGGCTTCCTGGGCCTCAGCCAATTTCACTTCCAGCGATAAAACGTCGGATTTAAGCACGGTTCCGGCTTCGTACCGCAGCTTCGATTGCTTTAGCTCGCTGGTAATTGCGGCAATGGAATCCTGGGCGACTTTACGCGCTTCCTGCGCGGCCAAATAAGCGTAATACGAAGCGGTCACGGCTTCAATCAAGGCGTTACGCACGGTTGAGCGTTCAAATTCAGCCGCGTCGATACCCAGCTCCGCCGCTTTACTGTTTTGATAATCCTGTCCGCCACGAAACAGGGACAATTTTCCTATAATTTCTGGGCGAAAATTTTGTCGATAACCGGGATTGTTAATGTTATTGATCGAGTTGAAATTGAAATCCCTTTGCGACACAATCATCGAAAAGACTTGCGCGGGATTGTTGGAATGATCGTAGCCAACTTTGGCAGTCACTTGCGGATAAAACGCAGACAGCGCCACGCCTAATTGGGCTTCAGCCTGGCCGATGCGTTCCGTGGCGATTTGCAGGTCGGGATTGTTGATTAATGCGTGATCAATAGCCTGATCCAGCGTAAAGGATTGGCTAATCGATTTTTCCGGTACCGCTTTTTCGGCAGGATTTTTGAGAGCATGATCGGCTATGGCTGACCCGTTCGATAGCATGAGTATCGGTAATAGAGTTAATGCCAGTTTGTGTTTTATTGTTTTAAGCATCATCTTCACGTACCTGTTAAGAAATTGGCAAAAGTCTTTGGGCCTTTACGCTCGTTCCTACGTAGCGCGTCACTGCCATTAAGTTAAGCCGAAAATAGTTATGGTTGAATACCGTGGGCGCGAATTTATTCGCGTTTTTTAACACCTATCGCGCGAATAAATTCGCGCCCACGATATATTAAATCCTTAACTTAATGGCAGTGACGCAGCGCGTGGGAACGAGGCAAACCTGTCTAATCCGTGTCATCCGTGTTCTATTTTTATGATAGTAACGCAATCAAAATGCGCTACCCGGCTTAACACCCAATTTTTTAAGTAGGATTGCCATCGGACAAAACCCTGTAAACGCGGATTGCAACAAATTAGCGCCGACAAAAGCAGTGAACCACAGCCACAACTCGGAATGATAATGCGCCAGTAACAGGCTGATCAAAATAAAACTGCCGGCCACAGCAAAAACTACGCGGTCAATAGTCATCTTAGTTTCCTTTCAATCGAACTATGCCTATTAATTTAAGCATCAACCTTTCGTAAAAAGGCTCACTGATGCCTTTTCTGATTTTACGCATGAAATATTTCTCGAAACCGATTTTAGCCAGATGCACCCATTTACCTTCCGCTGACCAAGTCACATTACGCGGCGGGATTTGCGGTTTGGCTAAAAAAGCCACCCCGGAATCGCCAAAATCGGCCAGACATAAAGCATTCAACGTTGCTCTGTGTGTCGGTTCCTTGCCGGCCAGCTCATCGGCAATATTATGCGCGGCGGCGGTCACCATCGATTCGATCATATAGCCGGTTTTTGGCGCTCCAACCGGTACCGGCGTCGGCTCAATGGGCGGAATGGCAATGCAAACGCCGACGGAATAGATATTTTTAAAGGTAAGATTGCGCTGATGCTCGTCCACCAAAACAAAGCCGCGCGGGTTAACCAGACCATCAACGCCGACATTACGCACCGCGTCAACGCCGGTAAACGCGGGTAACATCATTGAGTGCTTAAACGGCAGCTCATGTTTTTTCTTGTCCTTGCCGTCATCATCGACTTCGGTGACAAACATCATGCCGGGTTCGATTTTGTCGACCTTGGCATTGGTTATCCATTTGATGGTCTTGTCACGCAGGGCGCTTTCCAGCATACCTTTGGTATCGCCGACACCGCCTAAACCCAAATGTCCTATATAAGGCTCTGCGGTAACAAAAGTCATCGGCACTTTGTCGCGAATTTTTCTTTTGCGTAATTCCGTTTCAATAATCATTAAATATTCATATGCAGGGCCATAACAGGACGCCCCCTGAACCGCACCGATAACAATCGGGCCGGGATCTTCCATGAATTTATCCCAATCTTTTACAGCAACTTCGGCATGATCGACATGGCAGACTGATGAGGTATAACCATCCGGCCCTAAACCGGGAACTTCATCGAAAGCCAGACGCGGCCCTGTTGCAATAACCAAAAAGTCGTAAGCAACGGCTGAGCCATCCTCCAGCTGAACCTGATTATTAACCGGGTCAACTTTTGCTGCGGCTTTTTGAATGAATTCTATACCTTTCTTTTTCATCACCGGCGCTAACTCAATCTTCAAGTCTTCCGGTTTACGCCATTTGGGTGGAACCCAGGGATTTGACGGAACAAAATGAAAAGTAGGACTATCGGAAATCACGATGACATCATGATTTTTTCCTACCGTTTCCTTCATTTCATAAGCCATTGGTACGCCGCCAATGCCTGCACCTAGAATTACAATACGGGCCATGATACTTTCCTCATTGAGTTATTATTGCGTGCCTTGCATTTTTCAATTGACCTTGAGTTAATTGAAAATCCCATTAAAGTGAACCGATACCGACACTGAGCAGTAAAAAGTCCCCGTAACCGATCAGACAAAAGCATCGAAAGTTTAAAAATAAATCCGTATATTAGCGAATATTAATAGACAGTAACACAATTCTATCTTAGCATCCAAGTCTAATTGCTAGAGTAAAATAAAACCCGGATAAGAGTTGTTTCTTCAAATGTATTGGTTTAAACGCAAGAGACATTGATATACGTTATATCCAATGCCATTTTTCTCAAGTTCTGATCTACAGGACTGCAACCCAGAAGGGAAATTTATGATTTCAGAGACCGTGGTTGATTTATCGCGCTGGCAGGATGTAGGCCGGAATAAGCCCGCCCGGCGGCAGCAAGGGTGGGTGTTTCCGGCACTCCTGAGCCTCGGGGGGATGCCGGAAACGCCTGCCCTGCGATTAATGCGCGGACAGGCTTATTCCGGCCTGCTTCGAGATGTGTATAACGATGAGAGCTCAAGCTTGGGAACTAGCGAAAGAATGTAATTGTTTTAATCGTAAATGGCATTAGTTTACTTTGTACCCAGCGCCATTTTTCTCAAGTTCTGATCTACAGGACTGCAACCCAGAGGGGGAATTTATGATTTCAGAGGCCGTGGTTGATTTATCGCGCTGGCAGTTTGCAGCAACTTCTCTATACCATTTTCTGTTTGTTCCGTTGACATTAGGTTTGTCGTTTTTACTGGCGATTATGGAATCGACCTATGTCATGACCGGCAAGGAAATTTACAAGGATATGACCCAGTTCTGGGGGAAATTATTCGGGATTAATTTCGCACTGGGCGTGACTACCGGCTTGACTATGGAATTTCAATTCGGCATGAACTGGTCGTATTTCTCGCATTATGTCGGCGATATTTTCGGTGCGCCGCTTGCTATCGAAGGCTTGATGGCGTTTTTCCTGGAATCCACCTTTGTCGGCCTGTTCTTTTTCGGCTGGGATAAGTTAGGCAAAGGGCAACATTTGCTGGTGACCTGGCTGGTTGCTTTAGGCAGCAACTTATCTGCATTGTGGATTCTGGTGGCTAACGGTTGGATGCAATATCCGACTGGAGCAGAGTTTAATTATGAAACCATGCGCATGGAGATCACCAGCTTTGGCGATCTGTTATTTAACCCGGCCGCTCAGGTTAAATTTGTCCATACCGTTGCCGCGGGCTACACCACGGCTTCTGTTTTCGTGCTGGGCATCAGCGCTTATTACATGCTGAAAGGTCGCGATGCGGCCTTTGCACAGCGCTCTTATACCATCGCAGCAGGGTTTGGACTGGCAGCCATCCTGTCGGTGATTGTGTTGGGCGATGAAAGCGGCTATACCGACGGCGAGGTGCAAAAAACCAAACTGGCCGCTATTGAGGCCGAATGGCACACCGAAGCGCCACCCGCAGCATTTACCCTGATCGGCATTCCTGATCAGGAAGCCATGGAAACGCATTACGCCATAAAAATTCCCTGGGTATTGGGTCTGATCGGTACGCGTTCTATTGATGAGCCGATTACCGGTTTATCGGAGATTCTGGAAAAAAATCGTTTGCGTATTCGTGACGGCATTAAGGCCTATTCGCTGCTGCAAATATTAAGGGCGGGCAGCAAGGATCCCATTGTCCGTGCCGAGTTTGACCACTACAAGCAGGACCTGGGTTACGGTCTATTGCTCAAACGCTATACCGAAAACGTGGTCGATGCGACCGATCAACAAATAGAACTGGCAGCGCAATATTCAATACCCAGAGTTGTGCCTCTGTTTTGGACCTTCCGCATCATGGTGGCTTGCGGCTTTATTATGCTGGCGATATTTATTTTTGCGGTTATAGCCAGCTCAATTCGTAAATGCAGACAAACATGGTTGTTACGTGCAAGTCTTTATATGATGCCTTTACCCTGGATTGCCTCTGAATTGGGTTGGTTTGTGGCCGAGTTCGGTCGTCAACCCTGGACTATCGCTGAAATTTTACCGACATTTTTAAGCACATCATCCCTAACCGAACTGGATATATATCTGAGTCTGGCAGGCTATATCGGTTTATATACGGTATTTTTGATCATCGAAATGTTCTTGATGCTTAAGTTTATCAAGTTAGGCCCCAGCAGCCTGCATAAAGGCCGTTACCATTTTGAAATCGCCACAGGAGCATCACTATGATTTTCGATTATGAAACCATGCGCTTAATCTGGTGGGGCCTTTTGGGCGCTTTATTGATCGGCTTTGCCATTACCGACGGCTTTGATATGGGGGTAGCCATTCTTTTACCCTTCTTAGGCAAAAACGATACCGAACGTCGCGTCATTATTAATTCCATAGGCTCCGTCTGGGAAGGCAATCAGGTTTGGTTTATAACCGCGGGCGGCGCGTTGTTTGCGGCGTGGCCCGTCGCCTATGCCGTGGCCTTTTCAGGGTTTTATTTTGCGTTGTTGCTGACCTTGTTTGCGTTATTTTTGCGACCGATAGGCTTTGATTACCGCAGCAAATTACCCAGCCAAAAATGGCGCAACAACTGGGATATTGCATTATTTACAGGCGGCTTTGTACCGGCGTTAATTTTCGGCGTGGCATTCGGCAATTTATTGCAGGGCGTACCGTTCCATTTCGATAACGATATGCGTATTTTTTATACCGGTTCATTCCGGGCATTATTAAACCCTTTTGCATTGGCGGCGGGACTGCTTAGCTTATCGATGCTGATTATGCACGGAGCGGTGTATTTACAACTCAAGACTGAAGGCGACATTAATCTGCGCTGTAAAAAAGTAGTCACTGTTACTGCAATCATAACGTTAGCCATTTTTGCTGTAGCGGGCATCTGGGTTGCCAATATTGACGGTTACCATATCGCCACTGAAATCCTCCCTAACGCGCCGTCCAACCCATTGGCAAAAATAGTGTCTAAAGAACCGGGCTTATGGCTGGATAATTATGCGCATTATCCTGTGTTGCGGGCTATTCCGGCACTGGCTTTTGTTGCCGGCGCAATGACCATGGTGCTGTCAAAAATTGAGCGTCCGGGCTTGGCATTTATAACCAGTTCATTAACACTGGCTTCAGTTATTTTAACCGCGGGCGTGTCGATGTTTCCTTTTCTGGTGCCGTCAAGCTCGGCTTTGAATAGCTCTTTGACAGTGTGGGATGCCAGTTCCAGTCTTACAACCTTAAAAATTATGTTCTGGGCTACGGTGATTTTTTTACCTATCGTTCTTGCTTACACCACGTGGGTATTTCGTATCTTGCGCGGCAAAATAACGCCGGAACACATTCATCAGAACGATCATTCGGCTTATTAGGAGATTGCTATGTGGTATTTCACCTGGATACTTGGATTATTACTGGCCTGCTCATTAGGCATTATCAACGTGCTTCGGCTGGAAGCTCAGGAAACATGGGATAGAGAACATATCCCCTTAGATCCGCTAACCCAGTTAATGACCAAAGACACGATGCTGGGCCGGTTAAAAGAAAAAATTGAGAACTCCAAACGCAACGGCTTTCCTTTTTCCATTCTTTTTATCAGTTTAAAGGATTTTAAAGCCAAAAATAATTTACCCGCTTTTGAAATGGACGCCGTATTACGTAGCGTGGCCGATTGTTTTCGCGATGACATCAGGGCGGGCGTCGATATAGCCGCAAGAATGGGAGAACAGGATTTTCTTATTGCGATGCCGGGTTCTCCATTGAAAAAAGCCGAGCAAATCGCGGCACAGATTAAAAAAGAAATTTTAGAGCGTGTTAAAGCGCCCGACCTGATTATTGAAGTGGCTACAGGGGTTGCGGAATATTCCACGCCCACTGCTCCTGAAGAATTTGCTGCTACAACCAATGAAGTGGATGAATTGATCAGAGTTGCGACAGTAAAGAGCGGCTTATAAATCTAAGGCGGGAGCAATTAAAAAAGCGATTCTTCTGAAAGCATAGGCATCCTATCCCGGCAGATATAAGGGGTTGCCGGGACCCAGAAGCTGGGGATGGCAATACCAACTGGGCACGATAGACTATACCAGCTGAACTTAAAACCTAATGAGACTTATCATGCAGACAGTCAATATACACGAAGCCAAAACCCAACTGTCTCGGTTGATAGATCAGGCGGTAAAGGGTGATTCTTTTATCATCGCCAACGCTGGAAAGCCGCTGGTCAAGGTCACTCGTCTGGACGCCCCATCGGCCGGACAAATCCGAAGGCTAGGTTTCATGGAGGGGCAGATCACCATCCCTGATGATTTCGACAGCATGGGCGGCAGGGAAATCGAACTGCTTTTTCCCTATTAACTACCAAACCGCTCTAGCCAAACACCCGGCTCACGATGTTGATGGAAGAATGAAACCACCAGCAACTCATTTGGACTTGGCAGATAAATTAGTGTGTAAGGAAATTTACGAAATAGCACCCGATAAAAACATTCTTCAATGCGCAAATACCCATAAGGATTACGAAGTGCAGATGCAACTGCCGCGTCAGCAGCACGGGCGAACTCAAATCCAAGTCCCAGTGCCTTTGACTCATACCAAGCCTGAGCCTCCAGAAGCTCTTGCTCTGCCTCTGGACGGAGCACTACCAGCATTAGGCTTGATCTGAAAACAACTTAGCTCGAACCAGTTCCCACGGAACTGCTGAAGAAGGATCAGCATGGTGCGCAGCAACACGACGATGCAATTCAGCCTTTTGAGTTTGAGACAAGCCGAGGGCATCATCAGGCGCCTCCGCAGCAATACTGTCCCATATATCCTCGACGAGCTGAATGCGTTCAGAAACTGACAGCTTCATATATTCAGTGGTGACGGTAGAAGTATGCATGGAAGTATTATCATCAAGGTTAAAAAATTAACGAAAATAATCAGGTCTAAAGTAAAACTCAGTCGGCATAGTATATGCCGCCTTCTCCATGCGACACAAGACGCCATACTATCCATCAAACCAATTGAGTCAGGGCGCGCTGCGCCCCGAACCGGTATCAGGACGAAGACCAAACGGCTACGCGGCGCGTGGGAACGAGGGGTTAGATATATGCTACTTTACCCTCTTACAAATGACCATCAACCAAATGCTCCAGCTCCTTGGTTAACGCAATATAGGGAAACAGGTTAACCGGCAATGCACTGTTAATTTCCTGATAAGTACGCCGGTAGCGGTTGATTTTATATTGCTCATCCGGCTGCTCAAAGTAGTCGGCACAAGTTTCAGCCTTGCTTGCAAGGATGTCTTTAATCACTAGGCCGATCACTCGCTTCATATCTTCTTGCAATTCATTCAGTACTTTTCGTTCCCAATGATCGTGCATGGGCATTTTCGCCAACTGTTCATTGACCTCATACAAACCCAGATAACGGGTGATTTCGTTGAACAGCTTCAAGGTGGCGACAAAATTCTGCCCGGTTTCGGCGGCCAATGAAACGATCAGTGGAAAATCATTGAGGCTGGATATAAACACCATGCTGAGCGCCAGTTGTTCGGGAATGCCATCTTGTCGATATTGCTTGAGATGCTCGCTAAACTCGGCGTAGTCGCTTTTAAAATAGCGCTCATAGTCCTTTAAATGACGGCTATAACACGCAACGGTCTGCGCATTCGGCCGGATTTTTCTGCCTTGGATTAAGGCCCAATGACAAAAACCGGTCAAGGTATTTTCCAGTTGCATCAATAACTGGTATTGCTTGTCGGCCGCTATTTTATTGTCCAGCGCACTAATCGCCTGCCGCAAAGCATCGCCATTTAAAACCCGGTCGAAAGTCAGATAACAGGTAACATGATCCAGAGTGTTTTCACTGTCGGCACCCAGGCTTAAAAAACCGCAACCGGCCTGATTGATGATTTTATTGCTAATCAGGGTGGCTTTAATTTCATGAGCCAAGGGGTGGCCGGACAGATAGTTTGCGTACTGTTTGCCGAGCTGCTCGGGAAAATAGGCATGCAAATAACAGCTGCAACACTCTTCCTGCAACAAGGCGGATTGATCCTGTATCAATTGGGTCAGATACATTTTGCTTGCGGCCATCAATACCGCAAGCTCAGGCCGGGTTATGACTTGCCCGGGCCGGGACATGACCTCTTTGGTTTGCGGAAAGCATTCAACGGCTCTATCGAAAAATCCGGCGGTTTCCAAACGTTCGGCCAATTGCAAATAAACCGCTGCATTTTCCTCGCAACGCCGTTGTTCCAGGGATAAACAAAGGCTTTGGGCGATATTATCGGCCAGCACCAACCGGCACACATCCTGAGTCATACTGATAAATAACGGTTGATAATCAGCGATCAGGTTTTTCTTTTGCAAACCGACCAGGAAAATTTTTAAATTCACTTCATGATCGGAAGTATCAACGCCTGCCGAGTTATCGACCGCATCGGTGTTAATCTGCCCTCCCCGCAGACTGTATTCAATACGCGCTTTTTGGGTAAAACCCAGATTAGCGCCTTCGCCGACAACACTGGCGCCCAGATCGGCCGCATCCACCCGCACGTTATCGTTAGCCCGGTCGCCGACATCTTCATGTTTTTCCGTGCTTGCTTTTACGTAAGTGCCGATACCGCCCAACCATAATAATTCCACGGGAGCCCTTAGCAAGTAACGAATCAGGGATTCGCCATCCAGCGATTTGTAACGTACGCCCAACCATTTTCTCAACTCGGCGGAAACCGGAATATCCTTGGCCGATCTTGGGTAAACGCTGCCGCCTTCTGAAATAAGCGTCCGGTCATAATCATCCCAGCTGGAGCCCGGCAACTCAAACAAACGCTTGCGTTCATTAAATGCCGCATCGCTATCGGACGGATTCGGATCGATAAAAATATGTTGACCGCTAAAAGCCGCCAGCAGCCGGATACACGGCGACAACAACATGCCGTTGCCAAACACATCGCCGTCCATGCTGCCGATACCGACTACGGTAAAGGCTTCGCTTTGTATGTCTTTGCCTAATTCACGAAAATGGCGTTTTATACATTCCCAGGCGCCGCGAGCCGTAATACCCAGCGCTTTATGGTCATAACCGCGGGATCCGCCGCTGGCAAAGGCATCGCCCAGCCAGAATTGGTATTCTGCCGAAACGGCGTTGGCAATATCGGAGAACTGCGCCGTGCCTTTATCGGCGGCCACCACCAGATAGGGGTCTGGATCATCGTAGCATACGATGTTCTGGGGCTTGACGACCTTGTCGTCGATATAGTTGTCGGTTAAATCAAGCAAGCCGCGTATCAAGGTGAGGTAGGCTTTTTTGCCTGCTTCTTTCGTTCCCAAGCTGGATTTTGAGCTGTTTCTTTTAACTATAAATCCGCCCTTGGCTCCTGTCGGGATAATCAGGGCGTTTTTGCTGATCTGGGTTTGCATCAGCCCCAGAATTTCGGTCCTGAAATCATCGGGACGATCCGACCAGCGAATACCGCCACGGGAAATCTTGCCGCTGCGTAAATGGATGCCTTCCATATCCACCGCGTGGACATAAATCTCGTTTTGCGGCTTGGGCGCAGGCATATCAATAATGCCCAGACTGTTAATTTTAAAAGCGATGAAATAATCCGCCAAGCCGCGACGCAGATGAAAATTACAGCGCATGGTCGCATCAATCAAGTTAAACAGGGTACGCAAAATCCGGTCGTCATTAATATCGGAAACCGAGGCGATGCTCTCCAGCAATTGCAAACGCAACGGAAACGAGGCCTGCTCTTCCCTGATTACCGGATCATCCCAATCAGGATTCGGTCTAAAGCGCGCTTCGAAGTAATTAAACAGACATAGCGCAACCTGCGGATTGTTAATCAAGGCATGATGAACGCTGGCTCGGGTGGTTCGATGACCCAGTTGCAAATAACAGTTCCGGTAAGCCCTGAGCACGTCGATTTCCTGCCAGGCCATTCCAGTCAGGACACACAGTTTGTTGAGCGCATCATTTTCAACAGTCCCATCCATCATTACTTGAATGGTTTCCAGCATCCGGCTTCTTAACTTGGCGAAAGAAGCGCACTGGCTTTTTGCCTTAATGGTGAAACTTTTAATAAACAGGGTAATGTCATCAACTGTAATCGAAAATTGCACCTGATCCATTACCCTTAAATGCATATTTTCCAGAACCGGAATATATTCGTCCAGATAACGCGGTTGTCGGCTGTAAAAATGCAGCCGATACTGACCGACTCTCTTGCTGGGGTTAAGCAGGCTGATGCTTTGATTGTTTGAGGCCAAAATGCGCTCAAGATGCAGTATATCTTTTAACGCATAACGCGGCGAAACCAGCGCCCGATATTCAGCCGAAAACGTTGTATGATATTTTTGCCACAATGGGTGGCCGGCTTGTTTGCCCAAAGCTCTTTCAGCTATATGCCGCAAGGCAATCGGCCAGGTTTTGGTGAGTCTGTTCAATTGCTTATCCGCCTTATTGAAAGTTTACAACATAATTATTTGTTAGCGGGATTGTTTTCAGCTCAGATATTTTATGATTTCCAAAACATTGCAGTCACCCTGCCGGGTATAGGTAACTGAGTCCATCAAGGTGCGGATAAAAAATATACCCATGCCGCCTTCTTTGGGGTGATCGAAATCCGGTAACGGCACAGATTCCAAATCGAACCCCTGCCCGTGATCATACACCTTGATGTTCAGTTCGTTTTCCTGGATATTGATGGTTATTCTGACGGTCTCATTCGGGTTCGCCAGTGTTCCGTGTTTAATGGCATTAATTGTCGCTTCCGTTAACACCAGATTTAAATGATAAGCCAACGCCTCCCGATCACCGGAAAATTTATCCAGCTCTTTCGCAATATGCTCACCAATACTTCCGATCAAATCCAGATATTTGGTCTGCGTCGGAATGATTACCTCTACCTGAATAATCGAATTACACATATAAAACCTCTAGGCTTCGCTGTCAAAAGCCTCATTTAAATCAGCATAAATATCAAAAACCCTGTTTAAGCGGGTTAACTCAAACATTGATAACACCTGTCGCTGCATGTTGGCTAAAGCCAGCTTGCCTGACTTGGCCGCTGCATTTTTATAACCCGACAGCAAAGCGCCTAAACCGGAGCTGTCAATAAATCGCACGTGTTCGAGCTGGACAATAATATTGACTTCACCTTGCTCTATCAGATGCAAAACAGCTTCCTTTAATTCTCCTGAATTATGCGCATCTATCCTTTCTTCCTTAATAAAAAGGACGGTACAGCCATTTATTTTTTCCAGATTTAAATTCATTGGTTTTTTTTAAGTGTGATGAATATTAAAAACAAATTCTGTAATCGAATCATAGCACCATAAGCAACATTACAAATTTATTATCCTCAAAAACCGGCTGGGATAACTTTTCACTCACCGGTAATTCGCTGCATGTCATGATTTATTTCATCATGTTCATGTACGACAGAACGAACGTGAATGTCCCTCTGCGGAAAGGGAATTTCTATCTTATGCTCACGCAGGGCTTTTTCAAGTCGAATGTGTAAATCATGCGCAACCGGCAAACGATTTAGCAGTTCACTGACATAGATACGGATAGAAAAATTCAGCGAGCTATCGCCAAAACCGACCAGCAACACGCTCGGCTCAGGCTCTGCAAGCACCATCGGCGTTGAGCTTACCGTATCCATCATAATTTTATGCGCCAGCTCAATATCGGAACCGTAAGCGATACCCACAGGAATCACCACACGGGTTATTGGATCGCTTAAAGTCCAGTTTATAAGCTGGCTGGTAATAAAGGTTTTGTTCGGCACAATCAGGTCTTTCTGATCCATGTCTATCAGCGTGGTGGCACGCATCTGAATACGGCTGACTTTACCGGTGACCGTGCCGATGGTGACGGTATCGCCGACCCGGATCGGGCGTTCAAACAGCAGGATAATACCCGATACCATATTGGCGAAGATTTCCTGCAAACCGAAACCCAACCCGACACTGAGCGCTGCAACCAGCCATTGCACCTGTGACCAGCTGCCGCCCAGCTCGTTTGCCACGCTGATAAAGCCTATCGAAAATAAAATATATTTAGCGAGCTGATTAACTGCATAACGACCGCCCGCCTCTATCGATAAGCGTCTGAAAACCAGCAATTCCATCACGCCGGAAAAATTTAGTACCGCAACCACTGCAATAAAAGCATATAGCCCGGCCAGCAACAGATTGGTCATGGTTATCGGTTGATAACTTTCCTGATTATCGATATTAACCAAATGTTGCCAGAGCTCAATACGATCCAGAAATGAAAAGGCCGGCAAGATGTTTTTCCAGATCATCCAGAAACCGATCACCAGCGTAAAACCGATAAAGACATTAAGCAGCTTTATGGTTTGGGCATTGATTTTAGGAATATCGATTTGTTGTTCATCAACCGGCAACACCGGGTCTTCCGATCCTGCCAGATGCTTTTCGGTAACCGCCGCAGCTTTGCGTTTTTGTCTGGCATTTGTGATCGCCAACTGCCGGTTAACCAGTGTTAACCAACGAAACACCAGCGCATGAATGATAATAGTCAAAAAAATCAGCCGCAGGGTAATAATCAGCTTTTGCTGCAACTCCAACGCGCTCAAATAATAGCCAGCGACAGCAAAACCGATGACAATCAACGGTATGCAGATGGCTGCCGCATACCAAACATAGCGCAGCTTGGTTATCCAGCCATCAGGATTTTTGTTGATATAACCATATAGTAAACCGGTAGAAGGCTTCAACACCCGACCCGCAAACACAGCCATCACAATCATGATGATGATCAACGCGAGGCGGCCGATACTGTCGCTATGCGCCGAAAATTTTGATGCACTGGTGCTGCTGATAATAAACACCCCCGGCACCACAATAAAACGTATCCAGGCAATCTGTGTACGTAAAAGACTGACTGTGCTTTTTTGCCATTGAAAATGTTTACGCGCTATACCCTCGGCTGCAAACAAACGGTAAAAAAATTGCAGGAAAAACAAAGGCAGTGCAGTGCCTTGCAAGCCTTCACCAACCGCTTTAGTGAAGTCGGCAACCTGAATACTGCTACTCAAAAACCAGCCCAAGTAATAGAGAATTAACGGCAGCGGTAATACCAGTATTAAGTTGTAGGCCAGAGCCCTTAAGGTGTAATAAAAACTATCCGTTTTGTCCGAGATAGCCGTTAACTGCAACTTTGCCCAGTTTCTGCTCAACTGCAAGCCGACCAAACACAGTATCGCAATAAAGGTCAAAAATAGCTGATGCAGGGTTAGCTTAACAGCGTCTTTAATCACTGCCATCCAGTTAAACGGCGACAGCAGCCATTGCGCGGAGTGATACAAATCGGTTATATAACCCAAGTTAATCGGTTCGGAACTGGGCACCCACAGCAAACGCTCGTCCAAATAGATGGCAAATTTACCGGCCTGAGCGCTCATCTGTTGTCTGGCAAAATCAAAGTCGCCCAGCATGCGCAGATACGTTGTATAGGCAACGGACAGCTTATTGAGCAGCTCTTTCTGATTGTTCAGCAACACCCGCAACTCAGCCTGTATCATCATGCGTTGATCCGCAGGCAAGGCTGGATCGACCTGCTGTTTCACCATGTCGTTTAGCTCGGCGTCAACATCCATCAGCCGTTTCAGTTTGTCTTCAACCTTGAATTGCGCAAGACTGGTTATGGCGGTTTCGTTCTGAATGGTCTGGGACTGCCGCTTAAACTCATCCTGAACCGATAGATTACGCCGCTGCTCGCGCAGGATTTTGCCCAGCGCCGGACTTAAACCGGCCAGACTGATTTTCTTTTCGGCGCTTTTAAAATCGGTTTCAATTTCACCGGCCTGAGCCTCAACCTTGGTTTTTTGTTCAGTGTATTGTTCAATTTTGGCCGTGATGTCCTGCAAATCGCGGCTGTATTGAATATTCTCCCGCGTGCTTTCCTGAATAAGGGGATGCTTGCCGGAAACCGCTTTTTCCGCCTGACTGAGTGCATCCTGCATTTGCTTCGCCTCCTGCTGCCGCAGATCGAAAGTAAGACTTTCGATTGCAGCGACAACCGGGCTTAACGCCGCCTTTTGACTATCCAGCAACTGAAACCGGGTTTTAAGCAATTCGACTCTGGCCGGATTGCTGATTGCTTCAGCATCGAGCATTTTTAGCTCGGCAGTGCGCGAATCAATCAACGTTTTCAGCTGCACTTGCTTGGCTTCGACTTCCAATTTTGCATCCGCTTTACCGGTCGGAACTTGCAACTTTTTCTGCGCCGCGTCTATATCTTGCTGTGCCGCTACCGTTTCTTCACGGATCAGCTGTGGACGACTATTTTGCACAGCCAGCTCACTTTCAAGTTTCCTTATCTGCTCATCCAGATTACTAATCTTTCCTTTTTCAAGAATAAGCCGTTGCTCAAGCTCCTCAACCGGTATCCGGCTAAAGTCCTCCAGTTTTTGCTTGGATACTTTCAGCAGGGTCTGCTCAAGTTCCTTTTGCAGCTTTCTGGTTTGCTCCGGCGCTTGCTTGATAGCCGCCTTAAAGTCGGCTGTCTGTACTTTAAACTTTTCGACATTGGCCAAATTATCTTCCGCCGCCTGATAAATAGACAGCAATTTGGATTTTGTCGTCTCATCAATACCTCCTCGGGTATTGATAGCCTCGATTTTGGCCTTTAGCGTGTCTTTATTGATTTCAAACGTTATGCTTTTTTGCCCGGCATCCGGCGTCGCGCTTTTAGCCCACGCTCCGGTTGAGCCCATGGTGATAATAAGCAATAAAAACAGCAGGGGGCAAATCTTTGATTGAACGGCAGGGAAATTAATGATTTTCATAGATTAAATAGTACAACGGGGAATAAATACACAGTGATATTGTAAACTGTTTTTGCCGATTCCGAAGCAGGAGCTTGAGGGTGCGGTAGGATGGGTAGAGGCTATAGCCGAAACCCATCATAATCAGTCTCTCATGCGATGGGTTTCGCTACGCTCTACTCATCCTGCCTCGCTAATATTTAAAACGATGATAAACACGCCTCGCTATCGTCACACCGGCCAACGCAAGCGCACCGAAAACAATGCCTGCCAGTGCATTGAGCAGCGAAGAAGTCAGCGTTTCCAGCATGTCGCCGATGCCGGATACGGCGTTGGTGCTTTGCGCAAGATACTCGATAAAGTGGTGCGCTACGGGAATACCGTGAGTAATAATCCCGCCGCCTACCATAAACATCGCTGCAGTGCCGACTATCGCCAGCAATTTCATCAGGTAAGGTGCGCCATGCAGACAGACCCGGCCGGCTTTACGCTGCATTTTCGCCCATAGATCGACACCCGGCTTTTGGCACAGGTAAAGTCCCGCATCATCCAGCTTTACAATGACTGCCACCAGACCGTATACGCCTACCGTCATAATCAGCGCAATGCCGGAAACCACGACCACCTTGATCGCAAAAGCCGCAGCTGTCACTGCGCCCAGCGTGATGACGATAATTTCTGCGGACAACACAAAATCGGTACGAACGGCTCCCTTAATCTTGTCCTGCTCAAACGCTACCAGATCGATCTCAGGATTGGCGACTGCCGCCGCCAGTTCGGCCTGATGGACTTCATTTTCTGCATGAGAGTGCAACAACGGGTGCGCCAGTTTTTCAAATCCCTCAAAACACAAATAAGCGCCGCCCAGCATCAGCAACGGCATGATCAACCCGGGCGCAATCCAGCTGATCGCTAACGCCGTCGGCACTAAAATCAGTTTGTTTTTCAGTGAGCCTTTCGCTACCGCCCACACCACCGGCAGCTCTCGATCCGCGCGAATACCGGACACCTGCTCGGCATTCAGTGCCAAATCATCACCCAGAATACCGGTGGTTTTCTTCGCCGCAATCTTGGTCATCAAGGCCACGTCATCCAGGACTGAGGCAATATCATCAAGTAAAACTAAAAGGCTGGTTCCGGCCATAGGTTCTTTTATATAAAGGTTGATTGAAGAGATGCCGGGGTTTTCATCGCCAAGCTACTTCAATTGATGATGGTTTATTTCCATCCTGTGTGTTTTAGCGCGAGTTGGCTTTCTAACCATTCAAAGGGTAATCCTCTCCCCGACTTTAGGAACATTCGCATTCCACCCCGTGCGCTTGAAGCAGGTCTGCAATGATAACGTCGCCGATTTCTCGCCATGAATCAGATAAAGTCTCGGCTTGGGCTCTTTAAAATGCCCCGCCCACTGCAATAACTGGCTTTGATCGGCATGAGCGCTTAACGCACCCAGCGTATGCACCTTGGCCGCCACATTGACCTCAGCGCCCAGAATTTTCAAATGCGCTTTTTTACCGTCAACAATAGCCCGGCCTAAAGTGCCTTCAGCCTGAAAGCCTGCGATGATGATATGCGCATTGCGCCGCCATAAGTTATATTTAAGATGGTGACGGATGCGCCCGCCGTTACACATGCCGCTGCCGGCAATAATAATCGCGCCGCCGGCAATGCGGTTGACGGCCATTGATTCTTCGGCTGTCTGTGAATAGATCAATCCCGGCAACCAGGCTTGCCAACCGCCGGGAGCAATTTTGGTAAATTCCGGATCATCAATATTGAATAAATGTGTATTTTCAGCGTAGATATTGCTGGCGCTGATCGCCATCGGGCTATCCAGATAAATCTGTTGCTGCGGCAACCCGCCCTGACGCTGAATTTTACCCAGCCAGTAAATCAGATCCTGGGTTCTACCCACCGCAAAAGCCGGAATAATGACATTGCCGCCGCTCTCTGCGGCTTCCGCCAATGTTTCGCGCAATTCATCCAGAGTGTTTACCAACGGTTTATGGTCACGGTCGCCGTAAGTAGATTCAAGCAACAATACATCGGCTTCGGTTAAAACAGCTGGATCGCGCAGTAACGGCGAATTCAGGTTGCCTAAATCGCCGGAAAAAACCAGTGTTTTGGTTTTATCTTTTTCGTTGATGCGCAAACGCACAATCGATGAACCGAGTATATGTCCCGCTTCATGAAAAGAAATGCTTAACTCGGGAAGTATTTTGGTTTCCACGCCATAGGCTATCGGCCGACGTAGCGATAGTAATGCCTTTACGTCCGCCTCTGTATATAAAGGTTCAAGCAGCGGCTTACCGGCACGTTCCCGACGTTTATTTTCCCATTCGGTATCCCGTAATTGCAGATGGGCGGCATCCATCAACATCAGCTCCAACAGCGGAAAACTGGCCTCAGTCAGAAATACCGAACCCTTGAAACCGTCTTTAACCAGCTTGGGCAAGCGTCCGCAGTGGTCAAGATGGGCGTGGGACAAAACCACAGCATCAATGCCGGCAGGATCAAAGGGGAAATCGGCTTCATTTTGTTTTTCTGTTTCTCTTGAACCCTGAAACAGTCCGCAATCAAGTAATATACGGCTGGAGTCGGTTTCCAGTAAATAACAGGAGCCGGTAACCTGGCCTGTTGCACCTAAAAAAGTAAGATTTGCCATAGACTTGCCTTGTAGTGAGTGAAACTCAATAAATGATGTAGCCATATCGACACATCGCTATGCCGCTCTTTCATTATACTACCTCCTGCATGGAGCGGTTGCCCACGAGGCACGACCCCATGGATGGGGGAGGTGGAATCGCGTCCGGAACAGCAATTGAGAGCACCAACAGTAAGCGCTTTAGGCGATGCAGGAGCTATTGCCGAGGAGCAAATACTTATCCAGCCAGCCGTCAAATTTCCTCGAACGATGTAGTTGATGTTAAAATTACATATCAATCAAAAAGACTGATTATCCTATTAAAAAAGGTTTGTAGTAACCCAACTGCAAAACTTAATATCACGAACATTCAGCGAAGAAATAAATTGAAAAAAACCATAAGATACCCTATTCCCCGATTGCTAATATTTCTTTTCTTGACTCTACCCATACAGGCGTTGTTTGCAGAGGAAACCGTCAATCAGGAACCCGGCATAGCTCAGGAAATTACCGCCATTATTGCTGCAAAACAGCATCCTTACCTGATGCTGTCCAATTTTCCCAATCGTACCGAAGATCTTGAATACCTCTATAGAATGTCCAACCACCAGTTACTGTGGCTAGGCAATGCGGATGCAGAAAAAAATATCACCGAAGCGCTTAATCTATTAGCGAACGCGGCTATCAACGGTTTAAATCCTAAAAATTACGACGCTGAAACACTAAGGCAAAAATTACAGCCTGCCTTAAAACTCAAGCCGGACTCGTATAAAGAATTGGCACTATACGATACGGCGCTCAGCATATCGTTGCTACGCTTTCTGCATGATTTGAATTATGGCCGGGTCAATCCGCAAGGCATAAATTTTAACTTGAAGTTAAGAGAAAAAAAGCTGATTGATTTACCACTGCTGATTAAAAACAGTCTGGCTCAAAACACCTTGCCCCAATTACCGCTATCGGTTGAACCTAAGTTAAAGCAATATCAAAAGTTAAAACAGGCATTGGCTAGTTACCGTGAGCTTGCCGCGAAAGCGCCGTCTTTTAAAATGGAGATTAAAGAAACGTTGCGCCCCGGCGAATCCCATCCGCAAATTGCCGAGCTGCGCCGATTTTTAACCATCATAGGCGACTTGCCTGAAGATAAAACGGTTATCGACGCTGAAAAATCATCGCTATACACTGACGCCATTGCTACCGGAGTTAAGAAGTATCAAAAGCGGCATGGACTTACTGCTGACGGCTATATCGGAAAAGGTTCTGTGGCCGCACTCAATGTACCTTTAAGCTACCGAATAACACAAATCGAATTGGCTATGGAAAGACTGCGCTGGTTACCGGAGCTCAATATCGGCACATTAATTATTGTTAATATTCCGGCCTTTCAATTATGGGCGTTTGAGTCGATTGATCAGGCGGATACCACTATAGTCAATATGAGGGTCGTTGTCGGTAATGCGCTAAAGACCCAAACCCCGGTGTTGATGGCGGAAATGCACTTTATCGATTTCATGCCTTACTGGAATGTGCCTTACAGCATCATAAAAAATGAAATATTGCCCAAGTTAATTCAAAACAACAATTATCTTGATAAAGAAAATATGGAAATGGTTTCTGTTTTTCGCGACGGTGAAAAACCTACAGCGCTTAACGCAGAAACAATGAATCTGCTTAAAGAGGGAAAGTTAAGAGTCAGGCAGCGCCCGGGGAGAAAAAATGCATTGGGCAATGTCAAGTTTATTTTCCCCAATAAGGATGACGTGTATTTACATGATACCCCTGCAAATGCCTTGTTTAGCAAATCACGGAGAGATTTCAGCCATGGCTGTGTGCGGGTTGCGGATCCTCAAAAACTGGCTGAGTTTGCACTTAAAAATCAGGACAACTGGAACGCCGAAACTATACAACTGGCCATGAACACGCCAAAAACGCAGAGAGTCATATTGAAAAAGCCGATACCGGTGTTGTTTTTTTATACCACGGCTTTTTTCGACCAATATAACAATTTAGAGTTTTACCCCGATATTTATGGCCATGACGCTGTACTACTGGAAGCCCTGAGTAAACCGGATGACCTGTCTGACCAATCGCTTTTTATCAGCACCAATTCGACGCCGGGAGCGGCAATCAAGTAGACGCAACATTTGTTACAAGAAACGTGGTAATTGCCGACGATTGCATGAATAAAATATTGCATAACGCCATGAATGGCGTGTAGTAGAGCACCAAATGCAGGCGCTTTACTACTACAGGACGCAGGAGGTAGGACCCCATGGATGCATAGGCATCTGCACAAGTACCTGCCCCTTCTCCCTTGAGGGAGAAGGTTGGGATGAGGGGGATATAAATGGTTGTTTTTATTCTCCTCTCCCCAACCCTCTCCAACAGGAGAGGGAGGTAGAATCGCGTTTGGAACAGCGATCGAGAGTAATGCAGGAGCAATATCTCTATCTTGATAAGCATTAATTTAAGCGGAAAGTCTGTATATTAAATCGCTTGATTTGAAGAACACAGACGACTGCATGCGTAGAGGTTGCCTCGGCAATGCAGGAGCTATTGCCGAGGCGGTGTAGAAGAAATTAACGAGTACACGAAGTTTTTATTTCTGAACTTCGTGGTTTTATGCCTTAAGTTGCTACGAAACTTATATCCCGCTCTTCGTGTCATCCGGATAGGGTCTATCCGGCCCAGGTTCTTACGCTGCCGGTATCCAAATGCACAAAATTGGACCTTCCGTAATAACCGACACCGCCACGTTGCATGGCCAATGCTGCATTTCTAATCCTTCTGGCATCCAAGCCTTCAATGCGAATATCAATCGCCCTGCCCTCCATGTGCAGACTATTTTTGGCAACGCCATCGCTGTGTTTACGTAAGTCGGCATTGGTAGCCGGTGATCGATAACCGGAGACGATATGAAAGGGCTTTCTGACTTCGAGAGTATGTTTTAAGTCATACAGCTGATCCAGTAATGCCGGATCAATGGGGTGGACGGTACCGTCATGATAGTCACGAAACAAATGATTAATTTCGTGGAGTGCATCTTTAATATAACGACCCTGCTCAAAGTAAGTCAGATTTAACTGGTCGCCGGTATGCGTGTTATGCAAAGCAAGCATCTTATGCGAAGGCGAGTTCCTATTAAATATGCTAGGGGTATCTATCGTAGATGAAAACTTGTATGAGGACAGGTGCTGGTGTAGCGTGTCATGGACACGTGCCTTATGATTAGCCGAGTGCGGGGCAAGTACTGCGTGTGAAGCTATGTGTTTGACTTTAGCGTTTGCGACTCCGACGCCTCCAGCCATCAGCAAGGAACCGTAAGCCATATTTTTAAGAAACTTTCGTCGTGATGAAATAATGTCGCTTTCATTCATAGTGGGTTAGGCTCTTGTTGATGCTTTATACGTAATTAATGCAGATGGCGTTATTCTCATCACTTAATCTTAAATTAGCCTTAAGTGACCTTACATATTCTCTACAAAAATGCTTCTCCGTGCCGAATGTTTGAAGTATCAAGCATTTTTTAAATAACGTAACTATTCAGCCACGGATTGACGCAGACGCGCACACTGATAAACTGAAATATAAAGAACTTACCCGTCAGTTTCTATGAGGCTTATAACAAGTCAGATCGCGGTTTCCTGGAATCGGCCTATGAAAGAGTTTTATAACAAGGATTGCGGCTTAGAGGCTCAAGAAGAATGCTGTTTACTTTCATGGAAGCCTCATCGGCAATACGGCTCGTTTATAATAAACAGCAATCTGTTTAATCTGCGTTGATCTGTGGCTGAATAGTTACAAAATAACAACCACCTATCAATTATCAGGAACAAAATGAACATATCGATACTGACGTTGGTTGCGGTATTTATATTGATTGCCGTGCGTAAAATCGGCCATTTTAATATCAAGATCTGGCAATCAATGACCTGCGGAGCACTGGCGGTATTGGCTACCGGCGAGATCAGCGGACTTGATGCCCTAAAGGCCATAGATCTTAATGTCATGCTGTTTCTGTTCGGCATGTTTGTCGTCGGTCAGGCGCTGGTCGCCAGCGGCTACCTGTATGCCCTCGCCTATCATTTATTTAACCGGATGACATCAGTACCGCAACTGGTTTGCGGCATCTTGTTCGGTGCGGCTTTGAGTTCTGCGCTACTGATGAACGATACCCTCGCCATCATAGGCACGCCGCTGGTGCTGCGCCTGGCTCGGGAGCACAACATCCACAGCAGGTTGCTGTTATTAACTCTGGCTTATGCCATTACCATCGGCAGCGTGATGAGCCCTATCGGCAATCCCCAGAATTTTCTGATTGCCAGTCAGGGCCCATTACCCGCGCCTTTTTTGACTTTTTTTAAGGCGCTCGCCATCCCTACGCTGGTTAATTTGATTGCCACCTATCTGATTTTACGGCTGTTTTATCGGCAACAATTCATTGCCGCTATGCCGCTTACCCATAACCCGGTCAAACTATTGGATAATAAACTGGCCAAACTGGCCCAAACCTCCTTGTTTTTGTTGATCGGATTAATAACACTCAACATCATTCTGTCCGCCGTACACAGCACGGTGCAGCTTAAATTAAGCCATATCGCCATTATCGCCGCCCTACCGCCGATTTTGTTCAGCCCTGCCCGACTAAACTTATTAAAAAGTCTGGACTGGTCAACCTTGCTGTTTTTTGCGGCCATGTTTGTGTTAATGTCCAGCGTCTGGCAAACCGGCATCATGCAGCGACAGGTTAATGAATTACACATAGACCTGACGACCATTCCGGCTATCATGTTGCTCAGCGCCTCGCTCAGCCAGCTGATTTCCAATGTGCCGCTGGTAGCGCTGTATTTGCCGATGCTGACTAATCCGAGCCCCGAATCGCTGATGGCTCTGGCAGCCGGCAGCACTATCGCCGGTAATCTGCTGATTTTGGGCGCTGCCAGTAATGTGATTATTATTCAGCATGCCGAAAAGCATGAAGCTACTCTCGGTTTTTTTGAGTTTGCCCGAATTGGAATTCCCTTGGGCTTTGTCAATCTATTGATATACTGGGTATGGTTTCGCTGCTGGTACGACTAACCGCTTACCCATTCAAATACTGCAACGCTAATGGACGACACTCATGCGCAAAAAAGCCGTTAAACCCTCTGCTTATCTGACCGAAGTCAAAATGCTGTCGGATCGAATTGTCAAAGCTCAACAGCCTATCCGCATACTCGACGCCATCAAATGGGATGATAATATCAAGCAGGCTTTTTTTGATGGGAACTGCAAAAAATCGCCGATAGTAACGCCGGATTATTATCAAAAACGTCCTCTGGGTTTTGATCCGAACGAAAAGAAACACGAGTTTTACCAGATTGAGCGCGATTTAATGCGCAAGCTCGGGCAGCTCAACCCGCTCAGTGTGATCATGCGACGAATTTGCAAGGAATATCTTGACGTAGTTCGTATGCTGGAGGCCAGAGGAAAGCCGACCTTCTCCAATATTTCCCAGGAATTATACGGCTCATCCCAGGACGTTTTTCATGTCGGCGATCCGACCATTGCCGATCTGGGCAGCATGATGGAAGGAACCCTGTCGCAACTGCTGAAACTGGATTTTCTGGTCGAAGAACCCAAAACCATCAACGCAAAGGATGCTGTAGCCATCCTTAACGAAAAAATAGAGGCCGTATTTCCCGGCGATGGCCTGCGCGCCATGCTCAGCGACGGTATCGTCGCCGATGCCGCAGCCGGTACCGATTACATTAAACTTCGCGCCGATGCGTTGTTCAACATGCGCGATCTGCGTGTGCTTGAGGTTCACGAAATTTGGGTGCATCTGGGCACTACCCTGAACGGCTTGGCCCAGCCTTATTGCACTTTTCTCGGCAAAGGGCCGCCGTCCGCAACCGTCACTCAGGAAGGGTTAGCGGTATTAATGGAAATATTAACCTTCAGCTCCACACCCAACCGGCTGATGCGCCTGATCAATCGGGTGCGCGCCATCACGCTGGCCGAAGAAGGCGCGGACTTCCTGGACATATTCGATTTCTTTAGGGATAAAGGATTGGACAACGAAGAAAGCTATACGCTCAGCAGTCGGGTTTTTAGGGGCAGCAGTTCCGACGGCATGCCGTTCACCAAAGACCTGACCTATATCAAAGGTTTCGTGCTGACTTATAACTTCATGCGTCTGGCGGTCAACAAGGGCAAACCGGATCGTATCCCGTTGCTGTTTTGCGGCAAAACCATGATCGAAGATATGAAAGTATTAGTTGATCTGGTTGAAGAAGGCACGGTGATAGCGCCACGCTTTTTGCCGCCGCAGTTCAAAGACCTGATGGGACTTTCATCCTGGCTGAGTTTCAGCCGTTTCATGTCGTCAATGAATTTCCGGCAGTTGGAACAGGACTATTCCAATGTTTTATGATGAAACATCATTTATGCATATAATTAGCCGTGTAGGGGTGATTTAGTCTGAAGATTTTCCAGCTTTAGCTGCATTTTAATAGCGTAACAAAAGTTCGCCTGATACTGATCACGACCAAAATAATAATTAAAAGGTAATCCTATGAAAACACCAAGACTACTAGCTCTCTTTTTTATAGTTTCTTGCTTTAACGTCAGCGCAGGTTATGCCGCAGAGCATCATAGCGGACACGGCGCAAGCAGCGGTGGTGGCGGTGGCGGTGAAAATGCCTGCTTAAAACCGCAGCTGACCAAGTTTTTGCCTGCCAACCTGGCAACCGTTGCGCCGGGATCGGCATTCTCTTTTCTGGCGTTTAATGTGGAGAAACCCGAGCAAATAAAAGTCACCGTAAAAACAATCCCCGTTGAAGTAACTACAGAAGATAAAGATACTTTTTATCTGGTAAAAGGAAAATTACCTGCCGAGCTGGTTAACACAACAGCAAGAATCAACATCAAGGTGAATGCAAAAGTCTCAAGATGCAATGGCGAGAACGGCTGGCTGGTAAAAATTGCAGAAAAATAGTAGCTATTTTCAGTTGTATCAACAGATACCTATTCCGATAGTGCCCTGTTGATACATCAACTGAGAGGGTTAGAGCAAATGCTGGGAAACAAACAGACGCTTAAAAATCTTTTTTTTAAGTTTTTAGCCAATTTACCTGTTATTAATGAGAAGTTACCACTTTATGTCTGAAAATCAGTCCATTAAAAATTGCGTAGCATATTGTCTGGCGCAAAGTTTTGATATCAGTGCATTAGCAAGACTGCTATCGGACTCAACGCTGATAAGAATTATTAAAGGCGCATTACTGATTGAGGATGATCAATCCTGGTCGATTGTCTTTGCTTATGGCGCTGTTGTGCATTGGAATGTCGGCTCGGAACAGCAGGCCAAACTGCATCAGTTATTATTGGATCATGCAGAAAATCCGCTGATTTCCCCGGAGGTAGACAACTTTACTTTTACTCTCGATTGTCCAAGCACACGCATTATTGAAGACCATATTGAAGTCGAGTCTTCGGATCCCATTCTGATATTTGCATTATCCCAAGGTATGGCGCAATCGATTAAGCTGGCCTCTTTTGAAACCAACGCCATAACAACCATCAACAACACCAACTATATTCCCAAGTCATTAGCTGAAAACGGCAGAATCAAGTTAAGTCGCCATAAAATAGCAAAAATCCGCGGACAATTGTTCTTAACCAAAAGCGATATTATTTTAAATTACGACTTGCTGGATACGCCTGATTTCTTCTGGGAATACCCGGAATATGAAGCCTTTTACGGGATCACCGCAAAATACCTGGAAATAGCCCCGCGCACTGAAGTATTGTCAAAAAAACTGGAAACCATCCATGAACTGTTTGAAATGCTGGCGGATGAACAAAAACACAGGCATTCATCGATACTGGAATGGATTATTATCTGGCTGATCGCTTCTGAGATAGCCATGACCATATTCGACAAAGTGTTCTAAAAAATCAAACCCATCATGCTCAGCTACCGACACTCCTTTCATGCAGGCAATTTTGCCGATGTTTTAAAACATATTATCCTGATACAAAACCTTGAATACTTAACAAAAAAAGACAAGCCTTTCTGCTGTATAGACACCCATGCGGGTCCCGGAAAATACGAGCTGGACGGTGAATACGCATTAAAAACCCGTGAATTTGACAGCGGCATAGCCAAATTATGGCAACGCAATGATTTACCGGAATGCGTTGCTCACTATGTCAGTCTTATCAAACGCTTTAACAGTCCTGATAAATTAACCCGTTATCCAGGCTCGCCTTTAATCGCCAAACAGCTGCTGCGCGACAAAGACCGCCTGTGTTTATTTGAACTGCATACCACCGAAATAAAGCTACTAACCGCCGAAGCCAAAAAAGACAAGCGTATCAGCGTATTTCATGCCGACGGCTTAAAGAGCTGCTTGAATTTATTGCCGCCATTCGAGCGGCGGGGACTGGTATTGATTGATCCTTCTTATGAAATCAAAAGCGATTATCAACAGGTTGTTGAAACGCTGGTCGCCATGCATAAACGTTTCGCCACAGGCACTTATGCGCTCTGGTATCCGGTCATTGACCGCAGTCGCAATCAGGAGCTGGAGCGCGCTTTACAAGCCAGCGGCATCAACAATGTGCAGCTATTTGAGCTGGGAATACGCGCTGACAGCAACGAACACGGCATGACCGCCAGCGGCATGATCGTGATCAATCCGCCGTGGACTTTGGCTGCTGAAATGAAACAGGTTTTGCCTTGGCTGGCCGATGTTCTGGGTAATGACGACGAGGGCTTTTACCGGATACAGACGCTGGCTGCCGAATAGCTCCACAGCGCCCATTCAATGTATAATTGCAAATATTTAGTCTCAATGGGCGCTGACTGTTCAAAGCCAGCTTTGAACTCCGGCGTTAAAGGAGTCCAAAGCTGGCTTTGGACATACAAAGTCTGTTTTGCTCCAACCCGACCCATGAATACGAGGCGCGGGAACTCGACAGAACCAAGAGTTACGAATAATTGCAATTTCTGACACACAAATCCACTTCAATAACGCATACAAACCTAATGTCCACAAACGATAACCAACCAACCTCAAACTTTATCCGCCAGATCATCGCTAACGATCTCAAAGACAACAAAAACAACGGCAAAGTCGTCACCCGCTTCCCCCCCGAACCTAACGGCTATCTGCATATCGGTCATGCAAAATCGATCTGCCTGAATTTCGGTATCGCCGCCGAAAATAACGGCGCCTGCAATCTGCGTTTTGACGATACCAATCCCGAAAAAGAAAGCGACGAATATGTGGAAGCGATCAAACGCGATGTACACTGGCTGGGCTTTGAATGGTCGCAATTGCGCCACGCGTCGGATTATTTCGAGCAACTTTACAACTACGCCGTGCAATTGATCGAACAAGGCCAAGCCTATGTCGACAGCTTGTCCGCCGAACAAATCAGGGAATATCGCGGCACCTTGACCGAACCCGGCAAGGAGAGTCCCGACCGTAGCCGCCCGATAGCGGAAAATCTCGATTTGTTTAAACGGATGCGCGCCGGTGAATTTGCCGACGGCCAATATGTGCTACGCGCCAAAATCGACATGGCCTCGCCCAACATCAACATGCGCGACCCGGCGTTGTACCGGATTCGCCGCGTGCATCATCAGCGCACCGGCAACGACTGGCGCATCTACCCGATGTACGACTACACCCACTGTATTTCCGACGCGCTGGAAGGCATCACCCATTCGCTGTGTACGCTGGAATTTGAAGATCACCGCCCGCTTTACGACTGGGTGCTGGATCAGCTTAAAACGCCTTGCCATCCGCAGCAAATCGAATTTGCCCGCTTGCAGCTGGAATACACCATCGTCAGCAAACGCAAACTCAACCAACTGGTGACCGAAAAACACGTCAACGGCTGGGACGACCCGCGTATGCCGACCATCGCCGGTTTGCGCCGCGCAGGTTTTACGCCTAAATCGATACGCGATTTTTGCGAACGCATCGGCCTGACCAAACAAAACTCATGGATAGAAATGGGCGTGCTGGAATACTGCATCCGCGAAGATTTAAACGAAAATGCACCCAGAGCCATGGCGGTTTTACAGCCGTTACGCGTAGTCATCGATAATTATCCGGAAGATCAAACAGAACAGCTTGAAATCGGCAATCACCCGCAAAAGCCTGAACTGGGCAAACGTGTCGTGCCTTTTTCCAAAGTCATTTTGATCGAACGGGATGACTTTGCCGAAATTCCACCGCCAAAGTTCAAGCGCTTGACCGCAGGCGGCGAAGTCCGTTTGCGCGGTTCTTACGTCATCCAATGCAACGAAATCGTCAAAGATACAGACGGCAACATTACCGAACTGCGTTGCAGCTACGACCCCGACACGCTGGGCAAAAATCCCGAAGGCCGCAAAGTCAAAGGCGTTATTCACTGGGTTTCCGAACAACACTCGCAACCGGCAGAACTGCGCCTGTATGACCGCTTATTCAGCGTGCCTAACCCTGACAATGAAGAAAACTTCCTGAATACCATAAACCCCGAGTCATTGGAAGTTCTGACCGATTGCAGAGTGGAAGCCAGTCTGGCTAATCCGCAACCGGAAAGCCGCTACCAGTTTGAACGAACCGGCTATTTCTGCTTTGACGCCATAGACAGCGTTAACGGCAAACTGGTATTTAACCGCACCGTGACCTTGCGGGATAATTGGGAAAAAGACTAATCAATCGGCAACATAATCAAACACCACCATTTAATTTATTTACCACGGAATCACTATGAACCAAGACAGCATCAACCTGATAGAACAATACTATGCCGCATTCAACGGCGGTGACATGGATACTTTTCTTAACCTGCTCACCGACGATGTCATCCACGACATTAACCAAGGCAGACGCGAAATCGGCAAGGAAGCATTCACCCAATTCATGGCTTGCATGAACAATAATTACAGAGAACAGCTGGTCGATATGGTTATCATGGCGACAGCCGACGGCAAACGTGCGGCGGCAGAATTTGTAGTATTGGGCGAATATATTAAAACCGACGAAGGCTTACCTGCCGCAGAAGGGCAAAAATACCGCTTGCCGGCCGGTGCTTTTTTTGAAATCCGCGACAACAAAGTGGCCCGCATTACCAACTATTACAACCTGCAAGACTGGATCGCTCAGGTTAGCGAATAGTTAATTGTATTGGGTCGCAGGTTGTGCTGAGACATGAAGTGTATCTCTGTTCATGATGAATGCTCGATATTTCAATATATTGATGCCCTTCGTGCCTCGGCACATCCGCACTGGCCGGTATCGGTCAGAAATGGACCAGTTTCAAGTGAATGGCTGGTTAACCTTGTAAAGCAGTCTTTCAGCAACCGCCATTGATCGACAGCAAGTGTCCTGAGCGGTGTCAGGCGTGTATTTTGAATTGTGATAGCGTTTAAATGAGTGGTAAATACACGAACGATCAAAATTATAGGCTTGGCTATCTTTTCAGGACTCTGACCGAGCACACGAATAGCATTCACTGCCATTCTCCGTATAAAGTACATAACATCATCGGGTATTTTTCTTCCGTCTGCCAACCAATCTATGTTCATGATGCGCACCACTATCGTTTATTAACCTGCCTAGTTGTTAAGACAGCTATCTAACCTATAGTTTATTATGTCGCTTTGTCAACTTCGGTCTCTATATGCTTTAAGTTGATGTCTACGAGGGGCGACCGATGCCGCTCCTGGATAAATGATTAATCGTTGTCTTTACGAATAGCCTGCTTAGGCAGTGGCAGCAAAGGGATATGATAACTGGTCATGATGGATCGAATCTCGTCTGCTTTGGCCGCTATCAGCTTGTTAAGGGCTTCTTTCCTTGCTTTGTCCCCATTACGAACGCCCATCGCCATAGCAAAATCAAACTTCATATCAGGAGTCGATTTCATCGGAATCATTGAGTAACTGTTTTTTGGGCTTTGCGCAACGACATAGCCTGCCATAGGCCCCCACAGAATAACCATATCAATTTTCTTCGCTTTAAGATCTTTTTCTATCTGCATGGCCACATTATTATCATCGTCACCTGACATTGATTGATAGGGGATGCCCAGATCGAGTAGGCCGTTTTTTTGCATCCAGGTTGTTCCGGGACCGCGATCAAACATGGCAATTTTCAATGCTTCCTGTCTTTGCAAAGGCAGGTCGACTAATTGGGCGGGATCGGTAATGTCGTCCCAGCCGCGGCCTTTGGCGATTAAAAGTACATAAGTCGATTGATAGTATGGCGAAGTTGTTAAGGTAAGGTCGTAACCCGCAGGAACGCCCATAATGACGTCGCATTTATATTCGTTACTGTCTACGTCGCTGTCTTTTAACGGTGCAGTTAAAGTGTTGCGGATAAAGCCGATACGTTGGGGAAACCATGTGTACTCAACAGTCTGCCCAAGTTCTTTGGCAAACAATTCAGCAATTTTATTTTCAAAGCCGTCTTTTTTTTTGGTGGAATAAGGCGGATTCAACGGGTCGGCACAGACCTTGAGTTTTCCTTCTGCCGAGGCAGCAAAGCTGCATGAAGCCAGAAACAGGATGGCGAAGTATGTCGTATGTTGAGGTAAAGTCCTCATTAATATCTCCTTGTGTGTATCGAACAATTAAGGCGTCATAGTTTACTGCATAAACCTAGAAAAAGCAGTTGGTCCACGAAAAACACTAAAAGCACGAAAATATTTAAAGAGATGCCAAGCTGTAGATCGACACCCAATGGGTGAATGGCCGAACCATTGCAGTCTGTTGATTTATTTCGTGTCTTTCGTGGATAAATCGCCGTTTTTAGGATAAAGAGCCAAAAAAAAGCCCTGGTTGATAAATCAACCAGGGCTTTTAATACAATCTAAAAAATCAGATCGTTTTAGTTGCTGGGTAATGCGAATACAGTTAATGTACCGCCCAGTTTAGTGTAAGAGCTTAGGCTTCTGTACGCGCCAACCGCTCCCAAACCTTCTGAGTTAGAACCTTCTTCACCGCTATCAAGACCGGCAGCGATACCGATACCAGCCCAGCCGCCTATACCGGAAAGAACGCCAACATATTGCTTGCCGTTATATTCCCAGGTATTAACGTTGCCGATGATACCGGAAGGTGTTTTGAACTTGTACAGTTCTTTACCTGTTTTAGCGTCAACCGCTTTCAGGTAGCCTTCCAGAGTACCGTAGAATACTATACCGCCCTCAGTTGCAACAGAACCGGACCAAACAGAGAATTGTTCTTTGTTAGACCAGGCGATTTTACCTGTTTTGGCGTCGAAAGCTGTGAACTGACCCAGGTTGGTTGAATTGTCCGGTTTACCAGTCAATACATCCGCGCCGGCAGGCATCATGGTTAAAGTAGCGCCAACGTAGGGTTGACCTGCTGTGTATGAAACTTCGAACGGTTCGTAGTCCATGCACAAGTGGTTACCGGAGATGTAGAACAAGCCTGTTTGTGGAGAGTAAGAAACCGGTTGTTGATTTTTACTTCCTAACGCAGCAGGGCAAACGCCTTTTGTGTTAACGTCTTCGCCGTTTTGCTGAGTACTGTACTTGGCTACAACTTGTGGACGACCGGTGTTCATGTCGACGTGTGTTGCCCAGTTAACTGATTTGTCGAATTTTTCAGCAACAAGCAATTCGCCGGTTTCACGGTCTAAAGTATAGCCAAAACCGTTACGGTCGAAATGCACGATAGTTTTGTGCATTTTGCCTTTAACGTCTTGGTCAACCAGAACGGTTTCGTTGATACCGTCAAAATCCCATTCATCATGTGGAGTCATTTGGTAAACCCATTTAACTTCACCTGTGTCTGCGTCACGAGCCCATAAAGACATAGACCATTTGTTGTCGCCAGGACGTTGTACCGGGTTCCATGTGGATGGGTTGCCGGATCCGTAATAGATCAGGTTCAATTTAGGGTCGTAGCTGGTCCAGCCCCAAGTTGTACCGCCGCCGATTTTCCATTGGTCGCCTTCCCAGGTGCTTGTGCTTGAGTTAGCGCCGACAGGAGTGACTTTGCCGTCTTTCCAGGTAGTTGTTTTCTTGGGGTCAATCAGTGTGTCTTTATCCGGACCAATGCTGTAGCCCTTCCAAGCCAACTCGCCAGTGTTGATGTCATAAGCCGCCAAGAAACCGCGCACACCAAATTCACCACCGGAAATACCGGTCAGAACTTTGTCTTTAACAACTAAAGGCGCGTTTGTGTTGGTCATACCCAATTTAGGGTCGCCATTTTGTACGCTCCAGACACGTTTACCGGTTTTAGCGTCCAATGCAGTTAAAACGGTATCGGACTGTTGCAAGAAGATTTTACCGTCGCCATAAGCCAAACCACGGTTGACAGTGTCGCAACACATAACCGGAATAGTTACATCGGCGTCTTGTGTTGGTGTGAACTCCCAGATTACAGATTGGGTTTTTTGGTCGATTGCGTAAACAGTGTTAGGAAAAGGTGTGTGAATGAAAAGAACGTCATTAACAACCAATGGGCCGCCTTCGTGTCCACGCAAGACGCCTGTAGAAAAAGACCAGGCCGGTTGCAGAGTTTTTACGTTAGTAGCGTTGATTTCACTTAGTTTACTGTAACGAGTACCTGCGTAATCACCACCCCAAGTCGCCCAGTTGGCTGGGTTTTGGGTGAGTTTTTCAAGATCGCTGTTAGCAGTTGAAACTGCTGGTGCAGCTAATAAAGCAGCCACACTGGAAGCAAGCAGCCAACTTTTCAAAGGCTTCTTCATATTATATTTCTCCTGGTATTCTGTTAATTTGACAGAATAGTGATTATGTTTTTATGACTAATATTAGTTTTAGGGTGGTTTTCATGCTCCATGGATACAGGAAATTTTCACTCTAGGGGCCTAAATTTAATGATTTTGCCCCAAAAGTCAAATTTTATAGGCTTTGGTGTAAAACGATTTCCTGTAACGTTTTGATAAAACACAGGGTGTCCGGTAATTGTTTCTGTATTACTCTACCTCCTGCATCCATACAAGTCGTTGTGAGGGTACTCGACAGATAAAATTATTTTTAACCGCAAAGTTACGCAGAGTTTTCTTAGCGTTACTTTGCGATAAACTTTGCGCTCCTTTGCGGTAATAGTTTTTGCTCATGCATAAGAGCAATTATTTTTACGTTATCGCTTTAATTAAAGGGCTTCAATTTGATAACCATTGCTGTTCCAGCATAATACTTCGGCTGTATTCTTGCTCCATGCGGCAAGTACAAAACGCTGGGCGGTTTGGCCGTCTATTTTAAAGTTATGTATGGCAGGGCGGTGTGTATGTCCATGGATCAAGCGCAAGCAGCGTCGTTCACGCATAATGTTAACTACCGTGTCCTGGTTAACATCCATAATGTCCTGGGATTTTCTGCGTTTGTGGAAATAACTGCGGATACGATACCAACGCGCTGCGAGTAAGCGCAAAAATAAGGGTTTGGACAGCACGGCTTGTTGCCATTCCGGAGTATGCGATTTGGTGCGGAATGCCTGATAGGGCCGGTCATCGGTACACAGTAAATCGCCGTGTGTGAGCAACGTCGGTGTGCCGTGCAAATCGATGACAGCGTACTCATCGATAAGCGTAACGCCGGTATCCTCGGAAAATTTTTTGCCCAGCAGAAAATCGCGGTTGCCTTGCTGTAAATAAACCGGTGTACCCGAATCAGTCAGTTGCTTAAGCTGCTTTCGGATTTTATTATTAGGTGGGGTAGGATCATCGTCGCCTATCCAGGCATCAAAAAGATCGCCCAGTATATAAACGGCGGCGGCTTTGGGTGCCCTGTCGCTCAGGAATGAAAGAAACCGACGGGTGATTTCAGGTTTTTCCAGGGAAATATGCAGGTCTGAGATAAACAGGATTTCTTGGTTCATAATAGAGACAAGTCTAAGATTCAAAGCGGATTTTGGTAACTTCTCATTATCCACAGACGACATGTGGAATAATTCGGTTAAGCGCGGAAGCTGATAATCAGGCTATTAAAAGTTTTTTACTCACCACGAAGACACGAAGGACACGAAGAAATAAAACTTCGTGTCCTTCGTGGTGAAAATATTTTAAGTTTTTTTAACCGATTTTTTTGTAGATTTACCTGTTATTGAAGTTACGTACCTTGAACCTATTTTATAACTTCGGCTTTTTCGACGATGATGTCGGTTTTAGGCACGTCCTGATGTCCACCGCGGTTGCCGGTGGGTTGTTTAGCCATGGCATCGACAACATCCATGCCTTCAATGACTTCACCAAATACGGCGTAACCCCAGCCGCTTGGCGTTGGGCTGGTATGATTCAGCGAGGCGTTATCCTTATAATTAATGAAAAACTGGGCTGTTGCCGAATCGGGCACGTTGGTGCGCGCCATGGCTATCGAACCGCGTTTGTTTGGCAAGCCGTTATCGGCTTCGTTTTTGATAGGGTCATGAACCGATTTTTGATTAAAGTCAGTATCAAAGCCGCCGCCTTGCGCCATAAATCCGGGGATTACGCGATGGAAAATGGTGTTGCTGTAAAAGCCTTCATTAACGTAAGTCAAAAAATTTGTCGATGAAATAGGCGCTTTTTCAGGATTCAGCTGAATAATAATTTCACCCAGAGACGTTGTTAATTTAACTTTTGATGGTGTATCAGACATTTTGTTTTCCGTTGCAAATGAGAGTGTTGTGGTTAAAAGCAGCATCATGGAGAAAATGAAAGCACGCATTGTTTTTCCTTATAGAGTGATGCAAAGAATAAATTTTAAGTGTTTTTGTCTTGAAAGAGAAGCATGTGCTTGGTAGATTGTACAGTTTTGTTTAACCTGCTGCCTCGACTTATCGGCAATGGAAAATGTTGCCTAACTGAATTATTTAATGACATGTTGAAAATATATAACACCCTGACCCGAAAAAAAGAACCGTTTCAGCCGCGTGTAGCGGGTAAAGTCGGCATGTATGTGTGCGGCATGACGGTTTATGATTACTGTCATATCGGGCATGCGCGGGTCATGGTGGTGTTTGATACGGTTGCGCGTTATTTTCGCCATCAGGGTTATGAGCTGACCTATGTGCGCAATATTACCGATATTGATGACAAAATCATTCAGCGCGCTATCGAAAACGGCGAAGACTACGGCAAATTGACTAAGCGGTTTATTGACGCGATGCACGAGGATGAGCGGGCGCTGGCTGTTTTACCGCCCGACCTTGAGCCGAGGGCGACTCAGTCCATCGCCGATATTATTACAATGATTAAAACTCTGGTGGACAAAGACCTCGCTTATGTCGGCAGCAATGGCGATGTATTCTATGCGGTGACCCAGTTTAAAGATTACGGCCGCTTATCGGGCAAAAACCTGGACGATTTACAGGCCGGTGAGCGGGTTGATATCGATCTTGCAAAACGCAATCCGATGGATTTTGTGTTATGGAAGATGGCTAAAGCCAATGAGCCGGCATGGGATTCGCCATGGGGCTTGGGGCGTCCCGGCTGGCATATCGAGTGTTCGGCCATGTCTACCTGTTGTTTGGGGAATCATTTCGACATACATGGCGGCGGCATGGATTTGCAGTTTCCGCATCATGAAAATGAGATTGCCCAGTCGGAAGGCGCAACCGGCGAGAAATTTGTCAATGTATGGATGCACAACGGCTTTGTGCGCGTTGACGATGAGAAAATGTCCAAGTCGTTGGGTAATTTCTTTACCGTGCGTGAAGTATTGAAAAAGTATAGGCCGGAAGTAATCCGCTTTTTTATTCTTTCCAGCCATTACCGCAGCCCGCTGAATTATTCCGATGAGCAGCTCAATGACGCAAAAGCGGCTTTAACGCGACTATATATCGCCTTGCGAGGCGTGGAAACTATAGCCGATGTAGCGATCGAGGAAGCTTATAAAACCCGTTTCGAGCAGGCGATGGATGATGATTTTAATACGCCGGTCGCACTGTCAGTGTTATTTGATTTGGCCAGAGATCTGAATAAAGCCAAAGAAAACGATCAGCAGAAAGCTTGCGCGTTGGCGGCTACGCTGAAATATTTAAGTGATTTGCTCGGAATATTGCAGGATGATTCTGATGCTTTTCTTAAAGGTAGCGGGGAAGCTGTAGTTGGGGAAGAACCAATCGAGCAACAAATCCAGGCGCGCCAGGAAGCAAAAAAAGCCAAAAACTGGGCTTTAGCCGATAACATCCGTAACGATCTGAAAGACCAAGGCGTGATTCTGGAAGACTCACCCGACGGCACAACCAGCTGGCGACGCGAATAGATTCATCTCGTTCCCACGCGCTGCGTGGGAATGAAGTCAAGGCGCGCTGCGCCGCGAGTCACGATCAACGTCTTGCGTATATGGGACGCAGCGCGTGGGAACGAGATAAAAAAGCTATTCCGTGTGCTGCCAGTGACTTACAAACCAAATGATAAAACTCAAGCAAATAAACCAAGGTTCTAATGGCCGATCATAACAAACCGCCATCCAACGATTTGGCAAAAAAATCGTTAAATTTAATCAGCGGTTTCCTGTCAAAAAAAATCCGCACCGTTTATTACAGCGCCAGAGAATCCATTGGAGAGCATAAGCGCGATATAGTCGTTGCTCATATTGAGCAGGCCTGCGTGGGTTTGCAGGAAACCAGGGATGAGTTTGAAGATGCGCTGGAGCGGTTTAAGACCCTGGTCTGCGTAAATGAAACAGCACTGGATCATAAATACAACCTGCTCAACAGGCAGTATCAGTTTTGCTGTTCTAAATCCGATGCGGTAAGCGACAGAATCAGGGCGATTGAAGAGGTTAGTGAGGCGCTGTTTGTAGAATGGGAAAACGAGCTCAGTGAGTACACTAACCGTAACTTGCGCGCCCACAGTAAGCAGCAGCTAAAAGTAGCCAGACAAAATTACGCCCGGCTTATGAGGTCTATGCAAAAAGCCGAAGCGAAAATCCAGCCGGTACTGGCGGCATTTAAAGATCAGGTGCTATATCTTAAGCACAATCTTAATGCTCAAGCTATCGCGGCATTAAGACATGAGTTTATTGAGATAGGCATTGATATTTCCCAGCTTATCCGTGCGATGGAACAGACGATCGCTGAGGCAAGTCAATTTGTTGCAGTATTAACCGATCAAAAAGCCTTGCCCAGCCGGTAACGTTAGAGCTTGTACAAAACTTCGTTGGCTTTGTCTTTCGGATCTTCGTTATTTTTATTTTTACGGTTATCCTGATCGATTCTTTCCTTGCCGAATTTAGCTATCATTTCATCCCAGCTTGAATATTTTTCATAACCTGCAAAGCCGGAATTTTTCCGTTGTTGATAAAGTTCTTTGCCCAATGCAATGATTTCTTCGGGTTTTTTGCCGTCAACAGTGTTAAGAAATTCCTTTTCATCTTTAATGGAATCGCGAAGCGTCCAGAAAGAAACTTCAAATTCAATACGAGCATCGGGAGGTAAACGGTTTTTTAATGCCTTTACTGATCTATAGGCAGTACGGGTATTATGACCGTTAATTTGTTGCCCCTTACCGCACGCAATTAAAGAAGTGCAGAAGAGAATGAGCAGAAGAATAGGTATTTTCTTCATAAAGATAACCTCAGGTTTAAGTAGGGACGCATGTCATGCTATTTACATGGATTGCGATTGTGATTATATAACGCCGGATCGCCAAACAAAGTAAAATAGTCAGTCATTATAATCCTGAGCTAGCTTTTTATGCTGGAATTTATCCAATTATTAAAACAACGTTACCGGGCGGTTTTTGGCGACCTGCCGGATCGCCCCTACAGCAACGAGGGTGTCAAAACAAACTATCAACAGCGGATCGATCAGCTTATTTTGGCGGAAGCCTTCATACGCAAGGGGCAGCTGATTGAGGCGTCGCAGGAGCCGTTGCTGCACATGGCTGTGGTGGGGCCGACTCAGGCCGGAAAAAGCTCGCTGGTCAACGTATTATTAGATAGTAATGTTGCCGGAGTCAGTCCCTTGGCCGGTTATACCATTCATCCCCAAGGTTTTTGCAACGGCGTAAGTCTTGCCGACTGTACCGGCCTGCAGCGTTACTTCGGCCGATTTCAACAATTGCAACAAACGCAGCTAAGCAAAGACCGGCACGATTGCTATTCGCTAACCGAAAACGCAACCGATTCAAAGCTTTTGCCGCATGGCGTTTTATGGGACACGCCCGATTTCGATTCGATAGACTCAGCTACTTACCGTGAAGGCGTCATCAGGGCGATTGCGTTGGCGGATATAGTGATCCTGGTGGTCAGCAAGGAAAAGTATGCCGATCAATCGGTCTGGGACATCATGGCCGCTATTGAAGAACTGCATCAGCCGACCATTATTTGCCTGAATAAACTGATTGAAGGTTCGGAGTCGATCATTATCCAGTCATTAAAAGAAAAGTGGCGGCAAGCCAGAACCGATGAATTCCCCGAGGTCGTTTCGCTGTATTACCAAAAACCGGGAGGGCTGCCTATGTGGCCCGAGTCCAGTCAGCAGCTGCTTAATCAATTGGCAAGTAAAGTACATTTAGACAAACACGCGCGATTTGAACAGGAGTTATTGAAACGACACTGGCAAACTTGGCTGGAACCGGTTTTTGCCGAACATCAGGCGTTAAACGATTGGAATGAATTAGTCGATCTGATGATCAAGCAGGCGATGGAAAGCTATCAGCGCGATTACCTGAATCATCCGCATCATTACGAAACCTTTCAGCTTGCGATGACCGAATTGCTGAATTTAATGGAAATACCCGGGTTAGCCCGTATTCTGGCCGGTACTCGTCAAGTATTGACCTGGCCGGTCAGGCAGATCATGAAACTGGGACGAAAAAGACCACATATTGCGGACAGCAGTTACGAAATAGCCCTATTAAATCAAATAGCCGAACATACGCTGATTCAACTGGCGGACAAACTGCTGGATAAGGACGACCAAAACCAGTGGTGGCGGCAACTAAACAGCGTGTTGCGCAGCCAGCGGCAGGACGCGTTACAGGATTTTTCTCAGGCTGCAAAAAATTATCATCTTTCTTTTCAGCAGGATGTGGAAAGCGCCGCGCATCGTTTGTATTACAAGCTGCAAGAACAGCCGATGGTCTTAAACAGTTTGCGGGCAACCCGGGCGACTGCCGATGCCGCCGTTATTGCAATCAGCTTCTATATGGGCGGCATAGGACTGCATGATCTGGTTATCGCTCCGGCGATGCTGACCGTTACTTCGCTGTTGGCTGAAAGTGCAGTCGGCGGCTATATGCACAAAGTGGAAGCCGAGTTAAAACAAAACCAATTCAATACCGTAAAACAGGCGTTATTTGTCGATAGTTTGCGCAAAAAACTCTTGCAGTTGCCTGAGCAATTATCGATGACGACTTATTTTAATATATCTCCTGACCAGCTGCGTGCGGCAGAGCTTCAACTCACAGAAAAGCGCCATGGCTTACGATTACTCTAGTTTGGTACAAACAACGAAACGCTGGGCCAAGCAGGCGCTGGCAGCAGGCTGGATCAATACCGACGCCGCGCAGCATTTAATAGATGTTAATGCCAGATCGCCCGAAACCCTGTTTAACCATAACGGCTCCAGACCGCTGATTGTGGCCTTCATGGGTGGCACCGGCGTAGGCAAAAGTTCCTTGCTCAACCGTCTGGCGGGCAAAGCCATCGCCAGAGCCGGAGTCGAGCGGCCCACTTCGCGGGAGGTCACGCTATATCATCACCATAGCGTTGCGATAAAGCATTTGCCCGAACAGCTGCCGCTGGCGCAAATCAAAACCGCCGAGCATGACAACGAGTCCAGGAAACATGTCATCTGGATCGACATGCCGGATTTCGACAGCACCGAGCAAAGCAACAAACACCAAGTGCTGGAATGGCTGCCGCATATCGACGTGCTGATTTATGTAGTCAGCCCCGAACGCTACCGGGATGAAAAAGCCTGGCGTTTACTGCTCGCAGAAGGTGGCAGACATGCGTGGCTGTTTGTCCTGAACCAATGGGACAGAGGCCTGACAGAGCAGTATGAAGATTTCAAACAGCAACTGCACAAAGCCGGATTTGCCGATCCGGTCATCTTCAAGACCGCCTGCGCCGAAGGCCTGCAAGCCGATGAGTTTGCCGCATTGGAATCGACGATTAGCTCGTTGGCAACTGAGCATATCGTTGCGCAACTGGAGCAACGAAGCTCCCGGATTAAGAAAGACGAGTTAAAGCAAAACCTGCAAAACACTGGCCGGTTATTGGGTTCCAGAGCGGCTTTTCAACAACTGCCGGAGCTGTGGCAAGATCAATGGCAGCGGTCAACCCAGGTGCTGCAACAGGGTTTTGCATGGCCTATCCAGCAGTTGGCGCGGCACTATGCCGACCACGCGGCCGACTTATTAAGCAATCCTGCCGCTGGCAAATATGCGGCAACCGGCGCTAAATTAAACCTATGGGATGACTGGGCCGAAGCACGTTTCGACGACGCGCTGGATGAATTTGTCAGCAATGCCGACCAGCTGGGCATTCCGGTGAGTCCGCTTAAAAAACAGTTGTCCGCGCTACGCGACAAAGCCCCCAAAATCGTCCAGGCGCAAAGCGAACTGGCAGCCAGACAAGCCTTGGCGAACCCCGGCAATGCCTTGCATCGCGGCTTTTTAAAGTCCATGCGCCTATGTGAAATCATCCTACCGCTTGCCGCCATTTGCTGGGTCGGCTATCAGGTTTTTATCGGTTATTACACCAGCAACATGTCCGAAGTAGCTTATTTGGGCGTGGATTTTGCGATACATAGCAGCCTGTTAATCGCCATCACCTGGCTGACGCCTTTTTTCATCTTGAAAAAATTAAAGCCGTCGTTGGAAAAAAGCGCCTTAAGGGGATTGAACAAGGGCTTAAACAACGCGATCAACATGATCGATGGCGAAGTGTTGCTGGTGATAGAAAACATCGTCAATCAGCATGCCGAGCAGATCAAACAGCTAGATGGGATTATTGAACTGTGCGGTGTTGCAGATGCAGACCAACAATCGTCAATAGACAGCAATAGCCCCTTGGCTAGGATGCTGATTGATTAGCACAAGCTCCTTCTCGTCGTCATCCCGGCAGGGAATGCCGGGATCCAGGAGCCATGGATGGCAACGCTCGTACTCGCAGAATGTTTATTATCTACTTTTCACATCCCTGTGTTCTGGATTCCGGCACAAATCTGTCTGGAACAGATTGGCATTAACCCGTAGGGCGTTAGGCAGGATAGCCTGACGTGAATTCCTGCCGGAATGACGAACCTAGAGGCTATCGTGCAGACACTTAGGTGCAACAACGAGGACTGCCAACTATCCTCAACCCCCATAAACACTACCCCCAAAAAATAATTGTACAATTTTTAGTCAATTCATATAATATATACATCACGGGGGCGACATGGCTTCGACGTGGGTAGCGAAACCTTAAGTGCATGCCGAGGACAGTACACCTCGTAAAATCTACTGAAACTAAAGTATTCGCAAATGACGAAAACTACTCAATGGCTTTAGCTGCTTAAACACAGCACCATTCCTCTGACCATCTGTGCTTATGCGGGTGGAGTTTTTAGTACCTTTTAGGTATGAGAGGCGCTCAGAGGTCATCTACATAAGATCGCGCTGAAATCTGTCCGGTGTGGATGCGCTAAAACCTTACGGAATCGCTGGTGATTTTCTTGGCCCGACGGGTAGTCACTAGCTAAATCAAAAGAGCGGGATAAGCATGTAGACCTTGTGGCGGAGTACTTGCGGACGGGGGTTCAATTCCCCCCGCCTCCACCAAATAACGATTTAACAAGATTCAAAGAAGTACAGAAACCCGCAAGTCGCAAGGCTTAGCGGGTTTTTTATTGTCCAGCGAAGTGCGGTACATACAATGAAATCTACCATCAAATGATGGTAGTTATACTGGTAGGCAGTTTACCAGCAACGTACTTATAGAGACCGAAGTTGACAAAGCGACATAATAAACTATAGGTTAGATAGCTGCCTTAACAACTAGGCGGGTTAATAAACCTAAAAAATCAGTTGGATTTGTTATTCTCCCGCTACCGCAAGGGCGACCTGCCGGTCGCCCCCTACCATGCTCACACCATTCGGGTGAATTATTTTAGGAGGTAATATCAAGGCTTAACTCATACAACTCAAGTGCTTCAGCTCATGGCGCTTTGTTCAACCGATTTTTTTAGGATAAACGATAGTGGTGCGCATCATGAACATAGATTGGTTGGCAGACGGGATGCCGGATACTAAATATGCTTCTGACGTTGCTTAATCAAATCAGGACTCCATAACACCACGAAGACACGAAGTTCACGAAGAAAAAGCTAAAGTAAAACTTCGTGTCTTCGTGGTTAATTAATTTTTTATTGATTGAACATACTTGATGCCTTTGGAGCCGACATCAGTCACCCCATTATTTACGATTAAACAATCCAACCAGATACGCGAATCTGACCGACCGTTCATGTGACAATTGATTCCACTGAAAGCGCCACTTCCAGTTGCCCACCGTCGTACCAGGGGTATTCATTCGATGCTCAGAACCCAGCTCCAAAATATCCTGCATGGGAATTACCGCAAGATTTGCAACCGATGCCAATGCAGCATGAATTAGCGCACAATGCAATGGCATTGCCGGATTGCCAAGATAATTGTAAATGTAATTTTTCTCGTCATTGCTAATACCCTGCAACCAACCTAAAGTCGTGTCATTGTCATGAGTCCCGGTATAAACAACGCAGTTTTTTTCATAATTGTCAGGTAAATAAGGATTATCAGGGCCGCTACCAAATGCAAACTGCAAAATCTTCATGCCGGGTAAATCAAACTCATCTCTTAACGCCTCAACTTCAGGCGTAATAATACCCAAATCTTCAGCAACCAATGGAATCGACCCATGCTCTGCTTTTATTGCATTCAGTAATGCCTTGCCTGGCGCCTTAACCCATAACCCATTAATTGCGGTGTCTTCATTTGCCGGTATCTCCCAAGCCGCTTCAAGCCCCCGAAAATGATCGATCCGAATAATATCAAACATCTCAAGCTGAGTTTTCATCCTTTCAACCCACCAATGAAATCCGGTTTTCTTCAGGTAATTCCAGTTATAGTGCGGATTGCCCCAGCGCTGGCCTGTTTCAGAAAAATAATCAGGCGGCACACCCGTCACGACTGACATCTCTCCTGATTCATCGAGTTTAAAAACATCGCGATGAGCCCAGACATCCGAGCTGTCATAAGACACAAAGATAGGGATATCCCCAAACAAAAACACACCATGCCGGTTGGCATAAGCCTTTAATTCCAGCCATTGCTGAAAAAACACATATTGCTCAAATTTAATACATTCAATTTGTGTTTTTAACCGGCGACGCGCCTCTTTTATTGCTTTTGCATCCCTTTCCTTAAAATGCTCAGGCCATTGATTCCAACATTGTTGATTAAACTCAACTCTAAGGGCCATAAACAAAGCAAAATCATCAAGCCAAAATGCTTTTTCCTGACAAAAATGCGCAAAATCATCCTTACCCTGTTGTTCTGCGCGCTCCAAAAAACCGTAACAGGCCTTTGTTACCAGACACCTAACAGCGCAGTCGCCGGCACATTCTTCGCATTTTTCAGAGCGCTGCAGCCAACCTTTCTTCACTAACCAATCGATATTAATTAATTCCGGATTACCGGCATGAGCAGACAAACACTGATAAGGCGAACCATCCGCATGGGTCATGCCTAAAGGCAAAACTTGCCATACGCTAACCCCGGAATCATGCAGAAATTTTATAAAATTATAAGCTTCCTGCCCTAAATCGCCCTGCCTACCCGCACCCGGTAACGATGTGATATGCAACAAAATACCGGCTCGACGTTTATTTAAGATGTCATTCACACTTAGTGGTCTCTCGTTTATGTTTTCAGTTGTTGGTTTTTAGGACTGATAAACCACGTCCATTTTGAAAATCGTAGGGGCAACCCTTGTGGTTGCCCTGTTTTCTATGAACATTCGTTATGAAGAAAGGGCGGGCACAAGACCAGCCCCCCTACCATCAATTATGTAAGTTCGACGCCTGGGCGCATTGCGCCGCCCATAGCCGGAGTACCGGATCCCTGCGTAAATGACATCGCCAGATAAGCGGGCGGCTCTTCACCCAGCAATCTATACAAATTAGCCAAATTAAGCCGGAATTGTTTTTCAAAGTTACTGACCGCTTCCCCTGGATTATAATCGCCAAACCACCAAAACCAGTCAGAACCTTCACAGACGGCCAGCTGAAACTCAGCCTGTTGCACTTGTTTATCCGTTAATCTGCCCGCCGAAATCACCTTGTCAAATGTCCATTTGGCATCGCCCAGCATGTCCCAACCGCGATTCTTGTCCGCATCGCCTATCCAGGTCGAGAACGTACCGTAAACCCAACTGCCCGCAACCATTTTCGCCAGTGGTTTAATCTCAACCTTACTTTGCAAACATTCCGAAAAAGTAGTTAATTCAATATTTGGATGACCGGCCAGCCGTTGATACAAGGCATTGAGAAAGTAGTAGCCATTAGCAGGGAAATATTCCCATGCATTCTCCCCATCCATGATTATTGAAACCACTTTGTCACCGGACTCATGTATAGCAATATTTTCGAGATGATGAATCAAATCGCCGACAGCATCATCGGCATGCCATTTTGAATATTCAAAACCGATAAGGTCGGATAGACCGTCATCGCGAAAAAAACAGGCTATATCGGTTTTCTGAAGCTTAAAAGGATGATGAATTCCTGATTTTTTATCGTTTTCAGGAAGATTCAAACTATTATGCAGCACAGAACCGCCACTTGCGGTCCAGTCAAAACCAAAATCACCCAATATTTTTAATGTCTGATCACTAACACCGCCTTCCGAAGGCCAGCATCCTTTAGGTTTAAAACCAAATAATCGCTTAAAGGTCTGCACACCCTTCTCAAGGTGCCACAAAACGCGCTCTTCTCCGCCCGGATAGGTATCCAGCTCCGGCAAAGGAGCATCAGGCATAGCCTCATGGGTAGACTTCAAATCCAGCAAAAGCGGCATGATAGGATGGGCGTAAGGCGTCACAGAAAGCTCAACCTGCCCTTTTCTGGCTAATGCCTTATATCGACAGATAATACTGCTCAGCTGCTCGGCAATAACCTCTATAATTTCAATCCTGTCGTGCAGCGTATAGCCGGAGCCTTTTTCTATCAGACGTTTTATTCGGCTATCTGTTAACTTTATTGTTTCTCCCATCCAAATCAGATGATACCAAGCCAGAACATCACTGATAAATTGAGAATTGACATAAGTTAATGAATCATAATGGTGTTCAAGCCAATCGGCCATCTCAATCAATCTTTTGAAAGTCGGGTAACGGTTTATTTGTCTTTCCCTGTTCGCTCGCATACAGTCTTTGACTAATCTCATGCGTTCTTCAGGATCCGCCGGGATACTGGGATCAACCAGTGCCGCCAATAAAGGATCGGTGATCGAAATGCGATCATGCAAATAGCCGTTGACTTGCCTGGCATATTCCTCAATTTGTTCCAAAAGTATAGGCGCAAAATTCACTACCGCCTTGGCCTGCGGTACTGCTTCCAGATGCGCCACCATATCTACATAGTCCTTAATAACATGCAGATACGTCCATGGCAGCTTAAATTCTCCTGATTGTAAATCTCTATATTCCGGCTGATGCATGTGCCAGCACAAGACTAACTTCAATTTTCTTTTATCTGACATAATGTCTTTTTTGCCCCAGCATATCCGGTGTAACCAAAACGACTCCGCCAGGACTTACATGAAATTTCTTTTCATCTTCCGCTCTATTTTCACCAATCACAGTGCCTTCCGGAATTTCACAGCCTTTTTCTATAATCGCCTTGGTAATACGACAATGGCGACCGATATTAACTTCCGGCAAAACGATAGTATCTTGTAAAGTCGTGTACGAATTAACGCGGACATTGGAGAATAATAAAGAATGCCTGACTTTTGCTCCGGAAATCACACAGCCGCCTGAAACCATGGAGTCAACTGCCAGACCTCGTCTTTTGTCGCTATCAAAAACAAACTTGGCCGGAGGCGTTTGCGCCTGATAAGTCCATATAGGCCAGGTTTTATCGTATAAATTCAAATCCGGTTTTACGCCAATCAATTCCATATTGGCAGACCAGTACGCATCAATGGTACCTACATCGCGCCAGTAACTTTGTTCCCCGCTTTGTAAATCCAAAAAAGGATAAGCATTGACTATATATTTATCGATAACGGCGGGAATAATATCTTTGCCGAAATCACGGGTTGAGCCTTTGGTATCGGCATCTTTAAGCAATTGTTCAAACAGAAAACCGGCATTAAAAATATAAATACCCATGGACGCCAATGCAGTGTCGGTTCTGCCCGGCATAAGGGGGGGGTGCTCAGGCTTTTCCACAAAAGCCCTGACCCGCCGATTGTTGTCAACATCCATGACGCCAAAAGCCGTTGCATCCAGCAGCGAGACCTCTATACAGCCTATCGTTAAATCGGCATTTTTTTCAACATGATCGGCAAGCATGGCGCCGTAATCCATTTTATAAATATGATCGCCGGCCAGCACTAAAATATGTTCGGGATTGCGACTGCGCAAAATATCAATATTCTGGAAAATGGCGTCAGCGGTTCCTTCATACCAGGAATTCTCATCATGCCGTTGTTGCGCGGGCATCAAGTCGACATATTCACCAAATTCACCGCGCAAAAACCCCCAGCCCTGCTGAATATGCCTGATCAGTGAATCCGACTTGTATTGGGTCAATACGCCTATCTTGCGTATGCCGGAATTCATGCAGTTCGACAGCGGAAAATCAATGATCCGAAACTTGCCACCGAAGGGCACAGCCGGCTTGGCGCGCCAATCGGTCATATTCATTAACCGTGAACCGCGACCGCCGGCCAATATTAACGCAATGGTATTGCGGGTTAAGTGACTGATATTATGATCATGCTTTTGCTTACTTGACGCTGACATTTTTCATCTCCATGTGGAATAGACTGACAACTCTTGATGTGTTTGGTAACATTCACCTAACTATTATTCCACTACGCCGAGGCTATTCATAGTGAAAAAGCAATCTATAAACGTACTTGATTCTGATGCTATAAAAATCATGGAAGCCAGACATCATGATCCTTTTTCAGTTTTAGGTCGCCATCTCAAGAACAATCACATTCAGGTTAAGGTGTATCTGCCTTATGCAGAAACAGTGTGCTTTAGTCACAACGGCGCTGTTTTAAACCGGCTACCCGATACGGACTTTTTCGAATATAACGCCGAACATGAACAATTGCCAGAACATTATCGATTGTCCTGGATCGATAAGGACGGTTACAGCCACGAAAACCATGACCCGTATGATTTTGGCACTCAATTGCCGGAGTTCGACCAGCATTTATTCGGCGAAGGCAAACACTGGCACATTTACCAAAAACTGGGCGGACATCTGCACAACGCAGATGGTATTGACGGGGTTCTATTTACGGTCTGGGCGCCCAACGCCGGACGGGTCAGCGTGGTGGGCGATTTTAATCGTTGGGACGGACGCTGCAACCCAATGCGCAGCTTGGGCGGCAGCGGCATCTGGGAGCTGTTCATGCCGGATTTGCAAGTCGGTTGTTACTATAAATTCGAGATATTAAACCGCAATACCAACGAGGTTCTGTTAAAAACCGACCCTTATGGTCAACAGTTTGAGTTTCGTCCCAATACCTCGTCCATCGTGATCCATGAAAACAGCTATGTTTGGGAAGATCGGCAATGGATGGACGAGCGTGTCCGCCACAATTGGCTGCATGAACCTATGTCCATCTACGAGGTTCATCTGGGTTCCTGGCGACGCGATCATCTGGGCAATTTCCTCAATTATCGTGAACTGGCCGTGCAGCTGGTCGACTATGTCAAGGAGATGGGCTTTACCCATATTGAATTATTGCCGGTGACCGAGCACCCGCTGGATGCCTCCTGGGGTTATCAAACCACCGGTTATTTTGCCCCGACCAGTCGTCACGGCACACCGGATGATTTTCGCTATTTTGTCGACATCTGCCATCAAAACGGTATCGGCGTGATTCTGGACTGGGTGCCCGCGCATTTCCCCAAAGACAGCTTTGCGCTGGCCCGCTTTGACGGCAGCGCGCTTTACGAACACGAAGACCCGCGCAAGGGCGAACACCGCGATTGGGGCACATTAATCTATAACTTCGGCCGCAATGAAGTTAAAAACTTTTTGCTGTCCAGCGCCATTTTCTGGCTGGAGGAATTTCATCTTGACGGCTTGCGGGTCGATGCCGTGGCCTCGATGCTGTACCTGGATTATTCCCGCGATGATAATGACTGGATTCCCAATATGTATGGGGGCAACGAAAACCTGGAAGCGATAGATTTTCTGAGAGAACTGAATACCGTCACCCATGACCAGCACCCCGGCACCGTGATGATGGCTGAAGAATCCACATCCTGGCCGCAGGTGACCCGTCCGACCTGGACCGGCGGATTGGGTTTTTCGATGAAATGGAATATGGGCTGGATGCATGACACGCTGGCTTACATGAGCCAGGAGCCGATACACCGCAAATATCATCATGACCAACTCACTTTCGGTATGCTCTATGCCTTCACCGAAAACTTCTGCCTGCCTTTTTCCCACGATGAAGTGGTGCACGGCAAAGGCTCTCTGGTCAGCAAAATGCCGGGGGATGAATGGCAGCGTTTCGCCAATCTTCGGCTGCTGTACACCTTGATGTACACCTATCCCGGCAAAAAACTGCTGTTTATGGGCTGTGAATTCGGGCAAGGCACCGAATGGAATTTCAACAAAGAATTGGACTGGTATGTGCTGGACTACCCGCATCACAAGGGCGTGCAATCGTTGGTAAAAGACCTGAACCGGCTTTATAAAAAACACCCGGCCTTATACCAGCATGATTTCGATCATCAGGGTTTTGACTGGATCGATTGCCATGATGTGCAGCAATCCATCATCAGTTATCGGCGCAAGACCGAGCATGAAGACTTGATTGTCGTGCTCAACTTTACACCGGTAGCTCGTGAGCAATACCGAATCGGCGTGCCCATGGCAGGCACTTATACGGAAATATTCAATTCCGACTCCGGTTACTACGACGGCAGCAATGTCGGCAACGGTGCGGCATTGTCGGAACCGACAGCGTGGATGAATCAGCCTCACTCTATCAGCCTGACTTTACCGCCCCTGGGGGCCGTGATTTTGAAACTATAGGCCGTTAAATTAAGCTAAACTTCGCATCATTTGATAAGGAGAGTTTCGATGTCAATCGCCGAACAAATTTATGAGGTCGCCAAACCGTTACCGGAATCTTTGGCGCTGGAAGCCCTGCATTTTATTGAATACCTGAGCTGTAAAAATGCAGATCGTGCAGAGATGTCCGACCTAACACGCGCACAAGAAATTGTAATGAAACACATTTGGGATAACCAGGATGATGAGGTTTGGAACGATGTTAAAAAGCTCTGACATCGTCCAAATTCCATTTCCATTTTCCGACCTGACTTACCAAAAGCGTCGCCCAGTGTTGTTACTGACTACCCCGGATGCTTTTGGTGATTTCCTTGCTGCGGCTATTACCTCTCAGGCAGGCCACGATGATGCCGTTTTGCTACAAGACGATGACATTGTTGACGGCCGGTTGCCAAAAATAAGCTGGATACGTGCTACAAGGCTGTTTTCCCTGAACCGTGACACTGTCATCGTTACGCTGGGTGCCTCAAACCGGCAGCGTTCGAGCGTATCCACAAGGAAATCTGTGTGAGACTTGGTTGTAAACCTTGCAAGTAAACATCTATTCATAAAGCAGTTACGCAGAGGTACGCACAGCGTACATAGCTCATCTGCTGAATAATTACCCGCTGATAAAAATCAACACCATGAAAAAAATACTTTTTGTCACCAGTGAAGCCCATCCCCTGATTAAAACCGGAGGCTTGGCTGATGTTTCCGGCAGTTTGCCCAAGGCGTTATCGGAATTGGGTGAAGATGTGCGCATTATCATGCCCAATTATCAGGCTATCAAAACGACCGAAGAAGTTCGCTACCTAAGCACAGTCTATGTAAATAATTACGCTGTGAATATCCTGGAAACCCGATTGCCGGGCACCGGCGTAATCGTGTTGCTGGTAGATTGCCCTGATTTTTTTAATTTTCCGGGCAATCCCTACGTTGATGAACACGGCAAGCCTTGGGCGAACAGCGCTGAACGTTTTGCCCTCTTTTGCCGCGTCACGGTAGAAGTTGCGATGAACCGGAGCTGGTTGGATTGGAAACCCGACATCGTTCACTGCAACGATTGGCAAAGCGGGCTGGTACCTGCGCTGCTGTCACTGGAATACAGCCGCCCGGCTATTGTTTTCACCATACATAACATGGCTTATCAGGGAGTATTCCCAAGCGCGACTTACCTTTCTTTAAACTTGCCCGGCCAACTTTGGAATCCGAACGGCATAGAGTTTCATGACATGCTGTCATTCCTTAAAGGCGGCCTGATCTATTCCGATCGTATCACCACCGTAAGCCCGACCTATGCCAAGGAAATTCAAACCGCCGAGTTCGGCTATGGTCTGGAAGGTTTGTTAAGTCACCGAAAAGACTTCCTGAGCGGCATTATCAACGGCATCGATACCGACCACTGGAATCCGGAAACCGACACCAACATCAGCCAAACGTTTAATCGCTTTACGATACACAAAAAACTGCTTAATAAAGCAGCGCTACAGGAACAATTATCCCTGCCCGTTGATAAAAACATTCCCGTGTTCGGGCTTATCAGTCGTTTGGTAGAACAAAAAGGCATTGATTTGATACTGGAATGTCTCCCCGAGATGCTGACCCACCCGCTGCAATTTGTACTGCTCGGCAGCGGTAACAAAGGTTTTGAACAGCGCTTGCACAATTTTGCCGAAAGCCACCCCGATAAAATATCGATCACCATTGGTTATGACGAAACGCTGGCGCATCTGATTGAAGCGGGGGCAGATATTTTCCTGATGCCATCGCGCTTTGAACCCTGCGGTTTAAACCAGATATACAGTCAACGCTACGGCACCATCCCCGTTGTCAGAAAAACCGGCGGACTGGCTGATACCGTCGTCGACACCGTCCCGGAAACACTGAACAATAATACTGCAACGGGACTTGTTTTCAATGAAGCGAGTCCCGGCGCGTTAATGGAAGCCATTAAACGCTCGCTTATCTTATACAGTCACCCTAAAACCTGGAAACAGCTACAAACCAACGGCATGCAAAAAGACTACTCATGGAGCAAAAGCGCCAAACAATATATGACCTTGTACAGTCATCTGTAGTTGGTCCGGTGAGCGGGTAGGATGGGTATGACTGCATTCACCACATCCATGTGGATTATGCAGGAGGTAGAGCACCAAAAGTAGGCGCTTTAGGCGACGCATGGAGCAGTTACCGAGAGGCGCTAGCCGAAACCCATCATAACGAATCGCCGACACGATGGGTTTTACTTCGTGCTTTACAAGTCGCGTTGCTCTACCCATCCTACCCGCTGTAGCGATAATTATCCCATACCCTTACCGTCAACTTAGACATAAACCCACGAAAAAAAACCAAGGCTTGTAACCTTACGGCCTTGGTTTGTCCGGTTAAGCTACACTAACCCGATCTACTCCCTTGCAAGATTAGCAAACACATCAAATGACATTTAAATCAACCCGCAACAGCTTCATCATCGCCGTCAGCGTTATTGGTTTGTTACACACGTTTTTTGGAATCAGCCTAGGGTGGCTGGTATTGCCAAGCACAGTTTATCTGGCATTAATCATTTACGGTTCGGCAATCATTCAATCCAATTTTCACACCCACGCCTATTGCCATGCGAATATTTCAGAAAAAGAAATTGCCCTGTCGTTTGACGATGGACCCAACCGGGAATACACTCCACAGGTGCTGTCAATATTAGCGCAGCACAATGCTCCGGCAACTTTTTTTGTCATCGGAAAAAACATTCCGGGCAATGAAAGCATTTTGAAACAAATAGATACAGACGGACATAGTATTGGCAACCACAGCCACACGCATTCTTTTTATGTGGATTTTAAAAGCTTGCAAGGCTTTAAGAATGAACTAAACCAGACCACGGAGAGTGTTTTCAAAGTCATTGGCAAACGCATGAAATTATTCCGGCCGCCCTATGGAGTGACCACACCCAATCTTGCAAAAGCCTCAAATAGTTTGAATTACAGCATCATCGGCTGGAACATCCGCTCGTTCGATACAACCGCAGACACCGTACAAATCATAACCCGACGCGTACAAGCACAAATAAAACCGGGCGCTATTATTCTGTTTCATGATACTTCGGATAAAACCATTCAAGTGTTAAAACAAACGCTTAATTTTGCGAAAGAAAATGGCTATAAAATAGTCAGCGTGGAGCGGCTTTTAAAGATTAAGGCCTACGAATAACTGAATGGTGAGGGATGATATGTATTCATCACTCACTTGGTACAACTCGGTAGTGCCATAGATTATGGTTAATTTTTTGCGCCTAACCCAACAGGTGGGGCTTTTTGGCGCAAAAACTCTCCCAACAGCCAAGGGCAAACCGGTTCAATAATACACCCTGAACGATCGCTGTATTTGCTCAAACTCATACAGATAAGGCTTTGCCACTTCGTAATTGGCGGCCACTACCAGTAGATCATGGGAAAAAACCGAGGTGTTGTACCAGTTGAAACTGCCTTCTATGACGATGTAGTCGTCGATAATGCAATATTTGGAATGAATCGGGGAATACGGCACCGGATGATCGTCCTGTCCGTAAACCAGGCCCACCCCAATACCGGCATGCTTTAACCGATCCACTGTCGGCAGCAACGGGCGGGCCAGTTCTTCCGCCATCGGTCGTTCTACCCCTATACGCCCCTGTCTGGCCAGATGTCCGTTAAGCAGGATATGGACATTGACGCCCCGGTTCTTGGCATTTATCAGCGCGTTGACCACGCTGTCATGATGATCCCCCAACAAATCGCCAATCAAAAATAATGACACTTTAATCGAATATCTGGCGCGGTTAATTTCGGCCAATATGGCATGATGGGGGCGGTAGGGCTTGCCGTTAAGCATGGTGTGCCGACCAAAGGTGTAGAGCAGGTTGAAATGGCTCAACGGGTCGATGCCGTATTTCTGGTTGACGCCGCCCCGCTGACTTTGAAAGATGTTATCCAGCAGTCGGCAAATGCCTTTGGAATGAAAGGTCATCCCCGATTCCCAATTAGCCCACCAGCGATCGAAGGTGATATTGAATGAACCCAGTATGCTGTCCTCATCATTAAAAATGATAAATTTGGTGTGCATATCCGGCTCCACTTCGATCAGATGATGCTTGGGACTGCAAAACACGCCGATCAATTCAATTCGGGAACGCTTTAACCGCGCATAGTTTTGGCTGTTGGTCAGGGTCATTTTTCGCCAATCCACGATGCACTGAACCAAAACCCCTTGATCGCCGGCGCTTAGCAAATGGGTAGTGAAATCATGGTCGTCAATGCAATCCACGCTGACTTTTATGGTACATAAGCGCTCAGGATTTTCGTGCTTGCAGCGGATAACCTTGTCGATAAGGTCGTGAATATAACGTTTGGGATGATAAGGATGGTACTGCTGTCCCTTGGTGAATTTGGGCACCAGCTGCAATGCTTCGAAATGATGGTTATACCAATCCACATCGCTCTGCAATTCACCGGCATTCAGCTCATAGGTCCGATAGTTGTTGGCCGTTGCCCAATCTCCGGTAATTTTTCGGTGCTGCGGCAGGTCTCCCTGAAGTTGATGCCAGTCCATAAAGATATATTCGTTCCGGGAGGCAATGGAGTGCTCATCCAGATGCACAATAAAAGCGAACTTGACGCAGTTGATCTGGCCGAAGTTGCTGGAAAACGGGTGTATGTAAAAATCCCGCGTACAGCGCTTGTGGCGATCCCACTGAATGTCATAGGCATCGGTATCGACAATATAGGTTTCGCAGACCGCGTCGCGGTAGACTTTTAGGATAACCTTTACATTAGCCTGAACGCCGAAAAACACATCAAAATCTATTTTTCCCCAGCGGATATAGAATTTGTCATTAAAGTCGTTCACTCTTTGAAAAGAGCCGCCCAGGTTTCCATGAGTCGGCGAGGCATAGTGTTCAGCTATCTGCATAAGTTTATCTCCATGATAAAGGTGAAGCCTTGTACCTTACAATTTTGTCTCGTTCCCACGCGCTACGCTCGTCGTTATACGCAAGTATTTCCAAGCACGTCATTCCGGATTGCCGGAATCCAGAGCACAGGGATGTGAAACTTCGCGTTGCTCAAGTATCTGTAGAGCCGCCAAGTTACCGTCCATGCAGGTATGACGACTCTTGGGCAGCGTTGTGTATACAGATGAGCGCTACGTGGGAACGCATTAGTGGGCGCGCTGCGTCCTGAGTTTGAAAGGTATTATATACAATCGCTGTTCGCGGCGTAGCGCGCCTTGAACAGCGATTGCAGGAGTGCAGGCTTCGCCTGCTGTGCAAGCAAAGCTTGCACTCCTGCCTTTCGCCTTGCATCTTTCACCTTAAACCTTTGGCTCAAAAGTCATAAAATAACCGCAATGATCGGAAACCCTTCCATAATCCCGCTCGGTAAACAAAACCGTCGCTGACGTGACCTGCAGCTCGCTGGTTTTATTCAAGAAAATATAATCGATACGATAATCATCGCTCAGATAATCTTGCCAGTAAGGATCGTTAACTCTGAAGATTTTTTCAAACACGCCCTGCGAATTAGCCGCTAAATACTGGTCGTCATATTGGTGTCCATTGACCACCAGATGATACCCCATTGATCCGGCGGCAATATTAAAATCGCCGCACAACAGGGTGGCGTTGACATGCGACGACTGTTTAGCTTCGGCCCACTCGCACAATCGTTGGAATTGCCCAGCGAATCCGTCTTCCCACCAGCTTAAATGTGCCGAAAAAACATTAACCCGCCCCATATAAGGCACTTTGATTTGAGCCATGACCACTTTTCGGGAGTGAATACTGTGGACATCATTGCTGGCCGACACATACTTGGCGTCCTGTTTAATCAGCGGATATTTGCTTAAAATGGCCACGCCTTCGCGATACTTGTCAAAACCCAGATGCGACCAGTCGGTGTGGATATGATAGGGCGTAGCGAGGCGATCATTAATTATTTTGGCGGAATTGGACTCCCAGTCCCCTGCCCCGTCATTCCAAAGTTCTGCCACTTCCTGAAGACAAACAACGTCAACATTCAGTTCGTTAATCGCCTTGGCTATTTGGGAGAACTTATAATCCTGCTCATCTTCCTGATAACAATGCAGATTAAGAATCAAAACTTTTAGCGGCTCGCGGCTAAGCGAGTAATTTTTGCCGTAGTTATTGTCCCAAAAAATCTGACCGTTGCGTTCGACGGAGATGCTGTATTGCAAGCGGAACGCCTGACCGATCCTAAGCCAGCCTTTCCAGATTGCAACGCCGTACTGATTGGGGTTTCTGGCATTGCTGAGCGCCACTTTGTCCCAGTAGTTTCTTTTGAAATGGCAAGAGGTTTTATGAGTATGCCGCCAGTTATCCGTCGTCCAGTGTACCGTCACCTTGTCGGCATCGTTAAACTTGTCCACTGCTACCGTGATCGGAACGTTTTTTTGTCCGTCATCCAGCTTGTTTGCAAAGTCGATGTTCAAAACAGGGACATCGCAAGCCAACTTGATGCCTGAATCGGCCTGACTGGAATAATTTAAGCCCTGATTGTTATCCCAGTACTCGGCAGTAGAAGTCTGGCAGCACAATCCGAACCGGATATTGCCGGGTAACGATTTATCCGGGGTGAGCTGAAAATGTATCCGGGCCTGCCAGTACTCCTTATCGTGTTCCAACTTGCTGTGATAGCTTGCAGGCAGGGTTTTCCATACGCCGTCTTCACCCGACCAAACCACATCAATCCGTTTGTCGTAACTGACGCTTTCCACCTGCATAAAAAAACTCAGCGTTTGCTGAGCGCCCGCTTTTTTTCGGGTAATCACATTTTCAACATACAGCAGTTGGATTTTGTTCATCCGTTGTCTCCGTGATTGCTACTCTGAAATACAGGTCAGAAGGAACGATAGCAGATTCGCCGGTTCCCAAGCTCCAGCTTGGAAACCAGGATGTAGGCCGGAATAAGCCCGCCGGGCGACAGCAAGGGTGGGCGTTTCCGGCACTCCTGAGCCTCGGGGGGATGCCGGAAATGCCTGTCCTGCGCTTTAATGCGCGGACAGGCTTATTCCGGCCTACTTCGCGATGTGTATAACGATGAGAGCTGAAGCTTGGGAACCAGTATCTACCCAAGATTATAATCCCGAAAATCAATGTCCGGGAAAATGTTATCCATGATTTCCAAAGCGGTCAGGTAACGCTCATTGATCCTGTTCTTGCGAATACTATCGTGTAAATAGTTAAATCGGGCCAGATGATCGGTAATGCGCTTGTTCGCATAATCGACAGTTGTCCCCGATTTCAGGATAAACGGCCAATCGGAGGCTTGTGCAAGCAAAACCGATCTGGCAGCCTGATTCAAAGCTCGCGTCTGTAACGGAGTAAGCGTTAATCCCCGAACATCCCGCGCCAGTTTCTCCATCTCCTGCTCGGCCTTGTGGAGCAGTGGGTAAATCCAGTCATTTGATTCATTTATCCAGTAACCGGAATAACCTTGATCGCCCCAGGTTGATGCGGCGGGCGTAGCGATCTGAGCCGGCGGCTGCTGTTTTAAATAATCGCCGCAACTGATCAGCTGAACGTCATTGGCGTTTTCGCTTGCCAGCCTCAGTACACATTCCAGCCAGTGAGTTCCTTCAAACCACCAATGACCGAACAATTCGGCATCGTAAGGCGCTACGATGATCGGCGGTCTGTCCATGGTAGCGCTAAGCCGGTCAATTTGATGCTGCCGTTTATCGATAAAATCCTGGGCATGTTCATACGCTTTTGCCAATGCTTTCCTCGGATTATAAATGTCCTTGGGCAGATTCTCGCCGGTCACGCGATGATACTTTATCCCGGTATTGATACGGGTTTTCCCGTCGAGAATATAGGGGGCGATATAATCCGGGTCCAGCTCAAAACCGATGTCGCTATAGTATTCGCGGTAGTCGAAATCCCCCGGATAGCCTTCCTTTGCGCTCCAGACCTGCTGTGACGACTCGGGATCGCGCGCAAACGCTGCGACACCGTTGCCGCAAGCGATCGGCGCATAAACGCCATGACGAGGCTGCTGACTTGCGTCCGTAACGCCGTGGGTATCGACAAAAAAATACTCAATCCCGGCATCGGCCAACACTGTCTCCAGACCGGGATAATAGCCGCATTCAGGCAGCCAAAAACCGGTCGGAGCAGGGCCGAAGTTGGCTTTAAACGCTGCGATACCCGTATTGACCTGATTGCGGACTGCGGTTTCGCTGACATTGAGCAACGGCAAAAAACCGTGGGTCGCGGCAGTCGTTATCAATTCAAGTTTGCCGGTGGCCTGGTGCTTTTTAAAAGCTCCCAATAAATCGCCTTGGTAACGTTCTTGATAAATGTTTAACGCGTTCAGGAAAAAACGGCGATAGAGTCGCGCTAATTTTTGATACTGGGGCTGCTTGCGGGTTCTGATGATTTCCTTTTCAGCCAATTCCAGCCGACTATGCAGATGTTTCAGATAACGCGTTTGTAGCAAGTCGTCGCGCAACATTGCCATCAGCGTCGGCGACAATGACAGCGTTAGCCGGTAGTCCACGTTATCGGAGTGTAACCTGTCAAGTACGCCGATCAGCGGCAGATAACATTCGGTCATGGCTTCAAACAGCCAATTCTCTTCAAAAAAACTGTCATATTCAGGGTGCCGCACATAGGGAAGATGTGCGTGGAGAATAATACTCAGGAATCCTTGCCGGCAGGAAGCGTGATCAGAACGAGGTAAGCTTTTTGTCATCACGCTTATTTGCTGATTCCTTGACCTGAGGCGTTTTTGCTCAGGCAATAGGTGGAGTTCTCATGGTCTTGACGCCACGCCGTCCCTCCATGAGGGGCGTGAATAATGTTCGAGTGCGCAAAAGCGATAAAACTATCATCTGCACAACATTTGCCAATGGCGGCTGAATAAGCCGTTTCATTAACCGGGCTGGGCAAGGACACTTGTTGTTGGGTCTTGGGGCTATCAATGGCAACGTCGAACCATGATGCTGTTTCGATAGCCTCTCTCTCTTCGTCGGGTTGCGAATAAATCCTTAAAGTGAGTTGATCCTTGCGTTCGTTATCAGACGTAGAGATTTCCCGGTTTTCTCCAAGATTCCAATAGGCGTAAAGGTGTCCGGGATCAACGGGCAAAAGAACCACTTCGGGGATATTGTAAGACGCTTTGGGTGCAAAATCCCGGCCGATTTCCTCGCCTATATCCAACAATTCCTTTGGCGAAAGCCTGATTTTTTCAACAAGCTCCGGCATCCAACTTGAAAAACATGGCGTAAAATTTCGACTGATTTCCTGACTTATTTCAAGCATTTCTTTCGCCGATAGATTGATTTTGGAATTGTATCCTGAATGCAAAAACGTCATCACCAGCCTTAAACGTTACGATTACCTTATCTAAAATTCTTCCCTACACCTAACTCCACTTTTTTCTTGGGTTATACCTTGAAAAGCAAGCCCATCCAAGTATACGTAGTAAATTCCGCAGGGTCTAGTACTGTATGCCAGCAATTCTCATTATGACAATATCAATAAAATCAAAATGATAAAATACATACAGCGTTTTCAAATTCAGTTAATTACTAAAATAACCACTATGCCTATTGAAACTATGGTGTGACGGGAGTGCAAGCTTTGCCTACATGGATGTGGGTAAGGGGCGAGAGCAGGAGCGGAAGCTTTGCTTGCCAGTGCAGGCGAAGCCTGCACTCCAGCGACAATGTTGTTTTATTGCTTTAATGGTGACATAGTCTTTTAATAGTTACTAATCAAAATTGAAACCGCTGTAGTTTTGAGATTCCGTCTTTTTTTTCCGCGGGCATCGCCGATGGAACTGAAAAAACAAGATTGGAACAAGTTTATGACTGGCTTTTAACTCTCAAAAATACAAAAATCCGGGTCACAAGCCAATTGCATAAGTGCCTGGGGAAAGATTGAGGAACGACTCAATCAAATTTTACCAAAAATAAGTTCCAATGAATTCCTTAATAGTAAAGGTCTCGGTAACGAAATCGGCTTCTGGATTTTTGATTCCCCCCCCAGCGGTGGGAAATGGAGAGGGAGAGACACCTGCTTGCCAAAGGCGCATACCCCCGCAGGCATTAAAGAGCCTATTCCTGGCAAGCAAGATACCTCCAACACAGATACTCCGAAACCAACTGCACTGCAAAAACTCGTTAAAGTGATTCGTGCCGAAGCACTCAACACCAAAACCTATCTGGAAACGGAGGACGAAGTCGACGCCTACCTCGCCAAACTTGGAAAAGAATTATTATTAGCCCTGCATGAAGGTAAAAAAGCCAGAATTCAATAAATCCACTCATTATCTCTAAATAATTGCTCTTTCCCCTCTAATAATTAATAATTTGTTGAAGTTTTCAACAATCCAGGAGATGCCATGGCTACCGTGAATTTTAGCGTACCAGACGATGTTAAAGATGCCTTTAATGCTGCTTACCAAGGACAAAATAAGAGTGCAGTCATTACCGAACTGATGCGTGAGGCAGTTGAGCGTGCGCAGCGTAAACAACGCAGTCATGATGCGATTGCGAGAATAGTGGAACGCCGGAAACACGCTCCGGCAATCAGCGATGAAGAACTTCATGCAGCGCGGGAAGAAGGCCGCCCATGATTTTGGTGGTCGACGCCGGTGTCGCACTCAAATGGTTCTTCCAGAGCAGGGACAATGAACCGGACTGCGACCTGGCATTAGCCATTCTGTCCGGTGTCGATGATGAGCGCATCCGACTGCTGCAACCGCCGCATTTTATTGCGGAAGTGACTGCGGTACTTGCCCGTGAAAAGCCAGAGGAAGCACAGAATGACTTGCTTGATTTATTAAGCATCGAAAGCCGTTGCTCCGATGGGCCTGAGATTTATACCTTAGCCATGGATCTTGCCATTCGTTGTCAGCATCATTTGTTCGACACCTTATATCATGCAGTGGCCTTGAACACCCATGGCGCTAAACTGGTTACCGCTGACCGCCGTTATTACGATAAAGCTTTTGGTTTTGGCCAGATTGTTTTGTTGACCGACCTCAAGCTCGCGCTTTGAGACTCTTCACATGGATTACTGTGCATGAACAAAAACAAAAACAAACTCAAAGCCCCGCAAGCACGTAAAGATTTTATCGCCGCTGTTACCGCTCGGGATCATCGTCTCGGACTGGCGGAAAATAACGATTCTGTAGAGATTGCTCCAGCCAAAAAAGTGGCGATTTAGTCATTATTGCCGGGAAATCCTGGCCCGCCAAGATTAGCAGCCAAAGGGACAACCGCTCGTATTGAGCAGGATGGTTTGGTTGGCTTACACCTGGTTTAACCGCTTTGCCGCGTTGCGTTACATGGAAATTCACGATTACCTTAACCACGGTTATCGGGTGTTTTCCAGTCGGGAAGGCGGCTTGCCTGAAATACTAAACGCTGAGCCGGAACCGGCACAAAACCGCGAATTCCCCCGACCTTAATTCACAACAGGTTATAGAGAACTCAAATTGGCCGGTGATCAAGAGGGCGAACTGTATCGCTTAACACTGATTGCCCAATGTAACGCGCTGTCCAATGTCATGCCTTTTCTGTTTGAGCACATCGATAATGAAACCGAACTGCTACTGCCCGACAATTTATTACTGACCGATTCCGTCATAGCCAAGCTGGTGACCAGCCATACCCGAAGAAGACTGGAACCAGGTGGAAATTATCGGCTGCTGCATCAGTTTTTATTCAACAATGTCCATTCTCAAAGACCACTACAGTTCGGGTATTTACCGGGTAAAAATTTTCGCTCACAGGTTTTTGATCTTGCGGAAACACAATATCCCTCGGTGATTTCAGCGACGTGTCCAAAGCCAGACACCATGAACGACCGATAATAACAGGTAGTTCAATGCTGACTTGTTGATCTGACATATTCATCACAACATGCAGATCAGGTTCGTTACTTTCAACGCCTGCCAGGGTAAAAGCTAAAACCTTCGCGTCATGATCATCCCATAACGGCTTGTTGATTTCAGTGCCGTGCCATTGAATCTCGGCTATCCCCCTCCCATTGACGGATTTTCCGGTCAAGAAACGCCGCCGCATGATGGATGGGTGTCTTTTACGCAACGCTATCATAAGCTGGACAAAACGCAGCATATCGGCATTTTGATCAGTCATATTCCAATCTATCCAGGACAATTCGTTATCCTGGCAGTAGCAGTTATTATTGCCGTGCTGGCTGTTTAATAACTCGTCGCCCGCCAATAACATGGGGACGCCATGACTGAGCAGCAACATCGCGAAAACATTTTTCACCTGTTTTCTGCGCAACGCCAAAATGCTTGAATCTTCAGTTTCTCCCTCAATGCCGCAATTGAAACTTAAATTATTATTGCAGCCATCCTGATTATATTCACCGTTAGCATAATTATGTTTTTCGTTGTAACTGAACAAATCGTACAGGGTAAAGCCGTCGTGACAGGTTACGAAGTTGATGCTGTTAATAGGCAGTCGGCCTTTGTCTTCATACAGATCGTTACTGCCGCAAAGGCGGGTTGCAAGCTCGTTGACCAGCCCCTTATCGCCGCGCACAAAACGCCGGATAACATCCCGGTATCTGCCGTTCCATTCGGCCCAGCGATAACCGGGAAAACTGCCGACCTGATACAGTCCTGCCGCGTCCCAAGCCTCGGCAATCAACTTGGTTTTGGCCAGCTGCTCGGAAAGCTCGATACCCCAGAGCAAAGGCGGATCTTGCAGCACTTCGCCACCCTCCCCTCGCGCCAACGCGCTGGCCAGATCAAAGCGAAAACCATCGACATGCATTTCCCTGACCCAGTATTCCAGACAGCTGATAATGAAGTTGGCCACCAAGGGGTGATTGGCGTTTACCGTATTGCCGCAGCCGGTGTAGTCGTGAAGGATGCTCTTGTCGAACTTGTCATGATGATAAAAAATATCATCCCCTATGCCCCTGAAATTAATGATCGGGCCATCTGCGCCCGCCTCTGCGGTATGGTTGAACACAACGTCCATAATGACGCCCATGCCTGCCTGATGCAGCGCTTTAACCAGATCGCGAAACTCATTTACATGCGTTCCCTGCTCCGGGGTGACGCAATACCCCGGATGCGGACTGAAAAAACTGTGGGTACTGTAACCCCAGTAGTTTTTCAGCCCCAAATCGGCAGTGTGCCCGGGAACATCCTGCTCATCGAAAGCCATTACCGGCAATAGTTCAACGTGAGTAATACCGAGTGCTTGCAGGTAAGGAATTTTTTCAATCAGTCCGGCAAAAGTACCCGGATTGGTCACTTTTGAAGAGGGATGTCGCGTAAAACCGCCTACATGCAGTTCGTAAACAATAGCTCTTTCGCTACGAATGCGTAGCGGCACATCGCCTTCCCAATCATAACGGTCGTCAACGACAACGCAACGCATGGCGGTAAGCTTATTGTCGCCCGGCATACACGCCGCCTTGCGACTCCAACGTTTATGACTGACCGCACGCACCCAAGGATCAATCAGTTGCTTGTTCTTATCAAAATGCAATCCCGCTTCACGGACATGATTAGGCCCGTCCATGCGCCACGCATACCATGTGCCGACCGGCAATCCGGTCACATAAACGTGCCATGAAAAAAAAGTGCGGTTAACTTCTTCCTGTAACACTATGGTTTGAAAGGGTTCATCGCCGTCTGACGTATCAAAAAGCAAAAGTTCAACATGCGTCGCATAACGACTGAAAATGGAAAAATTAACACCCTTGCTTTTAGCCCTGGAGCCGGAAGGATAAGGATTTCCCGGCTTTAACTGGTATTCTTTTTTGTGCATATCCTCATCTCACGCTTTGTATTCACAAAGCCTATTAAATAATTTGGGTTGTCTTCAATTGAAAACAGGAACTTATAATGGCTATTATCCAAAGCCACCGGCTGCAAGGCAAAGGAATTTAAAACTCACTCATAAATATATTGAAGGCATTACCGATTTTTAACCGTTTAAATTCATATTAAAAAATTAGAGGATATGGTTTCCGTCTACCAAAACAAAAAACCAAGGAAGCGGCCGATCAGAACTTTACAGCTCTGAAAGAATATCCAACGCTTCGGAAAGCGTAGCAACTCCGTGAATCTCCAAACCCTCAATAGCTTTTTTAGGCACATTGGCCTTGGGAATAACCGCCTTCTTGAAGCCGTGCTTTGCCGCATCATTAAGCCGCGCATGACCATTGGCTACCGGCCTGATTTCGCCGCTCAGGCCGATTTCCCCGAAAAAGAACGCATCATGCGGAATCACCTTATCCCTCAGACTGGACACAACACCCACCACAATGGCTAAATCGGAACTGGTTTCCGTCACTTTAATACCGCCGACCACATTGGCGTAAATCTCATCGTTCGCGGTAAAAATGCCGCCATGTCGGGACAGCACGGCAAGCAACATAGCCAGACGATTTTGATCGAAGCCCACCGCCAGTCGCCGCGGATTGCCGTACTGACATTCGGTCACCAGCGCCTGAATTTCCACCAGCAGAGGCCGCGTTCCCTCCCACAGCACGGTAACCACGCTGCCTGAAGAGGGCTTATCCGGCCTGTTTAGAAACATTGCAGAGGGATTTTTAACTTCTTTAAGTCCCGTGCTGTCCATCGCGAAAAACCCCAACTCGCCGACGCTGCCGAAACGGTTTTTGTCGGCCCTTAACACCCTGAACCGGGCATCATCGGTGGACCCCAGCATCACTTGCGTATCGACAATGTGACTCAAGGTCATCGGCCCCGCCAGCGATTGATCCTTGGTGACATGCCCCACCATAAAAATGGACACATCATGCTTTTTGGCATATTGGGTCAAATAACTGGCAGATTCCCTGACTTGGGAAACCGATCCCGGCGCCGATTCCGTGTCTTGGGTATGCATAACCTGAATCGAGTCGATCACCAGAATTTGCGGTTTGACTTCATCCAATACATCGCAGATTCGTTGCACCGAAGTTTCGGCCAGCATCATGATTTTGTCCGCAGGCAGTTTGAGTCGATGCGCCCTTTCGGCAATCTGTTGCAGCGACTCCTCGCCGGAAACATAAAGCACACTGACGCCGCGCGCGGCAATATTGGCAATCGCCTGCAACAACAGCGTACTCTTGCCCGCTCCAGGCGCTCCGCCGATCAACACCACGCTGCCGCAGACTATCCCGCCGCCTAAAACGCGGTCGAATTCGGAAATTCCGCTGAAAATCCGCTCCGCTTGGGAAAGATTAACATCCGACAGTAATTTGACCTCGGACCGGCTTCCGGCATAACCAGCCGAGCTTTTATTACGTTCTGCCCCACCCAACCTGACTTCCTTGATGGTATTCCATTCGCCGCAACTGGTACATTGCCCGCCCCAGCGGGGAAAATCGGCTCCGCACTGATCGCAGACAAACGCGGTTTTGCTTTTCTTACTCATGTTGATCAAAACGCCTTAAAAAATATCGTCAATGGCTAATACTCAGCAGCTAGAAAAATAGAACGCGGATGACACGGATTTGACTGATAAGCACGGATAAACTAAAGATTATTCATAAAAAATTAGTTACTGATGTTACGTGTTTTTCGTGTTTTTCGTGGACTATGCTTATCCGTCCAACCAGCGTCATTCGTGTTCCATATCTGCTAAGTAGTTACAAATTGTCTGGAACTATACACCTTTCCGGCACCAGCAATCGCCGGTATTCAACCGCATCGGGTTGGCCTTGTAAATACGATGCGCCGGGGTCGATGATAAACCGTGTATCCATCGCAGTGCGCCCCAGCAACATACGAAAACGCATAGTGTCCCGATTGGTCAGCGTCATTTCGGCCCTTATCACCGACCGCCCCAGAACCAACTGTGTTTCTATCACATACCGGCGCTGTTTGTGTCCGCCGGAATCCGTAACCATCCGACGGTCTTTAACCTGTGCATGGCATTCAATCGACACATCGCAATTTTTTTGCAAGGGATGAATCGCAAACATCACCCAGCGTTGACCGTCTTTTCGATAAGGTTCGATAGTGAATGCATGCAAAGCCGATGACCGAGCCCCGGTATCGATTTTTGCTTTAATCCCAGCCAGCTTGAGTTCCGGCAGCCCCACCCATTCACGCCAGCCCAACATCGGTTTGTGTATCATCTGTGTAAAGCCTTAATCTAAAGTTATACTTTGATCCCAACAACTGCCGGAGCACCTGTAAAATGTGCGCCATTATGCTTGAATACAGCAACCGGATAAAAATATTTATCAAAAGGGATAAACCATGTCTGAATCACTGAGTTACGCTTCCGAAAAATCGGGCTTGCCGCCTGGCTCGCTGGTGCATGTCGGCGAAGTGCATAAACACGAACATAAAATCACCGTCATTGATTACGACAAATCAACGCTAACCCAGCGCACCATCAAGAGTATTGAAGAACTGCTGCCCTACCAAACCACCGATACAGTCACTTGGGTGATTATCGACGGCCTGAAAGACGTGTCAATTATTGATGCGATCGGCCAGCATTTTGATATTCATGCACTGATACTTGAAGATATTCTTAACACCCATCAACGCCCGAAATTCGAGGAATTTGATGATTATTTGTATATCGTTATAAAAGCGCTTTCCATGGCCGAAGATGAATTTAATGTGGAATATGAACAAATCAGTTTATTACTCTTAAATAAATTTGTTTTCACCTTCAAGGAAAAGCCGGATGCGATATTTGAGCCCCTCTTCAGTCGACTTAACAACGATAAAAGTCATCTCAGGAATCTTGGCACGGATTATCTTACTTATATCATCATGGATACCATCGTCGATGAGTATTTTGCCCTGCAAGATACCTTCGATGAGTTGATTGAAGCCGTTGAAGATGAACTGTTGTCCAATCCCTCGGCGCAAACCCTGAACACCATCCAGAAAATCAAGCGTGAATTGATTTTTTTACGCCGAAGCGTATCGCCGTTGCGGGAATTGCTGGCCTCCATTCAGCGTAGCGAATCGCAGCTGCTTAACGAAAAAACCAAGCGCTATTTCGGCGATGTTTACGATCACGTCATTCGCGTGAGTGAAGCCATGGAATCATACCGGGATTTAATCGCCGGTATGCTGGACATTTACTTATCCAGCGTCAGCAACAAAATGAACGAAACCATGAAAGTACTCACCGTGTTTGCGTCCATTTTTATTCCATTAACCTTTATCGCCGGCGTCTACGGCATGAATTTCGAGTATATGCCGGAACTAAAATGGAAATGGGGCTACCCGGCATTGTGGGCGGTATTTATCGGCGTATCGGTATTTTTGCTCAGGTTTTTTAAGAAAAAGAAATGGGTTTAGAGTTGCGCATTTTTGCTCACACGAAGACACGAAGGAAAAAAACGCAACTACGCGTACCTTTTTTCAATGTCCAGGAATTTTAAATAAAGGTACGCGTAGCGTACCCTTGGCTTAAAGCGCAGTCGGCAACAATTTTCTCGACCGAGGTGGGTTGCAGGTTTACAATCAATGCAAGCCCATTCACGATTGCATAAGCCACCAAAGATTGAGACAACCGCCATGCAAGTCAATATTCCAGAAGCCCAAAACTGCTTATCCAGCCTGATCATCGCAGCGGAACAAGGCGAAGAAGTGCTAATTGCCCGCAATGGCCTGCCCATCGCTAAAATTATCAAATATGCGCCCCCTAAAGTCATGCCTCCCGGCGCATGGAAAGGCCGGGTTGCCTATGCCGACAATTGGGATAGTCCAACAACCAACGCCGAAATCGAACTTCTGTTTACCAGCGACCATGCGCCTGTTGCTTGACACCTGCATCATTTACAACTGGTTGATGGGCGAAATTCGTGACGTTTCCTGCATTGAACGGATTCAGACAGAAGGTGCAATCGTCAGTCCGGTTTCAGTATGGGAAATGGCGATAAAAAACGGCTTGGGCAAAATGCCATTGCCTTCGGCACAAATCGCCGAAGATATCGAAGCACAAGGTTTTCAATGGCTGAACATTAAAGACCCTTTCGACCGCTTACTGATTGCGCAAGCAAAATATGAAACCTTGTGTATTACGACTTACGATGCCGTCTTTAAAGATTATCTCGATGATGTTCTTATCGTAAAGAAATAGCTCTTGCGTTCATCAACGCACCAGCACAAAAAAACGTTTGAAAAACGTCCGAGCATAGATCAGATTCAAGGCACAAGCTTGGTGACTAAGTTGCTTCCCGCCTCACGAAGCTGGAGCTTCGCATCCTGGGTTCCCCAATCTGGAGATTGGGAACCAGCACAACGGCTGAAGATTATAGTCATCAGAAAAAGCACAATAACTTCGAGTTCTCGGCAACTGCGCCATGCGTCGCCTAAAGCGCCTACTTTTGGTGCTCTACCTCCTGCATCCTTGTAGTCGTTCATGTCTTCGCGGTAAAAATAGTTCGCTAACAAAGCTTCGTATTTTATTCGTCACCTTTGGAGTCGCCGCTATTGGAACGTTTGCAGATACCACAGGAACATGGCCAAATTACAGGAACCATCGTTGAAGTGCATGGCCCGGTGGTGATTATCGACTGCACCCAGTTGCCGCCATTACGTCAGGCTTTGTGCACCCGTTTCGATCATACCGTTTATCTTTTCGAAGTTCATCAGCATCTTGATGAGCGACATATCCGGGCTATTATCCGGCACGGCACTGCCGGATTAAGCCGGGGCATGACTGTGTTCGATACCGGCGCGCCATTGCACGTCCCGGTATCAGAGCAATATTTGGGACGATTACTGAATATATTCGGTGAACCACTGGATGGACAGCCATCTTTGTCTAAAACCGAATTCCGTAATATTCACTCTAAACCACTGCCGTTATCCGAAGCCATAGGCATCAGCGGCATTTTGGAAACCGGCATTAAAGTCATCGATTTACTATGTCCTTTTGTTAAAGGCGGCAAAACCGGATTATTCGGTAGTGGAAACCAATGGGGTTGCAAAATCAATGGAATCACACTGACCCCATTGATTTTCTTGATTTTGCTCGGTCTAACAAGCAGGTCAAAGGGACGCGCCACCCTTGACGATTTTGAAGTTTTGTTTTTTAGCTCTTTGTACCTATTGTCATAATTAATAACAACCCCCAAAATCCACTCAAAGGCATTTTCTTTTTTATGCCTCTATTTTAATGGGTGCGTTTGTGCTTGCAGGAGCTATTCCCAAGTCCTTATAACTACAAAAACATTCATATTAATAGCCAGTGCCTAACTATCCGCTCAAGCCGAACCTCAACCGTAAGCCACTATATTGTTTAAATTTCAGGCGGCGCTCGCTTTAGCAGATCGTTAGGCCACATCAAAATCCTATGGCGTTGTGACACGAAAGAACTGCAAAGCAAGTGGAATTACCAGAGCTTCGTTTCAGCTCCTGCTGATGTCGATAGATCGAAGATCCTACCCGATGTAAAGAGGTCAGCGCTATTACCAAAGCTTTGGCAATCAAGTTGCCACAGGGCTACATCCGACCGACTCCGATTGGCGCTTTGGCGTAGACTTCAACGGTGACCTGTTCGCCACTTTAATATTAAGTGTGAGGATTTCTTTATGAAAAAAGAGCATGAACGCAAACCGCACAAATTCAACCCCACGATCCTTTCACGTTCGGTCATCTCACTTCCGCTGCTAGAGCAGATCGAACAGGAACTCACAGTTTCAAAACGCATAGAACGGGAACACCCGCACATACGCGATGCACACAACGTCGCAATCTTTCTGCACCCGGAGTTTTCCGGTGGCCCGAAAGCCGCTTTAGAAGCAGTTCGCAAGATTCTTCCAGAAGCAGCCAGGAAAGTCGGAGCCAAAATACCGCCAATTGTCGACGATCCCGATCCGACAGTGATCAACGATCACATCGTGCCGGCCTTGATCGAGGGTGCGGTCATCCACCAACTCCTCAGGATGATTGCCGGGGGTAGGCTGCCAGCCATTGAACGCATATGGCCGGCGAGATTCGAGGTGATCATCGACATCAATTTGAACTTCACACCGATCGATATTGGCGGTGATTCGGAAGTAAAGGCCCCCGAATTCAAATATGCTGATCCGCGCGGGGTTGCCAAAGCGTTGATCAAGAAATATATCGAGAAAGCAAAGAAGGCCGCTCGGGTGGTCGATTCCGACCAAGGTGTGGATGAGTACAAAACCGAGGTGAGCAACCAATATGTGTTTGCCAGACTTGAGGGCTGCGTCATTAAGAAGCTCGTGGAAATTGACCAGCGGGAAGCCGAAAAGTTGGCAAAAAAAGCGGCCACAGCAAAGCCCGAAGTCGTCGAACAAGTCGCTACCAATAAAGCAATTGACGGAGAACCGGCAGTCGAGACTTCACGTTTCCGAACGATCCACCATATCTGGCCCGACTTTGAGATCCAGAGTTGTATTACCCACTCAATCCGCACAGTCAAAGTCGATGCCGCACGAAACTCATTCACCGCCTCCGGCGATGGAGTCACCTGGGCTGTCATGGACTCTGGAATAGACGGCCTGCACCCGCATTTCATGCTGCACGCAAACATCGACGCCGCCTCATCTTACCACGCGGATTTCACCGATGTGCCGGGTGGGGCGCGACCTTTACAGGACGATTTTGGGCACGGCACCCATGTCGCCGGGATCATTGCAGGCGAGCAGTCGGTGGAAAAAGGCTCAGACTCGACAAAGATGCTTGCTGTTTGGCACGAACTTGAGAACGGAAAAAAAGTCACCCACCACGAGTGGCTGGAATCCATCAGTGGCATGGCTCCCAAGTGCAAGCTCGTGAGTCTTAAGGTGCTCGATGAATTCGGTATCGGGAAAGCGAGTAACGTCATCGCGGCGATTGCACACGTGCAGTCGCTCAACGGACACGGGCGCGACCTCAAGATCCACGGCGTCAATCTCAGCCTTGGGCACACGTTCGATCCGAAGTGGTTTGCCTGCGGCCACAGTCCGCTATGCACAGAGGTCAACCGCCTCGTCAAATCCGGCGTCGTCGTCGTGGTCGCCGCAGGCAATACCGGTTACGGCACGCTGCAAACGAAAGAAGGCATTAGCGACACTTGTCTCAACCTGACTATCAACGACCCTGGAAATGCCGAATACGCGATCACGGTTGGTTCAACCCATCGCGACATGCCGCACATGTATGGTGTCTCCTACTTCTCTTCCAAAGGACCGACGGGCGACGGTCGCTGCAAGCCAGACCTCCTCGCGCCCGGCGAAAAGATTATATCCTGCGCCGTGCCGAACAGCACTCTGGTACAGCGCGAAACCGACAACAGCGAATGCTCCTACTTTGAGAACAGCGGCACTAGCATGGCCGCGCCGCACGTCAGCGGCGCAGTCGCCGCGTTCCTCTCTATCCGGGGCGAATTCATAGGAGAAGCCGAAAAAGTCAAACAAATCTTTACCTCCACGGCGACTGACCTCGGCCGCGACCGCTATTTTCAGGGCGCAGGGCTAGTGGATCTCATGCGCGCTATTCAGTCCATCTGATTTTCCCTATATCCACAAACCGGAGACTTACAATGAGCAACAATATCAAAGGCATTCCCTACAGCATTGCTGAATTTGACAAAGAGGGCAACCCCCTCATCCAGCCGACCGTCCCAGCAGGAACCACCGATCTTATCGTCGCCTCCCATGGCTGGAACAACGACCGCAACGACGCGGAGTTACTCTACACCAAACTTTTTGGGAACTTCGCCGATGTCACCGCAAGCGATCCCGCAATAAAGCAACGCAAACTTGCCATCATCGGCGTCATTTGGCCGTCGAAGAAGTTCGACGAGTTTATGACGCAGCCAGTCAGCAACAAAAAAGCCGGAGGCGCTGCGTCCTCCGGTGTCGTGGACAAAGCGGCATCGGAAGCCGAGATGCACGCCGCCATCGACCTCGCCGCTCCGCTCTTCGACGACGCTGGCGATGACGAACGCATCGCCGCGCTCCATAAGCTCGTCCCGAAGCTAGAGGACGATATCGACGCGCAACTAGAGTTCGTGGAAAAGCTTCGTGGCCTGCTCGATCCTAACGGCTCCCAGGCGGACCAGCAAAGCAAGGATGACGGCTCCGCGGTTTTTTTTCGAGCCCAGGGGGATGTCGTCTTTAGCCGCGCCGCCGCGCCATCCGACGCAACGCCCGTGGCCCCGGCAACGAAGAGCGACGGCCCGGACGAGAGCGTGGGCCGCGCGGCCGGGATCGGTAACTTCTTCTCTAGCGCGGCACATGCCGTCAGCAATCTTCTTAATCTCACCACCTATTTTGAGATGAAACAGCGCGCCGGAAACGTGGGTAAAATCGGTCTTGCCCCCCTCCTCGACAAGCTCGCGAATCAGGTCGAGCGAATTCATCTTGCCGGACACAGCTTTGGCGCGCGCGTGGTGACGGCTGCGGCAGCGAATTCCACGACCAATAAGCTCCACACTTTGACGCTGTTGCAGGCGGCTTTTTCGCACAATGGCTTCTCGCAGAAACGGAACGGCTTTTTCCGCTCCGTGGTGAAGAATAAGCGCATCTCGGGGCCGACCTTTGTCACCTACACTAAGAACGACAGAGCAGTCAGCATCGCCTATCCCGCCGCATCACGCATCAGCCGCGACAATGCCTCTGGCTTTGGTGACGCCGACGACGAATTCGGCGGCCTCGGCAGCAACGGCGCTCAGCAGATGGAAGAGGGCGAAGTCTTCCCCGATACCAGGAAGCTGCTGCCGATCGGCCAGCCCTACCATTGGCAGCTGGGCAAGTTTCACAATCTTGAAAGCAGCGAATTCATCATTGATCCTGATGGCGGCGACGCACATGGCTGGGTTTTCGTCCCTCAAGTTGCTTGGGCGCTCAGCCGCGCCATCGTGTCGTAGAGATAAGTCTAGATTAACCCGCATAAAATGATTTTGCGCCGGCAGGACAATAGCGGACAGGTCACGGTTTTTTATATAGTAGCCGAAGCTGGTAAAGCGACATTTGAAATGCCCTCACCCTAGCCCTCTCCCGAGGGGCATAGCTATCTACACAAGTACCTGCCCCTTCTCCCTTGAGGGAGAAGGTTGGGATGAGGGGGATATAAGTGGTTGTTTTTATTCTCCTCTCCCCAACCCTCTCGGCAACTGCTCCTGCGTTGCTCACCTCCTGCATCCTTGCAAGTCGTCCAACAGGAGAGGGAGCTAGGTAATCCCTGATATCAGGAAGATCTCGCAACCAACCCAAGCCATAATTTTCTTGCATTGCGCTCATATTCCTATCTCCAATCACGCTATTGAACTACTTTTTTTAAGGCTGACAGATCAAGAAACCATCATAGTGAATCACCAGACATTTACGCCGCTACCAGCTTCCTGCCTCGCGTCTTGCGGATTCGTTTTGCTGCACGCCGGAAAATCCCACCGAAGCAACGTACCGCAAAATAATAGAGTTTGCTTAATACAAAATCGGACTCCTGCATGAGCCTAAGGAAACAGAGATCAGCCTCCTTGCGGCTCAATGGCAAACCGTCGTCCAGAAACTGATATAAGGCGTCATGTACAAGCGAGGCATAGTAAGTTTTTGGCCGCTTTGTCCGCTCGTGAACAACGCCGTCCGGGACACCAAAAACCAAATCGAGTAAGCAAAACTTCGGGGTACATCCATCCCATGCATAATCCTTTAAGACTTTAATCTCGCCGTTTTGCCGAATTTCCAAACGCTTAACCCCGGCTTTGTCATAAAAATCGGCATCTTCTGGAATAGCCAACCCGGATGACCAGAAATAATCCTGCTCGATGACAAAAAGCCATTTAACCTTAAACTTGCACATAGCCCACCCTCCCTCTTGATTAATTGGCAATCTACCTTACGTATACTTAGTTCATCCCTGTCGAGACATAGTTCAATTGAACCGAATCGATTATTTCGGACAAATCCCTGAGCCTTTTATCCACTGCGACAGTAAGTTCCCGGAGGTCTACTTGAAGGATTAAATGTGCCCGTGAATCCACTCTACCCTGCAAGGGTAAATCCAGAATTTTGGCCAACGCCTGGATTAGCCTTGCAAAGCTGTCACCGGCTTTACCTGCGAGTATTTTTTCGACCGTTTCATATTCGGAACTGCCTGACCGGAAAGTAACGTCAATCCCCTTGACCTCAGGTGCACCAACAGACTTGGATTCGCCAGCCCTTGCCCTTAACTGGACATCTGTAATAGCTTCGCGTTTACGAAGCTTGGTTACCGACTCGTCCACTAGCTTATCGACATCAACGGCCAATAGTATCCAGCCACCGCTTAATATCTGTTTTACCTTTAACGGGATTCCGACTTTGCCTGATAGAAGACTGGCAACTGGCGCCAAGATTTCCATATCCGGTGGGCTTGATTGGATGGCACGAGACAGCAACTGATTTGACTCAGTTTCATTTCTAAACTTAACCATGACTTCGCCTGGAACAAATTGGGCATTTTTCCCATCTGCATAAACCATATCAGGCATTAAAAAGTTGAACAGAACCAGCACACTGACAATCAGGACAGTACTCTTCGATGCATTTATAACGGAAATCATCATAGCTGTTCACTACCTATCATCCGGTCAGTATCCCTTTCTGTTTTAGCGCTCTGGCGATTATTCGACCAGTCTATCCAACCCAGCCAGAGGGCAATAAAAGATATCGCCAGCAGCCCTTCCCAAAGCACCTCATGAGCGAATCCAAATGCGCCGGGGAAGCTGATGCCTATGTAAAAAAGATTCATGAGGCGCAAGTAGTTCACCGCCAACAAGGCAGGCACACCAATCGCCACTCCCACCCACTTGTTGCCTAGCGTTCCTGGATAGGCGAATACGCAAGCAATAAAAGTAACCGCCGGCAAAATTCCCGTGCAGGTATATGCAATCTCGTAAGCAAAACCACCGGAGTGAGTTAAGACCGCCCCATCCCGCAACGCATCGATGCCAATCTGGCGCATCAGCGTGCAGGTGATGGATGCTGTCCATTCCGCGAGAGGCGCCAGGAAAGTACCCAGCACCTCGTCACGGTAGACCAGGAAAACGACGCCTCCATAGATCAACATGATCACAGCGAAACGAAGGTTTAGCCGCTTCAGCGCCGACATTGGATAGCCTTCAATCTTACAATGACACCGTTCTGCTGCGGACTAACCCGATACCTATAATACCGATCAAGAGCGTGGTGAGTCCTGTCCATGATAGATCCGGCACCTTAAAGGTTTTTTGAGTCTTTTTGCCATCTGCCTCGGCAGTGATAACGGCTTGTCCCGGACCATTAGCGCTAACGGTAGCTTCTGCCTGACCTTGAGTATTGGTTCCGGCAGAGCCTGGAGAGACTGAGGCCACGCTGGTATTGTCAGAGCTGAACTGGACAGTTTTTCCCGCTTGCGGCGTACCGTTCATGTTCACCGACGCACGAGCTTTGCCCGTTTCCCCAAGCGCATAGCTGGACTTATCAGGATCAAATGCCAGACTCACATCAATGCCTGGAATTGGAGGAGACGTGCCATTTTTACGCACGGCGCTCAGCAGACCCGCTCCGCAAGGTTTGGGGCATTCCGTTGAGTTCCTTGGTCGAGCCGACGCCTGGAGTTCTGTTAGCAACTTGCTGGGAGTCAAAGTTGCGTCTGTCGCCAGCCACAAAGCTGCAACACCGGCTACGTGAGGCGCCGCCATGGACGTGCCATTGTAATAAGCATAGGCATTTCCGACCGCACAGTTACTCTGATTATCACTGCCTACGGTACTTAAAATCCCGTCCGCCGGTATGGAGCAACCCTTGTGCAATCCGCCGGGCGCCATGATTTCAACCGTATTGCCGAAATTTGAAAAGGAAGTCAGCCGGCCTTTTGGATCGCCGGCTGCGACGGCAATCACGTTATTGCATCCCGCCGGCAGATACCCTGCCGCATCTTTTCCATCATTTCCTGCAGCGACAACCACAGTGACGCCTTTTGCCACGGCATCATTGATTGCCGACTGAAGCGCGGGAGATTGTGAACAAGGCTGAGCCCCTCCAAGGCTCATATTGATGACCTTAGCCGGCGTTGAGTTGGTTGGAGCGCCCGGCACGCTGAGGCCCGCGGCCCAACGGATACCGTCGTTGATATCCGACGTCGAGCCCCCGCACTTGCCCAGAACCCGTACCGCCTGCACCTTTACACTCCAGTTGATGCCGGCAACGCCCAGGTTGTTGTTGGTCTTGCCGGCACCAATCGTCCCCGCGACATGACTGCCATGCCAGCTGTTGGGTTGCGGCTGGGGAGGTTGACCAAAACCGCACTCGCCCTGCGCCATAGCATCACCGGGATCGCTGGGGTCATTATCACGACCGCTGCCATCGTTGGCACGGGAAGCATCGCTGATCATGTCGTAGCCGGAGACCAAGTTGGGCGATCCCGCAATGTCTTCATGATTGGGCAGAATACCGGTATCAATTACCGATACCACTACGTTTTGACTGCCCGTACCGGTATCCCATGCTTTAGGTAAATCGATGCCCCCTAATGATTCTCCGGCTCCCGAACCGTTATTGAAATAGTGCCACTGCTTTGGATAGAGCGGGTCGTTCGGGGTCTTCATGATATGAAGGATGTAGTTCGGTTGCGCATATTCGACATCCGGCCGTTGTTTAAGCTTTTCAACGGTTTCCAACGTACGATCTTTCGCCTCGGTCGCTGAAAGCGCCCCCATGATCGAAGGTTGAATATGGTAAATAATTTCACCACCTGAGGTAAGTTTGTCTTCCCGCTGGATGCCCAGGGTAGACAAGTCTGTCGCCTGTATACTTAGCGTAGGCTTCATTTTGACTATAATCTCTCCCGGCACAAACTCGGCCTTGCCCCCCGTGTAAGCCCCCTCCAGAGATTGAGCCGGAAAGGAATAAACCGCTAAATTAACCATAGCAATTAAGCTTAGATATTTAAACTTATTCATGATTTTCTCCATAACTTGTGGTTATTTTTGGGCGGCAGGCATAAAAGCAACCTTGTACCTGCTTTTACACTTAAGTTTTTACAGCTGGATTCAAATTGCCGTATTTCAAAAGCTAATATTATTTGTTTTTGTGAAAAAAATAGCTACTCGTACAAATACCTAGGTTCTGTTGACGTTTCACCAGTCATATAGAATTCATCATTTTGGCAGGCATGAACAGAATAGAATTAAGTGATGAAGAGTGGGTGGGTGCGTCTATTAGCAAAGTTAAAGAAGTTGCCTGTGATTCATATCGGAATGCCAGATACTTGCAGGCAATTTATTGGCGCATCCTTATGGATATTACGTTCGGGGGCGCAGTGGCGAGTGCTGCCGCCAACGTATGGTAAATGGAATAGCGTCTTCAAGCGGTTTTCGCGTTGGTGCATGAATGGCGCATGAGGGCAACTGCGCCCAAGCCGGACGGGGCATGTTGCCCCGTCCGAAACGTTTGGAGTTGGTTAAGAGTAGCTATGCACTCAGACATTGCATAAACGTTTGGAACGGGGTTGCAAACCCCCTCCCGCCTATTGTGTAAAATGCCTATGCCGGCTTGAGCGCCCGGCTGCCTGAGCTGTTCAGTCACGGTTTTTACTTGAGGGGCGCGAAAATTAAGGGCTACATTGATACTCATTCCCCGACCTCCCGGTAGCCACCCTTTGCCGGGCCGATACGCTTTATTCGACTCTGGGCTTGCAGGCTTTTTAAATTTCGTTCAATAGTACGCGTACTTACCTCTGCGAGCTTTGACAGCTCATCAATGGTGATATTGGGGTTGGCCTGGATAAATCGCACTATTTTCTCCGACATTTTCTCCGACACTTTTTCCGAACCTGTTACTGGTTCGGTGTTGCTGATTGTAGAGCGATAAAACTCCCAGTCAACAAAGTCGCCGCGTTCCTGAATCTTCGGCTCAGGGCCGGCCACCCGCTTCCCGGCACATTGCTTTAATTCGGCCAATGCCGCTACCCCACTGTTCAATATAGCCCAGTTCTTTGAACACTCTGGCCAAGACACGGTTGCGGATTTCGGAACGGCCTTGTTGCAGGTCAGTCTGAGTCAGGCCATTGGGTAGACCACCGGGATCATGGCTGCCAGCTTCCAGGTGGTCGGGTTGCTTTCCTGACCATAAACAGAGATATGCTTTTTCTGCTCGGCAGGGTTGTCGTGCTTTTCTTTGGCGTGTTCGTCAATGAACTTTTCGCTTTCGATTTCATCCAGCGCGTTATCGACCAGCCAGGAGATCGAACGCAGTTTTACGTCTTCACCTTGCTCATTTTGCCAAATGACCGAATCTATCGGTAAAGCTGCCGTGCCTTTTAATGTGCTCCAGCGAGCCGCCTTGGGCACCCAAAAGACGTTCTTTTCCTGGTAGTACTCCAGTAATTCAAGCTCGTCATTGATGGCTTGCCGGTAGTCTTGGTCGGAATCGTAATCCTCACGCGGCATGAAGTAGATGTTGTCGTCGTTGTCTTGCTGAAACAGCGCTTCCAACTCGTTCTGGCATTGCCGCTATCTCTGAACCATGCGAATTGGTTGCTATGCACGCGTATTTTAAGTAAATTCCTATCAAGACCCGTTTCGATACTTTGGAGTAGCCACTTTTGGACAGTTTGCAGGAACAACAAGAACACGGACAAGTCATAGGAACCCTCGTTGAAGTGCATGGCCCGGTGGTGATTATCGACTGCACCCAGTTACCGCCTTTGCGTCAGGCTTTGTGCACCTGTTTTGATCATACCGTCTACCTTTTCGAAGTTCATCAGCATCTTGATGAGCGACATATCCGGGCTATTACGCTGCACGGCACGGCCGGATTAAGCCGGGGCATGACCGTATTCGATACCGGCGCGCCTTTGCATGTCCCGGTATCAGAGCAATGTTTGGGGCGTTTACTGAATATATTCGGTGAACCGCTGGATGGACAGCCATCTTTGCCTAAAACCGAATTCCGTAATATTCACTCTAAACCGCTGCCTCTATCCGAAGCCATAGGCATCAGCGGTATTTTGGAAACCGGCATTAAAGTCATCGATTTATTGTGTCCTTTCGTAAAGGGCGGCAAAACCGGATTATTCGGTGGCGCAGGAGTCGGCAAAACCGTGCTGGTCATGGAATTTATCCATGCCGTTTCCGCTATCCACAAAGGCGTTTCGGTCTTTGCCGGTGTCGGAGAACGCATCCGTGAAGCTCACGAATTATGGCGGGAAATGCAGCAAGCGGGAGTCATGGATGATACCCTGATGGTGTTCGGGCAAATGGATGAATCGCCCGGCGTGCGTTTTCGGATCGCCCTGTCAGCCCTGACTTACGCCGAATACCTGCGCGACACCCTGCATAAAGAAGTGCTGTTTGTGGTAGATAATGTGTTCCGCTTTGTTCAGGCCGGCAGTGAAATATCCAGCCTGCTGGGCCGCATGCCTGCGACAGTGGGTTACCAGCCGACCTTAACCACCGAAGTCGCGGAGTTGCAGGATCGCATCCTTTCCACCCGGCAGGGCGCCATCACCTCGGTGCAGGCGGTCTACGTTCCGGCCGATGACATGACCGACCCGGCGGTCAGCGCCATACTCAGTCATCTGGACACCACGGTTATCCTGTCCCGAGATCAGGCCAGCAAAGGCATTTATCCTGCCGTCGATCCGCTGCGCTCCAGCAGCAAACTGATGGACAAACATACCTTGGGCGATCGCCATTATACGGTTGCCAAAGGGGTGCGCGAACATCTGGCGCGTTATCATGAACTGGAGGACATTATCGCTATGCTGGGCATCGAAGAATTGGCCGAGGTTGACCGGAAAATTGTTATGCGCGCCCGTAAATTGCAACGTTATCTGACTCAGCCGTTTTCGGTTTTGGCCGAGCATACCAAGCAAACCGGAGTTTCAGTGCCGCTGGCGCAAACCTTGACCGATTGCGAAGCCTTTTTGGCAGGACGGTATGATGAACTATCCGAACAACAATGCTATATGCGCGGCTCCATGCAGGACGGGTAATGAATCCGTTCGTGCTGAACCTGTTTGATGCAAGCCATGAACAACGCATCGCCGGTGTCACCTCCTTTGTCGGCGAGGACGCTTCGGGCAGCTTCGGCATTCAAGCTAATCATGCTCGCTTTATGACCACCCTGATTTTCGGTCTGGCGCGTTTTCGTCTGGAGACAGAAGATTGGCAATATCTGGCTCTGCCGGGAGCGGTTGTTTATTTCAACAATAACGAGTTGTCGATCAGCACCCGGCATTTTTTAATCGATACCGACCTTGAGCGGATCAGCACCTTATTGGAACAGCAATTGATCACCGAGGAAGAAAATCTGCGTGCAACCCGAGAGAGCCTGCACCGAATGGAACAGGCCATGCTAAAACGCATGTTGATGCTTAAACGTAAAACCAATTGGTCGTCATGAATAATCGACAACAACTCAAAAAGAAAATTGACAGTCAGGTCAAACGTATCAAAAAAGCGGATCATGATCCTCGCCCGAACCTGCCATCAATCGGCACACTGGGCTTGGTGATGGTATTGCCTATTATCGGCGGCGTTTATTTAGGCCACTGGCTGGACGATAGGGTGGAAGGTTATTCGACGCACTGGACACTCAGTTTATTGTTTGCAGGGTTGGTGATTGGGATTTTTAATGTGTATTTTTTGATTAAAGACTGATGTTACTCAATAGCTAATAAATTTTCACCACGAAGACACGAACGACTGCATGAATGCAATCGTTCGTGTCTTCGTGGTGATTTTATGTTACTTACGTAACGTCAATTAAAGATTAAAGATAAATCAGGCTAAATCATGGAAAACGAATTTACTTTTGCTCTAGGCCCGGTGGTAATAAGCACATCAATCATCACCACTTGGGGCATCATGCTGGTGATTACGGTAATAGCCTGGCTTTCAACCCGACATTTGGACATGTTGCCGGGTAAGTTGCAGACCACCGTTGAAAGCATTGTGGTGGCTATCGATAAGACCATCGTCACTGTCGCACCGGAACACGGACGACAAATCATGCCTTTTATTGCGTCCCTTTGGCTGTTTCTGATCATTGCCAATCTGGTCGGTTTAATACCGGGTTTGCATTCGCCCACCCGTGATCTTTCAGTGACCTCGGCACTGGCGACACTGGTGTTCTTCTCGGTGCACTGGTTTGGCATAAAAACCCAGGGCTTGAAAAACTATCTGCGCCATTACCTGAGCCCCAATCCGATTTTGCTGCCTTTTCACATTATCAGCGAATTTACCCGCACACTGGCGCTGGCTATCCGATTATTCGGCAACATGATGAGCCTGGAAATGGCGGCAGTGCTGATATTGCTGGTGGCAGGATTTCTCGCGCCGATTCCGATTTTAATGCTGCATATCATTGAAGCGCTGGTACAAGCCTATATCTTCGGCATGCTCGCGCTGATCTATGTGGCCGGAGCCATACAATCCCAACAACTTAATTCACCGGAGTAACTTATGTCTGACATAGCCTCGATTGTCCTTGGATCCAGCATCGCCGCTATTATCGGCATCGCGCTGGGGGTGATGCTCCCGGCCCTGGCCATGGGCAAAGCCATCGGCAGCGCCTTGGAAGCCTTATCGCGGCAACCGGAATCGGAACAGTCGATTATGCGCACCTTGTTTATCGGCTTGGCCATGATCGAATCGCTGGCTATCTATTGTCTGGTTATTATTTTGATTGTGCTGTTTCGGAATCCGTTGCTTGAATATATCCTTAAATGACTGATGTTACACACGGCCAATGGGAAGGTGTTATCCACGAAAAACACGAAAGACACGAAAAAAAATGAACGGGGTATTGGCACAGAGAAAAATGTTATCAGGCGGGACTTGACACCAAAGCAAGCTTTGGACTCCAGAAAATTTGGATGCAGGAGTTCAAAGCTTGCTTTGAAACTTAAGATGCTAAACAACGCGTTTTGCGACGTGTTGGGGCGAACGTCAGATAGATAGAGTGAGCAGTTACTTTGCTATACAGCTTTTTCGTGCTTTTCGTGGACAATGCATAACATTAGTTAAATAATCCGAAGGTACAAGCATGGAATTCAACCTATCCACCTTTGTTCTTGAAATCATCAATTTCCTGATTCTGATCTGGATTTTGCAGCGGCTTTTTTATAAGCCCTTGCTGGAAGTGATTGCCAGGCGTAAGCAGTTTATCGACCAATCGCTTAGCGATGCAAAAAACCTGCAACAGCAGGCGGAACAACAACGCAGCCTTTATGAAAATCGGCAAAAGCTGTGGGAGCAAGAAAAACAGGCCGCTATCACCACCCTGCACCGGCAGCTCGAAGCCGAAAGAAAAGCGCACTTGGACAAGCTGAATGCCGATCTTGAGCAAGAACGGCAAAAAGCAAACGTGTTGCTGTCGAAACAGCAACGGGAGTTACAACAACAAGCCGAAAAACAGGCCTTGCGAAATGGCGCCAAATTTGCCGGAATGCTGTTGCATCAATCTGCCGGCCCCGAATTGGAAGCCCGCTTATTTGCCCTGCTGATGGACAACCTGATGACCTTGCCGGAAGCCTGCAAGCTATGCCTGACCACGCTGGGAACTAAAAAATCAGTGCCTGTCAAAATAACCAGCGCCTATCCATTACCCGTTGAAATGCGCCAACAACTGGAACAAAAGCTGGGAACGTTAATCAACAGTCAAATCAATTTTCAATATCATCAGGATAAAGCGCTGATCGCCGGTCTGCATATGGACATCGGCGCTTGGGTGCTAAACGCCAACCTGCAACACGAACTGACCGGTTTTGCCGAGTTTGCCCATGAATCAGAATAATACAGTGCTTCCGGCGCTACAAGGTGGAAATTCAGTCAGCGCCGCGCCGATGGCGCGGGACAGCTTGCTGGACAAACAGGCCGACTGGCTGGCTAACTATCAGCCGGGGCTGCGTATTATCGAACAGGGCACGGTAGTTTCGATCGGTGACGGCATCAGCTGGATCAAAGGCCTGCCGTCCGCGGCTATCGAAGACCTCCTGGTTTTTGCCGACGGCAGCCGGGGCATGGTCTTCGACCTTAACCGCGACCGAATCGGCGCAATTTTACTGTATGAAACCGAAGCCCTGACGGCAGGCACCACGGTTCATCTTTCCCGGCATTCGCTCAGCATACCTGTCGGCAGCGAATTTTTAGGCCGGGTTATCGACCCATTAGGAGCACCGCTGGACGGAATAGCGCCACCATCCCAGACAGGGCGGGAAAATATGGAAAAAGGCTCGCCCGCCATTATCGCCCGTGATTTTGTCCATAAGCCGCTGTATACCGGCATAAAAATTATCGATACCCTGATTCCGATAGGCAAAGGGCAGCGGCAATTGATTGTCGGCGATGAAGGGCTGGGCAGAACCTCAATCGCCATCGACACCGTCATTAATCAAAAAGGCAAAAATGTACTGTGCATCTACGTGCTGATCGGCCAGAAACGCTCCGCCGTGGTCAGCACTATAGAAACCTTGAAGAATCACGGTGCGCTGGATTACACCGTGTGCGTGGTCGCCGAAGCCAGCGCCCTGCCCGGCTTACAATATATCGCCCCGTTTGCCGGTTGTGCGCTGGCCGAATACTGGATGGCGCAAGGCCGGGATACTCTAATTATTTATGATGACTTGTCTACCCATGCCAGAACGTATCGGGAACTGTCTTTATTGCTGCGAAGACCGCCGGGCCGCGAAGCCTATCCTGGCGACATTTTCTTTGTCCATTCGCGCCTGCTGGAACGCTCGACCTGTTTGAATGCCGAAAACGGCGGCGGCAGCATGACTGCCTTGCCGATCATCGAAACCAAACAGGGGGAAATTGCCGCCTATATTCCGACCAACCTGATTTCCATTACCGACGGGCAAATTTACCTGGATAACGACCTGTTCGTGTCGGGATTTCGCCCTGCTATCGACATTACCCGCTCGGTATCGCGGATAGGCGGCAAGGCGCAGGACATGAGCATCCGCGATCAAGCCGGGCAAATGAAACTGGATTACCTGCAATTTCTGGAGCTGGAAGCTTTCACCCGTTTCGGTCAGCGTATGGAAGCGTCAATGGAAGCGCGAATCAATCGGGGTCGGCTGCTGCGGGAAATCTTAAAACAGGATCGGCTGGTTCCGCACAGCAACCTTTTTCAACTGGCCTGGCTAACCGCGTTTAATACAGGGCTATTTAACCAGGCAGTTCCTGAAGACATTCCAAAGATGCTGATTAGCATTGATGAGGGCATTAAAACCACGACGCTGACTTTGGAAAGCAGCCCTGAACAATGGCAGTTAACCGTCGGAGAATGGCTTAACATCAACCCCGCACAACCGTCATGAGCCTAAGCCGCGAACTGCAACTGCACATCACCCAGCTGAAGGAGATACGCAGCATTTTAAATTCAATGAAAATCCTGGCTTTCATGGAAACTCATAAATTGCAGCGTTTTAAAACCATGCAGGGTCAGGCCGTGGCTAATATCGAACGCGCAGCGCTGGATTTTCTGGATTTTTATCCAGGCTCGGCAGCATCAGATCATAACGCCGCGCATATCGGTATTTTGCTGGGTGCGGAACGCGGTTTTTGCGGCGATTTTAACGAAAGCCTGATTAATGCCGTCGCAGCTAAAGCTTATACCGGCATTATTGCGATCGGCAGCCGACTTTGTAACCGGCTGGAGGACATTACCACCGAAGTCATCGCGACACTCGAAGGTGCAAATGTCGCCGAAGAAGTACCTGCGATCATTCACCGCCTGATTGATACCATCAGTGCATTACACGGCGAATCTACTCCTACATTACAGCTGACCGTTGTTTATCACGATAACGCGTCCAATCAAATCAGCCATCGACAGGTGTTTCCCCCTTTTACTCAACCAAATGAGAGAACCTTTCATTATAGCAACCCGCCGGTACTCAACCTGGAACCCGGCGAGTTTTTTGCAGACTTGATCGATCATTATTTATTTGCGGTATTGCATGAAATTTTTTATATCTCGCTGATGGCCGAAAACAATAGCCGCCTGCAACATCTGGATGGCGCGGTAAATCACCTGGATGATGAAACCGTAAAGCTGCAAAGAAAATCCCAGATTTATCGCCAGGAGGAAATTACCGAAGAGATTGAAGTCATATTGTTAAATGCGGAGAATTTGTAGGAGTGCCAATACAGTGAAGCGCATCAATATCAACTTGGATGAGTAAATCTCATCTTCATCCCATCAGCTATGTGATGGATTTCGCTACGCTCACCCATCCGACATAAACACCCATAAAAAACGTCCTGATTAGCAAGATGCTTCAGCCAGAGACAAAATATTCGACATACCAACAAGCCAGCTCCAAAAAATACGCCCCGTAGAGACGCGATTTATCGCGTCTGCTATCCAGTTCGATCAAAAGGGCAACGATTAGAGACGCGATAAATCGCGTCTCTACGGCTGACCGGCTGAAGCATCTTGCTAATCATGAAAAACGTTGTCTTCATAGTGAAATAAACTGATAATAGTTTCGTATCGCTATCTTTTTTCAGTCAACTTTCTTTTTCACGAGCGTGCAGCAATGAACATGAAAAGCATCTTAACTTACCTGGCCGTATTAACTTTGTCATTTAATGTTTTCGCTGTTGAAGTTCAGGAAGAGCCTAAGATTACTACGCCGGACAAAATAGCGCTGAATCAGGAAAATTCACCGGATACTCCTTTAGCTGCCTATATCGTTAACAGCCATACGATTCCTCAAGCTTCAGCCGAGAAACCCAGTGAATTTATAACTGCTCTCAGCGTGTATTTAATCGTCATTGTTTATTCAATTTACGGAATTAAAGCTAACTCAAGAAATGTCGGAAACTGAATATTGATACATGTAGTTGATACGACCAAAACATAGCTATTTACAGGGGTTGACCTTCATCGTTTGTAAACGATGAAGGTTTTTTTAGCCCCACAATTTCATTACTCCCCCATTCCAGCGCTCATCTTTATACACAAGTGCTTGTGGGACTCCGGCAAGGATACACGAGCCGTCTCCGCTCAGGTGCAAGCCTATGTCCATCCATATTGAAGACGGCTTTATTGCAACGGGAGTGCAAGCTTTGCTTGCGCTTGCAGGCGAAGCCTGCACTCCTGCTATCAGCAACCGCCTGGACAACAGCCTTGCGGGCACCCAAACTGGAGATTTGGGTGTCCGCAGAAGATGCGTATAACGATGAGCACTCCAGCGTGGGAACGACAATCGCCCCGCATCAATGCAACATCTTTACTACGTTAATAAGCTCTTGTTTTAGCCTCTCGCTCCTGCTCGCGCGGAGCGACCTTGGCTAATTCAGTCATCTCCTCGGCCAGAAGATCGAGAATGTCGTCTGCCGACACAATGCCTACCAGCCCTCCCTCCTGATTAACCACGGGGATACGGCGGATGCCCTTGGTGCGCATCAGCCGAATCGTTTCAAACACACCTTCTTTTTCCTGCACACTGACCAGCTGCGGCCCCATGATGTCACCTACGCTAAACTCAGTGATATCCAGAGATTGGGCAATAATTTCAATGACTATATCGCGGTCTGTAATAATGCCGACCGGCATCCGCTTTCCGTCAACTTCATCAACGACCACCAGATCGCCGACATGGTATTCACGCATCAGTTGCGCTGCTTCCGGTAGACTCATTTCTCTGGTCGCGAACACCACTTCGCGATTGCAAAATTCACTAATAGACATCGTCATATCCTCTGCTTAGTCAAGGTAGAAGTGCTGCCGAGTAGTGTGGCATCCGGGATATTCGTGCCACGCCTCCCTCACTCCGAATTACATTACACTTTGCTAATTACCAAGACATTCTATTCTAAAAATCACGCCATCATAATCATATAAAGAAAATAATAACTCCAATCATGTGTCTTTTTCCCGATCGGTTACTACGGTATAGACGACATAAATGGCATAGATTACGGTTAAAATATAAATTATTGCTGACATAACTATTTACCACGCTAAATTAATTTTTTTGTTATTTTGTCTAAGTGCCGGTTTAACCGAGCTTTTAGACAACCCGTACAGCTTTATTGAGAATATACCACAATGATCCAGATGCTATCTATCGGCATCGAAAACAAACGGTGGCAAGGGGCAATGCAAGGTTGCGCATATTGCTCTCAGCAATTCCGCTTCATGAGAGGTAACTTTGCCGTCATGGGATATTGTCAACACCAACGCGGAAACCAGGGCTTGTTTGTCTAGCATCTGTAGTCCGTCCAGCTGATTTAACGCAGTATCTGTGGCAGATATCCAATCCTGGGGTGGCGTATAATCTGGCCATTGCCCCGTATCTACCAGCATTTTTATACGTTGCTCATAGCGCCCCAAGCATTCCATCCCTTTTTGGTAGGCTGCGCCGGTTTCGGTATGGCCTTGTTTTGCCATTACGGAAAATAACGCGCCGACAGCTTCCGGCAACTGGGTCAAACGCAGATTGTCATGTCGGCGTTGCGGGTGAGCGGCATCATTCAGGTGAGTTTTTAAAACGCGGGACAAGGCGAACTCAAACGTATCTACAACACCATCAACCTCAATCAACCGTTGTACCAAGTCGGCTAAGCGTTCAAGCTGCTCCAGCGGCCGGTTTTTAATGAGGGGGAAAGCGATTTGTAATAAAGGCAGGCGAAACGCTGTGTCTAGTTTTTGTATTTCCAGATGCAAAGCTTCCGCGGCCATTGCTGTCGTTCCGCCTGATTGTTGGGCAATAAAATCTAATTGCGTTCGACGCACGGCTTCGTTTGCATCAAGCAGCAGCGCCAACACTAACGGCAAGGCATCAGAGCCGGAATGGGCGGCGCGATAAAGATTTTCGGGTATCGACTGGCGCAGGCTTGAAGCAAACTGTATATGCTCTTCAGCAGGCAGGCCTATCGTTTCTGTCACAGCATCCGGCGTTACGGCGAAATATTGCGGCGCAAAACCCGTAGTCGATAAGCTTTCATCGGCGACTTCCGGGCCGCTTTGCGATTGCTCAGGCATTGCTTCAGCAAGCCGGTCTATTTCAGACTCATCAAAATTCGGCTCCAATGCCTTGATACGCTGAATCAAAGGCGGATGTGTGGCCAGCAATGAGCTGAATGATGCGCCGGATGCAAACAGCATGTGACTGACTTCTTCGGCATCCACTGTCCGTAGTTCAGAGCCTTGCTGAGTGGCGGCTATTTTTTTTAACGCGTCCGCAATGCCTTGGGTCTGACGGGTAAATTGTACCGCTGAGGCATCGGCCAGAAATTCACGTTGCCGGGATACCGCCGCTTTGATCAGCTGACCGAAAAAAACGCCGATATAGCCGATCAAAAACAGCCCTAAACCGGCCAGATAAATGGCGGCTGTACTGTCGCGGCGGGAATTATCGGAACGGATAGTGCCGTAGCGGGCGCTGTTCAAAACGGCCCTACCGATCAGGCCGATAACCAGAATGCCGAACAAAAGGCCCATCAGCCGTGTGCTTAAGCGCATATCGCCGTTGAGGATATGACTGAATTCATGGCCGATTACGCCTTGCAACTCGTCTCTGGAAAGCGTTTCCAGCATACCGCGAGTAACCGTCACGGCCGCGTCTCCGGTGGTAAATCCTGCCGCAAAAGCGTTAATGCCGGATTCTTGTTCCAGTACGTAAATTTCCGGCATCGGAATACCGGAAGCAATCGCCATTTCTTCAACGACGTTATACAAACGGCGGCGTAGCGGATCCTTACTCTCGGCGGTAATCAGCGTGCCGCCAAGACTGCGCGCGACTTTTCCGCCGCCCGAGCTCAAGGACGCAATTTTATAAAGACTGGACAGGCTGATAAAGCCGACAGTGGACAGTGAAATGCCCGCCACCAACGACAGGTTATTGATGATCCAGTTGAAATCGGGCAGTGTCGCAGTGACCGTCTCATCACCCGAATTAATGATCAGCGCCGCTATCACCAGGTTGACCGCCGCGACGATCGCAATCACGGCCAGCATGAACATCAGAATCAGGGAACGGGTCTTGCGGCGGGCATCATCCTGGCTTTGAAAGAAATTCATCTTCTTCACCCAAGGAGGTTAAGTAAAAGAAACTTTCGGTATCTGGCGTTTTTCCGGCGCTTCTATTTCCAGATGTTCGGCAGGATTAAAATTAAACATGCCGGCCAGGATATTGTTGGGGAAATTCTCCCGGCCGTTGTTGTAAGTCATGACCGCATCATTAAAGGCCTGCCGGGCAAAAGCGACTTTATTTTCGGTAGATGCCAGCTCTTCCTGAAACTGCATCATATTCTGATTGGCTTTGAGATCGGGATAGGCTTCGGCCAAGGCAAACATTTTGCCCAGACTACCCTGAAGCGTAGCCTCAGCGCTTGCCAACTGCCTGATCGCTTCGGGATCGGAAGGATTTGCCCCGGCAGCCTTAAGCCCGGTTACCGCGGCATTTCGCGCGCTGATAACGGCATCCAGCGTTTCCTTCTCGTGTTTCATATAACCCTTAACGGCTTCAACCAGATTGGGTATCAGGTCGTAACGCCGGGTCAATTGAACATCTATCTGGGAGAAGGCATTTTTAACGCCGTTGCGCAAGTTGACGAGCCTGTTGTAAATGCTGATAAAAAACAACGCAACAACGATGATGAAACCGATTAACGCGAGTAATATAGGCATGACAATATCTCCACAAAATACCAAGAGTGTTCTAATCATACAAGAGCGATTACTATCTGTCCCTTGTTATTACCACCTATTTATAACTTATGCCCGCCGACAATCGCCTGAAAATCATGTTGGCAATAATTGCTTCAGCAATTATCGCTATTTTCAGCATCGACCCCATTGCCCAGGATCCTGCTTATCATAACTTCGCCGACCAGCGTCGCATCTTCGACATAGCCAATTTTTTTAATGTGCTGTCCAGTTTACCGTTGATCATTATCGGCGCCATGGGAATCAGGTTGCTCGTGTTACATAAGGCAACCGGTGGATTGGCCGAATTACAGGCGATGTATTTGGCGTTTTTTGTCGGGGTATTTTTAACCGGCTTCGGTTCTGCGTACTATCATTACCAGCCTGGCAATCAAACCCTGCTATGGGATCGCCTGCCGATGACGATAGTCTTCACGGCCCTGTTCAGCGCTATTGTTGGGGAATATATTTCAACTCGGCTGGCATGGAAATTCTTTATCCCGTTGCTGATATTGGGCATTGCTTCCGTGATTTACTGGTATGCGACAGAACTGAACGGCCACGGCGATTTGCGCGCTTACGTGCTGGTGCAATTCTTACCGGTTTTGCTGATACCGCTGATCCTGTGGCTGTTTGACTCAAAGTTGGATAACGACAAGTATATTTGGGGCATCATCGGCGTTTATACGGCATCGAAACTTATGGAATTGTTCGATGTCGAGCTTTACAGCATTGTTGGTTTGCTCAGCGGGCACTCGCTAAAACACTTGGTCGCCGCGTTCGGGACGTTGATTTTTTATTGGTCACTGCGGGAGCGCCGTTGATCTCAAAAAAGAGCGCTGCAAAAAGCAACAGGCACAAAAAAAGGCGTGTCGATTTCGACACGCCTTTTTTTGAATGCGAATAATCGAGAAAACTAAGCTTTTATCGCATCGGCAATTTCATTAAACGCTTCAACTCTGGTTTTACCTGTCTTAATCAGGTCAACTCCCGCATCGACCACCATTTTACACAGCCCTGGTGTTTTATAGACCATCAAACCCAAATAACCAACAACAGGGATGGCGATAAAGGCCGCAATAAAACCGTTAATCCCAACAACTCCCATCAGTTTTATAAGCAATACAACGGCATCCAAAGGTAATAAAACCATGGCGCCAAAATAGACTATTACCATGAATACGGACACCACAAAAACTACAAACTGAAGTAGCCTGACCAACGCAACGTTAACTTTTTTCATATTACTTTCAATTTCCCGATAGAATTTAAGGGGTCTTTTTAGTCAGAAAATGACTCCCGACCCTAGTGTGTTGTCAATAAAACCGCTTTTTGAAGCGGCAAATTATACCTTAACACCGTCAAAATAATTCATTTTTTTCGGCTTGGTCTTCTTTACGAAGAAACAACCGATATAAAACAGAGCCGGCAATAAAGCCGCCTACATGAGCCCACCAGGCCATATCGACAGCGCCCCCCCCAAATAGCATTGCTGTTGTCGCACTGTGTAATTGAATCAAAACCCACAAACCTAAAAAAGCAATCGCCGGGACATGAATGACGATGGGTAAAAACAATATAGGAACCCACACCACAACGCGTTCAAGCGGATATAGAAAAAAATAAGCCGCCAATACGCCGGCTATGGCGCCTGATGCGCCGACAACGGGAATAGCAAGGTTGGGATCGAAAAGCCATTGCAAAAAAGTAGCCAAAAGGCCGCACGTTAAATAAAAAATCAAAAAGGATAGTCGGCCCATTCTATCCTCTACATTATCGCCGAATATCCATAAAAACCACATGTTCATGATCAGGTGCAACCAGTTTCCGTGCAGAAACAGGCTGGTCAAAAAAGACAAATAGCCATCGAAAGGCAATCCATAATACGGATTGGTATAGCGAATAGGCACCATGCCGTAAAGATTAATAAGCCGGTAACTTAACTGATCGGGCATCAATTTCATCGTCACAAAAACAACAATACAAATCGCCATTATCCCCCATGTGACTAAAGGCCTTGAATGGCAGGGTGCTGTGTCTCTAATTGGTATCATCGTTCTTCCTGATCTATATAGACGCAAGGACGTTATCCCTGCTTTTAACCTAGCTTAAAAGCTAAAAAACCGATTTGCAATGAATAGTTATTTAATCATAACCCTGACCGCAAAAAGTCTATAATACACGCAAAGATTGATTCCTATCATCCTTGCATTTTAGCAACCCACTTAAAGATTCATGCATCCTAATTCAATAGACAACACTCCATCATTTTCAGGCCTATCGCTTGATGAACAATTGCTGTCAGCAGTTAAAAAGCTTGGTTTTGAGCAGCCTACACCCGTGCAACTACAGTCGATTCCACTTGCTCTGGAACACAAAGACCTGCTGGTCAGCGCCGAAACAGGCAGCGGAAAAACCGCTGCATTCTTGCTGCCTACACTGCATCATCTGTTAACCCTGCCCTCCGGAAAATCCGGTGTGCGGGCTTTGATACTGACTCCGACCCGAGAATTGGCTCAGCAGGTTTTCAAGCACTGCCAACAATTGACCGAATTTACCGACCTGAAAACAGGCCTGATTACCGGAGGCGATGATTTTAGGCTACAGCAAAATATGCTCCGCAGAAACACGGAAATTGTTATTGCGACTCCAGGCAGAGTATTAGAGCTGATGGAGCAAGAGATTCCGAATTTTAGCAATCTGGAAGTGTTGATACTGGATGAAGCCGACCGCATGCTGGATATGGGTTTTAGCGAAGACGTACTGACTATCGCCAATAGCTGCAACGCACAACGACAAACCCTGCTGTTTTCAGCCACCTTGACCCATTTCGGCGTTATCAAAATGGCTGACAAGGTGCTGAAAAATCATGAAGTCGTTGCCTTAAATACGCTGCATGACGGACATCGCAACATCGAGCAGCAAATTGTGCTGGCCGACGACAATGATCATAAGCTAAAACTGCTGACTTGGCTGTTGCAAAATGAAACCTATGACAAGGCGCTGGTCTTTACCAACAGCAGGATTCAGGCAGACGCTCTTCGCGGACCGCTACGCGGACAAAAACTCCGTGTCGGTGTACTGCATGGAGAAATGGATCAAAAAGATCGCAACCGGATGATGGAATTATTCCGCGAAGGCGAAGTCAAAATCATGCTTGCTACCGACCTTGCCGCTCGTGGACTGGACATCAAAGGCATCAATCTGGTCATTAATTTTGATGTGCCGAGAAACGGCATAAATTATATACACCGCATAGGCCGGACAGGACGGGTCGATGAACTGGGCCTGACCATTGCACTGGTAAAACACACCGAATGGAACTTAATGTCCGGTATTGAGCGCTTTTTGAAACAGAAATTCAAACACCGTAATATCAAAGAACTGGAGGGCAAGTATAAAGGCCCCAAAAAACTTAAAGCGTCCGGAAAAGCAACAGGCGGCAAAAAGAAAATAGAACCTAAAAAAGCGGCTGTCGAAAAAGTCAAAATACGTGACCGAGACAAGAAGAATGTCGGCAAAAGGCGTGTGCCGACCAATAAGCCGGATATAGAAGTAAATCAGCCATAAAAAAAAGGCCCCATTCGCAATCTACTGTTGCGAATGGGGCCTTTTTTGTTTTTGACAACCGGATCTTAATGTATTAGGAAAGTTTGCCTACGACTTGTTTGACCAAGTTATCCGGCTTAAAGGGTTTTACAATATAGGACGTTATTCCCGCCATAATGGCTTCTTTTACCTTGTCTCCTTCAGATGAAGATGTCAGCATTATCCAGGGTGGGGTTTCTAATTTAGCATCGCCTTTTACAGCCTTAAACAAATCAAGCCCGCTCATTCCCGGCATGTTCCAGTCGCATACCACGATATTAATCTTTACCTTCCTCATCATTAACATTGCTTCCTCCCCACCCGGCGCATCAAAAACATGGGTAAATCCGGCCTCTCGCAGAATAGCTTTGGTTAGTGTCCGCATTGAGGCTGCATCGTCTACAATCAGAATTTTTTTCTGTAGCAATTCTTGTGATATTTCCATTCTTGTTCCAAATTACACTTATTATGAGCACTGCAGTACTTAATTAAAGCATTTTACAAGAACTCAAGGTGCCCGACAAATAGAATGTAAAAATAATGTTAAGTAGTTCACTATTTACGAAAAAAAAGATTCACAATCAGCGTTAAGATGATACTGACAATAAGCATGGAGGCAATCGGGATAAACACAAACCGCCGCTCTCCCTCAATACGTATATCGCCGGGCAACCTGCCAAACCAGCTAATCAACCAGGGCGCATAACTAACAACAAGTCCGATAACCACCAAAATAACGCCAATCGCCGTCAATAACTTTCCGAGTGTCATTTGCAGCCCTCACTTCAACGTAAATTCACAATCATTATGCTCAGCTGACAAGAAAAGCCCCATTAAGGTAAAATAATAAGCATTATTTTACACTGCCGCCAGCAAAACAGTCGGTTCTGTAACAGGAACCTATCGGAATACATTACATGTTGAGAATTACTGAACTTAAACTCCCCCTCGATCACCCGGAAAACATGCTCAAAACCGCCATACTTGATCGACTTGGCATCAGCACAGAAGAGCTCATCACTTATACAATATTCCGGCAAGGTTTTGACGCACGAAAACGCAATGCGATCTTGCTTGTTTACACCGTTGATATTGAAACCACAAATGAACAGACGATCCTTAATCGCTTGCAAGACGACCCGCACATCTCTTTAACGCCGGACAGCACTTATCGTTTTGTAACCCAGGCGCCAAAAGATCCGGCGCAACGCCCCGTCATCATCGGCACCGGGCCTTGCGGGCTGTTTGCCGGGTTGATTCTGGCGCAAATGGGCTTTCGGCCGATCATTCTGGAACGGGGAAAAGAGGTGCGGGAACGCACCAAAGACACTTTCGGCCTTTGGCGCAAAGGCCTGTTTAACCCTGAGTCCAATGTGCAGTTTGGCGAAGGCGGCGCCGGTACTTTTTCCGATGGCAAGCTGCACACCCAAATCAAGGATCCGAATCACTACGGACGCAAAGTACTCACTGAGTTTGTCAAAGCCGGTGCGCCGCCTGAAATTCTCCAGGTCAGTAAGCCTCATATCGGTACATTCAGACTGGTAACCGTAGTGGAGCAGATACGCGCCGCTATCGAATCATTAGGCGGCGAAATCCGTTTCCAAAGCAGGGTTGACGACATCATCATTGATGACGGACAGGTTCGCGGCGTGACCCTCGCCGGCGGTGAAACCATTAACACTAATCATGTGTTGCTGGCGGTCGGACATAGTGCGCGCGACACCTTTAAAATGCTCTATGATCGAGGCGTTTATATTGAAGCCAAGCCTTTTTCCATCGGCTTTCGCATAGAACATCCGCAGTCATTGATCGACACATGCCGGTTTGGCAGCAATGCCGGTCATCCGTTACTGGGCGCTGCCGATTACAAGCTGGTGCATCATTGTAGCAACGGACGCTCTGTGTACAGCTTTTGCATGTGTCCCGGCGGCGCCGTGGTGGCCGCCACCTCTGAGGCAGGGCATGTAGTCACCAACGGCATGAGCCAATACTCGCGCAACGAGCGTAATGCCAACAGCGGCATTGTCGTCGGCATTACGCCTGACGATTATCCCGGCCATCCGTTGGCAGGCATCGACTTTCAACGCCGCCTGGAAGCGGGTGCCTTTAAATTGGGCGGGGAAACCTATGAGGCACCGGGGCAACTGGTTGGCGATTTTCTCGCCCAACGCCCCTCTTCGGCACTGGGGACGGTACAGCCCTCTTATACACCGGGCGTTCATTTATGCGATCTCAGCTCGGCTTTGCCGGATTACGCGATAGCTGCGATACGCGAAGCCATCCCCGCTTTTGATAAAAAGATAAAGGGCTTTGCCATGAAGGATGCGGTATTGACGGGTGTCGAAACCCGCACCTCATCGCCTATTCGTATCAAACGCAACGAGCATTACCAAAGCATGAATATCAAAGGGCTATATCCGGCAGGAGAAGGGGCGGGCTATGCAGGCGGGATTCTTTCTGCGGCGGTGGATGGCATCAAAGTTGCCGAGGCATTGGCTTTGGATATGAACCAATAAACATTGTCATAAAGATACGCAGGAGGCACTTTAGACGAAGTCTCTCCTGCAATCGAAGTTACCCTAACCCTTAGCTCATTTCGAGCGCTTGGTGGTATTGAATACAAACGATGCAACAACACCGCGGTTGTCAAATTTAATAACCAGATCTTCGGTACTGCCGTCACTAAACAAACTGTAATAGTAGTTTCCGTAAGTCCATGTTTTCATGCCATTATCAAGACCGGTTCTCCAGGGAGCCCCAAACGTGGTATAGATGTCATTCTGGGTGGTTTCCCCTATCTTAATGGTTGAAACCTGACCTGCCGGGAACTCATGACCAACCGTAGCGCATCCTGAAGTCAACAGGAACATCATCACAACCAAGCCGCCTAAAGTTTTCCGTAGCAACCCTGCAAAGTGTGCTGAACCAAAAAAATCAATTTTCATATTTACTCCTCATCCAGTTAAAAGCTATTGTGATATTTAATTAAATTATTGCTTCGCCTTTCTCAACCAATGCTCAAAAAACTGGCTTTCAGGCAATGGCTTGCTGAAATAATAGCCCTGATAGCAAAGGCATCCATTTTGTTTTAAAAACTCCAGCTCCATTTTCGATTCAACACCTTCCGCAACAACACCCAGATTCATATGCCGGGCTATCGCAATAATGGTACCCACAAAAACAGCATCGTCTTCATTTTTAGTAATATCCTCAACAAAGGATTTATCAATTTTTAACTGATCCACCGGCAAATGTTTTAGATAGCTCAACGAGGAATATCCCGTGCCAAAATCATCTATTGAAAAGGTATAGCCCAATTTTTTCAATTGCTTGATTTTATCGATAGCGGCATCGACATCATTCATCAACAGCCCTTCGGTAAATTCCAGCATGATTCTTGACGGACTTATCTGGTACTGCTTAACAAGCCTGCCAAGTATGCCCATAAAATCATCATGATAGAACTGCCTCGGACTGATATTAATCGCCAAATGCGGCAAATGTACCTGCTGCTTATCCCACTGCCTAAGATGAATAAATGACTGCTCAAGCACCCATGTACCCACCGCCTGAATCAAACCGCATTCTTCCGCAATAGGAATAAACTTATCGGGCGGAATAAAATCTTTTTTCGGGTGATTCCAGCGAATAAGGGCTTCTGCTCCCATAAGATTGCCGTAATAATCAACTTGCGGCTGATAATACAAGGACAGCTGATTTTCATCCAGAGCCTGCCGCAGTTCTTTTTCGATCAGCATTCTTTCCATAACAGCTTCCTGCATACTGTGCTGAAAAAACTGCAACATATTACGACCGCTTTCTTTAGCGCGATACATTGCCGTACCGGCCTGTTTAAGCAAATCGTCAGGCATGCCGAAGTGCTCCGAGAACATGGCAATACCGATACTGGAAGAAATATACAATTTGTGGTTCATTACCGAATAAACCTGGCAAATAGCCTGTTGCAGTTTTTCCGCAATATGCCGGGCTTCATTGCATGCCGGTTCTATTTGCTCGCTAAGTTCGGTCAAAATAACCACAAACTCATCGCTGCTGATACGGGCGACCGTATCGCAATCCCTGACGCCGATATTTAATCGATAGGCGACTTCCACCAGAACCCTGTCCCCGGCCGAATGCCCAAGGGTTTCATTAATATTCTTAAAATGATCAAGATCAATAAAAAAAAGCGCGCCGTTCTTTCCTGATCTTCGGGTAATCGCCAACTCCTGCGCCAGACGATCATTTAATAAACGTCGATTGGGCAGATCCGTTAAAGGATCATAAAAAGCCAGTCGCTTGATTTCTTCTTCATCATTTTTTAATTGGCTGATATCGCTAAAAATAGCCGCGTAATTACTTATCTCATTGGTTTCATCATCCCGGATTTCGGTAATGGTCAGCAATTCGGGATAAATTTCACCATTTTTGCGCCGATTCCAGATTTCACCTTGCCAGAAACCGTATTTATTGATTTTTTCCCACATCGCATAATAAAACTTTTTATCATGCCGCCCGGAACTGATAATGGCGGGGGTTTTACCGATAACTTCCTCTTCCGTATAGCCGGTAATTCGGGTAAAACCGGCGTTACAGGTCTGAATGACTATATATTTATCGGTAGTGATAACACCTTCCTGGGCATTATCGATAATCTTTTTAGCTAAACCCAAGCTCTTTAACGAGTCTCTTAACATTGCATCTCTATGTGCCAGGGACTCTTTAAGCTCTTCAACATAAGTACTGCGAAATCCCGCCAATATGTCAGTCAAATTGATAATCCCGATTAAATTATTTTTATTGTCACTTACACCAAGATGCCTAAAACCGTTTAGAAGCATAATTTTCTTGGCTTGATAAAGGCTTTCGTGCTCATTAACGGTAACCAGATCCCTGCTTGCATAATCCGCAACAATTGGATTCAGCATTAAAGAAGCCAGCGCCTTGACCACATCCCGCTCAGTCAGAATACCGACTGATTCATCGGGAAATTCAACTCTTATCGCATCCGAATGCGAAGAATGCATAAGCTTGCTCGCTTGTGCCATGTTCTGCGTTGACTTGATAATCGGCGGAATAGGTTTTAATACACTGCCCGCCGTTTTTAACACCAGGAAAAACTCAAAATTGTGTTTTTTGACCACATCAGTTTGAGAAATGATGCCCTGACACTTGCCCTGATCATCGATGACAACATAATGGCGAACGCCATCTTTTTTAAATTTAAGCGAAACTTCTTCCAAGCTCACATTTTCATTAACACAGATAACCGGGCTGCTCATGCCCTCGGAAACAGGCTTGGAACGTGCATCAGGCGACGAGAAGTCAAATTTCAATACATCCCTTTCAGTCCAGATACCAATGATTTCATCACCAACTGCAATCAAAATAGCGCTACAATTTCGCTCCGCCATTTTGACGGCAGCGTCGTGCATCGTCTCATCGGGTAAGCAGGTCAATAAACTGGTTTGGGTAATATCCTTTATTGAAATAGCATTTAAATCCAAATTGCTCATGTATCCCCTATGTGTACGCATTAGCTGACGAATAATATCATCAAGCCGCTATTAACTAAAATTTAGCCTCACTAAAACGCCAGATAAATTATCAACTACAAACCAGTTAAATAACCGTCTTAAGTTATTTCCCCAGGATTCGCTATTAGCCTAAAGATAGGTTCAACCATCAATAAATCCCAAGCAAATCTGGCATTAAAAGTCCGTTCAAATTAAAATAATCGTCTTCTTATTGAGCGCATTCAATAAACGTAGCGCGACCTCCAAACCTGACGGACTTTTAATGACTGATTATAAACTGACACACCTTAAACAGCTGGAAGCTGAAAGTATTCATATTATTCGTGAAGTTGCAGCCGAATTTGAACGTCCGGTGATGTTGTATTCGGTCGGCAAAGACTCTGCCGTCATGTTGCATTTGACCATGAAAGCCTTTTATCCCGGCAAACCGCCTTTTCCGTTGCTGCATGTGGATACCACCTGGAAGTTCAAGGAAATGATCGAGTTTCGCGACCAAATGGTCAAGCAACTGGGACTTGAGTTGCTGATTCATATCAATCGGGACGGCGTAGATCAAGGCATCGGCCCTTTTACGCACGGCAGTAAAAAACACACCGACGTGATGAAAACCGACAGCCTCAAGCAGGCGCTGGATAAATACCAGTTTGATGCGGCTTTCGGCGGTGCACGGCGCGACGAGGAAAAATCGCGCGCCAAGGAACGGGTCTATTCGTTCCGCGACAAGAATCATCGTTGGGACCCCAAAAACCAGCGCCCTGAATTATGGAACATCTACAACGGCAAAATAGACAAAGGCGAGAGCATTCGGGTCTTCCCGCTGTCCAACTGGACGGAGCTGGACATCTGGCAATACATCCATCTGGAAAACATCCCCATCGTGCCGCTGTATTTTGCCAAAAAACGCCCTGTCGTTAACCGCGACGGCATGTTAATCATGGTTGATGACGAGCGTATGCCGATAGAGCCTGATGAAAAAGTTGAAATGAAAATGGTGCGTTTCCGAACTTTAGGCTGTTATCCGTTGACCGGCGCAGTTGAATCAACCGCAACGACGCTGCCGGAAATCATTCAGGAAATGCTGTTAACCACAACCTCAGAACGCCAGGGACGGTTGATAGACCACGACCAATCCGGTTCTATGGAACAGAAAAAGCGCGAGGGTTACTTCTAACAACACCGATCTTGTCCTGGTTCCCACGGGCTCCGTGGGAACCCCGTACAGTCCGCGCTGCGGACTGTACGGGGCGCAGCGCGCCTCAACTGCATTCCCACGCGGCGCGTGGGAATGAGGAGTCTACGACATTTGAACCTTTAACCTTTAACCTTTAACCTAACTTATGTCCCACCAATCCGATTTAATCAGTACCGATATAGACGCTTATTTGGCGCAACATGAACGCAAGGAATTATTGCGCTTTTTAACCTGCGGCAATGTCGACGACGGCAAAAGCACGCTGATCGGCCGCCTGCTGCACGACTCAAAAATGATCTATGAAGATCAACTGGCCGCGGTTCAGGCCGACAGCGTCAAATCAGGCACCACCGGCGCAGGCAAGATCGACCTGGCCTTGCTGGTTGACGGCCTGCAAGCCGAACGCGAACAAGGCATCACCATTGACGTGGCATATCGTTATTTTTCTACCGCCACGCGCAAATTTATTATTGCCGACACACCGGGACACGAGCAGTACACCCGCAATATGGCGACCGGTGCGTCAACCTGCGATTTGGCAATTATCCTGATTGATGCCCGTTACGGCGTGCAAACCCAGACCAAACGGCACAGCTTTATCGCGTCGTTACTGGGCATTCATCACATTATCGTCGCCGTCAATAAAATGGATTTGGCTGAGTACAGCGAAGCAACCTTTGACAAAATCAAACAGGATTATCTGCACTTCACAGAAACGCTGGCTTTACAGGACATCACCTTTATCCCGATGTCGGCGCTGGACGGCGACAATGTAGTCAATCCCAGCGAACATATGCCCTGGTTTACCGGCATGCCGTTAATGGAAGCGCTCAACAGCATCGAAATCGCCAATGACCGCAATTTCAGCGATGCCCGTTTTCCGGTTCAATACGTCAACCGCCCCAACCTCGATTTTCGCGGTTTTTGCGGCACGGTAGCTTCCGGCATTTTCCGCAAAGGCGATCTGATTACCGCCCTGCCCTCAGGCAAAAGCAGCAAAATCAAGTCCATCGTGACCTATGACGGCGAACTGGAGCAGGCTTTTCCACCGATGGCCGTCACCTTAACGCTGGAAGACGAGATCGACATCAGCCGCGGCGATATGCTGGTCGGCAGCGAGCAAACTCCGCCAACCGTCTCGGACAAATTCAAAGCCACTATCGTCTGGATGGCTGAAAATGCCCTGGCGCCGGGTCGGCAATACATTATCAAGCTGGCGACGCGCAGCGTGTCGGGTTCTGTCACGATGATTCATCATAGAATCGACGTCAACACTCTCGAACACCATGACGCTACCGAATTGCAATTAAATGAGATCGGTTCCTGCACGGTTTCAGTGAACGCGCCGGTGGTGTTTGATCCGTACAAAAGCCACAAAGGCACCGGCGCTTTCATTATCATAGACCGCCTGACCAACGGCACCGTCGGTGCGGGTATGATTACCGGCGGCACCGATGAAGAAAGCCTGCAACCGGTCAGCCCCGAAGAACGCGCCGCACGCTTTAGCCAAACGGCGACAGCGATTGCCCTGACCGGCTCAGCCGGCAGGGAAACCGCTTACCAACTGGAACGGAAATTATTTGATAATGGCCATGCAGCGACCGTTTTAGAGACCCAAAATACATCGCTGATAGCCGCCGTCAAAAATGCCGGATTGATTTGTTTATGCGTCAATGACAGCGCCAATCTGGCGGATATTGGTTTTGATAGCGATACGCAGGCTTTGGATGATATTTACAGTGCGCTGAAAGATCAAAAGATTATCTATTAGAATCGCGGTGTAGGGGCAGGTCTTGTACCTGCCCTTTTAGCCTCCGCCACATCATCAGGGCAACCACAAGGGATTGCCCCTACAAAATTCATTTATTTTCTTAATTTGTCCTCATTTTAGCGAGAAAATCAATTCTGACATTGATATAAGATGATGTAAGATAAAAATATTGCAGTCAATCCGTCAACCAAAAGCCACAAGCCTGAAAACCACTACCTTAAAATGAAAAATTCCGAATTCTCAAAAATAAGAGCTTCAGGCGTGGGCTATTTGATTAATAGTATCCAGACCTTATTTGTCGGTATGTTAAGGATCTGGACGATTCCCATTGTATTAATGTTGAGTGTCGCGTCAGGCTTTACCACCTACTACGGCTTGTCTCATTTTATTACCCCGTGGATTGCACTGGTTATTACCATAGCCATTCAGTCCATAATCGTTATTTGTTCGCTGGAAATTGCCGGAATTCATTGGCAAGCCAACCGCCTCCGCTATTTTTCCGTGGTTTGTTCCCTGTTAATTGCGCTGTCCGCCTCGGTTTCATTCTCTTATTTCAAGTTTTATGAAATTTCCGAGCAGGACACTCTGCACATTAACCGTTTAAATAAAATCAGAACCGATATAAAGTCCTATGTAGACCGCGTCTTAGTCATTAAAGGCGATGTTCTAAAACAACAGCATGCCGACATGGAAAAAGCATCGCTTGAGGTATCTCAGGCGTATTTTGGAACGCATGCGCAAATTGTTGACGGCTATAAGCATCAAGTCGGTGAAGGACCTTTCTGGAAACATTACAATCAAATTTATCTGGAGAAAAAACAGCAACAGATAAAATTCGATCATGATTTTTCTGAATTGGACAAGGATATTCAAAAACTGCAAATCAGTCTCAATGAGCTGGATGTAGCGGTAAATATTGAGAGCGCCTATTCTGCGATGCTGGAGAACTTCCAGAATGTGCAGTTGAAGATCAACCTGTTATCCGGCAATATCGGGCAGCCCTTACCGGAAGCGCCCTTATTGATGACTTACAATCAATTTACAGCCGACGTTCAACCCTCGGCCGCGATGTGGTCCGATTTTTCACTATTCGCTTTTGCTTGCGCGGCAATGGTTGATTTTTTCACCGTGTTACTGTCATACCGCCTTGAATTCACGGCTCCCGGCCCATTAACCGCCGAAGAAGAAGACCTTGTTTTTGAATGCCTGAGGCAATTTACCGAGTTTCGAATCAATAAAAACGACGAACTTGAAATGACCATCGAGAAAACCGAAATGGAACGGGCAAAACGTTACTCCGACTGGTCGAGAATGTTTGCCGTAGGCTTATTATTAAGTCGCGGTTTTTTAAGAAAAATCGATGATAAAACCGTCGAATTCGCCCCTAATCTTTATCCATTGATTGCCGAGAAAATGGGCGATAAGATTAATAAATTAAAAGCCGAGTCTAACATTACCAGACAAGCAGATGCTGATGAATAGCTCCAGAACTGAAATCGATAAATGGTTTATTGAAGGCGCCTTGGCTGGCGACGACCTCGCTATCTCAGAGGTATGGGAACCCGTTTTTGACGCAGACCGCCAGCTTGTCCATACCAAAATAGGCCCTTATTGGAAATTATTTTTACGCCCCGAAGGGTTTGTTAAGCGCTTTTATCATCATCTTTATCCATTACCGGTTGAAAACTGGCGCGTTACCGAACAAATTAAGCTTTACGACGGTTTTTGTACGATTGACGTAGTGCTGGACATCCGATTTCAGGCCACATTGAAATATGCTCTCAGCAATATCGACATTTTGTCAGACATTAATGAGCATATAAAAACAGCCTATAAAGATTTGCTTATCAATTTGATAAATAAAGAGTTACTTAATTTATCGGATGGCTCATGGGTGCAAACAGGCGTAACCGATATTGAAAAGAAAATCTCTTTAGCGGTTAGTGAAATGCTGATATTACAAAATATCCAATCACAAACACACTGCACATTAAAACCCTCATTTGAAGAATTCCCCGATGTACAGCCGGCTCAGGAAAGCGTTTATTTATGCGTCCTTAAAAAAAGTTTTGAGTTTAATGATGCGAAAAGAGAAGAATTATTTCGTCAGGAACAAGAAATTGAACAACAAAAACGGGAACATAAACAACAGCAGCTTGATCAATTAAATCGCGATGCCGAGCTGGAGCGCTTGAAGCAAGCTCAGGAAGCTTTAAATAGAAGACTTTTGCTGGAAGAAAAAGAAAAACAGCTGCTGGAACAATTTGAAGTTGAAAAGCGACTCCACGCCGAAAAAGTTAAACATGATAATAGCCTCAAGGAAATAACGCTGGAAGCGGATATTGAGGAACAGCAAAAACACGAAGCCAGCCTGAGACTTGCAGAACAAAAAACCCACATGGAGTCATTGGCACACCAAGCCAGGTTAAAAGAAAAAGAACTGGAAGCCGATATTGCCAAATATGAAAATCAGCAGGCCAGATGGAGAGAAGCCAAAGATAAGATCCATGCTCAACAGATAGCCTATGAACAACGCCAAAAACAGCTGGAGTTTGATACCGATGTAGAGAACCAAAAACGTCGTGAACAGCAACGCCTGGAAATGCAAAAAGAAAGCTATCAAAAAAAGAAGGAATCCGATATTTATCTTCGGCGGGAAATCGAATTACTGACACTTGAAAAACAACGCCTGGAGCTGCAATTAGCGATAAAGGATGCGAAAAGACAGGGGGACGACAATAATAATCCTCAGGGGGTCGCAGGATGGGTAGAGCGGTAGCGTAGCCCATCCTACAATAATCATACTCTTCGCAGTTTCATGCCTTACAGTCTGGATTTTATATATCCATGACCAGCATCGGAATGCCGTAAGTGGCAACAAAATAGCTAATCGCTAAAATAACGCTGACGCTCATTTTGCACGAAAATAGTTGTCGCAAAATGTAACTGACGATCGCCAAATACCATCCAACCAGTAATACGGCTAAACTGATCGATATCTCTTCCCGATATTCTTCCTTGTTCATTACCATTACAAAATCCAGTGCTTCTGCGGCAATTGCCAGCGTCATAATAAAATTTTCGCAGACAAAAATAGCCGTAAACAGTTGATTAAAATACTGCCATTTTTTGAGGACAAGCAATAACGTGGCGATGGATGAAAATGCCATGATAGTTCGTAACAAAACTTCCAGAGTGCCATCGGCAGGATCCGCAATCAGACCTTCAACAATAACTCCTGAAATAAGGTAGAACACCACTGTTTTCCACATAAATGATTTGGTGGGAATTAAGTCAGCGGGGTTATTTCTGAACCAGCAAAGCGAAAGGTATTTGATTAATAAGCTCATGTTAATGGTCTTTGTACTCAAGGAAAAGCGTGGATGTTGTAACGGGTTTGTGTGATCAGCCTGATTATATCCGCTGTCAAAAGATCAATGGAGCCAAGGTTCCGCGTGGGCAAACGATCAAACCGCTTGCCCACGCTACAAGGCTTAACTCAATCCAACCACGGACTGTTTACCACTGGGACTCGCCGGTTTCAGGGTCGTACATTTCGTGGACAATTTTGTGCCGGTTGGCGATTAACTCTTCAATGCTGGGTGAATTACTCATGGCGCGGGAAATAGCCAGTTTCATCGCTTCATAATTGGTGCGATATAAATCTTTACGATCCAGATCGGGGTTGGTCGCGCATTCGGGAGCGATCCACAGCATCGCAATAATGCACAGCTCATTGGCCTGATCGGCAGGAATAACGCCGGCGATAACGCTATCCAGAACCGCATCCGCTACCGCCGACTGCACGGGGCCGCCAAACAGATTTACGTAATCGGTGGATTTGATGGTGACTTTGGGAACCATGATCGTCGCAGGCTTCACTTGCTGATTGCAGGCTCGAATGGCGAACATACGGGTATGCCCTGCGGTTTGCCCCATCAAGTTGGCAAAGGCGTTGCCCGCAGGTCCTTTCACGCTACCTATCAATATTTCGGGCATGGCGTCTGTGCCTTGACCGTCGCTGGAAAATACCGTTGCTTCGCCGGTTCTGAACCAAATTGTATCTGACATTGCGTAACCCCAAAAAGTGAGAAAACGATCATTCTATGATGGATGAAGCGGGAGGCGCAAGGCTCAAAGGTTGGGTTACGCTACCGCTAACCCGACCTGGCCGTGCAGCCGGACAAAATAAATTCTATGATAAAATGAGTTTTACTCACCAAAACAGATTTCCTTGCCTGACTTAATGCTATTAAAGTTATTACCGCTACTTTCTACGACGCTGCTTTATGTGTTGTATTACCTGATCAGCACCTTCAAATTCGATGTGCAAATATTGACTGCATCGGTGCCTTACGATTACTTGCTGCAACTGGTTGTCGCTTACGTGCTTTATGCCTTATCGAAGCGGGTATGGATTTTTCTGGTGATTCATGCCCTGCTCATGGGGTTGTTGTATGTGGGTAACGCGGTAAAAATATCATTTTTTGGCGGGCCGATTATGCCGGATGATGTTTTTGCCCTGCAATCGCTGCTTTTAATACTCGATGGCTGGCGTTTTTTTGCCGCCGCCATACCGCTGGCCGCCATTGCCAGTCTGGTGTTGTTCAATTTCACCATGCGCCATTGGAGCGCCTATCTGGCCAGCTTGGCTGTCATCTTGCTCGGCCTCACCGTGGCTTACAAACCCTCCACCCTACTGGATCCGCTGGACGGTTACTTCGGCAACTCGGTATGGGATCAACGTTCAAATTACGTATGGCGCGGCGCAACGCTTTATACACTATTGGAAAGCGCACGTTATTTTGCGGCAGCCGAGGTGATTCCTGACGCCGATATGGCTCAGGAGGCAGCCGATAAATTACTGGCCGCCGGTCGCATGGGTTCGCTCGGCAACTGCTCCATGCGTGGCTCTACCTCCTGCATAACCCACAGGGATGTGGGGAATGCAGATTTTGCATGGAGCAAAATATCTGCCCATGCAGTCGTACCAATTGCGACATTTCCAGTCGCACAAAGAAAAGAGCCCGTCACTAAAACATTTACGCCGCGCAACATCCATATCGTATTGCTGGAGTCTTTCTGGGACCCCAGTGTGCTGAAAAAAGCCAAGTACAAGCAAAACCCTCTTTCGCCGGAATTTCGCGAACTGTGGAAAAGCGCGGAATATTCGCATGCGCTGACTCCGGTGTTCGGCGGCTTTACCGCCAATTCCGAGTTTGAAGTGCTATGCGGATTTCCGGCGGTAAAAGACGCAGTCAAATTTGAACGCCAGTTACTTAACGATGTGCCTTGTTTGCCGCATATTCTTGCCGACAAGGGCTACCGCACAATCGCCTCGCATCCGAACGTGCCGGTGTTCTGGAACCGTGTTAATGCTTATAAACGCATGGGCTTCCAAACTTACTGGTCGCTGGCGGATTTTGTTCAGGATGACATGAATCGGGAATTTATGTCCGACAGTACCTTATACCGCCAGGTACTGGAGAAAATATCCGGGTCGATGGATGCCAAGCAACCGGTTCTGGATTATATCGTGACTTATTTCGGGCACTGGAATTATCCGTTAAGTGAAAGCCGTCCCAATAAAATCAGTTCGCCGTCCCCAATCGAGGAGGTATCGGCCTACGCCAACACGGTTTATTATAAGTCGCGGGAATTGATGGCATTTATCAATGAAATGCGAAAACGGGATCCGGAAGGCATTATCGTGGTTTTCGGCGATCACCTGCCTTTTTTAGGTGAGAATTTTGCAGGCTATGTCGAATCAGGCGTGCTGACGGCCAATCGTAGCGACTTTTCGCCGACCATGTTCAAAGCCTATGTGAGCACGCCGATGCTTATTATCGACGGTAAACGCGGACCGGTTAAGTTTGGTAGCCTGCCGCTTTATCAAGTGCCCAAGCTGTTGCTCGATCTGCTCAACTTCAATGAACCGAGCATCATGGATTACACTGCGCCGTTGCCGGGTATGCGTGTGCGGCCATTGCCGGGCATGCATTTCAATACACTGGCTGACGGGACTGTGGATATGTGCAAAGAGCCGCCCTATTCCGAAGCTTGCCAGTTATCTTCCCGTTGGCTGGAGAATATATCGGTCGTCAGTAATGATATATTCATGGGACGTCAGTTTACACGCCCCAAATACAGTCCCGAGAAACAGCCTGAGCCCGTACCAACAGAGGTTGCTGTTTTGCAAGCCATTGTTGGAGGGAAATAGATTCACGTTAATACTGCATGTTATGCAAGTCACAAAAGAACACCACGAAGAACACGAAGAAAAAATATAAAACTTCGTGTCCTTCGTGTTTTCGTGGTGAAAATTTCTTAACTATTGGCATAATGTAACCCGACTACTGGAGAAAATTCATGCATAAAAATTTCATAGCGACCATTTTTGCCCTATTGCTGCTGTTTGCTGAAAACAGCACAGCCGATCAACTCAGCATTCCCTTGCAAATTGATTACAGTCTTATTAAAAAAGTGCTCATCTCCCAGTTGTATACCGGCAAAGACAGTACCGCCGAGCTGTGGAATGATCGCCAGGGGTGCAGTTATTTAAGGCTTTCCAATCCCGATATTAACGGCAAAAACGGCCAAATCCAGCTGCTGAACGAGGTTCAGGCGCGATTCGGAACCGGCTTGGGCGGACAATGTTTAACGGTTCTGGAATGGGCAGGGGTATTGGAAACTTTTCAGCAGCCGACGCTCGATTCCGGGCATTCCGTGCTGAGTTTTCCGATCACCAGCGCGACTGCCTATGATCGTGAAGGCCATCATCTGACCATCACCAAACTTCAGGATTTAATCAAACGCTTTGCCGAACCCAGGCTTGCCGCAGTAAAAATCGATTTAAACGAATCCCGTGGCAAGATTGAGCAAACGCTGGCGCATTTTTTACCCAAGGACAATGCGGCTGAAGTTAAATCGATACTCAAGTCACTCAGATTCAGCAGCATCAATGCCGGAGATGATGGCATCGGCATCAAGCTTGATCTCAATGCACCGGCCAAAAGGGCTGTTGCAAAACCTGTTGCAGCCTTTAGCGAGGCCGAACAAAAACAATGGCAATCCGCCTGGCAGCAATGGGATGCGTTTCTGAGTTCAGCCATTAAACAGGCAGCCGACGATACAAAATCGCCGGAACTGCGTGAAACCCTGATGCAAATCCTGATGGATTCCCGAGAGGCTTTTCAGGCAGGCTTAAAAGAACATGATGCGGCCAACGATCCGGTGCGGGTCTTTTTTACCGACACTTGGGGGCGTCTGGCGCCGGTATTAAAAATCATCGCCAAAGAATTGCCCGGCATACAAGGCTTACGCTATATAACTTTTATAGCGGCAACCGACGTGATTTACGAACTTGAAAGACTAGGCGCACCGTTCGGCCTGGATATTTCATCCGACGGACTGCGCACACTGGGGCGCATGCTGATAGCGGGCAAACAGCAGCAAACAAAAGAGCAGCAACTGCCATAGCGCAAGTTAAATACCGGAAAAAACACATGATCTCAACCAATATCTATTTTAAGCATCGTCCAAGCACGCTGTCCGGCAAAGAATATCCGGCATCTGCCGTATTTTTACTGTGCCTGTCGACCGGCGCAATAGCCGGCGAAGCTCACGCCCCTTACCTAAATCCTGTAGGCAATGACAAGGTTTCATTAACCTCTATGACTGTTTACGATGACCGGGTTTATCCGGAATTAATCGAACAGCCGCGCATGCGTAATCAATTGGATCGAGATGCGTTACAGGCCACCGAGATGCCCAATCTTAATGGTGTATTAAGAAGTCAGGGCGGCTTAATGCTCAATCAGGGTAGCGGGCAGATGCCGACCGGCATCAGTTTACGCGGCGCCGGTGGCGGGCAAGGCATGATCACTTTGGACGGCGTACCCTTATTTAACAATTTTGCCGGGTTTTACTCATTGAGTCATTATTCGCTGGATGCTTTAGACCGGGTAACGGTAACGCGAGGTTCGGGTGGTGAGCGGCATGGCAGCCGTACACTTGGTGGGGCCATTCATTTGCAAACCCGGCATATGCAGGAAAAGGATAACTTCTTGCGAGTTGAAGGGGGCAGTTATGACACTGTGCGCGGCGTTGCCGGTAGCGGCTTGACTACCAAGGCCGGTGATTTTTCGGCAGTTGTCGGACGAAACGATATTTTTAGCGGTATTAGTCAGGCACAAAACGGTACAGAGCGCGATAACTTCGGCATGACCCATGCCTCGGGTAACTGGTCTAAAGAGTTCGACCGGGGCGGCCTGGATGCGTCATTGTATTTTGTGCGTACCGATGAAGATATCGACGGCCCCGGATTGGTATTGCCAAGGCGTACATTAGGCTGGGTGGACGATAAGCGAGGCAAGTTTTCGGATGAAACCTGGGTAGCGCAGTTGCGCGGTCAATATGATCTGGCCTCGTATTGGAACAGTTCGCTGCAATTCGGCTTTACTCAAGATCGGCAAAAAGCGGAAGCGACCCTGATCAGGCCGTTTTCGATTACCAGCCAGTTATTCATGCTCGACTGGAAAAACACCCATCGTTTGCCGCTGAGCGCCGATAATCAGGATCAGGCGTTGCTGGTATGGGGGATTAATACCCAACAGCAGCATGCGCAGAATTTTCCGGTTACACAAACAGTGGTCAGCCCCAATGTGCGGGGAGAATTGGTGATGGGCGCTTGGCAATGGAGCGCCGATGCACGTTTTGACCATGGCGACACTTATGGTAATCATCAGGTATTTTCGCTGGGCGTGAACCGGTCATTGCCGCAAAACATGAGTGTCTGGGCTAACGGCGGCACCGGCTATCGCCAGCCCGGTGTGAGTGAGTTAATGAACCCTGTGTTTGGCAATCCGACGTTGCAGGGAGAACATAATGCCGGCGGCGAAATCGGCTGGCGCTGGCGTCCATTGCCGGAGAGCGAAGTCAAGGTAAGCGGTTATTATCAAAATTATCGGCAAATGATTACCATGCAGTTGAATTCAATAACAGGTATAACCAGCGCGGGTAATATACAGGAAGCGGATGTCTGGGGCGCGGAAATGCAGTCGCAGCACCGTTGGACGAGCATATGGGAAAGCGGTTTAAATTACAGTTATATGGATGCCGAAAATCCGCTGACGCAGTTTCGCGTACCGATTCGTCCCGAGCACCAGAGCGTATTCTGGAATGAAGTGCAATTGTTGCAACCGTTAAAGTTACGACTGGAGCTAACTTTTCATAGCGGTTACTGGTTTGATGTAGCCAATACACTCAGAGCCCATTCCGCCCCTCGCGTCAACGCCCTGTTAAAATATCAGCTCACGTCGAAAACGGAATTGTATTTACGCGGCGAAAACATCACCGATGAACGCACTCCCGAGTTTTTTGACTTTAATTTTAATGGCGCGGCGTTTTATTTGGGGTTACGTACCGGTTTTTAGGCGCATATCCTGCGACGCCTGATAATCAGGATAAGCCGTGGAAGTACTCAATAATCTGCGTGCTCAGGGCATTCGTCTTGCCATTGACGACTTCGGCACCGGTTATTCGTCGCCGGCCTATCTCAAACGCTTCCCCGTAGACGTGCTGAAAATCGACAAAAGCTTTATCAACGATATTCCGCATCTTCAAGATGATATGGAAATCACCGCCACTATTATTGCGATGGGACATATTCTGGATTTTAAAGTCCTGGCGGAAGGCGTAGAAACACAAGAACAGTTAGACTTTTTGCGGAAGAAAGGTTGCGATGCCTACCAGGGTTATTTCACCGGCAAGCCGTTACCGGCGGAAGATTTTGCTGAGTTATTGAGGGCGCAACATAAGAATGGGGATGGTTTAAGTGTCTTGTAAGGGCGACCGATCGGTCACCCTTTTTGCTTCTCGCATCTATCTCCTCACTCAAAAATAGCCGCTTCAAGATTTTTGCTGGAAATCAGTCCCTTCAAAACCGATTTATCCTTAATGCCGCCAAACCGGGTGCCTGCCACGTTAGCGCCGGTAAAATCGGCATCCTCCAATTTACTTTCGGATAAATCCGCCCCCGATAAATCGGCATCGGTTAAATCGGCCCCGGAAAGATCAACGCCAAATAACACCGTGTTTTTCAGCACGCTCCCGGAAAGATTGGCATGGCGCATCAACGCACGATTAAGATTGGCATTAGTCAGATTGGCGCCCGACAAATTGACATTATTCAAGCTGACCCGCATTAAACCCATGGGCTGATTCTTCATATCGACGCCCCAATTGGCGTTGGACAGATTGGCGTGACTAAGGTTGGATCGATCCAAATTGGCAATAAACCGGCTACCGGCAAGATTGGCGTTGCTCAAATTAGCGCCCCCCATATGTACGCCAAAAATACTGACGTTGGACAGATTAGCGCCGGAAAGGTTGATTTTAGACATCACCGTTAAATCCAGATTAAGACCGGACAAGTCGCTGTTGCTTAAATTGGCGTTGCGTAAATCCGCACCCCACAGGTCGGCGTTCCTGAAATCCAGTCCGGATAAATCCAGTCCGGTAAGATCTTTTCGACGCAACTGTGCGGGGTGGCTCTTATCCGCCTTGGCGAGACGCTGTTGTACAGATGCCCGATTAAGCTCGGCCGCCGATGCCGACAGACAAAACAATGCGGCTAACAAGCCCAGCCAATAATAATGGATTTTCATGCGTATACCTTTTGGTTAATTCATAGAATCAGATTGAAATAGTTAGCAGAACTTTATCGACAGTTCTGAGCTATTGCAACTGGGGAATGGAAATTGTTGGTTGTACTTGGTCGACACAAACGACATCGCCGTCATTCCGGCAGGGATTCACTCCGGGCTGTCCAGCCCGGAGCCCTTCGGGTTAATGCAAATCCGTTCCAGACGGATTTGTGCCGGACCCGTTAGAGCGCGTAGCGAATCCACGACTTGCATGGACAGATATTTGCTCCTGCAATATCTGCATTCACCACATCCATGTGGATTATGCAGGTGGCAGAGCAACGCAGGAGCAGTTGCCGAGAACACAGGTATGTGAAAATGAAATCAATTTGACAATGTCGGCATCCATTCATCCGAGAGAATATCCTCAATCGACCACAGGCATGTTTCGGGGAAATCATCCAAACCGGTTTCTTTCGATGCCTGATAAACAGCATCGCCCCATATAATTTCCAGCCACTCAGCATCATCTAACTTTGCCTTCAAGCTCGGCACTTGCGTTAGATGAAGTTGAATGGCTCTGCGTTGGTTACGAATGGTAATCTGCCGGCTACGACCTTGCCGCTCCGGTTGAAACTGCCACTTGAGCAAATGAGCTATAAGTATAGCCATGCGACTTGCTAACTCACGCTGTTCGCTTTTGCCCACATCCTCTATCTCCTCAGCGATGTGTTCCAAATCAAGCAATTCAAATTGTCCTGTGCGAACCAGTCGCGCCTGTTCGTTCGCCCAAGCAACAATGTCGGTTTCGTAACTGATTGTCGTCATGGCTGTCTCCGCTATTAAGTTATTTTCGATTTTACACTACTGTTGAAACGATATTGAAACTTTGTCGGTCAATCACTTAACATATCCATACGGCGCAATACGCTACGCTATTGCGCCGTATGGATGGCACCTTACCGCATTATGGGGCACAGGTATCTACAGCAGATAAAATTGATTTTAGTTAGGACAGGTTCACGTAGGGCGTAGGCCGGAATAAAACCACCCAAGCCTGTCCTGAGTTTATCGAAGCGTAGCGCGAGGTGACGTTTCCGGCGAATCCTGGAGGTGTTTGCCGGAAACGCCAGTTCTCACTGTCGCTCGAACCGGCTTATTCCGGCCTACAGGAGTATCGGGTTCAACACGATGCGCAAAAATTTTGTCGGGTACCAACAGTAGGCGCTTTAGGCGACAGCTTTCGTTGCCTGACATTTCGGCGACAGATGATGGAATCGTGACGGACAAACCCGGAATCGTTGCCATATTGAAGCTTGGAAATGTCGGGCATAAACAGCATGTCCGACCTACCGGGCCGGCGCATCATTTCGATTAAATGCTACCAGTTACGTTGATAGAGCGACAATCCTTTCATTTACGCACCTTAAAGCTCAAAATGACAACAGGCGTATTGGCGAGGATAATAGCAACCACACCCTGAACATTAACCCCGCAACATGAACCAAATAGACTTCACCGCCTGTCCCGAGTGCGATTTATTGCTTAACCCCGCCGTGCCTGTGGTCGGTGACAAGGCGCACTGCCCCCGTTGCGGCTATCTGCTGCAACGCCCTCGCAAACAAAGCATCGAGCGCACTTTTGCGCTGTCTATTGCCGGCTTGATCTTGATTTTTCCGGCCAATTTGATGCCGTTGGTCGGTATAAAAATACTGGGCGGCGCTAAGGACGGTACGTTGTGGTCGGGGGTGGTTGCGTTATTTGAAGAACACCTGTGGGGCGTTGCGGTACTGGTGTTTTTGTCCAGCATTCTGTTTCCGCTGCTGAACATTATTTTATCCTTGCTGATCAGCGCGCATCTTTATTTCAAAAAACCGAGCCGACATCTGGCACACTGGATGCGCTGGTTGCAACACATGGATGAATGGGCGATGCTGGAAGTTTATATGCTGGGAATTATTGTCGCCTGCGTTAAACTTGCCTCCACGTCTGAGCTTAAATTCGGTTTCGGGCTCTACGCGTTCGTGGCCTTGCTGATCGTAACCGGCATGCTGGCGAGCAGTCTGGATAAAGTTCTGTTCTGGCGGCAAATCGGGCAATTAAGAAAATGAAATCCAAAAAGACTGCCCTGGCTCAGGGTTTTATCCGTTGTCATGATTGCGGCCGTTTATCGAAACAGCCCGACAAAAACAGACTTTGCCCGTTATGCGGCGGCCGCTTGCATCCACGACTGCCCAATAGTTTCCAACGCACCGCCGCATTGCTGCTGAGTGCCTTCTGTTTGTATATTCCGGCCAATATTTTCCCGATCATGACCGTCACGCGCTTGGGCGTCGGCGAGCCGCACACCATTATCGGCGGCATTATTGCGTTAATTAACGGCAACATGGTGCCCATAGCCCTGCTGGTTCTGGTCGCCAGTATTTTGGTTCCTTTGTTAAAATTGCTGGGGATCAGTCTATTATTACTCAACGTTCATTATCGCTGGCAAACCCATGCAAAAAAATGGACTATCATGTACCGAATTATCGCTTTTGTAGGCCGCTGGTCGATGTTGGATATTTTTATGATTTCAATTCTTGTGTCTTTGGTTGACATGGGCAGCGTGGCTCAGGTTATCGCAGGACCTGCGGCAACAGCATTTGCTGCGGTCGTGGTATTAACCATGCTTGCCGCCAAAAATTTCGATCCACGATTAATATGGGATAACCAGCGCTAAAATGAATGACTTCATCGACCCTGATGCGTCAGAAGTGACCATTAATAAAAAAACAGAATTGCCGCTGGTGTGGTTTTTACCCTTAATCGCCTTGCTGGTCAGCGGTTGGTTAATCGCCAAATCCTACAATGAAAAAGGCCCGGTTATCACGATCAGCTTTCCGACCGCTGAAGGTCTGGAAGTGGACAAAACAAAAATTAAATACCTGAATGTAGAAATCGGCAAAGTCACTGCAATCTCCATCAGTGACGACTTGAAAACCATTCTGATTACCGCACAAATGAACAGCACTGCCGCCGGTTATTTGAACAAAAACACCAGCTTCTGGGTGGTGCGACCCCAGGTGGGCTTGGGCGGCATTTCAGGACTGGGCACACTGCTCTCGGGCCCTTACATTGCCATCAAACCGGGTGATGGTTCCAGAGAAGATCACTTTACCGGATTGACCATCCCGCCCTTGTTAAAAAACGACACCGAGGGTACGCACTTCATACTGGAAACCAACAATCTGGGCTCTCTGAAGCCGGGAACTCCGATCAATTTCCACGGCATAATCGTAGGCGAAGTCCTCAGTCACACGTTATCCGAAGAAGCCAATGCGATACGCTTGACCGTTTTCATCAACAAACCCTACGACCAGTTCATCAGAAAAAACACTCGCTTCTGGATAGACAGCGGCATCGATTTATCCGCCGGCGCCGACGGTTTTAAAGTCAGAACCGGGCCGTTGATTTCCTTATTAAGCGGCGGCATTGCCTTTCGCGCCTCTGCTGAGGACACGATTGAAAATATCCAGCCTGAAAACAGCATATTTCAACTGTACGATACCTATGAACAGTCGACTCAGGTTGTTTATCAAAACACCTTAAAATACGTCATGTATTTTAACGGCTCGCTACGTGGATTGACCATAGGCGCGCCGGTGCAATTACGCGGCATTCCGATCGGCAGGGTTACCGAGATCAATCTGGAGCTGGACAAGAAGACCGCTGAAATTCACATTCCGGTCACCGTGGAACTGGAACCGGAGCGCATCAAGGAAATCAATAACGAGAACAATATCAGTGATAAAGATATAATGGCGCAGCTGATTAACAAAGGCCTGCGCGCCCAATTACAGACCGGCAGCCTGTTGACAGGACAACTGCTGGTCGATCTTGATTTCCACCCGAAAAGCAAGATTGTGTTAAGCGACAATAAAAGCGTCTATCCTGAGTTCCCCACTACCGCCAGCTCATTGGATCAATTTACCCATTCTGCCCACATCATCATGGATAAAGTCGCCAAACTGCCGCTGGAGGATTTGACTTCTGAAGCCAATAAAACCCTGCAATCGTTACAAGGTACGTCAAAGGCTGCCACCGGCATGCTGGTCACCGCTCAAGGAACGCTTGATACGGCTGATAAAACCATGGCATCGGCACACCAGGTATTAAGCATTATGGAACCCGGCTCTACCACTCACTACGAACTGGAGCAATTACTTCAAGAGCTTACCCAGGCGGCAAGCTCGGTTAAGCAACTGACCGATTATCTGGAACAAAATCCCACTTCATTAATTCGCGGTAAAAAAGAGCAGTAATTATGGCAAAGCAACTCTTAAAATGGTTAATTTCTCTTTCCGCCTGCACTCTGCTTTCCGCATGCATATCGACGCCACCTACCCAATTTTATGTACTGGAACCGCTGATTGAGTCACCTTCATTCTCATCGGCAACGGAAAAAAAGCGCCAGATCGGCATAGGCCCCGTATCCATACCGACCTTGCTTGAGCGTAAACAAATTGTCACCCGGTTACCGGATAGCAGCGTAAAAGTCGCAGAATTTCATCAGTGGGCATCGCCTTTAAAAAACAATATCGCACAAGTGCTAACCCATAATCTGGCGACGCTTAAAGCAGACGACCTGATCAGGGCCTATCCCTGGAGTGCATATGGAGCGGTCGATTATCGCATCATAGTAGACATCATCAGATTCGACACGCGCCCTGAGCAGAGCGTAAACCTTGAAGCCAACTGGGCGATAATGAATGAAAAAAACCATACCTTGGTAAGCAATGGTCGAACCAAAATTGAACGTCCATTAAATGACTCTTCTTACCCGTCTACCGTCAAAGCACTCAGCAAAATCCTTAGTGAATTCAGTCAGGAACTATCTACGGCACTGGATAAAATAAAGTAAAAAGCCTTGAAAAATAAGCTCTGTAAGTAGAGCCGAGACATTTTATTCTTGGATTTACTTAAGGAATCCTATAAAATTGCTTGAAATTGTTAGACATACAATTGGGGTGTTAGCTCAGTTGGTAGAGCAGTGGACTCTTAATCCATGGGTCCAGGGTTCGAATCCCTGACGCCCCACCAATAATATCAAGGCCTTACGGATTTATATTTGTAAGGCCTTTTTTGTTTTCTTTGAAACATATCCAGCTTGTACCCGTATTTACTCAATGCTACGGCATAATCAGCGCGCCAGGATTTTTCGCTGCTAAAATGGATCCATCCGATTTTAGCAGCGAAAAATCCTGGTAATTAATGCCTTCGGCGGCCCGCGTTCGTCCGCCACGACTCCCGTAATGACTTGACGCCGTGTCGGAGGGTCTTGTATTTTGACTACGCTTCCGCTAACGCTACAACTTCGTCAAAACGCCCGACCGCTACGGCTACGCAAGGGTCGCCGCGCCATAAATTGAACGTTTTCTGAGTAAGATGGGAGTAAGTATTGATACGGGTTGTATATTTAGTTCGAATTTTGATACTTTAAAAGCACTTCTAATAATTATCCACGCTAACCAGTATTATTTGACATAGAAGAATGAGCAGCTCAACTCACCAAAATGGGTAGTCCGTTAGGGCGATTAATTCGGTTCCTTACTCATTTTAAAAACCACTATGAGCATACGAAAAATTATTTTTTGTGACATCTGCAATCCGCGAGGACTAAAGACAGTAGAGTTTCGCCGTGCATACAGAGAAAATGAATCTACTGGTCGACGTATTACCGAAAGTCGCGCATGGATAGAGGGTGAAATTACCGATGCCGTTGAAAATGGCTGGCTTTGCACGTCGGATGGTCAACATATCTGCCCTATCTGTAGAATAAGACACGATTCATAATTGACGTGGACGTTATTATGACAACATCTATGCATCGTTTTGTAAAAAAATAGGACTTATATTAGCGGTTTCCAGAACGCCGATAATTTCATTACATTCCATGACACTTTTATCTGCACTTACAATATAGTCCGCCAAGACAGTAATTGCATGCCAATTTGATCTTTCATTAACGAAACTGAGCGCCGCAAAAAATAACTCTGTGATTTTTTGTTTCCTAAGCTCTGAATTTGCAAGAAAGCATTCAAGATACTCGTTGACACTCTCTAATTCGGAAATACCATTAAAGTAATGTTGGGCATTTAAATGTATGAAACGAGGGTTAATCAGTTCTCCGCCTCGTTGTGCGATATATTTTGCTTCAGCCAAAGGTCCGACCAGTATGTTGATCATATCAGCTTCAAAAGCGCGTCGATAAGCAATTACCTGTGCTGGAGAAAACCCGTCTGTTGCTTCTTCAATTGATGAGGGTAACGTATTAATTAAGCGGCCTCCGTCTATGTTTGCAATATAATTAGTGTTAGGTTTACTTAAAAATGATTGAAAGTCACCATTCACCGGGGTTATAAAAATCTGAAAAAAAATCGGCGGCAGTCTTTTTTGTTTGTTGCCTAGGTAAATAGCCGCTGCGTGTCCAGCTTCATGAATAGCAACTTTCCTATTTACTTCTTGATGAGTCGGATTTAACCCTTTGTTGAAAATGTGATTACGCTTCATGATATTAATCCAGTAATAGATGCATTAAATTGTTTCGAATTGAACTTTTTATTATTAGTACATTGATTCTCGACAGCTTTAAGCGAGCACGTTCAATCTTAATTTTTTTTTATTAATGATTTCTTAAAAGAATCTAAATATATAGGTTAACCGCTTTAGCTTTAGCCATAGGCACGAGGAAGGACACTCCATAAAACGGACACTTACTTCTGAATGATCGCTTCGACTTCTTAGCCGGCTATCGCAATAGGCAATAGCCGGCCAAATTCAGACGGATAGTCAGTTTAAATTTTACTCTGACTGAAGTGGACTTTTGACCTGCCTAATCATCATACATTGAACCGAATCACCGTTGTTCCACTTCAAATATTAGTCAACTGACAGTATCAGAAGTGGCTTAAAAAGCACTATCATATTGTTTTTTTGTATTAATTGAGTCTAGATTAGAAATAGATATTGAAAATAGTAACTATTGATCACTGTTTTACATTCAAGGAGTCCTATTATGCAAAAGACTATTGGTTATGCTGCTCATCATTACAACTCCCCACTGGTACCGTTTAATTTTGAACGGCGTGATCCTACGCCGACCGATGTCCAAATTGAGATTCTCTTCTGCGGGGTTTGTCACTCCGATATTCATCAAGTGCGCAACCAGTGGAGTAACTCGGTGTTTCCGATGGTGCCCGGCCATGAAATTGTTGGCAAAGTGACAAAAGTGGGTAGTGAGGTAACCGATTTCAAACCCGGAGATACCGTTGGTGTGGGTTGCTTGGTTGATTCCTGTAAGGCGTGTCCGGATTGCCACGATAATCTGGAACAATTTTGTAATAACGCGGTATTTACTTATAACAGCCCCGATAAACATACCGGCGGCAGTAACTACGGCGGCTATTCCAGGCAGATCGTCGTCAATCAGGATTTTGTGCTGCATGTTTCGGATAAACTTGATCCGGCAGCTGTAGCCCCATTGCTATGTGCGGGAATTACCACTTATTCTCCATTAAGGTACTGGAACGTAGGCAATGGAGATAAAGTCGGCATCGTTGGTTTAGGCGGACTTGGCCACATGGGGATAAAATTTGCCCATGCGTTTGGCGCACACGTCGTGCTTTTTACCACTTCACCAGGCAAAGCAGAAGATGCCAAACGACTCGGAGCTGATGAAGTGGTGATATCCAAAAATCCGGATGAAATGCAAAAGCATCTTGCCAGTTTTGACTTCATCCTTAACACTGTGGCTGCACCGCATAATCTGGATGTTTACACGGCATTACTGAAGCGCGACGGTACTTTATGCCTGGTAGGCTTGCCTGATCACCCGCATCCGTCACCCGCTGTCGGAAACTTGATTTTCAAGCGCCGCCGTATTGCCGGTTCTTTGATTGGCGGCTTGAAGGAAACTCAGGAAATGCTCGATTTTTGTGCTGAAAACGGCATCGCTTCAGACATCGAAATCATCCCGATCCAGCAGATTAACGAAGCCTACGAGCGCGTGTTGAAGAGTGACGTGAAGTACCGCTTCGTTATTGATTTGGCAAGTCTAAAACAGCCGATAGATTAACCTGGAAAAAATCAGATCATCCACAAAAAACACGAAAGCCAAAAGTAGGCGCCTCTAGGCGACACGAAATAAATCAATATGTTGTACTGATGAAGTCATGCACCTTTGGGTGACGATCTACAGTTCACTATCTCTTTGAATATTTTTGTGCTTTTTATGCTTTTCGTGGACCAACTGCGGTTTTTAGGATTAAGTGGTTTCTGTCGCATTAAACCCAGTAGGTGCAATCCGCTAACGACTTTTTGCGTCTTACACGACAAACCTGTCCGCCCACCGAGCTATTAAATAGCTGCATTTCTTCAAAAATGGGTCAGAGCCGCCGGGTGATGGCAAATATTGACTAATTAATCTATCTTTAATGATTGAAAAGACTAGGCTGAAAGACACTCTTCTTTAAAAAATAATTAGTTATATAATTTATTTAAACTATTTTATGAAAATGTGATCTCAACCGATACATCATTGATGATTGGTACGGCTTGATAGCAAATTACCAATATGCTATCCCTCAACATGGGATGGAACACCCTGAAATTTACATGTTAAACTTTACAACACAAACCCAAACGCAGTCCTGATTAAAAACCTCCCCATGCCTGAATTACCCGAAGTTGAAACCACCTGCCGAGGCATCGCGCCTCATATTGAAGGACAAATCATTAAACAGGTAATCATCCGTCAGCCAAAACTGCGCTGGCCTGTGCCCGAAACGCTCAATCAAACTTTAACAGGGCTCAGCATTCAATCGGTGTCAAGAAGAGCAAAATATCTGCTTTTTTCCACCACTTCAGGCACGGTGCTTTTACATTTAGGTATGTCCGGCAGTTTACGGATTATGTCTACGGCTCAGACAGTCGGTAAACACGACCATATCGATTTCATTTTTAATGATGGAACGATACTGCGTTTTAATGATCCCCGACGGTTTGGCGCGGTGCTATGGACAACGGAACCCGCTGCCGAACATCAATTGCTCAAAAATTTAGGGCCCGAACCGCTGTTATCCGATTTCAACGGTGAACTGCTTTACTCAGTGTCCAAAAACCGCAAAATAGCGGTAAAGTCGTTCATTATGGACAGTCATATCGTTGTGGGAGTTGGAAACATTTATGCCAATGAAGCCTTGTTTATGGCCGGCATACAACCTACACGACAAGCCGGCAAAGTTTCTTTGGCGCGTTATCAAAAACTGGCTGACTGTATTCGTGTGGTTTTACAGCAAGCCATTCAGCAAGGCGGTACAACGCTGAGGAATTTTGTCAATGAAGCCGGAAAACCCGGTTATTTTCAACAGCAACTTAGGGTTTATGGTCGTGCGGGATTGCCGTGTGTCAGCTGTAATCAGCCGCTAACAGAAATCAGGATAGCTAATCGCTCAACGGTATTCTGCAGTAATTGCCAGCGATAAGCTGCTTAAACAGGGCGGCCTCAGCAAACTCCCTATTTTGGACGCTCTACATTCCTTATCACGCCATAGCACCCCCCTAACCTGATTGACTCCCTACCGACATAAAAAACTGCCCTGACTTTACACCAAAGCAATTCCTTATTTTATATTATCCAGCGAATGTTGGGGTGCCAGAAATTGACAATCCAATTCACACATCGCCTAGGGGGCCATTGTACAAGTCGGCCCGTTACCCGTAGCTTTTGTAACGGTAACAGTTTTGTTTGCACTGCTAATCGTATAGCTTTTTGAGCAGGTATTACCTCCACTAAGCGTTGCCGCAACGGTATAGTCCCCTGCCACCAAACCTGAGCAAGAACCTCCGTTACAAGTGCTGGCAGAAACCGATCCGCTACCATTAGCCGCAGCTACGGTAATTGAGTAGGTAGGAATAACGGTGCAGGACTGATTGGTGTAAGTACCCGCCAAGACGCCGTCATTACAAAAACGCAGTTCACTGGTACACGTACTTGGCGACAGCACGCTGGATGTCAGATATGCAGTCGTTGAACCGCCACTGGCAACAGTTGTATTCCAAGGCGTAGTACAAACGGGTCCGGCACAACTAGCCAAGGTTATTGTCGCCGATGTTGCGGAGGCGACGATAGTCGAACTGGTACCACTCACTGATGCGGGTGAACCGCTGCAAGTACCTGTTGCTGTCAGCGTACCCGTCCAGGCGTTGTCTACTGTACACGTTGTACCTACACATGTTGCACCTGTTCCAGTGACAGCTATACCTGAAACGGTTCCTGTGCCCGGCGTAGTGACTGAAACAGAAACATTGCGCGTAGTTTGAGTAGAGCAAGAACCATAATCACCGCTACCGCTCAAGATGCCGCCCGTACAAGTACGGGTGTGCGCCAACGTACCGCAAGTAAATCCAGCAGGCACGGATGTTGCGTCATAGGCTGTTACACTGCTTCCATTGGTAACGGTATCTCCCCAAGGAGCCGTACAGTTAGGCGATGATGCAATACTGCACGTTTGATTGGTATAAGTGCCTGACAGCGTACCCGTCGTACAAGTGCGGGGTTCGACATTTTGGCAAGTATTAGGCGAAACAGCGATGCTTCCATAAGGCTCGATCGTGCTTTGGTAAGCGGTCACACTATTGCCATCGGTAACAGCCGCCCCCCACGGTGCAGTACAGTCATTAGACGGCGTAGCTGCTGCTGTAAAATTTGCCAACCAATTGCAGGTAGTCGCGTCTGTTTTTGTGCACGAGGCGAATACCGAAGGATTAAGACCGGGATATTGATTACTGCCGCCTTTAATATCAACACTTGTAGTGCCGGGAGGTACTGCGCACGCATAAGCGGACACGGCAGAGCCATTGTTATTGTTATTGTTAAGGTAACAGCTCCCTATATCAGGAATGATCAGTTTTAATTTGGTTGCGCTACCGGTGACATTTCCGGTAAGCGTTTTAGCCGTACCGGCAGAGCCCGCATAGGAAGTTGCCGCTAAAACCGTATTGGATAAACTTTCATCCAGTATTTTAAATATCTCCCTGGGGGCGAGCGCAACGCTTCTGGCAACGGCTTTAAGATTACATACCTGATTTGCCGTAGCGCCCGTACCCCTAGAAATAACCAAAAAATTATGATTGGTATAGGAGCGGTTAATGCCTTCTGTTTTTTGATCATTAATCGAACCATTGCGCTTTATTTTTCGTGCAGCATAAAAGCGTTTAGTGACCGAATACAGATAGTTTTCATTTAATACCGTGTTGCCACTGGGTGTTAATAAAGGGCTGGTTGCTGGATCTACGGTATCCTCAAGAAAACAAACTTGCTCTCTATCGCCACCCTGATCATCCACACCTATTAACCCCACATCGCCGTACTCGCCGCCTGGGCCAACATGCCTGGCTGCGATCTGAGCATCAGTAACGCCGTAAGTACAGCCATTAACGTTGTCAACGGTTGCATCGCAATTTCCCGCATAAATACATTCATAAGGTTTGTATCGGTATTGATTATTACCTGAGCCGCTAACTACTGTTTCCTGTCCGTTATAGCAATCACTGACCGAGCTTGATGTCCATGCGACTTTAACGTTGGTAAAGCCATTTGAACTCGTTGAATGGACGGTACCGGCAATGCGATGAACCACGCCGCCAAAGTGATTCTGAATGTGGGTACAGGTATCAGGGGTTGATGAATTATTATCGGCATCGCTACAGAGAAAAACAGCAATAACACCGACGTCTATAGTGCTCAATGCTGCTGTCGTCGCCGTATAAAAGTGCGACCCGGGTGCCACCTGGGTTATGGTTATCGTTGCACCCCCGACCCCGCCAACAGGTGGGACAGTAACCGATACAGTCGCATCGACGCCCGCGCTTCCGGTTGTTGTCAAGTCGAGATCGGTTATCGCCAGACTTGTTCCAATTACACTTTCGGCTGCTGCATCTTCAGAGGCGTTTTGTCTGGGACTTGCGACCGATGTACTGCCTCCTGCGTTTGTTGCTGCATACTGACTAGCTTTTGCAGGATCAATCCAGGCCATTTCGGTTACGACATTGACGATTTCGTCTGCATCGTTACTGTCGCCGTCGCCGTTGCCATCCCAGCCTACTTGCACGGATACTCTTTTTAGACTGGGATCGCCTGCTGCAAACGGAGGAACAGGCGGTGTAACATCTGTAATTGTCCAGCTTCGTGTAAAACTGGCATTCGTACCCACGATAGGATTACCAGTATCCGCGAAAGATCCGGCAGCAAGGATGTTGTTATAACCGGTTGCCGGAACATTAGTATTGGTTATGACAACAGTATTTCTAAATTGTTCCAGCTTTTGCTCTGCAAGCACCAGAGCCTCTGAACGCATCTTGCTCTCGCCACTGCTGGAAACAAATTTACCCTGTAAAGAAGCAACGGCAAGCAAGCCTACGGCAACCACAACGGTCGTGATTAATACCTCAATCAGGCCGATACCTTTTTGTGTTTTTATTGAATGTTTCATAGCCATGGCCTTTTAATGAATAATAAATGAGGGTTACCAGTCACGCCACGATCCGCCAACCACAGAAGTCAAACCCTTCGGTGGATTAGCAGCCCCCCTTTCAATATTTTGCCAGAAAACCAGGCTTATGGTGCCGGTGCCGCCGACTATGGGAGAGGTTGCAGGCAATCCTGTCGCTAAGTTGGTGCCTTCTACAATATTGGAACCTATAACCTGGGGCGTACCGGATATAGTGTATTTGCCTGCGACATACAGCACGCCGTAGATAGTAGCGCCACCTCCAAGGGTAAAATCGCCGTTAATTATTACGATGGCCGGAGCGGTCACGCTGCCAATAGTGCCGCCATTCATAGATTGATTCCCTTCAACCCAGATAAGCCCTGACTTAACAGGAGAAGTAATCGCACTGCCCATCGCAGTATAAGATTGGCCTGCGCTATTTGCCATTGCTTTCAGTTGCTCGCGCGTGTCAACGTTAAAGAAATTCTTAAAAAAATCCAAACCAGTTAGGGTGCCTAAAGAAGGATCGCTATCGATAATATCCAGACCATTGCCTAAGTTCCTGTTTGAAACCAGCTGGGTGTTATTGTCTTCGTCTGTATCGAGTAATTGGGTTTGAGTCAGAGTTCCCACTACCGCCGGATCTTTAATATAAGTTTCCATCGCCGATGAACTGCCAATCGAAACAGCATCGCCTGACCAGATAGTGGTATTGGTATAACGATTGATAATTCGGGCATTTCCGGTTAATGCAACATTGGCTTGAGCAATCAAAGGCTGCTGGGGGCCGGCATTTCGCAGCACGGGCAAGGTAACAACGCATTGGCTGATGGTTCGGCTTGCAAGGCCGTCATCACTAAAACCTGTGGCCGTAATCAGGCCGCTTTTCATGGTAGGCGTTGCTCCCGCCGCTACACAGCGAGTACCTGCAGCATTGTTAAATGTCAGCGTTGCTGTTGTAGTTTGCCTGCCATCGGCTGACGCCAGGCTAGGCACCGTAACAACATCTACGATGCCATCACTGCCGGCGGCTCCAGCAGCGGTAACTTGATCAAAGCCACCATTATCAAAATAATTAACCCCATAATCCATTGCGTAATTAGCCGCTGCGACTGCTTGAGCCGTCCTGTAGTTATCGGCGGCTATTTGGGTTTCAACCAGAACCGTTTTCGAGGTGGTTAGCGTTACCAGCGTTATACCAACCAATATTATCAATGCACTAAGTAAAGTAGCAGCGCCACGCTGGTTGTTTAAATTCGGCTGTATTACTGTTTTCATTATCGAGTCCCTTGGAACACTACGGTTATTGAGTAAAAATACGATCATTTCTTACTTTTACGGTGCCGTTTAATGTTTTTGTGACGGTTGTGTCGCTAACCAACTGCCCGGTCAAAGCAATATTAAACTGACGGGATTCAATGGCTTTTGCCCCCCCGGCCAAATTTCCTGCCGTGGCTACAGCAGCACACGCCGTGTCATAGGAAACAGAAGTTGTAACATTCAGGCATTTATAAGCTGTGGTAAATGTCAAGGCTGTAATGTTGACGTCCTGCGGAACGGTAAGAGCGCTCCATCCTGTACCGGTGCAATTAGCCGAGGCCTCCGCCGCATTAGAAGAACGTATGCTTATCGTCCCGCTTTGGAGTTTAAAACCGTAATATTCACCATTTCCGGGAGTTCCATTATCGTCGGCATCATATGAATATAAAATACATGCTGCTGTTGGAACTTGTATATTGGCAGCACCTATTATGAATGGATTTGTCGAGCTGTCGACACCGTCCGTCGCAGCGCCCCAATATCCCCCTCTACTGAGATCATTAACCATCAATAACATCACTGATTCAAGATCATAATTCAATCGGGCAGAATTAATGGTATCTGTGCTTCCTTTGACAGTGTTAACGTACATGCTAATAGTAGCCGAAAGAATAACCAAGCCTATCAACAAGGCAATCATGATTTCTATGAGCGTGAAACCAATTTGTTTTTTCATACCTCACCCTTTTTAATCAGCAGTCTATATAACTGGACAATCCATTTGAACCTGCAATATTACAAATTCTTACGCGCCCAACAGAAGCTACAACTATCTTTACTATATAACTAGACGAACTTAGCTCGACTCTGCCATTGTTAGAATTATTATTACTTCTTTTTGCTTCACCTCTTCTAAAATCGAATTCTGCTCCTGTAGTAGGGGAGCTAAAAAAAGCAACCGTACCCATTGTAGTTCCAGTAAATTGAGTGCTGTTTACCGTTCTAATATTGCAATTGGCAGTAGCTGCGGCGTCACATCCATGATTAACATGTAAAAGAGCGCATGCGGTACCAGCAGCAGGCGGTATAAATATTTGATAAGACCAAGCAGCGCCATTAGTAAAAGAAGCTTGAAGATTACAGCTTTGTTTTATTGTTTCGTTACGCATCCATTGCAAATCAGATTTTAATGCTTCGGCAACTTGTTTTAGGCGATTACGCTCAAGCATATCTTGATAAGAGGGAACAGCTATCGCCGCAAGAATGCCAACTATGGCGACAACTATCATTGTCTCAAGCAGAGTAAAACCGGCATTTTTTTTTCTGTTCATGCTATCCACCTTTTTGTATCGTTTGATTATAGATTACTGTTGTTGTTAATCCGTTAGCTAATCTACAATTTTGTCTATTAAATTTAAGCATTTTCAACTTATCTTCGTTAATTATCGGTTATGCTATATTTGCTTCAATAAATTAACTTTAAAAAGGCGAAACAATGCACACATGTAAACGATCCTCCGGTTTTACGTTAATGGAATTGATGATTGTAGTAGCTATTATCGGAATTTTAACGGGTATTGCTTATCCTTCGTATACGGCATACGTAATCAAAGGAAAACGTTCTGATGCCAAGGCAGCGCTTTTACAGATGCAAATAGCACAGGAAAAATATAGAGCAAATTGCCCGCAATACGCCACCGCAATAGGCACTGCTATGAGCTGCGTTGCAGGCAACTATACTTTGATTGGTAGCACGACTTCACCTGATGCTTATTACACAATTGCTATATCAGGCACCCCAACAGCCACAGCTTACACAGTTACTGCTGCCCCGCTGGCTCCATTTGCTGACTCCACATGCGGCACTTTTGCTGTTAATAAAGACGGAAAAACGACTTCGGCTAGCGTTCAAACAACTGCCGCAAAAGTGACTGAGTGCTGGGGGTCATAACTTTCCAGTGCGGTAGATACTCTGTTCAAGGTAAAGCTTATTTTGTTGACTTATTGATTATCCGGCAGATGTCGGGATTACATAAAACGGTGTGGTCGAAAGGCTTGTCGTGTTTCAGTATATTGCAAGGTGAGTATCCAAAGTAGGCACTTTAGGCTATGTCGACTTATTCGGTGTCGTATCTTCCAGCCTTGTAGTTCTTGGATCAAACATCGGTTACATATCCGATGGTGTGAGAGATGTAACAAGTGCAATCCCGTTAACCATACCGATCAAGGATTGCAATACCCATTAAGGCGAGGATACGGAAGCCGGACCATTACCCTTCCCTGTCTCGGCAGTTTTTAAATTTACCAACAATCCGGAAGCCTCGCCATCCGCTGTTTTATTCAACAAAGGCGCTAGCGTGGGTTCCAGAAACTTGATTATTTGTACCGGCAATGAACTGGTAAAGTGATAACGCTCGGCATCCGGCCCCGCTACATAGGCGGTAATGACGCCAAAAAAACGGTCTCCCAGGAAAAAAGTAAAGGTGGCGGCACGGCTGATGAATATCGAGTCGATCAAGCGCCCGCCTGCTCCCCATATTTCACGACGATGATCCCCGGTTCCGGTTTTACCGCCCACCGACAACGGTTTGCCGTCGGCGCTTTTGTAAATGCCTCGAAGGCGACCCGCCGTTCCTGCCTCGACCACGCCGATCAGCGCACCGCGCGCCGCTTTTGCCGCTTCGGGCGCAAGTACTTGCTGGCCTTTCTCAGGCAACTTGTCCAGCACTGTTTCATAGGGTGTCGCCTGGGCGTAATGCAAGCTGTCAAACCGGACTGTCGGCAATCGTAAGCCGTCATTGCGTAAAATGCCCATCAGTTCGGCCAAGGCCGCCGGACGGTCACCCGACGCGCCGATGGAGGTCGCATAAGAAGGCGTTAACGATCCGAACGGATAACCCAAACGATCCCATGCGGTATGAATCTGTTTAAAAGCCTCGTCCTCCAGCAAGGTCATGATACGCCGCTGCTGGGCGTTTTTTCTGCTGCTTTTAAACAGCCACCGGTAGACATTCTGCCGCTGCTCGGTACTGGCGGCGATAACTTCAGCACGCGTGGCATCGGGATGTTGCACCAGATAGCTGACCAGCCACAATTCCAGGGGATGAACTTTGGTGATATAGCCCTGATCCTGCAAATCGAAATTCTCCGGCGAATACTTTTGGTGAAGTTGTTCAATATCTTCCGCGTCCAAGGCCGTGGCGGACAAATGAGCATTCAAATAGCCGCTTAACGCATGGGCATCTGCGTCCGGGTAAACCGCCCGGTAAAGCATGGTCAGACGCGACGGCTTGGCAAAAACTCTCTGGGTAAGCAGCTCCATGATTTCGTCGGTCGGCTTGCCGTGATACTTGTCGTAAAAACGTCTTAGATAAACCAGGCCTTCTTTATCCGCAAAGCGTTGGAGATATTCCATGCGTCGGGGATCATCAGGAATTTCCAGCCATCTCGCTATACCTTCCGGCTTATAAAGGTGGTGGTAAACCAGGTCGCGCATTAACCGGATGAACACCAGATTCACCGAATCGCGTAACGCATCCCGCACTGACATGATTTTTTGATTTTCATCCGGGGTGAAATTGTTAAAACTATGTACGCCTCCGCCGGTATAAAAACTCTCGTAAGGACTGGCTGAATAACGTCGATCCAGAGCCTGATTAAGCAAATCCTCCAGATTTATTTGTCGATTCGCACGCAATTGACTGATAACCCATGCCGATAAATAATCACGCGGGTGCAATTCAATCCGGCTCAGTTCCTGCGCCGACTGGTCTTTATATTGCTGATAAATCTCGGTAACCAGTTCCAGATAATGCACCATAGTGCGTAACTTGGCGGTTGAGCCCAGATCAAGCCGTATGCCTTCGTTAATATCGAGCGGCTGGTCATAATTATCGGTCTGGATGCGCAACAGATTGCCTTTTTCGCCACGCTCGAACAACATCAGGCTATAGACTATCGGAGCAAGGTCGATATCTTCATTAAGCATTCTAAAGCCCACTATGCCTGCGGCTCTGGCCTTATCAGGCTCGCTCAACTGGCGCAATGCTTGGGTGATTGCCTGTTGAGTACCGTAATCGAGCGTAGTTTTAACGGTTAAATCAAGACGGTCCAGCTCATAGTTGGACTTTACGCCCAATGTCCGGGCAAGACGGGTGCGCAACACATTCTGGGTCTTTTGTTCAGCCATAAATTTGACCGGCACTTGATCCGACTTAGGAAGTCGAACTGTAGACGCCTGCAAGGCAGCATCCCGTAGCGATGTTGAAATAACGCCCTGTTCCGCCAGCACGCGCAAATAACTGTCGGTAAGGTTTTGCAGCACGCCAAAACCTGCGCCTAAAAGATAGGAAGGCCGTCTTTGCGACAACAGGATACTCAGCACCTGTCGGTAAGCTTGCGCCTGTTGCGGGGTAACCCGTTCGGTTGAATTGAGCGATTTCTGTCGCGTCGGCTCCCTCGGCAACTGCTCCCTGCGTTGCTCTACCTCCTGCATCCATGCAGTCGTACCGGTTGCGACACTTCCGCCATCCATGGCAGTCGGGCTGAGCAGTTGGTTAACTGCGTTAAAATCGGCGCCGAACCAAGCCGACAAGCCATCACCCAAACCATGCACCTCGCCTAATTTTGCAGTTGCGGCAAGCGGCATGGAATTTAAATAAGTAAGGGCGATTTGTCGTCTCATTTCACGCGTATCCGGCCCCCCCAAATAGGCGCGTATCGACGCACTGGCCATTTGACGAAGCTTTTCGACCATTGAGTCGGTATAGCCGTCCGGCGAATGCCGGTACTTTTCCAGCTGTGTAGCCAAAGTGCTGCCGCCCGGTACGTTGATATCCGCGCCCAGTTTTCGCGCCATCATTTGCAATGCGGCAAAGCCCAAGCGATCCCATTCCACCGCAGGATTAATATTTTTGTGATTTTCGTCAAGCAACTCCCGATTTTCTATAAACAGCAAGGTGTTCAACACCAGCGGCGGGATAGCATTAAAATCGGAATAACCGTGGGTGGGATAAACAGCACTAAATATAGTTTGATTGGCTTGATCGACAATGCGAAGCCCGGTCCGGGTTTTCTCTTGATAAATGGGAAACAGGCCGTAATCATCGACCAACCGGCTCATCATCGGCGAAATAGAGGCCTGAGTGGTAACGCTATAGCCTGACTTCTCCAGGCGTGCAATCTCGTCCGACAGCAGCGTGTAGCCCAAACGCTGGTCGTAAGGGCCGTGATCAGGATAACGTATCGCCGAACTATGCCCCGGCTTGAGCTCAGAACTCAATTGCTTGCTTATTGCCGACAAGTAACGCGCCTGATATTTAGAGGTCTGTACCTCTTTTTTTACCAGCGTGGTAACCGCTATTCCGATTACGACACATCCGCCCAAAACATAAAGCAGCAGTAACCGTGAAAGCGCTCGTTTATGCATTCTCATTACCGGACATTAGCCTCAAAACGAATTCCCGGTTCTTTCATTACGGGACTATTCAAGCATTCTGCCTTCAGTATTAATATCAAAATAATTGCATCTCTTTTGTCAGTTGGAATTCTAGCACTCACAAGGATCAAGATGACGAGTTCCAAATCTGCCTATACTCACGACTGTATGGACAAATATTCGATCCCCGGCAATGTGGGAGCAGCGTAGCGGTGTGCCGAGTGAAAGCTCAGGGATTAAAAGCCCGTTCCTATGATCAACATTATGTATAGTTAATTATAACCACTCGTGAGCAACATTGGTAATTGAAAGGAAGTTTGTTGATTTGGCAACGCTCCCGTTTACTGCTCATTAAACTTTTACATCAAGTAATTGCAACGTTACAATCAACACAATTACCGGATGCTATTTATCTTGAAATCAACCCTTACACACTGCTTATAGTCGCCATTCAAGAACCATTATGTCCGAATCTTATACCCGCTTTCGCGACATATCAGTCAGCGAAAGAATTTTAAATACCGTATTCCTGCTAACCGTAGGACTCGGCTATCTGGTTGCCCTGGGCAACCTGTATTACACCCATCAGGGTCGTGACGGCATCGCAGGTCTATCTATTGCCGATGTAACAATTAATTATCACGGCTCAAACGATCAGACACGTTTAGGCTCCGCCATTAACGGCATCATGGAACCTAACCTGAAATATAAAAACGATAAGGAAGTTATTTTAAAATGGATACAAGACGGTGCCGATGAACCCGGTTATGACCAAAAAATCGCCCCGATATTAAACCGCGACTGTATTAAGTGCCATACGCCCTCTATCAATCCATCCCTACCCGATTTAACCAATTACGCAGGCGTATCCGAAGTAGCCCATACCGGTGGCGCATCATACCCGCGCTTAATCAGGGTTTCTCATATCCATTTATTCGGCATTGCGTTTATTTTGTTTTTTATCGGCAAGATTTTCCTGCTTTGCGACATCAATGTCATCGTAAAAAGAGTTGCAGTAGTCATCCCTTTTGCCGCAATGCTATTGGATGTCCTGTCGTGGTTTATTACCAAATCCATTCCTTCATTCGCCTACGTGGTCGTTGCCAGCGGTGCGTTAATGGGGATTTCGATGGGAATGCAAATCTTGCTCAGCGTTTATCAGATGTGGTTTTATGCCAGGGATAAAGCTGAATCATAAAAACAAATCCAAATTCTTCTATGCATGGTATTGTTGAAATTCCTCACATCATCCCATACGCATCAACTTAAGCATTGATGTTACGCAGTAATCTAAAATTCATCACTTAAGATACGAAGAACACGAAATTTTATAACTATTCGGCCCTTTCCTCGTTGAGCAACTACCCACACCACACGTTCGTGATGTCTGATCGGAATCAAAAACCGACTTTAAACAGCCAAAGCAAGCTTTGGACTCCAAAAACAAAGATATAGGTCCGAAGCTGATAAAGCAGCAAAGCCCCCTCTCCCCTCGGGAGAGGGCTAGGGTGAGGGCATTTCAAATGTCGCTTTACCAGCTTCAGCTACTATACTGGAGTTCAAAGCTTGCTTTGTAACTCTAAATATCGCGTTTTTATACCGAGAACAGGAGAACGAGCACCAACGCGAGTGAGCATTTACTTTTTTCTTCGTGCTCTTCATGGTGTTATGCCTTAAGTTGATGCGCATGGTATAAACACCGCGCCTCTACCCCGTTCATGTATAATTCCGCGCCATGAGCATTATAAGAACACTTGCATCGCAAACTGCGGTCTACGGCCTCAGCAGCATTTTCGGTCGATTCCTCAACTATCTGTTGGTGCCGCTGTACACCTATTACTTCACCGCAGCGGAATACGGGGTGGTGTCGGAATTTTATGCCTACGCCGGATTTTTTTCCGTGTTGCTGTTGTTCGGATTTGAAACCGGCTATTTTCGGTTTCGCGATAAGGAGCGCCCAGGCCCCGATGTCGCCTATTCAACAGCGCTGATGTTCGTGGTGCTGATCAATCTGGGCTTTTTTGCATTGATACTGTTGATCAACACGCAGCTTTCGGCGGCGCTAAACTACGCCAATCACCCGGAATATGTGTTGTGCTTTAGCATGATTTTAATCCTGGATGCTATTGCCGCCATTCCGTTTGCCCGGCTACGAGCGGAAAACAGGGCATTCCGCTTCGCCGGCATAAAGATATTCGAGATAGGGGTAACAGTGCTGCTAAGCCTGTTTTTCATCATCTATTGCCCCAAGCTCTACGCAAAAAACCCCGAGTCATGGATAGCGCCGATCTATAACCCCGCCATAGGCATAGGCTATATTTTTATCGCCAACTTAATGGCCAGCGCCTTTAAGTTTTTGCTGCTTGCGCCCCAGTTATCCGGTCTTGCCTGGGGTTTTGACCGGGCATTATTCGACCGCATGATTCGCTATTCGTTGCCGATGGTAGTGATAGGTTTCGCCGGGATTATCAACGAAATGCTCGACCGCGTCCTGCTAAAGTACCTGTTGCCTTACGACTGGCAGACCAACATGAAAATGCTGGGGATTTATAGCGCCTGTTACAAATTGTCGATTTTGATGTCGTTGTTCATTCAGGCCTTCCGTTATGCGGCCGAGCCGTTTTTCTTTGCTTACGCAGGCAAAAGCGATGCCCGCCAGGTTTACGCGGTAGTGCTCAAGTTTTTTGTCATTTTCTGCGTCTTCATCTTCCTGCTGGTAACCTTATTTATCGATTTCTTTAAATATTTTGTCGGCGACGAGTTCCGCGCCGGTCTTGAAGTCGTGCCGATTCTGCTGCTGGCTAATCTATGCCTGGGCATTTATGTTAACCTGTCCATCTGGTATAAATTAACCGATCGCACCTTAATGGGTGCGTTCGTATCTTTAGCCGGAGCGGCGCTGACTATCGTGCTCAATGTCTGGTGGATACCGCTGCTCGGTTATGTGGGTTCAGCCTGGGCGACGCTGGCCTGCTACGCCAGCATGGCTATCGTCTCGTATCTGTTGGGGCAAAAATATTATCCGGTCGATTACGACGTTAAACGCGTGATCGGTTATATCGGGCTAGGCATCGGCTTGTATTTTGCTCACGGACAATTATTGATGACTATCGCCTGGCAGCCATGGCTGTTAGCCAGTGCGTTAATGCTGATTTATGTTCTGATTACCGCGCTATGCGAAGGTCGTCAGCAGCGTAGGTTGGGTTAGCGGTAGCCATAACCCAACGCATTAACGCGGTAAATGTTGGGCTACGCTAACCCAACCCACACTCTACGAGGATTTCGTTTACAGTGAATTCTTTTTTAAGCCCCGGCAATTGCTCCTGCATTGCCCTATCTCCTGCATCCATGTCGACCGAACAATAAATTATGACAAATAATATGGAAGTCAAAGCACGTCTTATCGGCGGTTTTATTTTACTGCTGTTGGGTAGCTGGGTTTTACACAGCTTTCTGGCTTTGCTGGCTTGGGCTGTGGTGCTTGCCATCACCACTTGGCCGATTTATCAGCGCCTGCTGGCTTCCAACGAATTACACGGCAAAGTCACCTGGGGGGCTTTGCTGCTGACCTTGCTGATCGGCGCGCTTATTCTTGTGCCATTGGGTTATGGTTTGAGCCGATTGCTTGATGAGGCGCAATCACTCGGACAAATCCTGACCGAGGCGCAACATGTCGGTATTCCACCGCCGGTCTGGCTGGAAACCATACCCATGATAGGTCCCTGGGCAAAAGATAGCTGGATGAATGCCTTAGGCAATCCGGTCGTGGCCAATGAATCTTTGCACTGGCTGGGCACCGGAGGCGCCATCACTTATACCAAGGACTTCGCCAGCCAGCTTTTACACCGTTTCTTCGGTTTTTTACTGACGTTGCTGGTGCTGTTTTTTGTTTATCAGCACGGTTCCGGGCTGAGTCAATATGTGCTTGCGACCAACCGAAAACTGTTTGGCGAAACCGGCGTCCGTTACGCCATTCATGCCACAGCGGCGGTGCGCGCCACGGTCAACGGCCTGGTGCTGGTCGGCCTGGGCGAAGGTTTGCTGCTGGGCGTAGGCTATGCGTTGGCCGGATTGAGTCATCCGGCCATGCTGGGTGCATTAACCGGTGTTTTTGCGATGATTCCGTTCGCGGCCAAACTGATCTTCGGCGCCTGCGCACTGGTGCTGGTCGCCGAAGGACACATGGCGGCGGGAAGCTCGCTGTTTGTATTCGGCGTGGTGGTTATTTTGCTGGCTGACAATTATGTACGCCCCAGATTAATCGGCGGCGCAGTTAAACTGCCGTTCATCTGGACGCTGCTCGGCATTTTTGGCGGACTGGAAAATTTCGGTTTACTGGGTTTATTTTTAGGGCCTACGCTAATGGCGGTACTGATCTCGATCTGGCGCGACTGGGTTGCCGATATGAATAAATCGGAGACAACGGCATGGGTAGGAGATACTGAAAACAGCGCCCCACAGGAAGTAATTACCGGAGCAGAGCAAATACCAATTTCATCGCCAACAGAATTCGACGACGGACAATAACTACGCTGTACCGCCTATGGCTTTTCATCATCGTTTATTGCTTTTATGATGAGGCGCTGTTGGCGGCCGAACAGGTTTCATTTATTTTTGGTAAAAACCTGAGATGAAAGCCGGAAAAAGATACGCTTACCTGCCGCCGGGGTTTCTTGGCAGTTACCTTAATATATTTTTGCAGCAACCGGCAGGATTCATTGGGCAACTAAAACACAGCCAAAGCAGTGCAGCCGCGGACTTGTTTTACAGCCTTTACGGCATTCGCCGCACCAATCCTGAAACTTCGCAATATTACGACTGGTTTAATAAAACACCACGATGAACAGCTTGAAAAACCTGGTCTTTTTTAATATAAATAGGCCTGAAAACCTATAGACTGAATCCATTGAAAATCAGATAATAGTTTTTCGTTTTATGCTCATTACCTTGGACAAATAGCCCCAAAAATCGCCGGGGAGGAAACGAAACATGAATCCATATGATTTTCGACGCAACCCGCGCAGGTCGTCAATGACGCGGCGCATGGCTGACAGACGCAAGATTCCTTATCCATTCGGGTCTCCAGAGTGGGTGGAAAATATAAAAAATCATTATCTGGCCTGGCCAAAATCGAATCGTCGCGATATGAGCAGACGCAGTGATGAAAGACGCGCAATTGACCGGCGGCAACAACTGCTTTCCGAACAACGTCGTTCCGAAAAAAAATATTCCCCGATTTTACTTACGCAGGAAGAAAGAAAGCTGATTGAAGATTTGTACCTGAGTGACCAGGACTAGCTGAGTTATTCGGACTGGGAATTACGGCTTACCCCGTATTATTCATACACCTTTGTATGTCTGATTTTATAAATCAAAATGGTTGTCTTTCAGGCAAAATGTTGATGACATCTAATTCAGCCATGAGACGCTGATCCTCTTTTTTCAGATAACGAGTTTTAGCCTATGCTGAAAATACTAAGGGCGACCGCCTCGCCCGGTCGCCCGCAATTACTTTTTCAAATTCCCCGCATGTAATCCGCATTCTTTTTTCGCCCCCGACTCCCACCACCAACGGCCTGACCTTTCATGTTGATTGGGCAGCACCGCACGGGTGCAGGGTTCGCAGCCTATGCTGATGTAGCCTTTTTCATGCAATTCGTTAAAGGGAACCTGATAGGCTTCGATATAATCCCAGACTTGCGCCGAACTCCAATTGAGCAAGGGATTAAATTTAACCAGTTGATGCTCGGCGGTGGAAAATGCCGTGTCTGTCTGCACTTCAGGGATGTCTTGCCGGGTGTCCAGGCTTTGATCTTTGCGCTGACCGGTAATCCAGGCGTCTACATGAGCCAGTTTGCGTTTTAACGGTTCAACCTTGCGGATACCGCAACATTCCTGGTGTCCGTCCTCATAGAAACTGAACAGGCCTTTCTTTTTAACGAAGCTATCCAGTACGTCCCGGTCCGGCGTCAATAATTCAATATCGATTTGGTAATGTTTCCTGACCTTTTCTATGAAACGATAGGTTTCAGGATGCAGGCGCCCGGTATCCAGGGAAAAGACCTGTATGTCTTTTCTGATAGCCAAAGCCATATCAATCAATACCACATCTTCCGCACCGCTGAACGAAATGGCAATATTATCGAACAGCGCCAGCGCTTTTTTCAGTATGCTGCGTGGATTTTTTTGATCCAGCTCGGTTTGTAGTTGCTCTATATCGAATGTGGTCATCATGTGTTTTCCTTATTGCTACGACTGCCATGGATGGCGGGAGTGTCGCAACCGGTACGACTGCATGGATGCAGGAGGTAGAGCAACGCAGGGAGCAGTTGCCGAGGGAACCGGTACGACCGCTTGTGCCACTGCTAAATTGATAATCTATATGGGGGCAAGTTCACTCGCCAACAACCCCCATCAACTTAATAAATAATAGCGGCCACGAATGGTTAAGTTACGCTTGCAAGAAATACTGCTTCAAAAAATCGTCAAAAGGCATTTTCTTTTTATTTTCGATTTCCAGCTGTTTGTCATGAGATAGCGCCGCCATTTCATTAAACTGCTGCGTCTTGATCTTATCCAGTTTGTTGAATTTAAAATACTGTCCATGTTCAATAGAGGTATTTAATGCGAAACGGGAAAACGGCTGCCTAAGCTGCGTCATCTGCTCCAATATTCGTGCAGATGCGGTTAAATCGGGATTTTCGACTAGCACCTGCTGTTTTTCCAAAGCGGAACTGTAGCGTTTTTCCGCATCATCCTGATCAAGAATTGCGCACACCGGTTGCATGGATTCAAGAATTTCAGCTGCCCAATCCTTTAGAAGAATTTGTTGATTATTTTTATTAAGCTCCAGTCCCGGTTTTCTACCAAAGTTGGCAACAGCCAATTGATTAGCGTTGTTAACCTGTTGCTCCTGATCTGAAGTTTTCGGGCTGTCCTGCAACAAGCAAGTGAGCAATAGCGCCTCAATAAAACGGGCTTTATCTTCATCGATGCCGATAGGATTAAACAAATCCAGATCCAGCGAACGCATTTCTATGTAACGAACCCCGCGACGTTTAAGCGCCAGGGTCGGTTTTTCGCCGGATTGAGCAATTTGTTTGGGCCGCATAGTGCTGTAAAACTCGTTTTCAATCTGCAAAATATTGCTGTTCAGCTGACGGTATTCGCCGTCAACCAGCGTGCCGATTTTTTCATACTCGGGATAAGGCGTGTTAATGGCAGCACTCAAGCTACTGACGTAGCCGTCTATAGAGTTGTAATCAATTTTCAGATTAGCCTGATTTTTACTCTTGTAGCCGATGTCGCTCATGCGTAAAGAGGTCGCATAAGGATGATAGAGCGTGCCATTGTCAAACGCTTCAAATTGCGTCATCAATGCCGGACGGCTGTTGAAGAAGTTTTTGCAGATAGCCGGTGATGCACCGAATAAATACAGAATTAACCAACCCATACGCTGGAAATTCCTGATTAAACCGAAGTAAGCATCGGCGGTGAACTGCTCCAGATTCAGTTGGCTGTTTTTTTCTTTGTGCAAAATAGGCCACAGGGCTTCAGGCACCGAATAATTAAAATGGATCCCGGCAATGGACTGCATGGTCCTGCCGTAACGATGCCATAAACCATGCCGGTAAACATGTTTCATCCTGCCTATGTTGGACGACCCGTATTCGGCGATGGGAATGCTTTCATCGCCATCAATGCCGCAGGGCATACTTGCACCCAGCAAAATTTCATTATCCAGATGCTGATAAACAAACCGGTGTATGTTATGCAAATAGTCCAGCGAGTTTTTTACATCGGCAAACGGCGGGGTAATCAATTCGATCAGGGCTTCAGAATAATCCGTGGTGATATACGGATGCGCCAATGCGGAGCCTAATGCTTTGGGATGAGGAGTTTGGGCAATGAATCCGTCTTTGGATATGCGCAGGCTTTCTTTCTCAATCCCTTTAAGTCCGCCGCAAAGCAGTTGCTGATGGCCGTTTGCAGTAAGTTGGTCCAAACGTGTTGAAAGCGCGTTATTCAAATTAGTCATAGAATGGGTACATGCCCTGTAGTCCTTGTATAATCGAGTCATTATAAAGAGTTTAACTGATTGAAGAAATATTATCGCGGATATAAACCGGTTTTGCTTTGGCTTTTGCCGGGGTGATTGATCGCTTGCCACCGAAACAAAAAATCAGCCTAAAATCGCAATAAATGGGATGAATATGAGCACGCAGTATGCGATATGGTAGATCGCACCAGCACCGAAATTGCACCTTGGACGCTAATGAAGCCAATGACAAAAACTTTGCCCGTATCAAGATATTGAAAACGTTATGCAAGCAAATTGAAGTGGCAATGCAGAAAAAATAGTCTGTAGGAAACACTTAGGCGATGTCCGGTAAAGAATATACCAAGCATATTCGGTTCTGTTATTTACCACGAAGACACGAAGAACACGAAGTTTATGTTTTTCTTCGTGTCTCGGCAATTGCTCCTGCATTGCTCTCGGCAACCGCTCCCTGCGTTGCTCTACCTTCCCCACCCATGGTGTCGTACATCCTGCATCCAAGTCGTTCGTGGCGAGTAAAAATGCGTAACTACGGGATGTTTTTGCATGGAAATCGCCTTACTTCAATTTAAAATGTGTGTCACATTTTAACGGTCTCACGGAGTTTGCTATCGATAGCATCGGTAAAACGTTGATAGCAATCAAGGAGGCGAGCCATTTCACCAAAGTAGTCGTCTTTGGCGAAAATAGCCGGATGACGCTTGCCATCTCTAGCGGCAGAGGAATACAGCTATACCGCGGTAAATAAGAGAAACACCATTTAATTTATATGCTTTTAGGTGAGATAATGAATCCCTCCGATAAGTTGGTCATCAGAAAGTGCCACGCGGATTTCTTGTGACCAAGTTAAGTTTTAATTGATTTATTTTTTAGCTCAGTTCTCTCTTTCCCACTTTCAAAATAATGATAAATTCAACAGCGTCCACTTCATCGACAACCAAAACAGCAGTCACTTGCGCAAACTGTAACTTGGATAATTTATGCATTCCTAAAGGACTGCCTCGTTCGGAAGTGGGTGAGCTCGCGTTATTGGTCAATCGAAACAATATACGTCAAAAGGGTGAGGCTATATATCACGCCGGCAGCCCATTCAGAGGAATAATTGCCTTGCGTTCCGGCAGCGCCAAATTACTGAGTTTTGACCAAAATGGAAATGAGCTGGTAGTTGATTTCATTCTTCCGGGAGAATTGCTTGGATTTGACGGCTTGTCGTCACAAATTCATAACTGTACCGCCATAGCGTTAGAGACAGTGAATTATTGCCATTTGCCGGCCTATAAAATAGAGATATTGGCCATCAACACTCCCGGCTTGAGTCAAGTGTTGCTGCAAAGATCCTGCAATCAATTTGATGCTCAAGTACAAAAGATGATGCTGAGTCGCCGATCTGCTGAAGAGCGCGTGGCTTACTTCATTCTGCATATTTCAGATCGTCTGAGTATACGAGGCTACTCCGAACTGGAATTCCGCCTGAGCATGTCACGGGAAGAAATAGGAAATTATCTGGGAATCGCGCATGAAACGGTCAGTCGAATCATTCATCTCTTTCAAGCACGGAAACTGATAGAAGTTAAATCCAAGCAATTGAAAATAACCGATAAAAAAGAGCTGTTTAACTTTTATGCTACTTAATCATTAAACAGCCCAGACCTGCAAGGATTTAATTAAACCTCCGCACTCCACACAACTCAGGTAGGCTTCAAGTTGCGCTATATACGGTAAAACGAAAACTACGACTAAGAGGAGAAAGTCTTTTTCTATATGCTGAATTAGAGACATGCTCAGCGATTGCTTTTGCTGTCGATTCATACTTATTCATGCCCACCGCTTTTAATCATAATCACAGCAGCAAACACGGCTAAAACAAGGCCGGACTACATAAATCTTTTTCTTGTGCATCATTCATAGTAATTCCCCATCTATTGATTAAGGATCAATAGTTGATTTGCATCAACGTGCGGCTATTTAAACAAATTGCGGAATAAAAAAATTGAGCCAGATCAATAAATGTTTCTTTATTGGATTCTAGCCCGAAGATTAAGGATTGGTTGAGACACGATACCAATCACTGTATGGAGCAGTTACCGAGAACCCCACTATTTTGATGAACGTATTGGCGGCGATCCGCATACTGACCGCCGTTAATGACGTGGAGACAGTTTGCTGACGGCTTGCAAATCCCAGGGTAGCGGTTCAATGGTCGCTTCCACATGCGCCTCAATGCGATCGTCCAATTCCACAAAAAAATCAATACCGGTTTGCGCTTCTATACTGTCAATATTGATCACGAACTGTGCCAGCGGCTCTTTACCGTTAACCGTTTGCGGAATTAAAAAGGCCAGAGCAATAGGCGGCTTGTTTGGCGTGGCTTCTGCCATATATATTTTGTAAAACGCATCCGGTATTTCCACCGTCAAATCTGACGTTAACCGCTCGACCGTGCCGCTAAAAACAGGCCCGGTAATCACCCACACCTTGCCGAATATTTTGGCAAAATGCTTTACTTCCGCCTCCTCCAAACGCTGCCACAGTTGTTGATTGAGTTTGGACTTTTGCGGGGTGATGTTGGTCATCAAAAAACTGTCGGCCTGACCTTCCCTGCCGTAAAGATGACTCATCGCATAATTTGGCGCCATGTGCCCACGGTCGTATCCGCTTTTTTGATAACTCTCGTGACTGACGCGATTGATGCTGCGCCAATCGGTTTCAAAGCGATTGGGGCGTTTTATGGACGGCGTATTTGCAGCCCGGTCGGTCAGCGCGTACTCCACCCACAACGGGTTACCCCGCAGATCCGAATAACCCAGAATAAAGCCATCATTACGTAATATGCGAAACCAGGTATCGATGTTTTTGGCATCGCGGGATTGCGGTGCGCCTTGATAAAGTAATGCCGGGCGGGCAATTTTAACTTCATAACCATAGCCGCCCAAACCCAGACCGAGAATAATCAGCAACAGCACGGGATACTTGCGGCTTAGGCGAAATAATCCCGGCAATAATTTAAACAGGTTTAGTGCGGATGATTTTTTGCGCATTAACGATGTACTTTAAGGAAATCAAGAGTGATTCGAAAACAGAGTAGGCGAAAGACTAAAGGCAAAAAGCGGCCGTGTAAAATCCAGGTTTTTTCGCCTTTCGGCCTATCCGGTTCTATTCACCACCAGGTTAAATCAACACTTCCGTTTGTATAGCATTAGCGCTGAATAAATAATCCTTTTTTAAACAGTGATCCAGCCATTTTTGCAGAAAATAATTTAATCGCCATTTGTAATTCATGATTTCACGGCTTAATCCGGGGTCTTTAAAAACCTGCGCTACACCGGCACGAGCATGATCGCTTAATACCTCAGCCAACTGCGCATCCAGATAAACTCTTATTTTTACGGCAGGCGCCAGAAACTCTTCCTCATTATTATTGAAGCAATGGCTAAGTTCCACTGTCATGGTGTAAGGCGTACGCTCAATGATTTCAAGATGCAGCGTAGTGTGATGGGGAGCAAGGCCAATGGCCGTTTCTTTAAATGCCATTAAGTCCGGAATTAATTTTAGCAACTTTTGATAGTTGGATTCGCAGACTTGTTCGAGACAGATTGATTTGTTGACCGGATTTACAAAACTCATGGCCGCTGTCAGTTTTCCCTGTAACAGGCATGGGCACTGGCGGTTTCCCATAACACCACCTGGGCTACGTTAAAGCCGGATTGTTTGAGATGCCTGTAAATCATCTTACTCAGGACTTCTGCGGTGGGGTGTTCGTCAAGGGCAAGGAAACGCTCCTTGTTTGCAGTGAGCATGGGTATGATCGGATCATCTTTATGCAACAGAAAATTATGATCAAGATGCTGATCTATAAACGCTTCAACGCTGTCTCTAATATCGGAAAAGTCGCAGACCATGCCTTGGTCGTTGAGTTGTTCCTGCTCTATGGAAATTGAGGCCTTAACGCTATGTCCGTGTAAATTGCGGCATTTGCCGGGGTGATTCATTAGCCGGTGTCCGTAACAAAAATACACCTCTTTGGTAATCGTATACATAATAAAAATATAAGCAGTTCCGGTAATTTAAACAAGGAGCGTTGCCTACATGGACGTAGGCAAGACCCGTGAGCACGACTGCATGGATGCAGGAGGTAGAGCAATGCAGGAGCAATTGCCGAGGAGCGGGAGCTTTGCCTACATGGAGGTAGGTAAGGAGCGAAAGCTTCAGTCCCCTTTTATGCTTTTTATGGTGGCGGCAATCTCGTAGCTGCCATTGTCTTGCCGGGTACTTCTGATAACCTCAATAAAAGCGGTCATTGAGGGCGTGACTGTATTTTTGGGAATAACGTTTATTTCCATTGCCTTGCCGGGGTCAAAAAACCGGTCGGCAATGAATGAAACACCGGCACCGCTAATTGACGAACAGCGTCCATGGTGTAATTCATCTGAACCCGCAAGTCTGTATGTTATGTCACAATCTATTTCCATTCGAATATAATTGCGCTTTTCATCATATTCCAACATGCTATTTCTCCGGTCAAGTTTACAATTGTTGCGTCTGCTGGTCGATCTGCAAAGTTTACTATAAAAAGCATAATAACGGGGGCATGATTTGCAACGACGCCGTCAATTGAGCTATTCCGCTGGATATTAACCTGAATTTATGTAATATGACGCCAACTTTCACATATTAAATAAACAGACTTCTGAGTATCATCTAATGACCAAAGCAATCGTTTTAACCGGAATTACAACTACGGGCACTCCGCATTTGGGTAATTATGTCGGCGCCATCAGGCCGGCCATTGCGGCGAGTAAGGATGCGAATGTTACGCCCTTTTATTTTCTGGCCGATTATCATGCGCTGATTAAATGTCAGGAGCCGGAAAGGGTCAGACAATCCAGCCTTGAAATTGCCGCAACATGGCTGGCTTTAGGGCTGGATACGTCAAATGCAGTTTTCTATCGACAGTCGGATGTCCCTGAAATTTTGGAACTATCCTGGATGTTGACCTGCGTCGCAGCAAAAGGCTTGATGAACAGGGCGCATGCCTATAAGGCGGCGGTCGCCGAAAATGAGCAGGGCGGCGAAAACGATGCCGACAAAGGCATCACGATGGGCTTGTTCAGCTACCCGATTTTAATGGCGGCCGATATGCTGATGTTTAATGCCAATAAAGTCCCTGTAGGCAAGGATCAGATTCAGCACATTGAAATGGCCAGGGATATTGCCGGGCGCTTTAATCACATTTACGGCGAACATTTTGTGCTGCCGGAGGCGGTTATTGAAGAGCATGCATCAACGTTAGCGGGTCTGGACGGACGCAAGATGAGTAAAAGTTATAACAATACCATCCCCTTATTCGAGCCTGAAAAAAAGTTAAGAAAGCTCATTAACAAGATTAAAACCAACTCATTGGAACCCGGTGAGCCCAAAGACCCCGAGGGTTGCACTTTATTCGGTATTTATCAGGCTTTTGCCACTCCGGCGGAAGTGGCTGAAATACGACAACGTTATGCAGACGGCATCGCCTGGGGTGAAATGAAGCAGGTGTTGTTTGAGCATATTAACGAACACCTCATTCCGGCAAGAGAACGTTATGAGGCATTGATGCAGGCGCCGGAACATATCGAAGAGCAATTGCAGGAAGGCGCTCAAAAAGCGCGTGCAGTCAGTGTGCCGTTTATGAAGGAATTGCGTAAAGCGGTCGGGATTTCGCGGATTTCTTTGTGACACCAGTGGCGTGTAGGTTGGGTTAGCGCTAGCGTAACCCAACATTTGTGGCGCCTGTGTGTTGGGTTACGGCTAACACCTCGGCAATTGCTCCTGCATTGCTCTACCTCCTGCATCCATGCAGTCGTAACCCGACCTACGGGCTGTTTTTGAGTCGACATGACAAATCCGGTTACAGCAGCTGTCCCAACGCAAAAGCGCCAAAATAAGTAGCTGCAAAATAGAACAAAGACAAGACCAGACTGGCAAAAAGATTGATAGACAAAACTTGCTTGATTATGTGAGCTACCACCACATAATCCCAAAATAAAAGCAGAGCCAAAAAATAATAACTTAAAGGATCTTCGCTGACGGTCAGCCAGATCAACACCGGTACGATGAACAACGCGACTATATTGGCACAAAATATAATCGCTGTCGTCACTTGTACATAGGCGTATAACGTTCTGTTAAGGAACAGCATGACGCCTATAAACATAAGCGTTAATAATGTCGCTATACCGACTTCGGTAAATGCCTCTACCGGGTCGTCGGTCATGTTGGCTTGCATGAAATACTCAACAACAAAATAGAACAGCAAATTTTGTTTAAAAAAATCGACTGATCTCGGAAGCGTTAGCGGGTTATTTTTTAACCAGCATAGTGGCAAGTATTGCTTTAAAACATCCATAGTTACCCAGAGTTTTATTTTACAAACTATTTTATAACCGCAGCGGCCAAGTACCCCGTGGGCATGTGAATACTATTTAAAATCCGGGGCCCCCGAATGGCCGCTTAAGGATTGTCCATCATAGGTGCTGAAATTATCATTCAATAACTGAACCAGTTCTTTGGTTTTGTTGGATATCTGAGCCAAGCGGAGTTTTGTTTTTTTATTCCAGCCGACGGGTTCGGAAATCGGCAGCATCATGCGGCTGAAAGTCAGGTTTTTTTCGAAAATACCGGCTAAATTTTCCATTAAATGAAGTTCCTTTTGTCGTGCGTTAAGTTGGCTGATTATTAATTTTGCCTGGATCTTGCTGAAAATAATATGCAAAGGGATCATGATTGCTATCAATGTGACGACTATGACGGGCCCGATGACAGGGTCTATCAATAACTCCAGAATGCCGGTTTGTATTTCAGCAAAAACGGCAAGGGTAGCAATAAATCCGAGCACAATCAGGCTGGAAAAGGCTGATCGATCTTTCCATTGTACGATAGCCTTTTTTACTTCCGGCATCACCACGTTATTAATTTCACGAATGTTTTTTTCCAGTGAATTCAACACACGATAAGTACGGTCATAGCCGACATTGGCTATGCGCTGATCTATCAAGGCAAAGTCAGCCGAGGCTTGAGGCGTAACGCTGCCTTCCTGGCTGGACAGGACAATAAACTGGCCGGTATTTAATCCCAATCCGGCAAGTTTTCTTTGCCATGAAGAGATGATCTCGCTGTTTGTAGTCGAACTCGGCATTGTTGCAGGTCTATCTATCAGATAAACAAATTTATTGGAATCCTGATGGAGGGTGATGCTTTCTATGACTTCATCAACCAGCGGCGATGTTGAATCAAAGATATCGGTAAAAATTAAAACCAGGTCGGAGTTCTCAATGGTATGTTTTGCTAACAGCGACGTAACCGGGTTGGATGGGGCGGCACTGATATTGGGCGCATCAATGAAAAGCTTGCTTTTCAGGCGATCACTATTAAGTGTTTTTAATTCCAGATAAGAATTAATGCGATCACCTTCGCCTTCTTGCTGCTGCTCGATTTTACGGCTGATTTGATAAAACGGAAACCGGTGGTCTACATCCAACGCTGTGCCGGGCAAGGTTGCCGGATTGGACTGATTGCTATGCAGCAAGACAGTAAACTTATGACTGGATGTTTGAATACCCGAAAACAAACTGTCCGAGCCCAGATAATTATTAATAAATCTGGACTTGGCCGTTGAATTACCGCCAATCAAGCTGATTATAGGCCACCATGAGTTTTTACCGGCAGTCGTTTCATCCATTTCGATGAGCCCCAAATCGAATTCAATTTGATCGAGCTCCTGAAAGACTTTTGATGCTTTCAGTAATACCGGATTGTCAGCGGCGAATTGTTTTTCAAGGTTAAGCAGGTATTTGCTTGCTGTCTTTTCAGTCATCAGTTGACACCTTATTTGTTGTATTTTTATGGATTAAGGGGTAACGAAGTATACACCTAGAATGGAAGAGTAATACAAAAAACAAGAGGGATAATAAGGGCGTTTTATTGCTGTAAAATGGAAAAATGCTGAGTAAATATTGCTCTTTTGATACTCAAATTAGACGAGTTTATAGTATATTGGGTATCAATTAATGAGCCTTGTAAACGTGATTTAAAAAATAACATAATGAATATGAAGAGTCTGATTGTTCTTCGAAGCTTAGCGGCGCTTGCTATTGCTGCGTTAATATCCGGCTGTGCTGTTCCGTTTTTTGGTGGGTATGGCGCAAACGGCCAGTCGCGTGAAGAGTTTGAGCGTCACGTGGAGGAGATTTTCCGATTGCAAAATCAAATGACCAGCGAGGTGATGATGTTGCTGGAAAATGATGAAGCAGAAAAACCTGAGGCCCTACTGCAGGCCGAGCAACATATGCAACGGGTCTGCGCTGATCTTAACGAATATGTTTCTCGTGACATTGACGGCTTAAGCAGTGGGCTTTTTTTGCGTCGACGGGTTGAAAAATCAGCTATAGATTGCGAGCAAGCGGCAACGGCTATCAAACCGCTGTTGAACCTTTAGCGCATCAACGGCGGTCAGTCGTCCATGGTGTCAAAACAGTATTTTGCGCAGGTTTGCTGTTATCGGTTTCAGGATAGTCGAGCGTGTAATGTAAACCACGGCTTTCCTTGCGTTGCTGCGCGCAACGGATGATGAGTTCGGCGGCGATGACCAGATTGCGCAATTCCAGCAAATCGCTGGTAACACGGAAGTTACTGTAATATTCGGCGATTTCCTTTTTAAGCAATTCCACACGATTCATTGCCCGACTTAAGCGTTTATCAGTTCTGACGATACCGACATAGTCCCACATAAAGCGACGCAATTCATCCCAGTTGTGAGAAACGACCACTTCCTCATCGGAATCACTGACTTGTGATTCATCCCAATCAGGGATTTCCGGCAGGGGTAAAATGCCGGGAAGTTTCTGCAAAATATCCTCGCTGGCCCGTTCTGCAAACACCAGACATTCCAATAACGAGTTGCTGGCCATGCGATTGGCGCCGTGCAAACCGGTACAGGCAACCTCGCCTATGGCATAGAGATTGGGGATGTCAGTACGCGCATAGCTATCGGTTAACACACCGCCGCAGGTATAATGCGCGGCCGGAACAACAGGAATAGGCTGCCTGGTGATGTCTATATCAAACTCAAGACACTGCTGATAAATCGTCGGAAAATGCTCACGTATAAACTGTTCCGGTTTGTGACTAATATCGAGATAAACACAGTCTATGCCGCGTTTTTTCATTTCATGATCGATGGCTCGGGCAACAATATCCCGAGGCGCCAATTCCTCTCTCGAATCAAAATACTGCATGAAAGACGAGCCGTCCGGCAGAATTAACTTGCCGCCCTCGCCTCTTACCGCTTCGCTGATCAGGAAAGAATGTGCGTGCGGATGATAAAGACAAGTCGGGTGAAATTGCATGAATTCCATATTGCTGACGCGACAGCCGGCACGCCAAGCCAAGGCTATGCCATCGCCGGTTGCACTTTGCGGGTTAGTGCTGTAAAGGTAAGCCTTACTTGCGCCGCCGGTTGCCAGAACCACGACGCGAGCCGCTATCGTCTTGACCTGCTGCTTTGTTGAGTCCAGAACATAAGCGCCCAAAATCCGTTTTTCCGTATCCTTGGAAGTATCCTTGGAACTGGTAATTAACTCCACCACATTATGGTGTTCGAACAGCTCGATATTGGCGTGTTCCCGAGCGCGTTCAATCAGCGATAAAGACACCGCCTTACCCGTAGCGTCGGCGGTATGCACAATACGTCGGTGAGAATGCCCGCCCTCCTGGTTTAAATGCAGCTTTAATTCCCCGGATGCGGTCTGTTCCTCGGTAAAAACAACACCCTGCTCCATCAACCAGTCTATTGAACTTTTACCGTGCGTCACGGTCAGTCTCACAATCTCGGGATTACAAAGTCCGGCACCGGCATCCAGCGTATCTTCAATGTGCGACTCGATAGAATCATCGGCGCCGAAAACAGCCGATATACCGCCTTGCGCATAATAGGTGCTACCCGCCGTCAAGGCAAATTTTGACAGGACGGCAATACGCATTGAATGATTCGCCAGCTTAAGCGCCAAGCTTAAGCCCGCGCCGCCACTGCCAATAATAAGGACATCGTAATTTTGGGAATAAGGCATTAGGTACAGGTAGTGAGCAGGACAAATGAGAGAAAGTTTATAGTATTAACACGCTTAGTTGTTGTTAATGGATAATATAGCTTTTTAGTATGATAGCAATTTTTTTTATATAGCTATCCAGATATATTTTGTCTCTGTTACTATCAAGGCTAGCGAGTGTTACAGCCTTAAAAACGGGACGTAACTTTTCCGGAAAGCTATATCTATTATCTCGGTTGTTATTTTTAACATAAGTTATTTCATTAATGATATTAAATGGAGGTTTTTATGTTCAATAAAGTTAAGTGGTGTTTTTTCCTGATCGTTTTGTTTAATAAAAACGTATCGGCACAATTACCGGATTTTACCGAGATGGTAAAAACCAACGGCGTTGCCGTAGTCAACATCAGCACCACTCAAAAAGCGCCTCCTGAGGCTGAAAACGCCCCCGAAGAACCGCAGCTACCGGAGGGAATGCCTCCGGAAATGGAAGAGTTTTTTAAACGCTTTCTAAATGAACAGGGCGGCGGCTATGTTCCAAGGGATACTACGTCATTAGGCTCGGGTTTTGTTATTTCCCCGGATGGTTACGTATTAACCAATCATCATCTGGTAAAAGATGCCGATGAAATCGTGGTCAAATTATCCGACCGCCGGGAACTGATAGCCAAAGTGATCGGCACCGATGCGCGTACCGATGTTGCTGTATTAAAGGTCGAGGCCAAAGACTTGCCCGCAGTGACCATCGGTGAACCGAACAAGCTCCAGGTCGGCGAGTGGGTACTGGCGATAGGTTCTCCTTTTGGATTTGAGCAATCCGTGACAGCCGGCATCGTCAGCGCCAAAGGACGCAGCTTGCCCGGCGGGAATTATGTACCGTTTATACAAACGGACGTAGCCATAAATCCCGGCAATTCAGGCGGACCGCTGTTTAATATGGAAGGCAAAGTCGTTGGCATAAACTCCCAGATTTACAGCCGTACCGGGGGATTTATGGGACTTTCATTCGCGATCCCCATGGATGTAGTAATGAATGTCGTAGATCAAATAAAAGCCACCGGTAAAGCGGCGCATGGCTGGTTGGGCGTCCAGATACAGGATGTAACGCGGACACTGGCCGAATCATTCGGCATGAAAAAACCACAAGGAGCATTGGTTTCCAAAGTGTTGCCCGACAGTCCTGCCGAAAAAGCCGGATTGCAGATTGGCGACATTATTACTGAATTTAATGGCCAACCCATTGAAACTTCGGGTTATTTACCTCCCATGGTGGGCATAACGCCTATCAATAACAAGGCCTCATTAAAAATCATCAGGCAAGGCGAGACCAAAACTATCGACTTTAAAGTAGGGCTTTTGCCGGACGAAGTCGATAAGTTGGCGGACGCTAAAGCGGCAGCACCAAAACTTCCCCATAATCGGCTGGGTATTAATGTCGTTGATTTGACCGATCTGCAAAGAGAGACCTCGCAGGTTGCTAAAAACGGCGTGTTAGTACAGGATGTTGCCAAAGGCACCGCCAAGGATGCCGGAATTCAGCGTGGCGATGTGATTTTACGCATTCAGGACAACGTCATCCGCGATGCAGCTGATTTTGAGAAAATAGTCAAAAAGCTCCCGGCCGGTAAATCAGTCGCTGTTTTAATACAGCGTCAGGGCAGTCCGGTATTCCTGGCGATTAAAGTAGAAAAATAACTGATGTTACGCAATAGCTAAAGTTTTTTACCATGAAGATCACGAAGTTTTATGAGTCGTTTCTCATGATCTTCGTGGTTTTTATGTGGACTGCGTAACATCAGTTAGACACGACTAAACCACTCTATCCAAACGTCAGATAATAAAAAAGGGTTTTCGTTTTCACGTAAACCCTTTGATTTTTTGGAGTCCATGACCGGTAGCTTTTACTTTTACCCTGATTAGCTTTTTAATCGTGCGCCGCGAGCGGATGATGCTTCACCTCTTCCTGGGCAATCACTTCGGTGGGCGTTGGTTCTCCTGCAACAGCACGTTTAATCGCCAGCTTGGTGGCTTCATAATTCCAATCCTGGATTTTATCGTTGTCCTTGGCATCCCAGTGAATAAAAACACCTACGCAGATAAAAATATCGTTGGCTTCTTCCATGGGTATTACACCCTCTTTAACGCTATCGACTACCGCCTTGGCCACACCGCGTTCCGCCGGCCCGAACATTTGGTTTACCTGTTTCTCGTTCTTGATTTCGACTTTATTGAACATTACGGTATTAGGCTTAGCCATAAGATTGGGCGCGACCAGCGCCAATAAAGAATTATCGCCTCGTTTTTGGTTAGTCAGCGTAATACAAAATGCAATTTCTGCGGCACTGCCGCGCGGCCCCATGAGCAGGTCAATATGGGCTAATTCTTTTCCTTCACCGACCAAGGCCTCACCTACCAGTACTTTATCGATTTTCATGTTGGTTTCTCCTCTTGAGTTTTCAAATAAATTCTTGAATTATGGGATCAAGGCAACAAAGAGCATCCTGTCGTTTTCGATTGTTCTCCTGCTGTTCGTCCTCAAGCCTGAAAACGGCGATTTATTCACTAAAAATATATAATAAATCAATATCTTAAAAAAATTAAAGTATTCACCCTTTGGGTAATGATCTTATGATTTTGTTATTTTTAATGAGTGCATAAGTTCCACGTCCATCGATAAGAACCCGGCGGGGCTGCTCTTCAGTTAGCGTGACACATCTCAATCTGTGGATTAAGCCATGAACAACTCACCTATAAGTTAAGTAGTACCTCGCCCACATCACTCTGGCGAATGAAATATTTCCTGTTTCGGATGATTTAATGCCGATATATCTGCGTCTGATAACTTATAACATCTTAATAAAATCAATAACATCCGTATCACTACCTATATCGACATCAGCTATTAGCTTACGAGTTGACGATTCTCATAGATATTTCTGCATGTTGTAAAAGGCTTTGTTTTTCCTGATTAGCAAGATGTTTCAGCCGGGTGTGATTAAAAGTGCTGGGAATTCATAGCAACATGATAGTAGCTTCTTCCATTCCAAGTATTGATTTCTCAGGACAAAACTATCATTGAGGTAGAAAAAACAGCAAATGGGGATAGACCACGAAGAAGAGAAGAATATCGTCGACAACCGAAACGCCTTTAACAGCAACAATGTCCGAGCGAGCAACTGCCGACTGCATCCTCAATATCTGGCCGACAAGGCCAAACGACAGTTATTGACCCATTCGATCCTCGCGCCCGGCGACCGGCTTTCCCTGTCCATGACTTGCTGCAACCAGTGAACGTCATGAAGGTGCGCGTAACTCAGCCGGAAGCGTCTGATTTGCATCGGCGTCATGATCAAGCTGACCAGTTTTCCTGTCGCTAAGTCCATGGTCACAAAATACATCAGGGTCAAATCGCCACGGAATTCCTCGTATCCTGAAATACCTTCGTAATCGTTCAGAAAATCCCCGCAACCGAACAGAATCGGTTTACCCCGGTACACCTCGACGCCCTTGGGATGGTGCGATGAGTGACCATGCACCACGTCCACATGGGCCTGATCTATCAGCCGGTGCGCAAATTCCCTTTGTGCGCTTAAGACTTCGTAACCCCAGTTTCCGCCCCAATGAATCGAGGCCACCACGCAATCGCCTTTCCGCTTAAGCCCCGAGATCCGCTTAGCGATGCGGCGCACCGTATCCCCGGATAAGTCCGGCAGTAAATTCACGCCCGGCCTATCGCTACGGGCGCTCCACAACGAAGGAATGCCGCTGCTTTCGTCGCCGAAGCCGAACACCATCACGCGTCCTTTCCCAGCCACCTCGATAATCGCCGGCGCCTCGGCTTCTGAAAGATTCCGCCCCGCTCCCGCGACCTTGAGATTCGCACAGTTCAAAGTGGTCAAAGTCTCCGTCAATCCGGCATAACCCCAATCCAGAACATGATTGTTGGCCAGAACGCAGCAGTCGATTTTCGCCGCAGCAATGCAGGGAATGTTCCGCGGCTGCATTCGGTAATGAATGCCTTTTCCGGCCCAAAATTTCCGGCTGGCCGTCACTGCCGTCTCAAGGTTAATGATGCGGACATCGGGGTTAGTGCACCGGAGTTCTTCAAGCGCATCTCCCCAGATATAGGCAAAGTCAACCGGTTTCGGAATAGGGCCGTGGACTTCTTCCGCAAGCTGCACATAGTCCTTGGCGGAGGTCATATAAGGTTCATGAATCCGCGGATTGCCGGGATACGGCAGCACCTGGCCGATGCCCCGGCCGGTCATCACATCGCCGCACAGAAACAGCGTAATCGTTTGGGTATCGCGAGAAGTGTCCTGAGATGAAGGGCGTTGATCTGAAATCATTTTCGTCTCCTGTCGGGCGTGTTCCGGTTATCTTCGGCAAGCGATTGGACTTAGGAATGAGCATGAAACAATTTGAACAACTCGCGGCGTAAGTTTTCAGTGGGAGTGCAAGCTTTGCTTGCGCTTGCAGGCAAAGCCTGCACTCCAGCTATTGGCAACTTGCTCAAGTTATTTTGTGCACGTTCCTTAGCTTTATTGACACTGATACCCATCGGAAAGCCCCGAATTTATGACGCTTATTTTATAAGATGAACGCACAACATAAATTTGTAAAGCGACGCGGTAAGTATTTACCAGTATTCATTATATGAATAAATCGGTATATGATTTATTCAAGCTTATAGAAAGGGTGCGATGCGTATGAGCAAGAAAACCATCTTGAAACTGCCATTTGAAAATAGAATCCAGGCCGGACGCTTGCTGGGTCAGGCGCTGGCTGGATATGCAAAGCGTCCGGACGTGATCGTCCTCGCCCTGCCCCGTGGCGGAGTTCCGGTGGGATTCGAGGTCGCCCGGATGATCGACGCGCCGCTGGACATCATGCTGGTGCGCAAGCTGGGAACGCCCGGACAGGAGGAATTGGCGATGGGCGCAATCGCCAGCGGAGGCGTGTGCGTGCTGAATTCCGATATAGTAGCGGCCCTCGATATCAGCCAAGAGGCTATTGAGGCCGCCGCCACAACAGAGCGGCAAGAACTGGAACGGCGCGAACGGGTTTATCGCGGAGACCGGCCGCCTCCCGGAATAGAGAATCGCTACGTGATTCTGGTGGACGACGGCTTGGCCACCGGGGCGAGCATGCTGGCCGCGGTGGCCGCCTTGAAGCAACGAAAGCCCACCTCTATCGTGGTCGCCGTACCCGTGGCTCCGCCCGATACGGTGCAGCGACTGCAAGAGGAAGCCGATGATGTGGTCTGCCTGGCAACGCCTAAGTCATTTTCGGCTGTCGGCTGCTGGTACCGGGAGTTTCCGCAGATCAGCGACGATGAAGTCAAGTCTCTTTTGGCGCGCGCCTGGACCAAAAACCCCACCCTCTAAACTTAACGGAAAAGCCATGACTAATCCCGCATCCACAACTTCTATCGACGTCAGCATAGCATTTAAAGACTTCTCTCTTCCCGGCCTCCTCGCTGTTCCGGAGCATGCGAAGGGCCTTGTGGTATTCGCCCACGGCAGCGGCAGCAGTCGGTTCAGCCGGCGTAATCGTTTCGTGGCCGAAATCTTGAACGAAGCAGGGATTGCCACATTACTTTTCGATCTCTTGACGGCGGAGGAGGAAGACATCGATCAACGCACGCGCGAGCTTCGCTTCGATATCGGTTTGTTGACCGATAGGCTGATCGGCGTGATCGACTGGGTGAGCCGGAACGAGGCGACATCCGCGTTTCCGATCGGGCTGTTCGGAGCCAGCACCGGCGCGGCCGCGGCTCTGGCTGCCGCAGCTTCGCGCGCCGACAAGGTGGCCGCCGTGGTTTCGCGCGGCGGGCGACCGGATCTGGCCTTGGGGCATCTTGCGAAGGTCAAGGCGCCTACGCTGTTGATTGTGGGCGGGGAGGATGAAATCGTGATCGAACTTAATCGACAGGCAGCCAAGCAACTGCTGGTTGAATATAGTCTGAAAATCGTTCCCGTCGCCACTCACCTGTTTGAAGAAAAAGGCAAACTGGAACAGGTGGCAGATCTTGCCTGCGACTGGTTCCTGCACTATTTTTCAGATTTATGAGTCTCGACGCGATTCGGCTGTTTGCACTGAGTGAAAGCCGGGCACTCGGAGAAAGTATCGGCATTGCTCTCGGTTCGCCGCTGAGTGCTCACGAAGAAAGAGACTTCGAAGACGGTGAACATAAGACTCGTCCTCTGGAAAACGTGCGAGGTTGCGATGTCTTCGTGATCCAATCGCTGTACAGCGAGCCTGGCTTAAGCGTCAACGACAAGCTTTGCCGTCTGCTGTTTTTCATCGGCGCCCTAAAAGATGCTTCGGCCCAATCGGTAACCGCCGTCCTGCCCTACCTCGGCTATGCGCGCAAGGACAGGAAAACCAAAGCGCGGGATCCGGTCACCACCCGCTACGTGGCGCAACTGCTGGAGGCCGTGGGCATCGATCGGGTGGTGACCCTCGACGTGCATAACCTCGCCGCTTTTCAAAACGCTTTTCGCTGCCCGACGGATCATCTGGAAGCCAAGAACCTGTTCGTCGAACATTTTGCAGCATGGGTTCGAGACCTTGAGGTGGTCGTGGTTTCACCCGACGTTGGCGGAGTCAAACGGGCGGAACAGTTTCGAGAGGCTTTGAGTCGGCGCCTGAACAGACCGGCAGGCAGCGCTTTCATGGAGAAGCAGCGTAGCGCCGGAATCGTCAGCGGCGAAGCGTTGGTGGGCGACGTAAAAGGCAAAGCAGCCATCATCATCGACGACATGATCAGCACCGGCGGCACCATCTCGCGAACTGCGCACGCCTGTCGAAGGCAGGGTGCGCAAAGTGTCCATGCCGCCGCCTCCCACGGCATTTTCGTGGGCAACGCCGATCAAGTCGTGGCCGATCCCGCTTTGGATAGCCTCGTGGTCGCCAACACGTTACCGCCATTCCGGCTCGATCCGGACCTCGTGCGTAACCGGCTGACGGTGCTGGATGTAGCGCCGCTGTTTGCGGACGCCATCCGACGTATTCATAACGGCGGTTCCATCGTAGATCTTCTGGGGGAGGAGTAAAGGCATACGTGAACCTAGAAAAATCATTTGATCCACGAAAACCAAAAGTAGGCGCCTCTAGGCGACACGAAAAGCACGAAAATATTCAAAGAGATACCAAATTGTATATCATCACCCAAAGGGTGAAAGACTGTACAATACAACATACCGATTTCCTTTCGTGTCTTTCGTGCTTTTCGTGGACTAACTGCTGTTTTTAGTTAGCATTGTAGGCCGGAATAAGCCGGTTGTAGCGTCAGAAAATCGGCGTTTCCGGCACAATAGCACACGCTCGCCGGAAACGCTTATTCTCGCTAACGCTCGAAAAGCCTTATTCCGGCCTACGAGTCTATAAGTTAAGCCAAAAATAGTTATGGTTGAATAATATCCGTGGGCGCGAATTTATTCGCGCAACAGGTGCTAAAAGCGCGAATAAATTCGCGCCCACGATATTAGGTAACCGAGGTTATAAAGATTCATTTGCTCTTTTCAATCAAATTCTCTTCGAGAGGAAAGAAGGTCAGAATGT
>JAURZV010000089.1 GCA_030653175.1 Methylobacter sp.
AGCAAGTTGTAGGTACCGTTAAGTGGTTCAATGATGAAAAAGGTTTTGGATTTATTGAACAAGAAGGTGGAAAAGATGTTTTTGTTCACCATAGTGCAATTAACGGCGCCGGTCGCAAGACCTTAAGGGAAGGCCAAAAAGTTACTATGGAAGTAACGCAAGGCCAAAAAGGTCCGCAAGCCGAGAATGTAACCCCAGCGTAACAAACTCATAAACTTGACCCAAAAGTCGACTGGCTTTTGGGTCAATCTCGTATTTAGTCAACCTCATGGCTTTAAAAAGTAAAGCCTAGCAAAACACGACTAACTTATGGAGAGTTTTTAAAGCTTTCCAAACGAGAAATTCATTGCATTTGAGCAACCAATCCTAAGTTTCAGCATAATGCCTCGGCTGCATGTATCTGCTGTACACCCCATATAATTTTTTATCTGAAGCGACCAGCCCAGAGCCATTCCCATTCTATATCATCATTCTCGACAGCTTATCATTAACTGTCGCCAACACTTTTGTTAACAAATCCGATTGACCGGTCTGGAAATTTGTCGCATCGATTTCTCTGCGCAACCAGGTAAACTGACGCTTGGCCAGTTGGCGGGTGGCAATAATGGCTTTTTCTGTCATTGTTTCAAGATCATATTCGCCTTGCAGATAGGACCAAGCCTGTCGATAACCGACAGCTCTGATCGACGGCATTTTTTCGGTCAAATCGCCGCGTTTATAAAGCACTTCCACTTCATCAATAAATCCCCGCTCCAGCATTTGTTTAAACCGCCGGGCAATCATATCGTGCAGTATGGCTCGGTCTTGCGGGGCGATAACCAGTTTTATTTTCTGGTAGGGGATGTCTTGCGCCGGGGCTGCTGTAAAAAAAGACGTTAACGGTTTGCCGCTGATTTCGTAGACTTCCAGGGCGCGTTGTACGCGTTGCGGGTCATTAGGGTGAATTCTCGCCGCCGATTCGGGGTCTACCTCAGCCAGTCGCCGGTGCAGGGCTTCTTTACCCAATTGTTCCAAGTCCTGATCGAGCTTGGCCCGAATGACAGGGTCGGCTTCCGGCAATACGGCAAGCCCGCTGTTCAGGACATTAAAATACAGCATGGTGCCGCCGACTAATATCGGTAATTTTCCGCGCACGGTTATGTCGTCCATTAAGATTAGCGCCTGTTTTCTAAACTGACCGGTAGAGAATGATTCGGCGGGGTCGAGTATATCTATCAAATGATGCGGAATGCCGCCTCTTTCTTCCTGTGTGGGCTTGGCAGTGCCTATGTCCATGCCTTTAAATACAAGTGCCGAATCAACGCTGATGATTTCGCCGTTAAGCGCTTGGGCAAGCTGCACGGATAGAGCGGTTTTTCCTGAGGCGGTAGGCCCCATCAGAAAAATGGCGGGAGGATTAGGTTTATTTTGCATAATTGGGGGGATTTGGGGGGATTTGGTGTGGGCGACCTGCCGGATCGCCCCTACGGTATATGACTTTATTGGCCGCGCAAAAAGAATTTATCGAGATCATTGGTCGATAATTCTATCCAGGTGGGTCTGCCGTGATTGCACTGCCCTATTCTTTCGGTTTGTTCCATATCCCGCAACAAGGCGTTCATTTCGTCGATGGTCAGACGGCGATGTGCGCGTACGGCGCCATGACAGGCTACCGTGGCTAATATTTCATTGGATTTTTCCTGTATCCGCTGACTCATGCCGTGTTCGGTCATATCGGCCAGCACATCGCGAATCAGGATTTCCATGTCGATATTACCCAATAAAACGGGTATTGAACGCAGCACGACAGTTTCCGGCCCGGAACGGTTGATTTCAAACCCCAGGGTATTGAAAAACTCATACTCCTGTTCGGCCAAATCCGCTTCCGCTGCACTGACTTTTATTTTAATCGGCAGCAATAAGGGCTGACTGGGTACCGCGCCGTTTTGGTATTGCTGTTTTAGTCGCTCATAGGTGACCCGTTCGTGCGCGGCATGGGCATCGACCAGAATGATGCCATTGGGTGTTTCAGACAAGATGTAGATGTTGTGTAAATGCGCAATGGCGTGGCCTAAAGGCCTCACTTCCGGTTGTGTTGATTGCGCCACGGGCTCTGATTTTGGATACAGCGAGGCATAGGCTTGTATCGCTTCTTCTACATGTAATGGCAGTGATGCTTGCTGCGGCGGTCTTGGGCTGTAAGTCGATTTGGTGTCAAAAACGGGACGGGGTTGTGGCGACGATTCAGGCATTGCTTGTCGGGCTACGTCCGGCGCATGAATGCTTTCATGCGCCGGACTAACCCGACCTACACCATGCCCCGGCCTTAAATCGGCAAGCGAGCGGTGCAATGCCGAAAACAGGAAATCATGCACCAGACGACCTTCCCTGAATCTGACTTCAAGCTTTGCCGGATGTGCGTTGACATCAACCAGTGTGGGATCGAGCGTCAGGTATAAGACAAAAACCGGATGCCGTCCATGGAACAAGACATCCTGATAAGCCTGTTTAACGGCATGGGAAACCAACTTATCCCTGACCAGCCTGCCGTTGACATAGAAAAACTGCATATCCTGCTGACTGCGGGAAAAGGTCGGCAAGCCGACCCAGCCGCTTAATTGCAGGCCTGACGCCGCAAAGTCGATTTTGATTGAATTTTCGATGAAGGATGAGCCGCAAATACCGGCAATTCTTTGTTCTTGCTCACTCTCCGTTTTCGCCGGTTTTAAGTTAAGCATTTCCTTTTGATTGTGCGAGAGGATAAAACCAATATCGAAACGGCTCAGCGCCATGCGTTTGATTAAAGTTTCTATGTGGGCGAATTCGGTTTTTTCGGTTTTTAAAAACTTGCGTCTGGCGGGGGTGTTGTAAAACAAATCACGCACATCAATGGTGGTGCCGGGGGGATGCGGGTCCGGTTGCGGATCAAAATTCTGTTCGGTACCGTCGGCATTAACACGCCAGGCGCAATCGGCATCGCTGATGCGTGAGATCAGCGTAAGCCTTGAAACAGAACTGATGCTGGGCAAGGCCTCGCCGCGAAAACCCATGCTGACCACCTGCTCCAGATCTTTTAAGCTGGCAATTTTACTGGTCGCATGTCGGGACAAGGCCAAGGGTAAGTCTTCTTTGACGATGCCGCAGCCGTTATCCCTGATTTTTATCAGCCTTGCGCCGCCCTGCTCGATTTCAATAGTGACTTGACTGGCTCCCGCATCGAAACAATTTTCAACCAGTTCTTTAACCACGGACGAGGGTCTTTCGACCACTTCGCCTGCGGCAATCTGGTTAACAAGTTGAGTGGGGAGTGAATGAATACGCATCAGCAAGCCTAAAGCAAAAAGCGTATTTTATATGACTGGGGGTAATTATTCACACTTCCTTATAGGAAGCAACAATCGCGGCTTTAACCGCTCCTACAAAATTAAAAGATTTTTACCGCGAAAACACGAAGTTTGATATTTTTTCTTCGTGTCTTCTTAATGATTTTATGTGGTTTGTGCAACATCGGCGATTAATGTGATTAACCTTTAACTTTCGATTACATTTCTAAAGCCGCCATCTTGCTTTCCGCAGCAATGTCTTTACTGAAATAACTGCGCACGCCATTAAAAATAGCGCCGGCTATCTTTGATTGATGCGCGGTGTTGACTAACTTAAGCTCTTCCGACGGATTGGAGATAAATGCCGTTTCTACCAAAATAGACGGCACATCGGGTGATTTCAACACCAGAAATCCGGCTTTTTGCACTGAGGCGTAATGCAATTCACCGATATGTTCAAAATTTTTCAACACCTTCCTGGCAACATTCACACTGGCATCTTGCGTAGCGGTCTGTGACAAATCCAGCAACACTGAAGCTAGCACATCTTCTTTATCGTTAAGACTGACGCCGCCAACCAAGTCTGATGCGTTCTCACTGTTCGCCAGCCATCGTGCAGCCTCGCTGGTTGCACCTTTGTTGGATAAGGTAAACACCGAAGCGCCTTTGACTGTTGAATTCTGAAAGGCATCGGCATGAATTGAGATAAACAAATCGGCCTTGGCTGCCCTGGCAATTTGCATTCTTTTTCTAAGATCCACGTAATAGTCGCCTTTGCGAACCAAGACGGCCTTCATGCCCGGTTGTTGATTGATTAAATCCGCAAGTTTTTTGGCAATGGCAAGAGTGATCTTTTTTTCCTCGGTACCATTCTGTCCATGAGCACCGGGATCATCTCCACCGTGCCCCGCATCAACCGCAATGACTATGTCTTTGTCTCGTTTGGCAACTTTTGTTGGTTCAAGCGGGCTGACTGCAATCTTTCCAGTTGCTGTCTTTTGGGATTCTTTAACGGGTTTTTCTGCAATGGGTTTGCTGTCGGCCATTTTGACAGTGGCCGTTTTACCGGCAGTTGCTTTAATCTCCGCCTTCTCCGCAACCTTCGCAGATGTATCCTGGGCTTTGTCCAATAATTCAATAACCAAGCGATGTCCGTTCATACTATTGGTTCTTAATGACATGTTTTTTGAGCTAATATCTCTTTTTAAGTCGACTACAATCCTTACATCGGTTTTATTTTTTGTTGCAACACGTACTTGAGAAAACAGCGGGTGAGATGGCGGGGGCTGACTTAATGCCTGTTTAACATTGGCATTACGCATATCGATCACTAAGCGCGCCGGGTTATTCATCAAAAAAATCCGGTGCTCAGGTGAGGATGTCACATCAAACAGCATTTGAGTTTGATCAGGCGTATTCCAATAACGCAATGCACTAATATTGATCTGTTCCGCATAACCGGGTACAGCCAATAACTGCAATCCAATAATAAACAAGACCTTCCAGTAACCTTCCATCGCCATAACTCACAAAGTGATAATCCAAATTAGATTATAGCAGTATGTGTTTGTTTTTCCAGACCAGTTACATATATTTTTTTAATTATTAGAGGTCCTACGTATGTCTACTGATCTACCAAGTCCGTCCATAGCCAAACTGATAACTCTATCCGGCTCGGGCAAAAAACCTTTGCCCATCTCGGGCCACTCAATAAAACAGATGCAATCCTGATCGAAATAGTCTCTTATTCCTATCCATTCCAGCTCTTCGGGATCGGCAACCCGGTACAAATCAAAATGAAATATCTTGCGACCGCCTATCGTATATTCCTCCACCAGCGTATAGGTCGGGCTTTTAACCGCGCCGGTATAACCTGCCGCCCTGAGAAAACCTCTGACCAGTGTTGTTTTTCCTGCGCCCAGATCGCCATGCAGAAATATCAGGCATTTTGATGGTAATTCTGCCCAAAGCTTCGCGCCAAACTGCTCTGTCGCTTCTGTGTCTTTTAAATATGCCTTCATCAAGGTAACTTCTCACTAATAACAGGTAAATCCACAAAAAAACGATTAAAAAATTTAAAATATTATCACCACGAACGACTGATGGATGCAGGAGGTAGAGCAATGCAGGGAGCAATTGCCGAGACACGAAGTTTTGTCTCTTCGTGTCCTTCGTGGTGAATAAAGGCTTTTAATTACCTGTTTGCCGATTTGATTCTGAATGCTTCTTTTGGATAATGAGTAGTTATCATCAATTTACCAATTGTCTGAGATAAGGCATTAAATCACTGGCCAGCAAGCCTCTTTCACCGTCTTTTTCTGCGGCCAGATCCGCCGCCAGACCGTGATTATAAACCCCTTGCTGCGCCGCATCCTGCAAAGATAAACCCTGAGCCAGCAAACCGGCAATCACACCGGCCAGTACATCGCCCATGCCGCCGGATGCCATGCCCGGATTGCCGGTGTTGGAAACAGCAAGCTGATGCTCGGATGCAATCAATGTTCCCGGGCCTTTGAGAACGACAACCCCGCCATAACCAGCCTGAAGGGATAAGGCAGCCGCAAATCGGTCTTGTTGTATATAGGCCGTAGAGCAGTTTAATAACCGTGCCGCTTCGCCGGGATGCGGCGTTAAAATCCAGTCCGACTTTGCTGCCGGTGCAGCGGCTAAAAGATTCAAACCGTCTGCATCGATTACCGTCGGTTTTCCAGAGCTTATCGCGGCATTAAATAATGCTTTTGCCCAATCGCTTTGCCCTAGTCCAGGCCCTACAACAACGACATCGACTTTTACCAGCAGCGCCGTCAACTGTTCTGGAGTTTCCACGCCATGACACATCAATTCAGGTCTGTTTAAGTTCATAAGCCCGGAATGCTCAGCCCGTGTCGCTATGCCGACCAAGCCCGCACCCACGCGCAAAGCCGCCTCGCCAGCCATTCTGGCGGCACCGGAGTAGCCCTGCTCACCGCCTACTATCAGCACATATCCGCAGTTACCTTTATGGGCATCACGGTTACGACGCGGAAACGGCGCTTTGACGACTCGCGTCGCCGTAGCTTCAAGGTCGACAAACACATCATCAGGCACTCCCAGTTGCGCATAATAAATCACGCCGCAATACTCGGCCGCCTGTCCGGTAAATAAACCTTGTTTCAATCCGATAAACGTGACTGTGAAAGCGGCTTTTACCGCACAGCCCATCACGTTGCCGGTATCGGCATTTAAACCCGATGGAATATCCACGGCAATGACGGGGGATGACTGCGCATTGATGGCCTGTATAGCTTCAGCGTAAAGCCCGGTTACCGGCCTATCCAACCCTGTACCCAGCAACGCGTCAACCAGCACATCGGCATTAATGACCTGTTCGATCTGAAACGGCATAACCGTACCATGAATATCACTGTATTTCCGGTAGGCGGTCAATGCATCGCCGTTGAGTTTCTCAGGTTCTGAAACCGCATAAACGCAAACGTTCAATCCCGCTTCCAACGCCAGCCAGGCAATGATATAGCCATCGCCCGCATTATTGCCCGAACCGCAAAAGACCGCTACAGACCGGGCATCCGGCCATTGTTTTTTGATACACTGGAAAACCTCATACCCCGCCCTGCTCATTAATTCGAAACCGGGAATGCCGCGTTCCTGTATGGCGATTCGATCCAGTTCCCTGACCTGTGCAGCACGATAGAGTTTTATTGGTAAATTTTGCATGGTATTGTGGTGTGATTTCGTAACTTCTCATAAATAAAATAGGTTAAAAAATTAAAAGATTATCACCACGAAGACACGAAGACACGAAGTTTTATTTCTTCGTGTCTTCGTGTCTTCGTGGTGAATAAAAGACTTTTAATCACTCGTTTACCGGTATTCCGCGCTTAACCGATTTTGATTCTGATTGCCACCCGGGTAATGAGAAGTTACATGATTTCTTATTTCGTAAATACATTATATTCTTATCATCAGCTATGGACATAAGCAGTCAAAAAATGGCCGGCCTCGCCTTGCAAATTAAACAATGGGGGCAAGAGCTGGGCTTTCAACAGGTGGGCATCACCGACACCGATTTACCGGAAGCGGAAACGCATCTGCAAAACTGGCTGGATAATAACTTCCACGGCGAAATGGACTATATGCAACGTCACGGCCTTAAACGCAGCAGACCCGACTTATTGCATCCGGGGACTATGCGCATTATTTCCGTACGCATGGATTACCAAACCGAATCCGCCATTGCTATGAATCAAGCACTGGCTGATCCTGCTTCGGCCTATATTTCCCGCTATGCGCTGGGCCGCGATTATCACAAATTGATGCGCAACCGCCTGCAAAAACTGGCCGATAGGATTCAAGCGGAAATCGGCTCCCTGCTCCCAAGCTCCATGCGGGCTTTTGTCGACAGCGCCCCGGTTCTGGAAAAAGCCTTGGCCGAAAAAGCCGGATTGGGCTGGATAGGCAAGCATTCCAATGTCATTAACCGCAAAGCCGGATCGTGGTTCTTTTTGGGCGAGCTGTTCACCAACCTGCCGCTACCCATCGACAGCCCTGCCACAGCGCATTGCGGCGAGTGCCGCGCCTGTCTGGATATTTGCCCGACACAAGCGATTATTGCACCCTATCAGGTCGATGCCAGACGTTGCATATCCTATCTGACTATCGAACTGCACGGCTCAATTCCGGAGAACCTAAGGTCGCTGATCGGCAACCGCATCTATGGCTGCGACGACTGCCAAATCATCTGTCCGTGGAATCGTTTTGCCAAACTGACCGGCGAACAGGATTTCAGTCCCAGACATCGGCTCAATACCCGGCAATTGCTCGAAGTATTCGCATGGACTGAAGCGGACTTTCTGGCAAAAACCGAAGGCTCGGCAATACGAAGAATCGGTCATCAGCGCTGGCTCAGGAATATCGCCGTGGCTTTAGGCAATGCGCCTGCATCAGCGCTTATTATCGATGCCTTAAAGTCTATGCTTGATTATGACTCCGACATGGTCAGGGAGCATGTACGATGGGCATTGGCTCAACAGGGTGCCGCAACTTAAAATAACCGAAAAGCGTTTATATAAAATAGAGTTTGTCTCCCCAATCTTGCTAAGTAATCAGGATTATTAGTATCATCCTTTTAACGCACACTGATCCGGGTGTTCAATCATGAAAAAAATATTTTTTATTCTATTGACGCTACTCACTTCATTAGCCCAGGCTGAGGTTTTTAAATGCCAGCTGAAATCGGGCAAAACAGTTTATCAATCTACGCCATGCGAATCTTCTGTAAAACAGAAAACTATTGAAATCCAGAAAATTGATCCGCGCAAAGCTGCCGTGGAAGAAGCCAAACTAAAAGCCTGGAAAGAGGACTTTGCCAAGCGTGAAGCGGAAAGAATCAAGACCGAAAAAGAACATCAAGCCGAACTGGACAGAAAAGCGTCTGTCGAGGCGTTGAAAAGAAGCGCGGAATATCAGCAACAGCAAGCCTATGAGGCAAAGCGACAGGCAGACGCACTGGAGCGTCAAAATATGTCGGCTCCATACCTGCAATATCAATTTCCACCCTATTATCCGACTTATCAATCGGCTCCCATTTTCCAGTCATTCCCTGCTTATCCGTCAGTAGTGCCCCATCAGCATAATGTTAAGGAAAGAGCCTTCCCAGATACCCGGCAATCCGGGCAAACTGAAATAAAACCCGGCAAAGACAGATATGCCAACCCTGAGCGTAAAAAATTTATTTTCAAATAAGGTAAGCGCCCGGAAAATATCCTCATGACGCCAAAACCATAGGCGCCGCAACATTAATCATCCAACAGTACTGAATCTATGGAAGCTAATACAAAAACAATAAAATCTTTGGCTGTGCTGTGCAGCGGCGGCGACAGTCCAGGCATGAATTCGGCGGTACGTTCGGTAGTCAGGACCGCCATCGGCCTTGGTATTGACGTTTACGGTATTTATAAAGGTTATTCCGGCTTGCTGGAGGGCAATATACAAAAGCTCAACCTGTCATCAGTCGGCAATATCATCCAGCGCGGCGGAACCATTCTCGACACCTCGCGCTGCCTTGAGTTTCACACCCCTGAAATCAGACAGGAAGCCGCGCACATTTTAGCCAGAAAACATATTGACGCGTTGATTGTCATTGGCGGCAACGGTTCTTTCGCCGGCGCGATGACCTTGCATCAGGAGCATGACATCCCGGTGATCGGCATTCCCGGCACCATTGATAATGACATTTCCGGCACCGAATACACGATCGGTTTCAATACTGCAGTGCAAACCGCCGTCAACGCGGTAGACAACATCAGGGATACCGCTTCAGCGCACGCGCGAACCTTCCTGGTCGAAGTCATGGGACGCAAATCATCTTTCATTGCCTTGCAAGTCGGCGTATGCACCGGCGCAGAGCATGTGGTGCTATCAAACCAGGCAGTTGATTACGAAAAAATCGTCAACGGTATTAACAAAGGCACGGAGCGAGGTAAAACATCATCGATTATCATTGTAGCCGAAGGGGAAAAATCCGGTTTGTCCTACGAAATAAAAGACACACTTATGAAGCAGTACAATCTCAGCGTCCACGCCTGCATTCTGGGACATATCCAACGCGGCGGCAGCCCTACCGCAACGGATCGCTTGATTGCCTCTAACATGGGCTATGCCGCCGTACAAGCTCTTCATCAAGGGCTACGGGCTCATGTTACCGCTTTTAATAAAGGTGAAATTGAAATGGTTCCCCTATCGGCATGTATGGAAGGAAAAAGTGAGTCTACCGATGCGCAGCTTGAATTAATACGCGCTTTGGCCATTTAGCCGTCCGCCGATGAAAGCGCAACTAAACCAAAAAACTCCATTGTTATCGGTTTCCGATTGGGTTCAGGGAACGGAGGTAAATTTTGACCGGTTATTAGGCCAAGTTGTGCTGGTCGAGGTATTTCAGGTAAATTGTCCGGGCTGTTTTTTATACGCTTTACCTCAGGCAGTAGACTTATATCGTAAATATTCAGAACACGGTCTAGCGGTATTGGGCATCGCCACTGCGTTTGAGGATTTTGATAAAAACAATCTTGAAAATCTAACCCGTCTGGCTGAACATGACGAGGTGGTCGGCGAAACGTTGCGGGTGTTAAGCCAACAAGGCAAGCTAAGCGCAGGCCGCCTGCCCTATCGAATTCCTTTCCCGCTGGCGATGGATCGTTTGGTAAGGCAACGCGGCGATGTGACCGATAACGTCATTGCAAACTTCATCCAGGATCATATCCCCGATTTCGAGCGGCTGCCAAAGGCGCATCAACAACAGATCAGGCAACAAGTGCTGAATTATTTTCAGTCTCTTGATTACCATGCGGAAACGTTCGAACGTTTCGATTTAAAAGGCACACCCTCGCATATTCTGGTGGATAAACAAGGCATACTCAGGGATTGCGCATTTGGCGCTTATCCCGAGCTGGAAACGCGGATACTGGAGTTATTACAGGAATAAATACGCAGTTTGAAACGGAACTTAATAAAAAACAATCAACAAGGACACATAAAATGCCAATCCATGTCAACATTCCACAGCTATCCAGCCGTAAAACAAAAATCATTGCCACGCTAGGTCCGGCTTCGGACACCCCGGAGGTTATCTCCAATCTTATTAAAGCCGGCGTGAATGTTTTCAGGTTGAACATGTCCCATGGCGAACATGAAAGCCACCGCAAGCTGTATCGGATAATCAGGGAATCGGCTGAAGCATTACATCAACATATCACCATTTTTGCCGATCTTTGCGGCCCCAAGATCAGAACCGGGAAATTTAAAAACGGCAGCATTATCATCAACAAGGGCGATCAAGTTGTGGTAACGACCCGGGACATTGTTGGCGAGGGCAATCTTATCCCCTGCCAGTACCACGCCTTGGCTGACGATATCACAGCGGGGGATCGAATCCTGCTGGACGATGGCAAATTCGAACTCAAAGTTATTAAAAAAACAGCTCAAGACATTACCTGTGAAGTCATTTACGGCGGCGAGTTAAAAAACAACAAAGGCATCAACTTACCCGGCGTTAATGTGTCCTGTCCTTCATTAACCAACAAAGACCGGGCGGATGCCTTGTTTGCACTGGATTTGGGCGTTGATTACCTGGCGCTGTCATTCGTAAGAAAGGCCGAAGATATTTCCGATCTGCGTCAGTTGATTATCTCCAACGGCTACGACACGCACATCATTGCCAAAATTGAAAAGCAAGAAGCGCTGATCAACGGCCATGAAATCATTAACGCCTCCGATGCGATCATGATTGCCCGAGGCGATTTGGGCGTAGAGTTGAACCCGGAAGATGTGCCGATTGCCCAGCACCAGCTCATTAAAAGCGCCAGAGCATTGAATAAGCCGGTCATCGTCGCCACCCAAATGCTCGAATCGATGATAGAAAACTCCAGGCCCACACGCGCCGAAGTGACCGATGTTTCCAATGCGGTTTATTGTTCTACCGATGCGGTGATGTTGTCGGGCGAAACTGCGGCGGGGCATTTTCCGGTCGAAGCGGTAGAAATGATGTCCAGAGTCATCAATCAAACCGAAGCTTTCATGAGGGAACAGGATATTTTCGGTAAATTGGCGCATCGGGATAACGGACAAAAACCGCTGCCATTCGGTGATGCGGTAGCCGATGCGACCGCCCAACTTTGCTTTGACCTGAATGCAAAAGCCATAGTCGGCATTACCGGCGGCGGAATGTCGGTGGTTACATTGAGTTCTGCAAGGCCTGCTGCACCGCTTATAGCGATCAGCGCCAATAAATGGATTTGCCAGCGAATGAATCTATACTGGGGCGTTATACCAATACATGCAGATGATGCCGGTCATGCCCATCCTAATAAACTGGCCCGTCATCATGCAATTGAAACAAAGCTGGCAATAGAGGGCGATAACGTAATTGTTGTCCGTGGTTTTCATCAGGATGACCAGTTGAGCTCACCGACCATCACCATGCTGACGCTTTGATTTATATTTTGATATCGTTGAATATGCGTTCTTATCATCCGGCGGTTGGGTCTATGAGGATTGCTTAAAACACATCCGGTACTTGGGTAGGAAAATCTCAGAAAACAGGGCCCCAGCTTCGACATTCCAATTTGGGAATTGGGAGCCGGCAATTACTTAAAACCTATAACCCCGCCATCCATAATAAGCGATGTAGCAATAACAAAGAACCGGGATAAAAAAAGCCTGTTGAATGCCGATCCGGTCGGCGAATAGTCCTTGCACAACAGGAAGAACAGCGCCGCCGACAATGGCGGCGCACAATATCCCCGAACCCTGCCCCGTGTGTTTGCCCAAACCGCTAACCGCGAGTGAAAAAATGGTTGGAAACATGATCGAGTTAAACAGCCCGACCGCAAGAATAGTCCACATCGCAACGTGGCCGCTGCCGAGCATGGTCATTAACACCAACAGCGCCGCCGTTACCGCATTAAAGGTAAGCATCTTTGCGGGCTGAATTTTTTGCATGACTGCCGCGCCGATAAACCGCCCAACCATTGCTCCGCCCCAATAGAACGACACATACTTTCCGGCATCTTGTTCCGCCAATCCTGCAATGGAAGGCTCGCCCAGAAAATTGATCAAAAAACTGCCTATGGACACCTCGCCGCCGACATAAACAAAAATGCCGATTGCGCCTAAAACCAGATGCTTATAGTCCCAAGCGCTGTCATGAACATCGTCTTCAACACCTGAAACCTGTGTTTTTGCAGCTTCAATTTTTGGTAATTTGATCAATGTAAAAATAATCGCCACACCAAATAGAACCGCAGCCAGCAACAAATAAGGGTTCTGCACAGCGGCTGCTTGTGCTGCTTGATACGCTGATAATTCGTCGGCGTTGAGCAACCTGATTTCATCCGCCGTTTTAACGGCAGTGGCAAGGATAAATAACGAGCCGAAATAAGGGGCGATAGTCGTACCCAGCGAATTAAACGCCTGAGTCATGGTTAATCGGCTGGAGGCGGTTTCCGGTTTGCCTAAAATGGTGACATACGGATTGGCGGCGACCTGGAGCAAGGTAATGCCGGAGGCCAGCACAAAAAACGCCGCTAGAAATAACGGATAGGAATGCAAACTTGCGGCCGGATAAAACAGCAAGCAGCCGATACCCGCAATGCTTAATCCGGCAATGATGCCGCCCTTGTAATCGATTTTTTCAACCAGATACCCGCTGGGGATGGAAACGACAAAATAGGCCGTAAAAAAGCAAAACTGGATCAGCATTGCTTCCGCGTAATTCAGAGTGAACACCGATTTCAAATGAGGGATCAAAATATCGTTCAGGCAGGTTATAAAACCCCAGATAAAAAACAGCGAAGTTAATATTGTCAGTGAGCCAAGGTAAGGGTTTTTATCGGGGCTGATTGTTGTGTCAGTTACATTGCTCATAATTTTATTTGGTATATTCAGATTAAGAAACTACTCCCCCTTACCGGTGCTCATTCCACTGATTAGAGTCACAAAACGTGATGTTTAGAATTTCAAAGCAAGCTTTGAACTCCGGTATCTGTGTTTTTTGAAGTCCAAAGCTTGCTTTGGTCGTTTTGCGATTTCGATCAGTACAGCCCGTAGGATGGGTAGAACGCAGTGAAACCCATCGTTCACACGAGTTGATGATGGGTTTCGCGTTGCTCTACCCATCCTACGGTCAATTATTTCGTCACAGTAAAACCAACTATTTCATTACCCACCATCACTTTAAAATCCCCCGGCTCCACAATCCGCTTAAGATCAACACCAATAAACGACAAATCGTGCGGCGTTAAGGTAAAGCTTAAACTTTCGGCTTGACCGGGATTCAGCTCGACTTTTTTAAACGCTTTAAGTTGTTTATTGGGACGGGTCACCGAAGCCGCCACATCATTGATATAAAGCAACACAGATTCCTTGCCTTTTAAAGCGCCGGTATTTTTGACACTAACGGTAACATTGATATTTTCGCCGATGTTGATTTTATCTTTTTCCACTTTCAAGCCGCTGGTTTCAAAAGTGGTATAGCTCAATCCATGCCCAAACGGATAAAGCGGATTGTAGATATTCGCCTCAAACGATTCCATGGGCTTGTAATCATACGGCGTAATACCGTTGGTGTTTCGCGGATAGGAAATAGGCAATTTGCCGTTGGGGTTATAGTCGCCGTACAAAATATCGGCAATGGCCTCGCCGCCCTCCATGCCCGGCAAGAAGCCCAAAATAACGCCGGAAACCCGTTCGGCAATTGAGGTGATAATACGCGGACGGCCTCCCAAGGTCAGCAAAACCACCGGCTTTCCGGTTGCAATCGCGGCATTGGCAAGATCGACTTGAGCCTGATCGAGATTTAACGACTCGATATTACCCACGGTTTCGGTATAAGGATGCTCGCCCAGACCGAGCAAAATAACGTCGTGATTTTTGGCCTCATCAACAACCTTTTGAATATCGATTGGCGCATCAAAAGAATCGCCACCGATGTAAGTCACCTTGCCGCCAGATTTTTCCTGTATGGCTTCCAAGACCGTCAGTTTCTCCTGAGGATATAAATCCTCAGCAAGGCCTTGCCAGGTAATCGTCCAGCCGCCATTTAGCACGCTCAACAAATTGGCGGTAGGCCCGGTCACCAGAATACTGGCGTCTTTTTTTAGCGGCAGGATGTTGTGATCGTTTTTGGCAAGGACAATCGACTCCCGTGCCGCATGGCGATTGGTTTCTATAGCTTCCGCCGTAGCAAAGTTGCCATCTATAGGCAACAGCGGCTTGGGCTCGAATAATCCGGCCTGATACTTGACCGTCAGTATCCTGGACACCGCTTCATCAATACGGGACATAGGCACTTCGCCGGATTTGACCAATTCGACCAGTAAATCGTAAAAAGAAAAATCGAACGGCACCATGCTCATGTCGACACCGGCCATCACCGCTATTTTTACCGCCTCTTTTTCCGAAGCGGCCATCTTGTCACGAGTATAAAGACGCTTGATGTCTTCCCAGTCGGACACGGTAAAGCCCTTAAAGCCCAGTTCGCCGCGTAAAATCGTGGTTAGGTAGTGGTAGTTGGCGTGTCCCGGAATGCCGTCGACTTCCGCTGAATTAACCATCACCGTCGGCGATCCCGCTTTCACGCCCGCTTCAAACGTCGGCAGGAAATATTCGCGCAGCATTCTTTCGCCTATCCAGGCCGGTGTCCGGTCTTTGCCGTTAAGGGGATAGCTGTAACCGACATAATGTTTCAAACAAGTGGGCGCTTTATCGGCGGCGGAAAAATCATCGCCCTGATGACCTTTAATATAAGAGGTGCCCATCACCGTCGCCAAATGCACATCTTCGCCGAAAGTTTCCCACAAGCGCGGCCATAGCGGTTGACGGCCAATATCCATCACCGTGGAAAAGTTCCATTGCTGGCCGGATGCGCGCACTTCCCTTGCGGTGATTTCGCCTTCCTTGAAAGCCAGTTCCGGATTGAATGTCGCCGCCATGTTAATGGCCTGCGGAAACAACACCGAATTTTGGGTGTAAGTCGCACCATGAATAGCGTCAATACCGTAAATGACCGGGATTTTCAAACGCGTCCTTGCCGCCGCATCCTGCACGGTGCGCGTCAATTTTCGCCATATCTCGATGGATTGCGCCTTGTTATCGGGCGTAAAAGGCGTGTTAAGGATGGAGCCGACATGATGCTTTAACACCGCATCTTCCAGCTTGGCCGGATCGATTTGATCCTCCGCGTTTTGTTCCTTGGGAATGCCGATAACCGTGAAGTCAACCTGAGTCATCTGACCTATTTTTTCTTCAAGCGTCATTTGAGACAGCAGATTTTTGACTTTATTTTCTATTGCTTTGTTAGTTTCTTGTGCACTCACAGAACGCCCCGCCATGACCGATAGGATGATAATTAAAATGATATGTTTTGTTTGCAACTTGATATTCTTCGTGTGTTGGTTGTTTAAGATTCAACTTACGACGTATTTTTTACGCATCGAGTCAGATTCGCCCGTATTTTAAGCTGCACCACGGTTTTTCTACAAAAAACATTATTACTCAGGTTGCCTCCAAATGTATTGATGATGGCAGATTGCCTCAAGGCGAATTCGTTCTTGTCCGAAAGAATTAATCATTTGACATGTATACTTTTGCAGCGTAGTTTTTTAATTAGAGAGTGGGATTGAATAATTCATTCCTTGACAAGACCTTGAGGAGGAACTGTGATTGCTAAAAAATATATTTTATTAACAATAACTTATAGCGCGTTTTTACTAATTTCGGCAATAGCGGTTGCAGATCATGATCCGGCGACATTTCAGGCCGATAAAGATCAGCATATTGCAAATATTCTGGAAAGAATCCAAATTGATCAAAAAGATCTAAGCTGTGTGCAAGCCGCACAAGATCATGAGGCTTTAAAGGCTTGTCGTATAACTATTAAAGAAGATCGCGATACTTTAGAAACGAAGGTAAAAGCGCAGACCGACGATAAAAAAGCGCAAAAAGGCGCGAAAAACAAGGAAAAGCAGTAGCGTCCGCGTTCCGGTTGCAGCAGTATTGGGGTCATTGAGGTCAGACACGATAAGTAAGTAGTTGAGCAAAAGTTTTCTAACATTAGTGGGAGCGGCTTTAGCCGCGATTATAGCGGCTAAAGCCGCGCCCACTAA
>JAURZV010000093.1 GCA_030653175.1 Methylobacter sp.
CACAGCAATAAACATAAATGATAAAGTCTTCTAGTGGCATGGCACACCTCCCGCTATCGTATGTTTTATGATAATTTAACTTTACGACAGAAAAGGTCGTCATGCCATTCTTTCTGCATTTAGAAAGTTGAGCATCGCGTATCTATTATATAAAATGAAAAACCCATGTGGATATAATTCCTTTTTTACAAGAATAAACTATTCCTGAGTATCCGGCTATTCCAAGAATGCTTTCAGGGCCTACCCTAAGGCAAACCGTGACCATTGACGAATTGCTGGTGTAATAGTTCGAGTACGAGCAGACTGAAAACTTCTTGAGAACAACCTTCACCGTGCTGATTCATTTCGAGTAAATTAATAAGACCCTCTTTGCAAAAGTAATTTCTCAAATTGCTATTGGAATTTAAAATCGTTTCAAAAACGAAATCTTTCAATTCTTTTTTTAGCCATCTATCGTATGGCACCGGGAAGCCGGTTTTTTTTCGTTTGAGAATGGCCTTTGGAACAGAGTCCTGTAGAGCCGCTTTTAGGATGCGTTTGGTTGTCAAACCCCTAACCTTAAAATGCGGGGGCAGGGAAGCTGCAAATTCAAGAACTTGAGAGTCAAGCAGCGGCACGCGCAGTTCAACAGATGTCGCCATGGTCATTTTATCCGCTTTGACCAGCAGATCATCCGGCAGCCAAGATTTAGTATCAACATAAAGCATTTGATGAAGCAATGGGAGGTCGCCTGCTTGCTCAAAGAGACGCCGCGTAGGCTCGTCGGATGCCCTTGGCTCGAGGAAATCAATGAAATCTTTGTTATAAAGGGTATGTTTTTGGCGGTTGAATGGAGTGTCAGGCGTTGCTGTACAGCTGTAGTAATATTGCGACAGCGGTAGGTTAATTAAATTGGAGTATTTTGCGATACGTTTCCATCCTAGATGTGCCAGCGTCTCTACCCCGTAACGCAAGGAACTTTTTGCGGACCCAAAGGATGACTTTAGGGCTTCCAGCGTAAGCAGATTCCTGTATTTATTGTAACCACCGAATGCCTCGTCTCCGCCCTCACCAGACAATAAAACCTTGACCGACGACTCGCGAGCCAGCCGTGACACTAAATAAAGAGCGAAGGCTGGGGGCTCGCAGACCGGTTCCTCCATGTGCCAGATATATTTTGGAAGAAAGTCGATAAAATCAGCTGCACTAATGGTGATTTCCTGATGCATCGTTCCATAATGTTGGGCAGCAAGCCGGGCATAAGGCCTTTCATCAGGAAAAGCCTCCCCCTCGAAGCCAACGGTAAATGTATGAATCGGCTGGTCACTCTGTTCTGCCGCATAGCGCAATACTCCGGTCGAGTCCACGCCTCCGCTCAACAGCACCCCGACCGGAACATCGCTAATCATGTGATCTTTAACGCTACGTTGCAGTAATTCCTGTAGTGCCTCCACTGCATCATCGAACCGAGTCCAATGTGGCGAGACACCGAAATGTAAATCCCAGTACTGACATTTCCTAATCTGTCCATTACTTACGGTCAGATAGTGTCCGGGATCAAGTTTGTATATATTCTCGAACAGTGTTTCATTTCCTGGTAGGTAATAGTACGTTAGAAAGCGATCAACGCCGCGCGGGCTAATTCTCCTAGCAACCGAAGTATCCACCAGCAAAGATTTGATTTCTGAGGCGAACAGTAGTTCAGTTCCAGTATTGGTGTAGTACAGCGGTTTGATGCCGACGCGGTCGCGGGCTAAGAGGAGCTTCTGTTTATGTTCGTCCCAGATGGCGAACGCAAACATGCCCTGGAGGCGCGATACACACTGCTCCCCCAGTTCTTCATACAGGTGGACGATGACCTCGGTATCACTGGCGGACTTAAAGGTATGACCTTGGGCTTTCAACTCGGCCCTTAGTGAAAGGTAGTTGTAGATCTCACCGTTGAAAACAATCCAGACTGTGCCATCCTCGTTACACATAGGCTGAGAGCCGGTGTTCAGATCGATAATGGATAGTCGCCGATGCCCCAATCCAATTGGCCCTGTTACGTGCTGCCCCTCGCCATCAGGTCCACGATGTGCGATCACGTCTGTCATTCTTTTAATGAGTTCAGGATCAACCGGTTGTCGGCCATCAAGGGAGAATTTGCCTACGATACCACACATATAATCATCTCCAGTCTGCGGATAGTTTTCGTGCTGGTTGAAAGTCAATGAACAGTTTCATGACTGGTTTGATGCGGCAGCTTTGAGTCCCAAGCTCCAAGTCAGGATAGCCTGCCATTTTTTCAACGATGCATTCCATGATGGCCTGCTCTGTCTGAAATAGTGCAGAGGTAATAGAATTATTAGCAGGAGCAAACGACCGATTGCCGAAATCGCTATAGAAGCCCGATAGGCTAAACCATATATCTTGCCTCGGTTTTTTTTCATAAATCGCCAAATGGATTCACGCATCATAACGACCGAGAAATCACTGGGCCTCTTTTCTGTACTCCCTCCACCGAAGTGTGTGACAGAGGCACCGGGGATATAATAATTCGTAAAACCAGGCTGACTGATTTTGTAGCAGAGATCCAAATCCTCAGCGTACATGAAATAATCCTCGCTGAAGAGCCCAACTTGTTCAAACAGCGATCGCTTCAGCATTAAACAAGCCCCCGAAATCACGTCCACTTCTGCAGGCTCATCCTTGGTGGCGTTGAAAAGCGATGCCATACCCCAAAGCGGGGATCTCGGAAATAAGGCCCTTAAAAATTCCGAGTTCAGTAGTTGGTTAAGAATCGTTGGGAATGCTTGAATACAACTGGTTTGGACGGATCCGTCCGCATTGAGTAGCTTGCAGCCAATTGCGCCGGCTTTTGGCAATACCTGAATATAATCAAGCAAAATATTTATGGCTGGACCGATGAGTTCGGTATCCGGATTCAAAAACAAGATATTGCTGCCGGTTGACACTCTAAAGGCCGCATTGTTCGCTTTCGCAAAACCTAGGTTTCTGTCGCTTTGCATAAATCGAACCTGCGGGTAGCATCGCTTGAGCATTTCATCGACACCGTCGAAAGAGGCACTATCAATGACCACAATTTCAAAGTTGATATCGGTGGTCCATGACAATATCGATGCTATACACTTTTGAAGATAATCTTTGGAGTTCCAGTTAACAATGATAATTGATAGGTCCATGTTATTTTAAAGTTTGGATAAAGGTTACTTGCGGATAAATTTTCGATACCACAATTCAAAAGAAAGCAGGAGATAAATATGGCGACGAAACTGATCCTTACCATCTCGATCATCCATCAGCATTTGGCGAATAAATTTCTGATCGAAGAATAAGGCCGAAGCCGAATCAGGTCCCAAGAGATATTCCTCCAAGTAGCTCCGCATCCCGGTTCGGAACCATTCTTCAATGGGATTCGCAAATCCTTTTTTCTTGCGGTAAATCACATCCTTTGGTAGCCACTTTTCCAGTGCCTTTTTATGAAGATATTTGCCCGTAAAGCCGCGTAGCTTCAAGTTTGGAGGCAGACTTTCGATAAACTCTATCAATCGATAGTCCAGGAAGGGAACGCGGACTTCAAGGGAGTTCGCCATGGCTGTCTTATCTCCGACCATAAGAAGATCGTCAGGCAGGTTAGCTCGCGTATCGATATAGAGCATCTGCGAAACAGGATCCAAATGCTGAACGTCTGATTGAAGGTGACGAATGGCCTCTTTCGACTGATAACCATTAACAAACACCTTTTCTTTTAAGGCACCCTCAAAAAGCTGGCGCTTCATATCATCACTAAAGAATGAGTAAATCTTGACAAACCGAGTCAGCACATCAGGTTCACCAAGAGAAACGACGCCCCGTTTCAATCGTTCGAATCGTCCGGGCATTCTAGTCACTAACCACGCAAGCGGATCTGTGACATTAGATGGCAGGCGATTATATATGTTCGAAAGTTTGACACCTATATGACGATCATACCCCGCCCAGGGTTCATCTGCTCCCTGACCGGTCAAAGCGACTTTGACATGCGAGCTGGTTCCCTTTGCCAAAAAGTAAAAAGCAGCTGCAGCTTCGTGCCCGACGGGTTCTTCGATATCCCACAGGAAACGCTCGTAATACTCAAGGTAGTCTTTAGGACCCACCATTGTGAAGTGGTGTTCCGCTCCAAACATATCTGCGAGAAACCGGGCATCTGCAACTTCATTTGTCTTCTCGCCTCCCTCAAAACCGATTGTAAATGCCTGGATCCGGCTAGGAGAATATTTGCTCATAATAGCCAAAAGGACACCTGAATCAATACCTGAGCTGAGAAACAATCCCAACGGTACATCACTACGCAATTGTAGCCGGACGGCATCGTCAAGCAATCCTTGATATTCTTCGATCAAGTCCCGTTCATGCCATTTTTTTCTTATTTGAGGAATCCATTTCCAAAATCGTTCTATTCTCATAGAGCTTGTGGTCACCTGCATCATATGCCCGGCAGGTAGTTTAAAAATACCTTTAAACAGCGTTTTTGGCGAGGGGACATATCGAAATGTAAATAGCTCAGCCAACGATTCCACATCAACTTCGCGTGGGCAATCGGGGTGTTGCAGCAATGCTTTAATCTCAGACGCAAACAGCAGTTGGGATCCGATCCAAATGTAATAGAGAGGCTTGATGCCCAGATGATCTCTCGCCAGAAACATGGTTTTTTCGCGTACGTTGACGATTGCAAATGCAAACATCCCGTTAAATCGATTTACGCACTCTACCCCCCACTGTTGATAGGCATGGACAATGACCTCGGTATCGGAGCGTGTTCGGAATCGATGCCCTAAGGCCGACAATTCCTCTTTCAACTCGATGTAGTTGTAAATCTCACCGTTGAAAATAACCTGTAGTGTTCCGTCTCCGTTGGGCATAGGCTGGGCACCGCCATCCAAGTCAATGATACTGAGTCGGCGATGCCCCAACCCGATCCCGCCATCCACAAAGTACCCCTCTCCATCAGGCCCCCGATGCTGGAGAACCGTATTCATCCGCTTGAGAGTGGCTTGGTCAATGGGACCACCCGACCGATCAAAGATACCGCAAATGCCGCACATAACAGTTATTACCTCTGCATCAATTATGAGGATATTTCTTTAAAGTATCGACTGCGTTCCGGGAGAAAAGCATCATGCGAATATTCCATTGCCACGATTGTTCTACGTTTAAATAACTGCGTTACCCGCCCTTGGTCAAGCAATATACTGTTGGACGACGGGGTATCGGTTGTAGTTGAATGTTGTGACATATGTTATGTATCCTTGGATCAAATTTAGGTTGATTGATAGGCTTGCTAATGTTTTGTTTTAATAAACACTGAGGTATAAATTAATTTAAATAACGCGGCATATCGATATATCAGATTGCTCCTTTATAATTAAGCATTAGCCAATGTAGCTGATCGAAATCACGCATCTTTTTGTAACCTATGCGAGCGTCGTAAATAACGCAAGAGCTTATCTCGCTGTTCAGCTCTTAAATACTGGACAACATTTGGGGGCAAAACAATCGGAGTCTTCTTGATTACGCCTTTGAAGTAGCCATAGAGAGTGGCGACACTTCCTACAACTCTTGGCCTGTCCATCAAGCGATACACACAGCGTAGACTCAGGAACAAGAAGTCATATCCTAGCGATTGAAAGCGCTGTCCATCCTTTACCCTCGATGCTAGCGGTCGGGCTGTTGCGGTGCCTGTTCGGCGATGCTCAAACACGTGAAGATCAGGGAATGTCCGCGTCTTCCATCCTTTCATTCGGGCCATGATTTCTGCTGCGGCGTCAATTCCGCCTTGCGGTAATGCCATATAGCCACCTATCTGCTCGAAACACTCACGACGGAATAATTGGACAGCTCCTGCCACGCTATCGAGCGCTACGTTCTGGCTGATAAACTTATCGCCAATACAGGTAGAGACCATTCCTCCGGCAACTCCAAGATTAGGGCATCTATCAAACTCACAAAGGATCTTCTCGAAGTAATCCGTTTCCAGAGAAATATCGGCGTCCAGATTACCAATGTATTGGTAATCACATAGTTGCGCCTCGTTTAGGCCACAATTAAAAGCTTGTACTTTGTTGCCGAAATTTCTGCCGCCCGATCGACTCAAATTGACCAACTGAAGAAAATCATATTGCTTCGCGTATTGTTCAGCGATTTCCGCCGTGCGGTCTGTTGAATTATCATTTACCACAATCCATTTAAGTGGCCGGACTGTTTGGTTAATCATGGAGTGGATCGTTTTTTCGATAAAAGCTTCCTCATTGTGCGCAGGCGTAATAATTATGTATGGCGCCACGGTTTGCTCTATGTCCACATTATCTCCAGTTGCTCTGTTTAAGTCGTTAAATTATAAAAACCAGATATACCAGTGAAAGGAAAGTAAGGCTAAAATTGATTTCCCATTGCTCCCAAGCGTTGTTTATCCCACTCAAAGTAACGAAGCCGAATTTATCGGAATTGTTGTTCACAATGAGCGAGCAAAGGCGTAAGAGTTTGCTCATTGTGCTGTATGAACAGCTTTGAAACGAACGGAAGCAACTTTTCAGGCGTGTTTCTGGAAGATTGCGGTCATCCAAGCCCATCGCCATCGCCTAGCATGTGGGGCCGCATTTCCGCTACCTAGCGGTTATGCTGCTTCCGTATTCCCTTTATCCTAAAAATCCTAAAAAATCGGTTGGTGTTATATAAGTGTCTTTAGGATAGATAATTCAATTTTCTTAATCAATAAGTGCGATTACCTATCAGTAGTTCTCATTATGACGTTAACTATATGTTTCGCGCGACAGATAATCGATTGCTGATAGCATTGGATGGAACTCAATATTTTTCATCACAAAAGCTACACGGTTCATGCTGTTCATGCAAAACACACGGCAACGGCAAAGTCAGCTATTCGCACACAGTAGTGACGCCGGTATTGGTTAAGCCTGGAAGCGACAAGGCCAATTCAAGGTGAATCGTCATTGGAAAGTCTCCTGCCAACAAGGCGCAATGTTAAGCTAAAAAACGCAAACAACCTCAGGTTCAATTTAGCAAAAAACTCAATTTATGACCGAGCCAAGTATAACTGGGAGCATCTGCTCAATTTCATGCTGGAAGGCTGGTCTCATACGTCGGAAAGCCGGATCGTTCGACCCCAAAAGCCTGAAATCAGATAGGCTTGGGTCATAATGAGAATTGCTGCAATATAACGGTGCACCCTTTTTTCCAATTCCCGTAATTATAGGTTTGAAAAAAGGCACATGCGGCGTATTATCGAGATCAATCCAAATTTTCATCATGGTATTAAGGGAATAAGTGAAATAAAAAAAATACAGCATATCCATTCTCAGTCATGCTGTCCGTAGGTCAGAAGCTGCCGTCAGTTCTAACCAGCCTCGGATACATATCCATACTGGTATGTTGGCAGCGGCTGTCTTGACTTGTTCAGAACCAAGCCAAGCAGGTTGGTCTGCTCCAGAATGTACATGGAATGTTGAAGCTCTTCGGTAGTATTCTTCCCATCCTCTACAACAAGTAGCGCAGCATCGGCATACGGCATCAATACCATCGCATCGTCCGCCGCAAAAAGCGGCGGAAGATCTAAAATAATTATCCGGGATTCGTAGCGCGATTTGATTTCTTGAATCAGGCTGATCATTTTTCGGGATGAAATCAATTCCGAAGAATTGTTATCGGAATTTTTCCCGGGCAATACAACCAGGCGCTCAATGCCGGGATTGACTAAAACATCCTCCAATGCAACATCGCTCTTCAGGCAATCGACAAGCCCGAATTCACACTGGAGACCCAGGTATTGGCCCACACTTGGGCGTCTGAGATCAGCATCAACGATGAGCACGCTTTGGTTGCCCTCCATCGCTATGGCAATCGCCAGATTTACGGATATGAAGGTTTTTCCCGCCCCTGGCGTCGCGCTCGTTATGGCAAAGCTGTTCCAGTTATTTTCCCGCAGTTGCTTGAGGACATTCGTCCGGAGCACGCGAAACAAATCCGCTCGTGGATCGTTGTTGAGTCCCATAATTACTCGATTATTCCGCAACACATCCTGATCAATAATGACCGATTGAGTTTTTGTGTAGCGTATCGAGTCGAGTGGGTATTCATCAGCATTTTTAATCATTGATTTCTCTCCGGGAAGGGCGCTAACGGAAGGAAAAAGAAGTATGTTAAAACGGCGATAGCCAACAGGATGAGAGCTGCGCCGGTCCAGACTACAATTTTCCTCTTTTGACTCTGCTTAACAAGGCGTTCTTCCAACTCGGATGGGGACTCGATGTAGGGGACTACAACCAGCGGCATAAGGCCGGTGACTTCGCTAATTGCCCGGTACCCCCTAACTCCGGGTTCCAGGAATTCGACAAAAAAAGCAACGCCAAGACCTGCGATGATTCCCATAAAAAAACCGCCAATGGCCACTTTTCTCCTGATCGCTTTTTCCGGGTGCGAAGCGATAGCAGGTTGTTCGATGATGGTAATGGTTTGGCCCTGCTGCTGCTCTTCCAGCGTTTGAACAAGTTTGGCATCCAGCCATTTTTCTTTGAGCTGAGTGTATTTCTTTATGGTGTTATCTCGCTCTCTTATTAAGTCGGTATAGCCCATTTCAACCTGAGGGGCCAGCAACAGGGTGTTGTGTATTTTTTCAAGCTTTTCTTTCAAATAGTCCTGCTTCTGTAGCAACGACTGAAGTTCCGATTGACTGCTTTTATATTGTGCCTCTACACCGAAGTAAGCCGGATTAGTCGTATGCATGGACACCTCTTCCGGTTGCGAACGCGGCGGCGTGTTTTTCAATTGTTGTTCCAGCCTGTCGATTTGTTTTCTACGCTGGGCTATATCCGGGTGATTGCCGGCATACGTTTCTTCCAGCAATTTAAGTTCGCGCCCTGCCTCTGCCAACTGTTTGAGAAGGTCTTCTTCAACGGGTTGCCCTTCAAAGGCGGGATCCAAAGCCTTTATTTCACGTTTTAGGCGAATCACGGACGGATGTGTAGGGGAATAAATGCTGGAAAATCGAAGGTATTGCGCCCGCAAGGTCCTTAGGAGATCATCCTTGGTTTGTGGCGCTTTGTCATCGAGTCTGCCGGGTAGTTCTTGTTGCGCTCTAGCCAACTCCGCCGTTAAGAAAGCAATCCTTTCCTTCGTAGCGCGGATCTGGCTATCGGTGTCCCTCATTTCGTTCTCCATACGGTCTATTGCCGCCATATTCCCTTGCACTTGCTCCGGCAAACTGAAGTTATTTTGCTCCTTGTATGTTGCGATTTTGCCGTCAATTTCCTGAAGTTCACGGTTTAGCTTGTCCGATTCCTCCATAAGGAAATCAGCCGCTTTAATAGCACGCCGAGTTCTGGCCTTATCATTTTGTTCAATGAATAAGGTAGTCAACTGATCGGTAATCTCTTTTGCCTTGGTTGCGTCGCTATCACTAAATGAAATATTAAAGGCGATTTCGGCCATTCCAGAACTAGTCTTAGGGGTTAAAGAAGGGTTTAAAGAGGAGGTAGTCAACATAACTTCAGTATTCTCCTTGAAAAAATCCGCTAGTTCATATCGCGTAAAGCCGTTCTTAATATCATCATAAAGACCATTCGATTCAATAATCGAAAGCACATTATCGGTCGTCATGACCCTCTGATAAATTGATTGAATCTGCTCATCTGCAAATTGAGATACCGCCGAGTCGATAAGACTTGTCGGGATTGGCGCGTCGATCAACATCGTTGCCGTTGAGCGATAAATTTTGGGTAAATTATACGCAACGATTACCGATATTAAGCTGACAAGCAGCCAAGTAACCACGATGTAATACTTGCGCCGTCTTACAAGGTCAAGGTAATCGGCTCGTGTTTTAGTGTAGGGTTCCATAACTTTTTAAAATGGAGATTCTATTCAGTTAACAGATATAACGCCCAATGCATCATGGAGTGCCTTTACTACGTAATCTTGCTGATCAAGACTCATTTGAGGGAACAACGGCAAGATAATAGTGTGATCCTGAGCTTCTTGGCTATGCCGGAGGCGCTGACAAAATCCAGCAGTGCAGGCACAACCCTCAGTTCTACCGACACATGACCATGTATTAGCCGGATAAGCGACCTCCCTGTGTGAACACATCACACCCCGCCGAGTCGCCACACCCGTATCCAGCATGGACTGCATAACCTGCCGTTGGTCTGATTCAACAGGCAGACGAACACAAAAGCTTTGCCAGGTACTGCGTGCCCAGTCCGGCTCCACCGGCAAACCCAGTCCCGGTATTTCTGCGAGCAGTGACTGGTAGCGGGAAGCCAAGCCCCGGCGTTTGTCGACAATCTCCGGTAGACGCTTAAGTTGTTCCCTGCCAACCGCCGCCTGTATATCAGTTATGCGGAAGTTGAAACCGACTATCGGATAAGACTCGAAGATCACCTGGCTCGCTCCATGGCGAACGGTATCGGGGACACTCATGCCATGCTGTCGCAACAGCCTGAACTTGGCGTCCCATTCGGCATTCGCTGTCGTAATCATTCCGCCGTCGCCAGTACTTATCACCTTGCGCGGATGAAACGAAAAGCATGCAATATCGCTTTGCGGTTTGCCGATTTTTTCCCATTGTCCCTGCCAAAGAATTTCGCTGCCGATGGCGCAAGCGGCATCTTCAACGACGGGGAGCGAATGGCGGTGCGCTATTTCGAGAATCGCCGCAAGATCGCAGGGCATCCCGATCTGATGCACACATAAAATAGCGCGAGTGCGCTCTGTCACGGCGTTTTCGATCTGAGTGGGATCAAGATTGAACATAGCGGGTTCGATGTCCACGAATACCGGTGTGGCGCCGCAGTAGCGGATCACGTTGGCAGTGGCTATGTAAGAGTGGCTGACGGTAATGACTTCATCGCCAGGCTGCACACCTACAGCCAGCAGCGCCAAATGCAAGGCGGTGGTGCAACTGGATACCGCGCAGGCGTACGGTGCGCCTACGTATTCGGCAAACTCCTTTTCGAACGCGGCAACTTCCGGACCCTGACTGGTCCAGCCACTCAAGATGACGCGCCGTGCCGCCTCCGCCTCATTCTCGCCCAGCATGGGTTTGGTAATCGGGATCATGATTGCACCTCCGGCTTGTTTGTGCGCCACCAGTCGACCAGCTGAGAAAGCCCGTCTTCCAGGTCAATTTGTGCTTTGAATCCGAGCAATTGTTCAGCCTTGGTCGTGTCGGCCAAGCGCCTGGATACAGGATTCACTGTTCGCTCCGGCCCGTACTCCGGCTTTAGATCGGAACCCATCACCTTAAGCAAGGTTACGGCCAAGTCATTGAGGCTGGTTTCGGTACCGCTGGCTATGTTGAAGACATCATCGGTCAGGTCCGATTGCAGGGCCAGGATATTGGATCGGGCGACGTCTTCGATGTACACGAAGTCCATGGTTTGGGCGCCATCTCCGAGGATCAGCGGCGGCGTTCCGGCCGCGATGCGTTCCATCCAGCGGATCAGCACCTCGGTGTATTTGCCATGAATATCCATGCGAGGACCATAGACGTTAAAATAGCGCAATGCCACGTAGGGTAGGCCGTACATTTCATTGAACGAACGGAGCAAACCTTCCAGCATAATTTTGCTGGCGCCGTACCAGGTGCGGTTGTTGTAAGGGTGATGATCCTCGCGAGTAGGGAAGGTGTCGGCCAGACCATAAATCGATGCCGAGGATGCCGCCACTACCTTTTTTACTCCGGCAGCCTGTGCGGCTTCCACCACATTGAAACTACCGTCGCACATCACATTCATCGCTTCACGAGGATTGGCCGCGCAAGCGGTGATGCGAAGGGTTGCCATATGGATCACCGCGTCCATGCCCTGAGTCGCGCTACGAACGGCCTCCGGATCGCGAATATCCTCCTGAACCAGTTTCACGCGAGGATCTTTCAAGGCCGCCTCAACATTGGCCAGCGTCCCTCGACTCAAATTATCGAGAATGACGATGCTTGCGGGTGAATAGTCCCGCAGTAACAAATCTATGGTTGTGGAGCCGACCAGACCGCAGCCGCCTGTGACCAATATGTTCGAATCTTTAATGTCCATTAATCAATTTACCTCTCTAATAACGTCTTCGTTTCATGCTCAAAAAAATACCAAGGTTGACCTTGTAGTGGCAAGTCAAAGCAGCACTATTGGAAAGCCCGTTTTACGCAATTCATGCTACTTGGATACTTGAGTACGGTTATAACTTGCGTTTTTAGAATACTTTCCCATACATAAGCGCTAACTTAAAGCCCAAATCGCTTGATTTTGACCTCAGAATAAATCTGCCACCAATTGATTTAATTGCCATCAAATGCTAATTGGTTTTCAATCTCGTATACGATGGTTACCGAATATCTCTCGTTACGTCACCGCCTAATTACATCAGGATACGGATACCACTTCATTGGATTGCTCAAATTTACGTCATCGCGAACCTGAATTGATTTTACTTCCCCTAAATATAGAAAATGAGTCCCTAGCCGAATTACCTTCACCACTTCACAGAAAAAGTGAATGGGTAGAGCCGGTAGCACGGGCGACCACTCATGCGCGCTAACTTGAAGGCCGGCATGCTGTACCTTCTCCTTATCTTTATCAATTGATATATTTCCGGCGTATCTGATCGCATCAATAATGGAATCATTGACAAAAGGCACACCGCAACCGAAACGTTTGGTCTTGTTCAGTGCTCGCAAAGATCCACGCGGGGCATAACGGACATTAATCTCTGCGTAAGAAACACAAATGCCTATACATAATGGGTGGCGAACAAGAATGCTGGTAGAACCGCAGGGCATTAAATTTGGTGCCCCACTCGAATCCCATGTAGTGATCATGCCGGCAGAAGAAGGAAAAAAACAAGGCCAGCGTGCACGATCATTGTCTACTTCTACTTGATCTTCTGGTAACGGAGGTAGAAATTTTACCGCCATACCATTATCGATCTTGTCGTATTCAAATGAAACGGTATTGCCTGATGGGAAGAAATAATTCGGAGAATAGCCTTTCTGGTACTTTAGATCTATCAATGGCTGCGACTCCTGCACAATCTCGTCCTGAAGTTTATTCAGTGGAGTCCAAAACGGAAGTGCTTGCCAAGAAATCTGAGAATCTCCCTTTGCGATATCTTCTCGCAACTGTATGGCTTCAATCTCGAAATAGTAGATGCGATGGCTACCGTAATCTGTATAAGGTTGTTCAAAGATCGGTACCCCTTCAAAATCTTTACCGGTTTTTGCTAGTCGTGCCTCATAGACCATATACGCATCCTTGAAAACAGGCGAATCATTTGTCATTGCTTTCCGAATCGGCAACCGGGAATAAGCAATCCGTTTCTCTATCTCTTCATCCGGCACCTGATTGATGGCAGTCATGGCGGCATCGATATAAGAACCGGGTTCAAAATATTGAATGGCCACTACTCCACTTTTTTCGATCATTTCTGTGAAACGATTGCGGGGATAATGGCGTTTTGACAGTGGCTCAATACAGAAACTAAGCGCGATTATATAAGGGAAACGATTAACAATAGTTGCCCCTACTACCTTTTCCAACGCGACAACCTCTCCGTTAGTGGTCGTAACAAAACAAATTGGAGAAGGAAAAAAACCAGGCCAACGACTGTCCAATTTGAGTTCTTCTTTCATTTCCGGAAGCTGACGTATATGACTACTATTATCGCTCTTTTTCCAGTGAGTATCTTCGTCCGGATTAAAGTGCGGCCAGTTGTATTTATAACTTTCAAGTTTTTCAGATGACATAAATTCTCGCTCTGCTTAAAAGACTTCTCAGTGAATTTCTACCATATGGTCATCACTAAGCTATGGACAGCTACTCTCTGTAGCTACGTTAAATAATTACTACATTCTTTTCATTTTGGTTTTGCTGGATTTCCGATCATCGTTGAATTGGAAGGTACCGGACAGACTACATTGGCGGCCATTCCAATCATGCTGCGATCACCTATATTTATACCATTCTTTATTGAGCTAGCGCTGCCTAGGTAGCAGCTTTCACCGACCTTTACATGACCGGCAATCGTAACGTTAGCTCCTATCATAGTGTAGTCACTAATATTTACATCATGATGGACTATAGAGTTTGGCAATATAAATACGTGGTTACCTATTACTGCATTTGCAGTTACAATTACACCAGCAAAAACTATAACATCATGACCGATTTTTGCGAGCCGTGAAACCACAGCTGTCGGATGAATGATCGTAGCGAAACGCGAATCAGGGACTTTAAAGTCGTTGATGATCTTTTTTCGGTTTCGAAAATTAGCTTCCGAACCAATCAACGTTATCACCTTGACATCTTTGTATTTCTCTAACACCTGACGTGTATATACAGGTATACCTTCAAAACTTAGTTTTTGGCGCTCTGGGTTGTCATCTATAAAACCAATTATCTCGTAGCTATTTTCAATAGTATCTATAGCGTCAATGGCATTTCCCCCGAAGCCTAAAACGAGTAATGGCGATTTAGCTATATTTTCCTCTTTTCTGAAATCTCGACATTCTGTCACTCCGTTATACATTCAACCACCTCCTGATTTGCGAGCATCGTGACGGCCTCACTGACTTCTTTGCATTGAGCCCGACTTAACTCGGCGAACATCGGAAGGGAAAGCACTTCGTCGGCCGCCTGCTCCGAATGGGGAAAATCCCCCTTGGTATAGCCCAGGTCGGCATAGGCCGGCAGGAGATGCACGGGGATTGGATAATGAATTCCGGTCTGGATTCCTTCGGCTTGCAAGGCCTGCTGCCACTCACTTCGCTGCCGGGTACGGATCGCATAGATATGATACACATGCCGAGCATAAGGCATTGCCTCTGGCGTTGGCACGCCGCTATCGGACAACAGTTCGTTGTAATGCGCTGCAGCCGCTCGCCGTGCTTCGGTCCATGCTTCCAGGTGGCGCAGCTTGACCCTGAGGACCGCCCCCTGAATGCCCTCCAGGCGAAAGTTGTAGCCCTTGAGCACATGCTGATATTTCTGCTCTGCACCCCAGTCACGAAGCATGCGGATGGTACGGGTATATTCGGCATTGTTGGTAACCACCATGCCGCCTTCGCCGTAGGCACCGAGATTCTTGCCGGGATAAAAGCTAAAACAGCCCATGTCGCCGATGCTGCCCACGCGTTTGCCCTTGTACTCCGCACCGTGAGCTTGAGCCGCATCTTCGATGACCACCAAACCATGTCGTTTGGCGATATCCAGGATGGGATCCATGTCCGCAGGTTGACCATACAAATGCACCGGCATGATAGCTTTGGTTCGTTCGGTGATTGCGCCTTCGATCGCTTTTACGTCGATTGTGAAAGTGCGAGGATCGATGTCAACAAATACGGGCGTAGCGCCGGTGTAGTAAATCGCCGCTACGGTCGCCACAAAGGTAAACGGAACGGTAATCACCTCATCGCCGGGGCCAATTCCGGCCGCGAGCAGGGCAAGGTGCAAAGCGCTGGTTCCGGTGTTCACGCCAATTCCGTATTGGGCCTGACTATAGGTGGCGAATTCCTCCTCAAACGCGGCCACTTCGCTGCCCAAGGTAAACTGGCAGGTTTCCAATACACCCTGAATGGCCGCGTTAACTTCGTCTTTAATTCCGGTGTACTGAGCTTTGAGATCGACAAACGGGATCATGCCACTCTCCTGCCTTGATATATGGCCGATCCGTTGATTTCAACGGATCGGCCATGTTCATTCATCGAGCGGGTCGCCGCCTCGATTAATTCCACCACCCGCAGTCCCAGAGAACCGTTGGTCAGCGGCGTCTTGCCGTTTTCGATGCAATCGGCAAAATGCTCGCCCTCGACGCGCAAGGCCTCTGAGGAGTCCAGCTGCGGCGCCCACATGTCCCCGGTACGATAGCCGACCCGCATTTCATAAATCTTCTGCGGGTCATCGGTGAAGCTGACACCCTTGTCGTAAATCTTGATCTTTTCGCTCGGCTCCAGATCGTCGTAGATGATCATTTTCTTGCTGCCGCCAATCAGAATCTGGCGCAATTTTACCGGCGCCAACCAACTCACATTGATATGCGCTATCATTCCTGAGTCGTAAAACAGTGTAATGTATGCCAGATTTTCCGGTGTGTGGGGAAAGTGGTTGGTGCCGACGGCGGACACCGCCACCGGCTGTTCTCCCAGTAGATAGTCGAGAATCGAGAAGTCATGTACCGCCAAATCGGCGATGACGTTGGCATCCCGTTGGAACAAGCCGAGATTGATTCGGGTGGAATCGTAGTAATGAATATGACCCAGTTCTCCCGACTTTACCAGATCCGCCATTTTGCGCACCGCACCCGTGTAAATGAACGTATGATCGACGATCAGTACGAGCTTGCGCTTATTAGCTTCATTAATCAGTTTGCGTGCCTGCTCCGAGGTTTCCGTCATCGGTTTTTCCAGCCAGACATGTTTACCGGCCTTGAGAGCAGCCATTCCCAGTTCGAAATGGCTATTAACCGGGGTCGCTATCGCGATGGCATCGATGTCTTTATTCTCAAGCAGATCCTGGAAACGTGTTGTGGTGTTTACCCCGGGAAAGCGCTTCTGAACAATTTCAAGTTTTTTCGGATCGAAATCAGCCACGCCGGCAACTGTAAGTCCCGGTGTCTCGGCGAAATTCCTCACCAAGTTGGGTCCCCAGTAGCCGTATCCAATAACACCTATTCTAATCATGATAATTCTCCTTAATTGGAATGAAATAATTGTATTGCTTTCAGTATTGTTAAAAAATCGATCATTTTGCGCAGCAACAGTAAATCACCGAATATTGAGGACAATTCCGACAACCACCGGCATAAAAGTTAGCTCCGGCCGGGCTGATGCGAATAATCCTCCGCAGTCAATGGCATAGGTATCTACACAACTTTTTTGCATTATAAATACAAAGAGTTGCAAGTCGACCTGGCTCCCTCTCCTGTTGGAGAGGGTTGGGGAGAGGAGAATAAAAACAACCCTTATATATCCCCCTCATCCCAACCTTCTCCCTCAAGGGAGAAGGGGCAGGTACTTGTGTAGATACCTCCGCAGTCAATGTACTAGGCAAAACTTGGCACTGTCTCGCGGCTCTCTCCCCGTATGCGGGCATCGCCAACGACTCGGGCAGGGACGCCGGCGACAATTGCATAATCGGGCACATCGCGGGTAACCACGGCTCCAGCGCCAATCAAAGCCCCTTCGCCAATAGTGATTCCGCAAAGGATGGTCGCGTTGCTGCCGATAGATGCACGGGCCTTGACGCGGGTCCTGATAACTTGCCAATCGTCCTCTGTTTGCAGCTCTCCGTCCTCGTTAACCGCTTTTGGATAAACATCATTGGTAAACATGACACCATGGCCTATGAAGACTCCATCCTCGATGTCAACGCCTTCGCAAATAAAAGTATGGCTGGATATTTTGCAGCGGGCGCCCACCGAAACGCCTTTTTGTATCTCAACGAATGTACCGATTTTGGAATCCTCTCCAATAATGCAACCGTAGAGATTTACAAGCTGAGGATGGTATATGGCAACCCCTTCGCCTAAAACTACATTTTCTTTAATCATTATTTTTCCCCTTAGTTGGCATGAGTTGTTCTATTTATTGCAAATCACTTGTTGCCCAAATCTGAATTATTGGTATGTAACCTGTACCGCCGCCAAATCCAGCGAAAAGTCGCGGTTGGTGTTTGAAGCCACATTAATGATGCGTGTGCGGAAGCCGGTATCCGACACGTTACTCACGGTCCAGGCGCGGCCCCACGTATCGGCGGCGCCGCCCAGAATGTAAGTGGCCTCACTTGTGGTGAGCGTCGCCGTGGTCTTGGCCGCCGTCCATGTCGTGCCGCCATCCCAGGACAGCTGTACGCACATCCTGGGGGCGCCGGCAGTGGCGTCGACCCGTGCGTCCATACGAACTTCAATGCCCGCGATGGACGCACCGCTCGGCAAGTTGAAACCGTAGTTGTAGTAAATATGCTTGTCTTTGCCGGCATTGGTACAGGAAGTATTTGTATTGGTGCCGCTGTTTGTATCCACCGCGAATAGGCCATCATTGGAATAAGCATTGGTCGGAGTAGTCTGGAAGCCGTTATTGTCACCGGCGTTAACTGTCACTGCCGCGTTAGCGCTAGGTGCCAGAAAGCCGGTAGTCGTGGCAACAGTAATACTCAGGGCTTTGGTGGCCGTCCCGACAGGACTGGCGGAATCACTCACCTGTGCGGTGAAGTTGAAGATGCCGGTCGCGGTGGGCGTCCCGGTAATCGCGCCGGTGGCGGTGGTCAAGCTCAAGCCGGGGGGCAGCGCACCGCCGGCGATCGACCACGACGTGTATGGCGGAGTGCCGCCGCTCGCCGTCAACGTCGTCGCCGGGTAAGCGACATTCAGCGTCCCGTTAGGCAACGAAGTGGTGGTTATGCTAAGCGGTGCGGCATTTACCGTCAGGACGGTATTGCCGCTCACACTGCCAGAAGTCGCCGAGATCGTCGTACTGCCTGGGCTGACACCGGTCGCCAGCCCGCCGGCATTAATGGTGGCCACTGCGGTGCTCGAAGACGCCCACGTCACCTGACTGGTGAGGTTCTGCGTGGAACTATCCGAGTAAGTTCCTGTTGCTGTGAAGGACTGCGTCGCTCCAGTCAGGATTGCAGGGTTCGTCGGCGTCACCGCGATGGACGTCAGAGTCGGCGGTGGACTTGAACTGAACACCACGTCCACCCAATAGTTGGTGCTATTAAAGGTCTGGCTTGGGAAGGCGCTGGTTGCACCGTAGGCATACACACCGTTCGCTGACACACCGGCGGATAGCGCATGCAGCGGCGGGCTGTCCACCCCGGTACTCGCAAAGTAGTTCAGATCGGCGCTATAGTGCCCGGCGTTGGCGTGATACGAGGCCACGTAGACGGTATTGGCAGTGATCGCCACTGGGGTGGGGAATAGCACCTGCTGCCAGCCCGATGCTGTTTCTCCGCTGAAGGTAGCCGACGCCAGCAGCGTTCCGGTGCTCGACCACAGGTTGCCAACGTGCGTCCCGGTGTTGGTGCCGGCCTTGTAGAAACGGATGCCGGTGATGGTGCCGCTGACATCGGCCCTGAACTTCACGCCCAACTCCACCGCACTGTCCGGACCGCCGTCAATCACACCCGGCACCGTTGCGCTGGGCCAGATGGTACAGTTGCTGCCGGTGCATGAGGTTCCGCTGCCAACGGTGACGCTGATGCCGGCATTGGGCGTTTCGAGGATGCCGCTGTCGTCCGCGGCGCGGCTTTTGATCGTCACGGAACCGGGGATGTTGGCTGTCCAGGTATAGCTCCAGTTTGCGCGACCATTGGCAGGGTGCCATGTGGCTCCGCCGTCAATCGAGACCTCGACACCGCCGACCACGCCGCCTCCAGTATCTGTTGCTGTGCCGGTAATAGAGACCTGGCTACCGCTAGTTATTGTTGATCCGTTGGCGGGAGCGGTAATCGTCGAACTTGGCGCGGTCACATCGGCCGAAGCGGCGGCGGCCGTTAGACCGGATTGCAGGGTGGCCGGCTGGACTCCCATGTCGGCAAACAAGTTGACCGTCGCCTGCTGCATTCGTACGTCGGGCGGATTGCTGCCACGATCATGGTTGCTGTCCAGGCCCCAAGACCACTGTACGGTTCCCGCACCGAAAACGAGTGCTCCGCTGACCGAGCGATACAGCGTCAGGGCGTGATTTGCAGTACCCGAGCCGAAGGTGGAGCCGTAGTCGGTCAGGACCGGTGCATTGTTGACGATGGTCGTTGAATTCCGAACCAGACCGGCGGGCCGGAAGCCATTATCCAGATCCACGTCCCATTCGTAGCCCAGTGTGCTTCCAGCCAGCGTGGCGGTAGTTCCGGCAGTCAGGGTAGCGATACTGGTGTTACGCCAGAAGCGCATCTTGCCGTCCGCTTCGGGCACAGTGATCGCTGTGGTGGCCCCATCGTTTACCATGAAGATCGGTCCCAGCAACGCATTCTCCGGACGCCCTCCATCTGCCGTCCCGATCGGCGGGGAGTTCCTTGGATCGCGCCAGGTACCGGTCCAGATTGGCGGGTCGAGCGGATCGCGATTGTTGGGGAAGTTATGAGTTTCCTTGTAGCACACGAGGGTTCGATTGGCCGTATTTGAACCATCAATACTGTTTTCCCAGCGAGTCTTCCAGAACACCTCGTTGCCGCTGAAGAATACCAGATTGACTGGGTTTGACGTTGCGTCCCGTGCTGTCTCAACATTAGTACGTTGTGCGCCGGACCAATACTCGTCATGGCCGACGGATAGAAACACCTTATGGTTGCTGATCAGGTTGCCGCGCCGGTCGCTGTCGACGCCGGCGAAATAACTGACATCGTAACCGTTGGCTTCGAGCCAGCGCACCATCGGATACTCGGCGTTGAATACCCAGTCCTGGCCGCCATCAACAGCACGCGTGTTGAAAGGCCGGTTGTAGCTGACCTTGTAGGCCCGGCCATTTGCCGCGCCGCCGGTGCCAGGGCCACTACCGGTGTACAGGCTGTTTCCGCCGTAGTTGTTGTAAGCCTGCCAGGTGGTATCCGAGGTCTGGAAGAGCATCTTGGAGGTGCCGGCGTCGTCTCGGACCACAAATACGATGTGGCTGGCGCCGCCGGTATCCGAACGTACTGCTCGTGCAAAGTAAATGCCGGAGGTTGCATCAACGGGTACCGCCCATGAAGCAGACTGTGCCCAATTGCCGCAGTCGATCAGTCCTGTGGTGTTAGTCATGCAGGCCGGCTGAGTCTGAGACGGCAAAGAGGTTATTGTTGCCACCTTCCGCGCACCGTTCCCGCCGTAATAGCCCATGCGGTAGATATCGAGGCGATAGGCCGCGACGCTTTTGATCTTGAAATTGACCGTGCCGCCCCGGTTTACGCTGATATCCGTAGCGAAGCCTTGGATGTTCAGGTCGCCGGCGCCGATAATGTCCCATTCACTCGATGGATTACCGGCCTTGCCGTTCTCGCACACGATCGGATTGCCTCCGGATGTGCACGGATCTGTGCCGGTGGTGAACGACCATATGCGGTCCATAGCAAGAGTATTGCCTGCCAAGTCTTGAACCCCTCCGGCTCCGCCCTTCACGGTAGCCGTATAGGTCGTGTTTGCCGTCAAAGCGCTGTTCGGCGTCAGCGTTGCGGTATTGCCGGCATAGGTCACCGTGGCGGACACCGGCGGATTGTTCCCGGTCTGCAATTGGAAGTTAGAAGTGGTGATAGTCGTGGCTTTCATCGCCTCGCTGAAGAGCGCAGTCACTGCCGTTGTCGGGTTAATTCCCGTGGCGCCCTCCGTTGGCGACGTCGACACGACTGTCGGCGGCGTCGTGTCAGGGCCGGTGCCGGTCGTGAACACTACGTCCACCCAGTAGTTCGTGGACTGGTAAGTGTTGGCGGGGAATCCGCCGCCGATGCCGTACAGATACACGCCATTGCCGCCGCTCACGCCGTCTCTCAGCAAATGTACCGGCGGCGCATCGACACCCGAGGTACCGAATTCCGGGCTGTTTGTTGCGGCGTAATTGCCGTTGGGCGCGTAGTACGAGGCGACGTACACTGTACCCGCAGTGACCGGCACCGGCGTATTAAAGCTCACCTGTTGCCAACCCGTGGCGGTTTCGTTGCTGAAGGTTGCCGTTGCCATCTGCGCCCCGGCGCTGGTCCAGAGATGTCCCACGTGGGTGCCGGTGTTGGTGCTGCCCTTGTAAAACCGGATGCCGGTGATGAAGCCATCGAGATCGACGGTGAATTTAACACCCAATTCGACGGCATTCGGATCGTTTACGGACGGAGTGCCAGGGATGGTTGAGCTGCTCCACGCGTTGCAGGGTGTAGACACGCATGGCTGGGCCTGGGTCGTGAAAGACCAAGTGTAAGGGGCAGCCAGGGCGTTGCCGGCCGAATCCTTGATACCTGTCAAAATCGTTGCGGTATAGAGCGTCGAACCAGCCAGCAAGGTGCTGGGCGTCAGTCTCGCCGTGCGTGTGCTTGCATCATAGCTGACTGTGGCGGACACCGGCGGGTTGCTTCCGGTCTGCAATTGAAAGTTGGACGTAGTGACGGTCGCCGGATCGATCGACTCGCTAAAGGTAGCCGTGACTGTAGGCTGTTGAATCACGCCGGTAGCACCGCTCGCCGGAGAGGTCGAAGTTACCGTTGGAGGTGTTGTATCTGCCCCGTAAGTGGCGGTATAAGCTCCCGCCGCTGCCGTGAAAAAGGCATACTGAATGCCTTTGATGATATCGGTCGTATACGCAACGGCGCCATTTGGCCCGGTGAGGCCAACGAGGACGCCTGTGGCGGAATTTACCGGCAGCATGGCTTGCAGACCGTTGGCTCCTGCGCCTGCCGTGACCGTGAAACTCAGGCTGCCGTTGTTCCACGCCGGCGATCCGAACGAGGAACTGTTGCGGCCGTCCAGCCAATCCAACATCTGCTTGCTCGAAACGACCGGGACACTGCGAGCCAGGGCCGAATTGACCGTAGTGGTTGCTTCGGGGATTTGAGATACATCGGTATGAGCATTGATGGTATAAGCCCCATAATAACCTTCGGCCCCGAGTGCTCTATCCAATAACGTATCGATAGTGAATGGATAGGTCTGCCCGGATTCGTCGGTCATCTGACTGGCGGCATGGTAGACATCGATCATGGAACCGTCCAGGTTGACAAAACGCATCGGCATGCCGGAACCGCTGAAAAATCCAGGACGATTCAGCACCCAGCCGGGAGGCCAGAAGTAATAGCTGGTATCGAAACGGATTGCGTTTTCTAACTGTACGATCGCGCCGGTGACCCAGTCACTCCAGGCAATGCAATGGTGCCGCTGAGTGATGGGAGCCGGTATGCTCGAATACTTGGTTGTGAAATCCCCAATTTGCTGGGTATAAAAAGTCCTGAGAGATGCGGGAGTAAAATCTGCGCAGTTCGTATTGACATGCAGTCCCACTTCAAAACCATCCGCGTTATAGGCGGCGGCTTGTGCATTGGTCAACGGGGTATTCGGGTAGATATACGAAGTACCTCGTATGCATTCCCAGTTAGCCACCGAACAACCTGCGGGGCTCATTGACTTAAACTGATCAAAACGGCCTTGTGTGCCATTGTTGCCGTGATCGTCTCCGGTCATGATGACGACTGCTTTTTTGCCGCGCGGAAAATACCAGAAGCGGGGTAACGGTTTCTTGTCGCGATTCATCTCGAGAATCAGGTTTGCGAGCAGTCTCTGCTGCTCATCCGCCTGCGGAATCGCGATCTTGTCGAAATCAATCCAGTCAGCCTGCGGATCGCCGGAGGCATTACCGAAGAACTTGTCGTCGGAGCGGATCGGGCTAAATCCGTCGCGCTCCTGCGTGGCCCAGGCAGGATTGCCTTGCCGGGTATAGACGATGGAAGTGGCGAGGTCATAGGTAAAAGCGGCTGCTTGACCGCCGTTGGTACCGACGCTTCGCAGAGTCACGGCAGGATTGGTGGTCGCTGTTGTTGCGTTCGTGTAAAGTATCGCAAGGCTCGAAGCGCTGGTAACCGTATAACGATCAGCAGCACCATGAAACTGGAGGGTTTGGTTCACGATTCCGTTACCCGGCGCCTGCGATGTATCAACCAGCAGATAACCATTCGAGAGCGTGGTTCCGCTAGCGGTGACGCCCAGTAAATCGGCAAGCTGCGCGTTTGGGCGCATGGCGATCAAGTTACCGCCTGCTGTAGCCCAATCGGTGAGCATGGTCACTTGGGCGGATGTCAATGTCATCTGCGCCAGAATCACCACGTCGTAGGCAGCTAAGGTAGTCGCGTTAACGGTCGAAATATCGGCCATGGCAAATTCATTGAAGCCTTCGGTCCGTAGAATCTCCGCGTAATACTTACCAAAGGAGTCGGATGCGGTGGTTACGACCAGGATCGGCCCACCCGGCGGGTTAGGGATGGCGGCCTCAGCTGCTGGGATTAACCAGTCCAGCACCCGATTGAAGATACTGGATAGCGTGACCGTCGCCAATGGAGTAGAAATCGGCTGTGTAATCTGACCGGTGCCGGCAGGAACCGATTCAATTGAAGATACAGATACGGTGGGGATTGTTTCGGAATTATTGGATTGTGGTTGTACGGGTACGCTGATGATCTGTTTGGTTTGGCCTTTATTAACATCCCATTCTTTGATCTCGCCGTCTTCACTTCCTGCAATTAAATTACCGAGTGGGTTGAACGCGAGTGCATTGATGGCATTCGTTGCGCCGGCTATTTGCTTGTCCAATTTACGCGTCGCCGTATCCCAAACCAAAATTTTGGTGTCTTCGCCCGCACTGACCAATATTTGACCATTCGGACTGAACGCAACTGCTCTAATGGAAGCCTGATGTCCCGCAAAGCTCTGGATTTGCCGGCCGGTTGCGGCATCCCACAAAATCACCAGGCTATCAGCGCTTCCGCTAGCCAGGAACTTGCCGTTTCGGCTAAAAGCAACCGCGTTGACCTCATTCGAGTGACCCAGTAGCGTTTGAACAAGCTGTCCTGTTATTACATCCCACAGCAGGATACGACCATCGGCGTCTGCGCTGGCCAGGCGTTTTCCGTCGGGGCTGAAACTGACAGCATTCACGAAATCAGTATGGCCGGAAAGAATTCTGATCAGCTTGCCGGACTGCGCATCCCATAACATGATTCTCGTTTCTTCGCCGGCGCTGGCGAGGAACTTGCCGTCAGGACTAGCCGCGACGGTCCTGATCGGGTGTTCATGAGCCAATAAAGTCCGGCCCTTTTTGCCATTCGTGACGTCCATCATTTGGATTTCCGTATCCCTGCCTACGCTCACTAAGCTCTTTCCATCGGCACTAAAAACAACCCCGGTTACAGCAGCGCCATGATGTCCTGAAATGGCAAAACGCTCTTTTCCGGCTGAAGTCCAAAGCCTAACTTTACCGTCCCTGGTCGTGCCGCCATAGAGCGCTCCATCCGGACTAATGGCGAGCGCCGTAACTCCCTTCCAATCGTGGTTGCTTTTCTTCTTGTTAGGGCTTTTAGTGCTCTGATTAACGCCAGTTCCTTTAACGGCTTGGCCATTCTCATTGGGCAAGCCCGGCCCCGCTGCGACAGCCGTGGCTGTATTTGTGATTGAATTGCCGGAAGCGAGCCCCTGCGGGTTTACACTGGCGGCGCCTAACGAGGGAACCTGAAAAAACAACCGCTCCAGCCCGGTCATTAAGTCCCATACGACGACCTGTCCGGTTTTGCCCACGCTGGCCAAGGTCTTCTGTTTGGAATTGAAAATGACCTTGTCCACCCAATCCGTATGCCCTGTTAGAAGTTGTGGCAGTTGATTGGACACATCCCACAAAAAAACCGGCTCGCTTTCACCCACGCTGGCCAAGGTCTTGCCGTCCGGGTTAAATACCAGGCCGGTAATAGCGACACCGCTCTCTCCCGGTAGGTTCGCCTGTTCCTTGCCTGTTGTTCTATCCCATAGTTTAATCTGGGCATCCTGACCGCCGGTGGCCAGGATTTTACTGTTCGGGCTAAACGCAATGGCATTAACGCCATTTTGGTGACCGGTTAAAATCTGGGATGTAGAACCGGATTGCGAATCCCAAAGCGTGATGCGGGCATTCTGGTCTACAGCGGCCAAGGTCTTGCCGTCCGGGCTAAATAGCAGATCGGTGACAGCGGTATCAACCACGCCGGGCAGGTTCACCTGTTTCAGGCCTGTTGCCTTACTCCAGAGGTTAATCTGAGCATCCTGACCGCCGATGGCCAGGATCGTACTGTCCGGACTAAATGCGATAGCATTAACGCCTCCTTGATGACTGGCTATGACCTGAGTTATGGAACCGGATTGTGAATTCCAGAGCGTGATACGGGCATCCTGACCCACAGCGGCGAGACTCTTACCGTCCGGACTAAATGCCAGGTCGGTAACAACGCCGCTCTTGGGAAGAATTAATCGGGCGTCACCGGATGTGACGTCCCATAGTCGAATTGAGTTGTCGCTTACGCTAGCCAGCGTATTGCCGTCCCGACTAAAAACAATATCGCTAACCGGGTTTGCAAACTGGCTCGGAAGCGTCATGCGCATTTGGCCGGAGACCACATCCCAGAGCATAATTTGCCCGTCGGAGTCCGCACTGGCCAAGGTATTGCCATCCGGGCTGAACGCAACGGGGTCGGGTCCCTCGCCAGGGAGCTTAATAGAGGAAGACTTGATCGCCTGATTGGCGCTTGCAGCTCTGGCAGGTTCCGAAGTGCCTATTGTTTGAACAAAAGCAATCAAAGTCAGAATGATAAGCACGAGGTCCGTTTTGTTAAGTACAAGCCCCGTCAGGTATTGGTATTTTATCTTTAGCTTATTCACACGCTTGCTCCTATATGATTAAGTCTCTGAAAACGTGGCGATCGCTGCCCCGACCATTCTTCAGATTTAGCGGTTGATTAGACAAACCAAATGCCCTGAGGGGTATCTAATGCAATTCAACCGAAAATGTACAATTAACGTTATTCCTAAACCTTATAGCCTAAGGTCTTGACCGGATTTTATTGCTTTATGCATTACATGGCGCCTCTGCACTTTAAAACTTCCTTGACCGTTCTGAGTAATATCTTTAAATCAAATAGTAGAGACCAGTTCCGGATGTACCGAATATCCAGCCTCACCGAGTCATTCCATTCTGTTTTACTTCGTCCTTCTACCTGCCAGAGTCCGGTGATCCCAGGCTTCATCTCCAGTATTCGTCTGAGATGCCACGCTTGGTATTTCTCAGCTTCGTAAGGAAGGGGCGGTCTCGGTCCAACCAGGCTCATGTCTCCCTTTAACACATTAAAAAACTGCGGCAGCTCATCAATACTGGTTTTTCGAATGAATTTTCCAATCCGGGTTATCCTGGGATCGGATTTAATTTTAAATAATGGTTTTTCCGCATCCCCTTGATTGATTTTTGCGTGATTACCTTTGATAAAGTCTTGGACGTATTCGCGGTGTATTTGATTATCCATATTCACATACATGGATCGAAATTTATAGAATGTGAAAGGAGTGCCTTGCTTGCCCAAGCGGATTTGACTGAAAATGACAGGTCCCGGGGAAGTTACTTTGATAGCCAATGCTGTAATTAACATTACTGGCATAAAAATAAGTATGCCGATAATCGATCCTACGATATCAACACCCCTTTTTAATAGAGATTTAAACCGTGAAGCACCCGTTAAATCCCCTGAATCCCACAGTTCGAAAGGGAAAGCATCGGGTCGAACACATCCGTTTTTTGTGAGGCTTTCAAATATATGATCAGGATAACTTGAGGTAGTAATAGAAAATCGTGAATTGTCATTAACTAGTTTTGCACAAATTTCTTTCGCCCCTGTCTCGTCTGTATCGGGGAGGAGTACACATATGGCTTTATGGTTAACGAAGCCGCTAATGTCGGTATCTCGTGTTTTTCCCCGAATAACGCCTAAAACCTCATTCATATTAATGGGTTCAACATCTGTCTCTTTATCAAGGGTTAGTAATATAAGTGATAACGTGGATTTAGACCGCTGCGCCCGGAGCGTCTCAAGGCGCAACTGCTCGTGAAACCAAAAATCATAAAAAATCTCACCAGGAGTAACCCGATATTGACCTGAATTATTGGGCGGGACGGGCGATGGTCCAGGCCCTACTAATAAATGTTCATTTATTTTCATTTTCATTCCCAATCTTTACTATGTTGTAGTTACCTGGATCGCTCTTCTTTTATTTAAAAAAGATATATAACGAAATAATAAAGTAACTTCTCACTAGTGACAGGTAAGCGTAAAAATCAACAAGTTACGGTCAATGAAAAATTAACTTTTCAAACGATCTTTGTTGAAAATCGCTATAAGCCATTGGCTATTCGTTGGCGGACTAACAAATAACGCGCTTATCTTAAAGGTTTATCATAATGTAACTGATTGAAATATAATGCCATTACGGTTAATGGAAAGTTGCATAATGAACAAGCATGAGCATAGCTGTGCCTTTTAAGTAATTATTAAAAATCAAATGGCTATAAAAAAATATCACTGTTCATAGAATAAATGCGATTCTAACTTATTGATTTAAAATTATTTTATGTCGTTGAGCAGTTACGCTATATTTAAATCGATGAGCAGCAAATATTGAACTCTAATCCATTAACCAAGAAAACCGTTGGGATGGGGCTTAGGTTAGAAGAAACAAATCATTTGCACAATCAGTGGAAATACTTATTGGATGAAAGTATTAATCGCCCGAATGCGTGTTATTCGGCTTGCGGACAGGTGTCGGCACGATAGACATACCTATGCATTGCTGTCTCCAATCTTCCGGCGCCTGGCGCCGGACGCGGCTAATGTGTGCTGCCTTTGAATGGGTGTCAGGGCAACCCTGTACCTTATCGTATTGTGGGTAGACAGGCAGGTGATATTGTAATGTTGGCCAAAGTAGAATTCGGCTGAGTCCTGATGAGATACGTGCCGACTTGTGGCGGTGGCAGCAATTTGCGCGAGAGGCGTTGTTGTGTAAGGTTCTATCGCACTGAACCCCAAAAGTTGTACGAATAGAGGTCATCTGTCACAATAACATCAATATAGTGACTAACAAAAGGACAGCTCCATGGCTGAGATAACTGAAGTACCTAGCCCTTTTTGCGGTATCGGCACGGATGACCTGACCATTCAGGTTGACGGTGTATCGCTTAAGGTGGTTGAAAATGGCTGTGCGGTTAATTCGCCCGCTTTTGAACAGGCGATTACCGATACTTGTCCAAGAGTTGATGGTAAGGATGTCAGTCTGGATGTGGCCGTGGCAAAGGCGGCGGCGCTGTTAAAGAACACTAATCAACCGGTTATCGGCGGTTGCGCAACGGATGTCAACGGGATGCGGGCGTTGCTGGCATTGGCTGATCGTAGCGGCGCGGTGGTCGATAATATGAATTTTACCGGCGCACGGAATAACTTTCTGGCCTTGCAGGATTCCGGCTGGATGAATACTACGCTGGCGGAAGTAAAAAACCGCTGTGATTTGTTGTTGGTGGTCGGCATTGATCTGGAAGGTTTTTCGCCGCGCTTTTTTGAGCGTTATCTATGGAATGAAGAATCCATGTTTCTGGATGATACCGGCAAGCGTGAGGTTATCTATTTAGGTAAAGCGCCTTCCGGTAACGCCTCGACTTCACCTGACGGCCAAACAGCGCTGGTTTTTGAATGCGTAAACGAAGATTTGCCGGATGTTGTCGCGGTATTAAGGGCGCTGGTTAAAGGCAATCCGATTCGGGTTGATTCAGTCGGCGGCATTGCAGTTGGTCGCACCGGTTCCGTACCGGTTGCGACACTTCTGACCTCCAGGGATGGAGGAAATGCCGAGGACTGCCGGGAGCAGTCTCGGCCGCCATCCATGGCAGTTGCCGATTTACAGTGTATTGCCGATAAATTAAAAGCGGCAAGCTATAGCGTAGTAACCTGGGCGGCCGGTGCGTTGGCTTATAGCCAAGCCGAATTGACGGTGCAGACCATTTCTGAAATGGTTAAGGATATTAATGATCAAAATACACGTAGCTCCGGTTTGCCGTTAGGCGGTAAAGAAGGCGATCAGACGGCTAATCAGGTTTGCGGATGGACTACCGGTTATCCTGCGCGTACCCGTTTTTCCAGTGGTTATCCTGAATACGATCCTTATTTGAATGATACAAATTTTTTGCTGGGCAATGGCGAGGCTGACGCTTTGGTTTGGGTGCAGGCCTTTAATGTTAACGCCGTACCGCCGGTAACAGGTTTGCCGACTATTGTGGTGGGCCGTTCCGGGATGATGTTTGCAAAAGAACCGGACGTGTTTATTCCTGTCGGTACACCGGGTATTGATCATGCCGGTCATGCTTATCGTATGGATAACGTGGTTGCGATACGGCTGAAAAAATTACGTGAATCCGGCTTGCCCAGTACGTCTGACGTACTCAATGCCATTGAACAAGCTTTGTAGGAATATAGTATGTTGATAAAGTTAACAGGCGGAGCGGTCTATGACCCTGCAAGCGGGATTGATGGCGCGAAACAGGATATTTACATTCAGGACGGACGCATCGTCAACAAGCCCGCCGATGATGTTCAAGTTGATAAAGAGTACAACTTAAAAGGCAAGGTAGTGATGTCCGGCGCGATTGATATGCATACGCATATTGGCGGCGGTAAAGGCAATATCGCCAGGACCTTGTTGCCGGAAGATCATCGTGCCGATCCCGTCGCTCGCACCGATATTACCCGTTCCGGCTGCGGCCATGCGATGCCCAGCACTTTTGTAACCGGCTATCGCTATGCGGAGATGGGTTATACCGCCGGCTTCGAGCCCGCCGTATTGCCGGTTAACGCACGCCAGGCACATATGGAAATGGCCGATATTCCGATTCTGGATAAAGGCGGTTACGTCATGCTGGGCAGTGATGATTATTTGCTGCGCATGTTGACTGCCAAAAAAGACCAGAAAGCCATCAATGATTATGTGGCCTGGACAATGCAGGCAGCAAAAGCCATCGGCGTTAAAGTCGTTAATCCCGGCGGTATCAGTGCGTTCAAATTTAACCAGCGCAAACTGGATCTGGATGAGCAAAACAGCCATTATGGTGTGACCCCGCGCGAAATTCTGCGCGTATTGGCGACAGCGGTTAAAGAACTGGGCGTTACTCATCCCCTGCATGTGCATGGCTGTAATCTGGGGGTGCCCGGCAACATGAATACCACGCTGGATACCATTCAGGGCATAGGCGGCTTGCCGATGCATTTAACCCATATCCAGTTCCATAGTTACGGCACGGAAGGTGATTTCAAGTTTTCATCGGGTGCGGCGCAGATTGCCGAAGCCGTCAATAAAAACAAAAACATCACTATCGATGTCGGGCAGATTCTGTTTGGACAAACCGTAACCGCGTCCGGCGACAACATGCGTCAACATGCCAATCATAAACATGCCAGCCCGAATAAATGGGTGACCATGGATATTGAATGCGATGCAGGTTGTGGCGTTGTGCCGTTCAAATACAAAGATAAGAACTTTGTCAATGCGCTGCAATGGGCGATCGGTCTGGAAACCTTCTTGCTGGTTGATGATCCCTGGCGTATTTTCCTGACTACGGATCATCCCAACGGCGCGCCATTCACCAGCTACCCGCATTTGATACGCTTGTTGATGGATAGAAGTTTCCGTAACGATATGCTGGCTACGATTCATCCTGAAGCGCAAAAAATGACGACTCTGGCATCGATAACGCGTGAATACAGTTTGCAGGAAATTGCCATCATGACCCGCGCCGGAGCAGCCAAGCTGATTGGCTTGCAAGACCGTGGCGGCCTGAGCGCCGGTAACTGGGCGGATATTACCGTTTATACCGACAATGCCGATCGGCAGCTTATGTTTGAGAAACCGGATTATGTGTTCAAGGATGGTGAGCTGGTGGTGGTTGACGGTAAGGTCATTCATACTAAATGGGGTACGACCCACGTTGTTAAGCCCGACTTTGATTCATCGGTAGAAAAAGATTTGCAAAAATATTTTGACAGGTTCCTGACTATGAAACTCGGCAACTTTAAGATCAGTGATGATGAAATGACAGAGGATGGGCGCGGCAGTTTGACCGTGCATCCGCTTAAAGGAGATGTGACATGATCATTTGCAGCTTTATTGGTAATAAATAATGACTACATTAGCCTTTGATACCTACGCGTACATTCGTAAGCTGAAAGAGTCAGGTATAACCGAGGAACAAGCGAGGGCTCAAGTGGAAGCGCTAAGTTTGGCGCTTGAGCAGTTTCAATCTGAATTGCACTTGTCCGAATCTGCGACTAAACAGGATGTTAGAGAGTCTGAATTAATGCTGGAGTTAAAGATTGCTGAAACTAAAGCTGAACTGGTTCGCTGGATTGTGGGAGCTGGATTTTTACAAACGGCCTTGATCGCCGCATTATTAATTAAACTGAGCGCTGGAATATGATTATTAACGGTGTAGCAATAGACGCAACCTTTGCCGAGGCCTTTCCGATGAAAGCTACTCGTGCAATCATCACCGCACAAAATGAAAAATGGGCGATGATTTCAGCTCAAGCCATGACCGGCTTTGCCACCTCGGTGATTGCCTGCGGTTGTGAGGCAGGGATTGAGCGGGTTCTTGATCCTTCCGAAACCCCGGACGGTCGCCCCGGCGTGTCCGTCATGATTTTTGCGATGGGCGGCAAAGGCTTGGCCAAGCAGCTTGAAACGCGGGCAGGGCAATGTGTGCTGACATCGCCGACCTCAGCTCTGTTTGCAGGCATTGATGGCGGTACGCGCATAGCCTTGGGTAAAAACCTGCGCTATTTCGGCGACGGTTTTCAGGTGGCTAAATTGATCGACGGCAAGCGTTACTGGCGTATTCCGGTGATGGATGGCGAGTTTTTAACCGAGGCGACTACCGGGCAAGTCGATGCAATCGGCGGTGGCAACTTTTTGGTGCTGGCCCAGTCGCAACCGCAAGCCTTGGCCGCCTGTGAAGCAGCAATTGAAGAAATGCGTAAAATTCCCAATGTGATCATGCCTTTCCCCGGTGGCGTAGTGCGGTCGGGTTCCAAGGTCGGTTCAAAATATGCGGCTTTGGGCGCGTCAACCAATGACGCCTTCTGCCCGACTTTAAAAGGCATGACCAAAACCGATCTGTCACCGGAAATCGAATCGGTCATGGAAATCGTAATTGACGGTTTAACCAAAGAAGACATTGATAAAGCCATGCGTGTTGGTATTCAGGCGGTATGCGATTTAGGCGCTGCGAATGGCATCAAACGCATTAGTGCGGGTAATTACGGTGGCAAGTTGGGGCCGTTCCACTTTCACTTACAGGAGATTATGGCATGAGCGCTTTAACCTTTACGCTGAAACAAAGACCTGATCAACGCGTGGATATGTCGCCGCTGGTTTGTCAGAAACTGGTTGATTTGGAGCTCGCTGAAATTGCCGCGATTACCTTGCAGAATGGCAAACGCAAAATCAGGGTAGATGAATTATTCAGCATTGCAGGTGCTGATGCGCAAAATATCGTGATAAAAAACAGCTTTGGCAAGCTCGATTTTATCGGTAAAGAGCTGGATGGCGGGCGCATAACAGTCGAAGGCGATGCGGGGGCTTATCTCGGCTTGGGCATGAAATCAGGAGAGATCGAAGTGTCGGGTGATGTCGGGCTTTATGCGGCCTGCGAAATGAAGAAAGGTAAGCTGATCATTAACGGTAATGCCGGCGATTTTTTGGGCGCGGCCTTGCCGGGCAACAAAATGGGTATGAAAGGCGGAACCATTCTGGTGAAAGGTAATGTGGGTGAGCGTGCCGGTGATCATATGCGTCGCGGCAATATTCTGATTGAGGGTAATGCCGGTGATTATTGCGGCTCCAGAATGACGGCGGGCACTATCGCAGTAATGGGGCAGACCGGCAGGTACTTGGGTTTTGCGATGCGCCGGGGTACGTTATTGTTATGGAATCAACCGCAGGCATCGGCAAGATTCAATGATTGCGGTGCGCATACCTTGGCATTTTTACCGATATTGTTTGCATCGTTTAAAAAGCTTAATTCCAAATTTGCCGACAACTCGGCGGCCTTTAACCGGGTACAACGTTATGCCGGCGATATGTCGGAAATGGGCCGTGGCGAGGTTTTGGTTAAAATAAGCTGATCAATAGTATTAGGTTAGGGATGAACGAAAAGTCCGTAGGTTGGGTTGCGACTGCATGGACAGATATTTGCTCCTGCAATATCTGCATTCCCCACGTCCATGTGGGTTATGCAGGAGGTAGAGCAATGCAGGAGCAGCGTAGCGGTGTGCCGAGGCGCTAGCCGTAACCCCCCAACGCATTAACACAGCAAATGTTGGGTTACGCTACCGCTAACCCAACCTACGTGCTGTTGCAGTGTTATGTTCAAATATAGTCATGGTAACAAGATTAACAACAACCAATCATAGTCGGGATATTGCCGGGTTAAAGTACGTATACCCGGTGCTTTCCAGGCGAGCAGGCGGCTTGTCTATCGGTATCAATTTCAATATTAATAATGCCTGTAACTGGCGTTGCATTTATTGTCAGGTACCTGATTTAAAAATCGGCGCCGCGCCTGATTTGGATTTTCAGTTATTGGAAGATGAGCTGAGGTTTTTTCTTGATGATGTGTTGAATGGTGATTTCTATGAACGTTTTCAGGTCGATGAAGACAAACGGATCATTAAGGATATTGCTATTTCCGGCAATGGCGAGCCGACCAGCTTAAAAGACTTTGATAAGGCTGTAGCTTTAATTGGTCAGGTAGCGACAGAAGCAGGGGTTTTGCCCCAGAGTAATTTTGTGTTAATCACCAACGGTAGCTTGGTGCATCGACCTAGCGTCCGGAATGGCCTGAAAAAACTAAAGGAATATGGCGGAGAAGTATGGTTTAAGTTGGATAGCGCTACGGAAGAAGGCAGGGCTTTAATGAATAATGCAGGGCAAAGTTGTCAGGCGAGCGTGGATAATCTGTTGCTTTCAGCAAAGCTGTGTCCGACAAAGCTGCAAACATGTTTAGTGGATTATGATAAACATGGCTTATCCTCGAAGGAAAAAGTCGCATTTCTTGATTTGCTGAGGAGTATTAAAACAAAGGGCTGTGTGCTGAAGGGTGTGATGTTGTATACGATTGCGAGGCCGTCTCTTCAGCCGGAGTCCGGTCGGCTGGAGAGGTTGCCGGTAGAGGCACTGAATGCATTTGCTGATGAAATCAGGCTCTTGGGTTTTGAGGTCTTAGTGTGTTGGTGAGCGATGTGTTAGCCTTTGATATCCAATAGAGATCCAATCGTTTCTTTATCGGCTTCAAGTAATTTAACAGCGGCAGAGGTTTCAAGTTCGGCTTCTTTTAGGCTGAGCACCGGTTTGATGATGTCGCTGGATATGAACTCTGAACTGCCGACTTCATCGTTTTGTATGGGCAGCTTAGCTATCACTTGAGCGGCATCCGCTGATTTATGTTGAGCGGTACTGATTAGATTGACTGCGCTGCTAGTTGGTGTGATGTTCATTTCGTGCCCCTTATACATTGAATTGGCGTCAAACTAATACTACATCGATATGGGCAATATGCAAAGATTGGATTGTGATTTTAGGATAGAAGTGTGAATAACAAAGCATTTTTTAAACGACGAGCAACCATAGGTGCGCGCTCTTTTTGAATTTATAGCTTGTTATGCTCGTATAATTATGGATATAATTATAAGTTCATTTAAAGTGCGAATGTGGCGGAATTGGTAGACGCGCTGGATTTAGGTTCCAGTAGGTTATCCTGTGAGAGTTCGAGTCTCTCCATTCGCACCACCCAATTCATAATGAGAGTTAACGATTCATCGTTAACTCTTCAGTTCTTTTGAGCCGTTTACCGGTATTCTATAAAAATTCTTATTTAAATTTAGTTGAGGTAAAGAAATGCAAGTTTCTGTCGAAAAGACATCAGAATTAAGCAGAAAAATGACTGTTAGCGTGCCTGAAGAGGTTGTTCAGGAAAAAATGGCGGCACGTTTAAAGTCGTTAGCGCGCGAAGTTAAAGTTGATGGCTTTCGTCCGGGTAAAGTACCCCAGCATGTCATTAAGAAAATGTATGGAGATCGGGTTCGCGGTGAAATAGCGGGGGATTTGGTTGAAACTACTTATTTTGAAGCATTGAAGGAGCAGGACTTAAGGCCCGCCGGCTATCCGCATATTCATTCATCAGATGAAGCCGAAGGTTTCAAATATACCGCTGAGTTTGAAGTCTATCCTGAAATATCACTGGAAGGCGTTGAGCAAATTGAAGTGTCGCGTCCTGTTGCTACCGTTCAAGATGTTGATGTTGACGGCATGATTGAAAAGCTAAGAGCGCAAAAGAAAAGTTGGATCATCGTTGAACGTGCATCCCAGGAACATGATCGCGTGACGATTAGTTTTTCAGGAGTCTCCGAAGGCGAGAACTTTACCGACGGAAAAGTAGAAAATTATCAGGTTGAAATCGGCGCGAAACAAATGATTCCGGGTTTTGAAGAAAATCTGATTGGTCTCAAGGCGGGCGCTAATAAAACCTTTGAAGTGTCTTTCCCGGAAGAATATGGCAATGAAAAATTAGCCGGTAAAGTGGCCGAGTTTGATGTTGAAGTCGTCAGTGTTGAGGAGCCTGTGCTGCCGGAAATCGATGACGCTTTTATCAAGGCGTATGGTATTGACGGTTCGGTGGATGTGTTCCGTGAAGATATCAGAAGTAATCTGGAAAGTGAGCTCGAGCAGGCATTGCGTGGCAAGCTGAAAAACGCAGTGATGAATGCTTTATATGAAAAGATTCAGATTGCCGTTCCAAATACATTGGTCGATCAGGAAGTCGAGAACATGATGAAACCGTACATTGAAACTGCCAAAAGACAGAAAATGAAGCTGGAAGATTTGAAACTGCCCAGAGATGCATTTGAAGAACAGGCAAAACGTCGAGTGGCGTTGGGCCTGATCTTAAGCGAAATTATTCATAAAAACGATATTAAAGTGGACGATAATAAAGTACGCTCTACTATTGAAGACATGGCGAAAAGCTACGAACGCCCTGGAGACGTTGTTGAGTGGTATTATTCCGACAAAAGCCGATTGAACGATGTGCGGCAGATGGTTTTGGAAAACCAAACTATCGACTGGCTGGTTGCGCGAGCAAAAGTGTCTGATGAAGCTATAAATTTTACTGATGCCATGAGCAAACAAGGGTAAGGAATTTAGATGTATAACCAGCACATAAGAAATCAAATGATGGCGCCGGAAGCAGCAGGTGGATTGGTTCCTATCGTTATTGAGCAAACTGCTCGAGGTGAGCGTTCTTTCGACATTTATTCAAGGTTATTAAAGGAGCGGGTAATTTTTCTGGTAGGGCAGGTTGAAGATTACATGGCTAATCTGGTTGTCGCCCAGTTGCTTTTTTTGGAGTCGGAAAACCCTGATAAAGATATCCATTTATATATCAATTCGCCCGGCGGCTCAGTAACGGCAGGCATGTCAATTTATGACACCATGCAGTTTATTAAGCCTGATGTCAGTACCATGTGTATTGGTCAGGCTGCCAGTATGGGGGCATTGCTGCTGACTGGCGGAGCAAAAGGTAAGCGTTATTGTTTGCCTCACTCAAGGATGATGATTCATCAGCCATTGGGCGGTTATCAGGGGCAGGCTTCTGATATTGATATTCATGCCAGAGAAATTCTGTTAATCAGAGAAAAACTGAATAAAATTCTTTCCGATCATACTGGTCAGCCGATAGAAAAAGTTCAGCAAGACACCGACAGAGATAACTTCTTAAGTGCAAATGATGCCGTTAGCTATGGTCTTATTGATCAGGTGCTGTTGAGTCGAGCAACTGTTGCTAATAAATAACGGTTGGTATTTTTTTGTATTTCGAACTATTCTTTGCCCAATCGAAAGTAAAAACATCATCTCCGGATGTTTGCGGGAGTCCAATTTATGAGTAATGACAAAAACAGCAAAGATGACGATAAACTGCTTTATTGTTCTTTTTGCGGTAAAAGTCAGCATGAGGTCAGAAAGCTTATTGCAGGGCCATCGGTTTATGTCTGTGATGAATGTGTAGATCTTTGTAATGATATTATAAAAGACGAATTACAGGATGATTCTTCTTCTTTTAGTGGCGGTGAGTTGCCCAAGCCGAAAGAGATAAAAGAAGAGCTTGATAGCTATGTTATCGGGCAGGAAAATGCGAAAAAGATTTTGGCGGTGGCTGTTTATAATCACTATAAACGCCTGCGTAGCAAATCTAAAAAAGATACAGTTGAATTAGCCAAAAGCAATATTTTGTTGATCGGACCTACCGGGTCAGGGAAAACCTTATTGGCTGAGACCTTGGCTCGATTACTGGACGTGCCTTTTACCATTGCTGATGCAACTACGCTGACAGAAGCCGGTTATGTGGGTGAGGATGTAGAAAACATTATTCAGAAAATTCTACAAAAATGTGATTATGATGTAGAGAAGGCTGAAACCGGTATCGTTTATATCGATGAAATCGACAAGATTTCCAGAAAATCCGATAACCCGTCAATTACCCGTGATGTTTCGGGTGAAGGTGTTCAGCAGGCTTTATTGAAACTGATTGAAGGGACTATTGCATCGGTTCCTCCTCAAGGTGGACGCAAGCACCCTCAGCAGGAGTTTTTGCAAGTTAATACGGCTAATATCCTGTTCATAGTCGGAGGCGCTTTTGCCGGTTTGGATCGGGTTATTAAAGATCGTTCGGAAAAAGGCGGGATCGGTTTCTCTGCCGAAATAAAAACCAAAGACGAATCCAAAAATATTGGGCAACTCTTTGCCGAAGTCGAGGCTGAAGATCTGATTAAATACGGATTGATTCCTGAGTTTGTTGGTCGCCTTCCGGTTATTGCTACATTAGAAGAGCTGGATGAGAAAGCGTTGGTGCAGATATTGACCGAACCTAAAAATGCGTTGATTAAACAATATAAGCATTTGTTCGAGATGGAAGGCGCTGAGCTGGAATTTCGGGATGATTCCTTAGCTGCAATTGCTCGTAAAGCTATGGAAAGAAAAACGGGCGCGAGAGGACTAAGGACAATTGTTGAAAATGTCCTGCTGAACACCATGTATGAATTGCCGTCTGCGGATAATATTTGCAAAGTTGTTATTGATGGGGGTGTTATTTTAGGTGAATCAGAGCCTATTTTGGTGTATGAAACCGAAAAGAAAAAGGCTTCTGCTGAATCTTAAATTTTAAAACTTATTACTGGATGATAAAAAAGGGAGCTTTTGTTTTTTTTAAAGCTCCCTTTTTTTTGTGCTGAAGATACTATTTTGAGTCGGCATCCTTGCTATTTTAATTAACGTCCCAATAATCTTCTTTTCCAAGAAATAGTTAGAAGGTTCCATTTATGGAAACGCACAAAATGACAGAGTTACAACAAATAAATGTACTGATTCCGGTGTTGCCGCTCAGAGATGTAGTAGTTTATCCGCACATGGTGATTCCCTTGTTTGTCGGCCGGGAAAGATCGATTGACGCTTTAGATGCTGCGATGAAAGACAATAAACAGATTTTGTTGGTCGCGCAAAAAGAAGCGGAAATTGATGAACCGGATATTGCTGATCTTTATGAGGTCGGTACTCTGGCTAATATCCTGCAGATGCTGAAATTGCCCGATGGAACAGTCAAGGTTTTGGTTGAAGGGATTCAGCGCAGCAAAGTGTTGCGCTATAAACAAACAGACGGCTATTTTTCTGCTGTGGTAACGGAAATTTACAATATTTCAAAGCTAACCGAGCAAGAGCAGGATGTATTGCAGCGGACGGTAATTAATTCGTTTGATCAATACGTTAAATTGAATAATAAGATCCCTCCGGAAGTCTTGAATTCGTTGTCCGGCATTGATGACCCAAGCCGACTTGCCGATACTATGGCGGCTCATATGACTTTAAAAGTCAATGAAAAGCAGATTATTCTTGAAACGGCAGATATTGAAAAGCGTCTTGAAGATTTGATGACGATAATGGAAGGAGAGGTTGACCTTCTGGAAATGGAAAAAAGAATTCGGGTGCGCGTTAAGCAGCAAATGGAGAAGAATCAAAGGGAATATTATTTGAATGAACAGATGAAGGCAATTCAAAAAGAACTGGGAGATATGGATGATGTACCCAATGAAATTGAAGAACTGGCGAAGAAAATTGAAAACGCCGGCATGTCAAAAGAAGCCAGAACAAAAGCGGATGCAGAGCTTAATAAGCTTAAACAGATGTCGCCTATGTCAGCCGAGGCAACGGTGGTGCGCAATTATATTGACTGGATGGTCAATGTGCCTTGGAAGAAAAAGACCAAGGTACGACATGATTTAAAGCTTGCTGAACAGGTTCTGGAGGCTGAACATTATGGTTTGGATAAGGTTAAAGAACGTATCCTTGAATATCTTGCTGTTCAGCAGCGGGTTAAGCAGCTCAAAGGGCCTATTTTGTGCCTGGTAGGTCCTCCAGGCGTAGGAAAAACTTCTTTGGGCGAGTCCATTGCCAGGGCAACCAATCGCAAATATGTGCGCATGGCCTTGGGAGGTGTGCGTGATGAGGCCGAAATTCGCGGACATCGTCGAACTTATATAGGTTCTATGCCGGGCAAGATTTTACAAAATTTGTCCAAAATTAAAACGCGCAATCCGATGTTTTTGCTTGATGAAATCGATAAGATGGCTGCTGATTTTCGAGGAGACCCGGCATCGGCTTTACTAGAGGTGTTGGATCCCGAGCAGAACCATACTTTTTCGGATCATTATCTGGAGGTGGATTTTGATTTGTCTGATGTGATGTTTGTCGCGACGGCCAATACCATGAATATTCCTCCGGCATTGCTGGATAGAATGGAAGTCATACGCATCGCCGGCTATACAGAAGATGAAAAAATCAATATCGCAATCCGGTATTTGATCCCAAAACAGGTTAAAAATAACGGTCTTAAAGATCGGGAAATTCAGATCACTGAAGAAGCTGTCAGAGATATGATTCGTTATTACTCTCGAGAAGCGGGGGTTCGAAGTCTTGAGCGGGAAATTTCGAAAATTTGTCGTAAAGTGGTTAAAGATTTGCTATTGAGACCGGAGAAAACCAAAGTCGTGGTTAATCCTGAAAGTTTGGATAAATATCTGGGAGTTAAGCGTTTTCATTACGGTCTCGCAGAAGAGAAAGATCAAATTGGACAGGTTACCGGTTTGGCTTGGACCGAAGTGGGAGGCGAATTATTAACCATTGAGACGGCGGTAATCCCCGGAAAAGGCAAGCACTCGTCAACAGGTAAGCTTGGCGATGTTATGAAGGAGTCAATTGAAGCAGCGATGACGGTAGTCAGGAGTCGATCGGAAATCTTGGGTATTGATAATGAGCTGTTTCAGAAGAATGATATCCATATCCATGTTCCTGAAGGTGCAACGCCAAAAGATGGTCCGAGTGCAGGTGTAGGGATGTGTACCGCTATTATCTCAGCCTTGACCAAGATACCTGTTCGGGCTTCTGTCGCCATGACGGGTGAAATTACTTTGCGAGGTGAGGTGTTGCCTATCGGAGGCTTAAAAGAAAAGCTTCTGGCAGCTCATCGCGGTGGCATAACAACGGTTTTAATTCCTGCTGAGAATGAAAAAGATTTGGCTGAGATACCGGAAAATATCAAGCAAAACCTGAAGATAAAACCCGTTCATTGGATAGATGAAGTATTGGAGGTCGCTTTGCAATATATGCCCATTCCTCTTGAAAAAAGGGAAGCTGAAGAGCAAGGAAAAAATGAAACTGAAGTGGTTAAAGTAATAAAACAGGGTTTAACTGCGCATTAATTAATTTGCGGTTTTGTCGGGAAAGTTGGCAAAACCGCAAAAATCATGGCTTGCAGGGTGGTTAGTGCTTGACACTGCGTAAGTGCAGTTGTTATAAATACAGGTGTTTCTTGTGTCGTTGACGATGAGACGTAAGAATTATAACGCTGGTCTTTTAGAATATAACTTTAAAAATGACTTCCTAAGGGGGAATAATGAATAAATCGGAACTTATTGACGCTATAGCAGAGTCTGCTGAATTAACTAAAGTGGATGCGGGTCGTGCATTGGATGGCTTTATTGGCGCAGTTACAAAAGCATTGAGCGGTGGTGATTCAGTTGCTTTAGTTGGATTTGGAACATATGCCGTAAAAGAAAGAGCTGAGCGTAAAGGGCGTAATCCACAGACTGGAGCTGAGATTACTATTAAGGCTGCAAAAATTCCATCTTTTAAAGCTGGTAAATCTTTAAAAGATGCTGTAAACTAGGATTTCTTTAGTCGGGTGCTTAGCTCAGCCGGGAGAGCATCGCCCTTACAAGGCGAGGGTCGGGGGTTCGAACCCCTCAGCACCCACCAGACTTTGGAGTGGTAGTTCAGTTGGTTAGAATACCGGCCTGTCACGCCGGTGGTCGCGGGTTCGAGCCCCGTCCACTCCGCCAAAATCAAAAAGCTCCGGATCGATTGGTTCGGGGCTTTTTTTTTGATTAAAATTTAAGTTGTTTCTTTAGGACAGAGCTATGCTGACAAAGATTAGAGAAAAAGCACAAGGTGCTTTTGCATGGGGTATTTTGATAATAATTTGTGTGCCTTTTGCTTTATGGGGTATTCAGAATTATCTGGATACCGGAGAAGAAGCCCCCGTCGCTTCCGTCGGCGATAAGGATTTTTTTCAGCGCGATGTTAATAAGGCTTATGAGCAATATAGCCAGAATCTTCAAGGGATGACGATTGATGAACAAACCTTGAAAGCGCAAGCATTGGAGAAACTGATAAAAGATGAAGTTTTATTGCAGTATGTGCATGCCAAGGGTCTTGTCACAACTGATGATACCGCGCGTGAATTCATACAAACCCTGCCCTATTTTCAGGTAGATGGTAAGTTTGATGAGAAGCGTTATAAGACAATGCTTAATTTACAAAAAATATCCTCAGCGGAGTTTGTAAACAGAATCAAGAATGCACTGATTATGGAACAGTTTCAGCGCAGCATTATAGATAGCAGTTTTGCAACGAAATATGATGTAGAAAGTTTTTTCAAAATCCAGAATCAACAGCGTGATGTGGATTATGTTACCGTTGCGGTACAGAAGCTGGCAGAACAACCATCAGAACAACCATCAGAGCAAGAAATAGAGGCCTATTATCAGCAGCATCAGGATTTATATCAAACACCTGAGCAGGTTTCTGTAGAGTATATAGAATTATCACTTGAAGATATAGCCAAGACTATAGCGGTAACTGATGACAAGTTGAAAGCCTTCTATGAAGAGCAAAAAGATCAATACACCACTCCCGAGAGAAGGAAAATCAGTCATATCCTGTTTGCAATCAATGACAAGACCGACGAAAAAACCGCGTTGGAAAAAGCCTTAAAAGCAAAGAAAGAACTGGCGAATAAAGACTTTGCAGCTGTTGCGGCGGAAGTTTCCGATGATAAATTAACCGCTAAAACAGGCGGAGATTTAGGTCTGTTTAATACGGGCGTCATGGAGAAATCGTTTGAAGACGCAGCGAGTGCTTTAAATCTGGGCGAAGTATCAAATCCCGTTAAATCGGCATTCGGTTATCACTTGATTAAAGTAACCGAGTTAGTGCCGGGAGAAATCAAACCGTTCGATTCAGTTAAAAATGAAGTGACCAAGGCTTATCAGAAAGCCCAGGCAGAAAACGCTTTTTATGAAGCGGGTGAGACTTTAACCGAAATGAGTTATGAAAATCCCGACAACCTGAAAACAGTGGCAGACGCTTTAGGCGTCACCATTAAGAAATCAGTGTTGTTCACCAAAGATAAAGGTGACGGCATTGCAGCTGACGAAAAAATTCGTAACGCCGCCTTTACTGAAGAAGTTTTGCAAGGTAACAATAGTACACCCATAGAATTGGGAACCGATCGCTTGGTTGTTTTAAGACTGTTGGAACACAAAGCTGCTGCTGCGCGCGAGCTAAAGGATGTTAAGAAAGACATAGTCGCTGTATTGCTGGCTGATAAAGCCAAGCAACAGGCTGTCGAAAAAGCTCGTCAGATCAAGGCTCGACTACAGGCAGGTGAGTCCATTCAAACTGTTGCGGCTGAAAATAAGCTACAAGTAAAGACAATTGCAGGATTAACACGCAGCAAGGAAGATGTGCCATTGCCGTTGAGTCAGGCAATTTTCAAGGCGGCTAAACCTGTTGGCGGTAAACCGACGGTCTTTATCGCCGAATTACCCGCCGGCGAACAAGTGGTCGTGAGTCTGTCAAAAGTAAAAGAAGGCGTAATGACTGAGGATGACAGGAAACAAATGGAACTGGCGACCAAAAACATTGCCAAAGCTTTTGGTCAGACTGAATTCAATGCGTTGATAAACAGTTTGCAGGCAGATGCCGACGTATCGGTGAAGGCGTCCAAATAATTGTCGATCCGGAAATAAAAAAGGGAGCGTTAAGCTCCCTTTTTTTGTGTCAAAATTTCTTGCTTTAAGATGCCGCCAAACCGGCAATATTATAGCCGCAATCGACAAAAGTGATTTCGCCGGTAATACCTGAAGCCAGATCGGAACACATAAATGCCGCCGCATTGCCTACTTCTTCAATGGTTACATTTTTCTTTAACGGCGCAGTATCGGCCGCTTTGTTGAGCATGGATTTAAAGTCATTAATACCCGACGCGGCAAGCGTTCTGATGGGACCTGCTGAAATCGCATTAACGCGAGTACCTTCGGCTCCTAACGCCACAGCCATATAGCGAACATTGGCTTCCAGGCTGGCCTTGGCTACTCCCATGACATTATAATTAGGAATCGCCCTATCGGCGCCTAAATAAGTCAGCGTTAAAAGAGAACCGTTGCGGCCTTGCATCATCGCGCGTCCGGCTTTTGCCAGAGCGGTAAAGCTGTAGGAGCTGATATCATGGGCAATCTGAAAGTTTTCGCGGGTGGTGACATCAACATAATCACCATTCAGTGCGTCGCGGGGCGCGTAAGCGACCGAATGTACGATACAATCCAAACCGTCCCAGTGTTCGCCCAGCTTGTTAAATACAGTGTCGATATGTTCATCAATGCTGACATCGCATTCAATGGTAATGTTGGAATTGCATTTCCCAGCCATTTCCTCGACGCGACTTTGCAGCTTTTCATTTTGAAAGGTAAAAGCTAATTCAGCGCCTTCTCGATGCATGGCTTGAGCAATACCCCATGCGATAGAACGATTACTGGCTAAGCCCACAATCAAGACCCGTTTGCCCTGCATAAAACCCATTATCATCTCCCGGTGTTTTTGTTGTTACAATAGAGTTTCAAGTATCTATGACCCTTTTATTGATGTCCAGTCTTTTGTCTCGACAATTGCTCCATGCATTGTTCTACCTCCTGCATCCGTGCAGTCGTCGACAATTGCTCCATGCATTGTTCTACCTTCCACTTCCATGTAGTCGTATGAAGATGAAAACCTGCAAAGCTCGTGTATTAGTTCTGATGTTGTCGGTCATATTTTGGGCTGCCTCGTTTTCGTGCGTAGCGTGGGAATCAGAACAACTTAATAATCCTTATCCTGAAGATGAGGACAATCAGGCGATTTTGTACGAATCATTTTCAGAACGACCCAAGCATCTGGATCCGGCTGTATCCTACAGCAACAGTGAATATACTTTTATTGCGCAGATTTACGAGCCTCCGTTCCAATATCATTATCTGAAAAGGCCTTATCAAGTGGTGCCGCTAACCGCCACTCGCATGCCTGAAGTTAGTTACCTGAATCCAAAAGGCGAAAAACTGGGCAATGGGGCAAATGACAGCGATATTGCATTTACTGATTATATGATTGAAATTCAGTCGGGTATTCGCTACCAGCCGCACCCCGCGCTGGCTAAAAACACCCAAGGCGATTATAAATACCATCAGTTAGACAAAGCGCAAATTGAGGCCGCTACGTCGCTGAATGATTTTAAAACCACCGGTTCGCGTGAACTCACCGCCGAGGATTATATTTATCAGATCAAGCGTCTGGCGCATCCCAAAATTCAGTCGCCGATAGCAGAAATCATGAAAAATTATATTGTCGGCTTTGATGACTATGCCAAACAAGTCAAAGATAAAGCCAAGACGGCGATTAGAGGCTTGCCGATAGAAGGAGCAACAGCACTCAACCGTTATCAATACCGTATTCGCATTAAAGGCAAATATCCGCAGTTTATCTACTGGTTGGCCATGCCGTTTTTCTCGCCGATGCCGTGGGAAGCGGATGTGTTTTATGACCAGAAGGGACTTGTCGACAAAAACATTACGCTGGACTGGTTTCCGATAGGTACGGGGCCTTACCTGATGGCGGAGAATAACCCGAACCGGCGCATGATCCTGCTTAAAAACCCCTTGTTTCATCTTGAATCCTATCCGACTGAAGGCGAACCTGAAGACAAGCAAAAAGGCTTACTGGTTGATGCAGGGAAACAACTGCCGTTTATCAATAAAGTGGTTTTCATGCTGGAAAAAGAAACCATCCCCTACTGGACCAAGTTTTTGCAAGGTTATTACGATGCATCGGGTATTGCCTCGGACAGTTTCGATCAGGCCATACAATTTACCGGCAGCGGTGGCGTGGCGCTGACGCCGTCGATGCTGGAAAAAGGCATCCAGTTGCAAACTTCGGTGACGACCTCCAGTTTTTACATGGGCTTTAATATGCTTGACGCCACCGTGGGCGGTGCAACCGAGCAGGCCAGAAAGTTGCGGCAGGCTATCGCTATCGCGGTCGATTATGAAGAATATATCTCTATTTTTACCAACGGGCGCGGTGTTGCGGCTCAAGGGGTTTTGCCTCCCGGCATCTACGGCGTTGACGATAAATCGGGTATCAATCCTTATGTTTACGATAATCAGGATGGCAAAGCTCAGCGTAAAAAAATCGATGTCGCTCGGCAACTGATGGCCGAAGCCGGTTATGCCGGCGGCATAGACCCCAAAACCAAAGAAGCCTTGATTTTGTATTTTGATACCACGTCCACCAGCATCGACGACCGTCCCAGAATGAACTGGTATCGTAAACAATTTGAAAAACTGGGCATAAAACTGGTGATTCGCGCCACCGACTACAATCGTTTCCAGGAAAAAATGCGCACCGGCAACGCCCAGATCTTTGTGTGGGGCTGGAATGCCGACTACCCCGATCCCGAGAATTTCTTTTTTCTGCTGTACGGTGCAAATTCCAAAGTGCAGCACGGCGGTGAAAATGCCTCAAATTATCATAATCCCGAATTCGACCGCCTATTCGAGCAAATGCGCAACATGGATAACAGCGAGCAACGCTACCGGATCATCCAGCAAATGCAGGAGATCGTGCGCCATGATGCGCCGTGGGTGTTCGGCTTTCACCCCAAGAACTTTTCGTTGTTTCACGGTTGGTACAAAAATCTTAAACCGAACCTGATGGCGAATAACCAGCTTAAATATACCCGTATCGATACGGCCGATCGAGCAGAAAAAAGGCGACAATGGAACAAACCGGTGTTTTGGCCTTTGGCGCTGGGCGGCGCAGTGTTTGTGCTGATGTTGATTCCGGCGATTAATGCCTATCGCCGCCGTGTAAGGAAAACCAATCTATGACTCAATATATTATCCGGCGACTCTTATACAGCCTGCCTTTATTGATGGGCGTCAATATCTTAACGTTCGTCTTGTTCTTCGTCGTCAACAGCCCGGACGATATGGCGCGTATGCAGCTGGGGCAAAAGCACGTTACCGGGCAATCCATCGCCAACTGGAAACAGCAACACGGCTACGATGTGCCGTTGCTCTGGAATGCCGATGCGCAAGGTGAGAAAAAAATAACCGACACCATTTTTTATCAAAAATCGGTCGGCTTGTTTTTGTTTCGTTTCGGCGTGTCCGATAGCGGCCGGAATATCGGCGCAGACATTAAAGAGCGCGCCTGGCCCAGTCTTGCCGTGGCGTTGCCGACTTTGCTGGTCGGCCTGCTGGTGAATATTTGTTTTGCGCTGATGATGGTGTTGTTTCGCAACAGCTATCTGGAACATGCGGGCATCGTGTTATGCGTGATTTTGATGTCGATTTCTTCGCTGTTTTATATCATCGGCGGGCAGTTTTTCATCGGTAAAGTCTTAAGGTTAGTGCCTATTTCCGGCTATGATGACGGCATGGCGGCGATTAAATTTCTGATCCTGCCGGTGTTGATCGGCGTATTTTCAGGCATAGGCTCAGGCGTTCGCTGGTATAGAACTCTATTTTTAGAAGAAGTCGAAAAAGACTATGTACGCACTGCAAGAGCCAAGGGCTTAACCGAAACCCAAACCCTGTTTCAACATGTGTTACCCAATGCGATGATTCCTATTTTGACCGGCGTCGTGGTGGTGTTGCCGCTGTTATTCATGGGCAGTTTAATCATGGAATCGTTTTTCAGCATCCCCGGTTTAGGCAGTTACACCATAGACGCGATCAACAGCCAGGATTTCGCTATCGTTCGCGCGATGGTGTTTCTGGGCTCTGTGTTATATGTGATTGGGTTGCTGTTGACCGATATTTCCTACACCCTGGTTGACCCGCGCGTGAGATTATCGTAGCTATTGTTCAAAGCCGGCTTTGAACGATTTGTAAAGGTGTTGCGATGCTAAAGAAAAGTCTACATACGCCAGCGCATTTGTTTTTGGACAATACTCCCTATTTTGTCACCAGCGCCATTTATCAAAAAAGACCGTTATTAGCAGCTGATACCGTCAAGCTGCATTTACTTGAGACAATTCAGGACTGCTTTTGTGAGAAAAACTGGACGCTCAATGATTGGGTAATTTTGGATAATCATTATCATCTGCTTGGTGTGAGCAATAAGGGCGATGATTTGAGCAAGATTTTTCGTAAAATTCATGGCATAACCAGTCATGTTATTCAAGCGCATTGCTTGTGCGATTTGCCGGTCTGGTGGAACTATTGGGATTATTGTCCGCGTGATGAAAAGGATTATAGGGTGCGGTTGAATTATTTGCTAATTAACCCGGTCAAGCATGGTTATTGTGATAATTTACACGATTACCCGTTTTCCAGTTTTCATCAACGGCTAGCACAATCGGGACGGAAAAACCTGGCTAAACAATTTAAAGACAACGATGATTATCAAAAAATGATATTACAAGAAGATGATTTTTAATAGTCCAAAGCCGGCTTTGGACTCCGATTTAGGCGTCCGTCATTTAAAATGGAGTTCAAAGCCGGCTTTGAACTTTGCCGAACATGACTTGACCAACACAGGCTAACGCAATGATTGTTTTATGGACAGACGCACTGATCTACTTGCTGATTGTTGTGATGCTGGCGCTGGGCTTGTATCTGCGCGGCAAGGAACACATCAAGCGCCCGCTGCAACAAATAGGCCGCAGTAAAATCGGCATGGTGTCGCTGGTGGTGCTGCTGTTTTTTGTGCTGATCGGCTTGCTCGATTCCGTGCATTTTAAGCCAGCCAATGATAAGAAAAACGAGATTATCAGCCTGCTGGACGATTGGGCGGCGCCGCTTCGGGAGCATGGCGAAAAAACCTATTCCGCGCCTTTTGCGACCACGCTGTACAGCAAGGAAATGATGACACTGGAAGACGGCTCCATGCAATGGGGTTATCCGCGCCTGGAGTTCGGCGGCAGGTATTTGAATAATCCTGAGACAGAGAAAATCCCCGATATTTTACAAAAAACACTTTACGGCTTGGCCCAAGGCGCCAGCCTGATCGGTTTTTTTATGCTGCTTATGTGGGGATTATTAGCTGAGCAGCATAAACGCTTCATGCGCAGTTCAACGGCAAAAACAGTCTGGGCGGTAGTATTTGTTATTGTGTCGCTTAGTTACGCCTTAATCTATTTATCCGGCTATTATCACGTGTTCGGCACCGACAAAGTCGGCGAAGACGTTTTTTATCAGGCCGTAAAAAGCATACGCACCGGCCTGGTCATCGGTACCTTAACCACGTTAATCATGCTGCCGATGGCGATTATCTTCGGCATCCTGGCCGGATTTTTTCGCGGCTGGGTGGACGATGTCATTCAATACATCTACACCACCCTCAATTCCATCCCCGGCGTGTTGCTGATCGCCGCCTCAATCCTGATGGTGCAGGTGTACATGGCCAATCACGAGGCGGACTTTACCAGCGTTATCGTCAGGGCCGATATGCGGCTATTGTTCCTGTGCATGATTCTCGGCGTAACCAGCTGGACAGGCCTATGCCGATTGCTCCGGGCGGAAACCCTTAAACTCCGGGAAATGGAATACGTCCAGGCCGCCTCGGCGTTGGGCGTTAAGCAAGGTGCGATTTTACTGCGCCACATCCTGCCCAATGTCATGCACATCGTATTGATCTCCGTGGTGCTGGATTTCAGTTCGCTGGTGCTGGCCGAAGCGGTGTTGTCGTACATCAATATCGGCGTCGATCCGACCAGCTACAGCTGGGGCAATATGATTAACGGCGCACGGCTGGAAATGGCGCGTGAGCCTATCGTGTGGTGGTCGCTGACGGCCGCCTTTGTGTTTATGTTCGCGCTGGTGCTGGCAGCCAATCTGTTTGCCGACGTGGTGCAGGATGCGTTTGATCCGAGACGGAGCGGCAATGAATAATCCGATACTGGCCGTCCGGCATCTTAGCGTCACCTTCAACCACCGGCAGACGGTGGTCGATGACATCAGTTTTGAAATCCATGCAGGCGAAACTTTTGCGTTGGTCGGCGAGTCGGGTTCCGGCAAATCGATCACCGCCCTGTCGGTGCTCAGATTATTGCCCAACAATGCAAGGCTTAACGCCGACGCGATCGACCTGCAAGACGATAATTTACTGAACCATTCTGAATTTGAGCTGTGCAAAATTCGCGGTCGACGCATCGGCTTTATTTTTCAGGACCCGATGTCCTCGCTGAACCCGGTGATGACCATCGGCAGCCAGATCGAGGAAGTCATCAAGCTGCATTTCGACCTGCCCAGGGAAGCGGTTAAACAACGGGTGCTGGAATTATTGCAGCAAGTTGAACTACCCGAACCGCAGCTGCGCATTAAGGACTATCCGCATCAGCTTTCCGGCGGTCAGCGGCAACGGGTGATGATTGCTATCGCATTGGCGGGCAAGCCGGATTTATTAATCGCCGATGAACCGACTACGTCGCTGGATGTGACCATACAGGCGCAAATCCTGGCGCTGCTGAAGAGTATCCAGCAACAAACCGGCATGGCATTGTGGCTGATCAGCCATGACTTGGCGCTGGTATCCACGATGGCAGACCGGGTTGCAGTCATGCAACAGGGTAAAATCGTCGAAACCGGCGCGACTGCCGAGTTTTTTAACCAGCCCAAACACCCATATACCCGTAAGCTGCTGAATGCGCTGCCGTCGATGGGCAGTTGCTTAACGCACAGCGCCGAGGAAAAACCGCCGCTACTCCAGGTCAGCGATTTTTATTGTTATTACCCGATACGGAAAGGCATTTTCAAACGGATCGTCGATTTTGTGCGGGCGGTCGACGGCGTCAGTTTCGATATACAGCAAGGCAAAACCCTGGCCTTGGTCGGCGAATCCGGCTGCGGCAAAACCACCCTGGGCAAGAGCTTGTTAAACCTGATACCCGGCAGCGGACGGGTCGTCATCAACGGCGTCGAGTTGAATGCCTTAACCGGCGAAGCTCTGCGTCAACAACGCGCCAATATCCAGATCGTGTTCCAAGACCCGTTTTCATCAATGAACCCGCGCATGCTGGTCGGCGACATCATCGCCGAAGGCATCAGAGCCTTGCATCCCGAGGTGAGTTCCGATCAGCGCAAGGCCAGAGTCCGACAACTGTTGCAGCAAGTCGATTTGCCCGAAGATTCGGCGCTGCGTTACCCGCATGAGTTTTCCGGCGGCCAGCGTCAGCGCATCTGCATTGCCCGCGCACTGGCGGTCGATCCCAAACTGATCGTCTGCGACGAACCGACCAGCGCGCTGGATGTATCGGTACAGGCGCAGATTATCCAGTTACTCAAAACCTTGCAGCAGGAAAAAGGCGTCAGTTATTTGTTCATCACCCATGATCTTGCCGTCGTTGCGGAAATAGCCGATGATGTCGCCGTGATGTACCAAGGCAAGATCATAGAGCAGGGCAGCGTGGCCGAGGTTTTGACCCAGCCCAAACAGGCTTATACCAAAAAGCTGTTGGCGGCTGTGCCTGTTTTGAAAATGGATCATTGAGAGTAAAACTTGAGTGAGTTCGCGACAAGGGTTTAATATTCAAAGCCGCGTTCAGGTAATAAAGGCAGTATAACTTCTTAACTTTGTGGATAAACTTATGAAAAAACAAATCTTGCTTGCGGTAACAATAGTTCTCAGCACATTAGCCTTTACTGTGTCAGCCGAAGAAATCGGTGATGTCAGCACGACATTTAAGCTGCTTGGAGCCAATCATAAAATTGTGATTGAAGCCTTCGACGACCCTGATGTTTCCGGTGTTGCCTGTCATATATCACGCGCTAAAACAGGTGGAATGAAAGGCGCGGTAGGTCTGGCTGAAGATCCAACAGAAGCGTCAATTGCATGTCGGCAAATAGGCGTAATCGATACGAGCAAACTGGATAAATTGAAAAATGGTGAGGTGGTGTTTAAAGAAAGCCTGTCGCTGGTTTTTAAGAGTCTGCAAGTGGTGCGTTTTTATGATAAAAAACGTAATGTTCTGGTCTATCTGGCTTACAGTGACAAGGTGATTGAAGGTTCCCCAAAGAATTCTATTTCATCTGTGCCGGTTATGAAGTGGGATTAGTAACGCGGTTGCAGGATGGGTAGAGCGGGTAGCGAAACCCATCGAAGGGAGGGCTGATTGTGATGGGTTTCGCGCATCCTACCTCGCGGCATCAAACGGCTGTCATAAATGACCAATCAATGCTCAGATCCGGGAATCGTTGCACAGCGGTGGACTCATCCATGCCAAACACACCGGGCTGTCCATACCGTCCTTGTGCATCCAGCGTATACGCCAAAATCCAACGATCTTCCGGGTGGATAATCCAATATTCCTGCACCCCATGCTGCTGGTAAAGGCTGCGTTTGGTGTTCATGTCTTTGAGCGCGGTAAAAGGAGAAAGCGCTTCAACAATCCAATCCGGCGCACCACGGCAGCCTTGCTTGTCCAGCTTGGACTGGTCGCAAATGACGCTTAGATCGGGCTGCACCACCGTTTCCACATTGGCGTCGGCTTCATCTTTGCGTGGCAGGCGCACGTCAAAGGGCGAGACATAAAATTTACAAGGCTTGCCTTGCAAATAATTACCGACTTGTCTGCACAATTCGGACACAATATCCTGATGCAGCCGCTGCGGGGCAGTCATGGCGTACGCCTCGCCGTTAATCAATTCCCAGCGCTCATCTTCAGGCCATTGGGCATAATCGGCATAAGTGTACTTTTTCTGCAATTTTTCTGCGGTACTCATCGTCTTTTCTCCAAAGTGAAAGCTATGTAGGGTAGGCTCCATACCGGAGTACAAGGCTCGCCTTGTACTTGTAAATCGTTCAAAGCCGGCTTTGAACTCCGAAACAACATCATGGGTTACACACTGTGCTCCGAGCGGGAACGAAATAGGCCTGAATGGTTGCAAATATACAGGCTTTCTCTTAACAATCAACCTGACAACCGCTCCCGCCATTCGGCGATTTTGATTCTCAATTCATCAATATTGACCGTAGTCAAATGACGCTGCTTTAACAGGCGTTTGCCAGCCACCCAGACATCGGTGACTTGCTGACGGCCGGCGGCATATACAATCTGCGAAACCGGGCAATATAACGGCTGGGTTTCCAAATACGATAAATCAACGGCAATCACGTCGGCGGCTTTGCCGATGCTTAACGAACCGGTTTCATGATCCAGGCCTAAGGCCTTGGCGCCGTTGATGGTCGCCATGCGCAGGGCGGTCATGGCCGGAATGGCGCTGGCGTCACCGGCAACGGCTTTGCCGAGCAATGCTGCGGTGCGCATTTCGCCGAACATATCCAGATCGTTATTACTGGCCGCGCCGTCGGTACCCAACGCCACATTGATGCCTGCAGCGATACATTTGGCAACCGGGCAAAAGCCGCTGGCCAGTTTTAAGTTGGATTCGGGGCAATGCACAATATGTGCGCCGGATTCCGCAAACCGGGCGATTTCGTCATCGGTTAACTGGGTCATGTGTACCGCGATGAATGACGGATCGATCAGGCCGAGTTCATGCAATCTTTGCAAGGGGCGCTGTCCGGTTTTTTCCTGCTCCTGCTTGATTTCGTGTTGCGTTTCGTGGACATGCATATGGATCGGCAGTTCCAGCTCATCGGCCAGGGTTTTGATTTTTTGCAAAGGTTCGTCCGACACCGTGTACGGCGCATGCGGCGCAAACGGTGTGGAAATCAGCGGGTGGTGGCGCAGTTGATCATGCAAAGCCAAACCCTTTTCAATATAGGCGTCGCTGTTTTCGGCCCAGACTGTCGGGAAATCGATGAGGATCAAGCCGACACTGGCGCGTATGCCGTGATGTATCGCCTGCGTTGCGGTGATTTCCGGAAAAAAATACATGTCATTGAAACAGGTCGTACCTCCCAGTATCATTTCGGCTATCGCCAGATCGGTGCCGTCTTTGACAAACGCTTCACTCATCCATTTTTGTTCCAGCGGCCAGATGTGGTTTTGCAACCAGTCCAACAGATGCAAATCATCGGCAATACCGCGCATTAAAGTCATCGCGGCATGGGTATGGCTGTTGATTAGACCGGGCAGCAGGGCATGATTGCCCAGGTTTTCGGTGGTTGTACCCTGATATTTTTGCCTGGCAATTTCGGTAGGCAGCAGGTCGATAATTCGACCGCTATTGATAACCAGCGTATGGTGTTCATAGGTTACGGATTCCGGTTCAACGGGTATAATCCAGCGAGCGTGGATGAGGGTATCGACAACTGTCATAAGATATTCCTGTATTGGGTTGCCAAATTATAACTTTTTACCATTGGTTTTTGATAAAAATGACTATGCAAAATAAATTGACTGTACAAGCCTTGCAATGGACAGGCGATGCTTTAAAAGTGCTGGATCAGCGACAATTGCCGGAAAAAATTGTTTACGATGAATACAAGGACGCCGTCGGTGTAACAGACGCCATTGCAAGCATGCGTGTTCGCGGCGCACCGGCTATCGGTATAGCCGCCGCTTACGGTGTGGCGCTGTCGGTCCGCAAGCATTACGCGCAGTCCAATCATTGGCGGCAAAAAGTGGCAGCTGATATAGCCATGTTGGCAACGTCCAGACCAACAGCGGTTAATTTGTTTTGGGCGTTGGATCAGATGAAGGCTGTACTGGCCAAGCAGCTTGATAATCCGATGACGGCTGTTCTGGTTTGTGCGGAAAGAATCCATGCCGATGATATTGCCGCCAATCACAAAATGGGCGAACTGGGCGCGGATATTCTGGCCGGTGCCAAAGGCGTGATGACGCATTGCAACGCCGGCGCCTTGGCAACCGGCGGTTACGGCACGGCGTTGGGCGTTATCCGTAGCGCTTATCAACGAGAGCACATCAATGTCTATGCGGGCGAAACCCGGCCCTGGCTGCAAGGCGCAAGGCTGACCGTTTGGGAGTTGGCTCAAGACGAGATTCCTTCGACCTTGATTGCCGATTCGGCGGCGGCATGGCTGATGAAATCCGGCGCTATCGATTGGATCGTGGTCGGCGCAGACCGCATTGCCGCCAATGGCGATGCCGCAAACAAAATCGGCACTTATTCACTGGCCGTACTGGCCAAACAGCATGGCGTAAAGTTGATGGTGGTAGCGCCCACCACGACCATAGACTGGGGCATGCCTAGCGGCGACCTGATTGAAATCGAGCAACGCAACCAGAACGAATTATTGCCCGACTGTTATAACCACGAGGGTTCCCTGGTCAGCGCCTGGAATCCGGTTTTTGACGTGACTCCGGCGGAACTGATTGCCGCCATTGTGACCGAGCGCGGCGTGGTGTTGAATCCCGCCGGGCAAGGCGTGGGAGGTTTAAGAAATGCAATTTGATAAAAAAGGCAACAACCCGGTATTAGCCATCGGCTTTTTATTTAAGGGCCTGAACTTATTGACCAGCCCGGAATTGCGCAAATTTATCATCATCCCCATTTTGATTAACGTGGTGCTGTACAGCGCCGCCTTGACCTTAGGTTATTTTTATATTTCAGACTTGATCGATCAATTCATCCCCGGCTGGCTGCAATGGTTGAGCTGGGTATTATGGCCGCTGTTTTTTATCAGTTTTTTTATAGCCGGTTTTTTTACCTTTACGGTATTGGCGAATATGCTTGCCGCGCCTTTTTACGGCAAGTTATCCGCAAAAACGCTGGCCATGATTAGCGGCCAAGCCTTTGCAAATGCTGAACAGCCGCTGCCTAAAGTCCTTATTGCCGAAGCAAAGCGTATCGGCTATCTGACGACCAGAGCCTTGCCGCTGCTGATATTGTCGATTATTCCCGGCATCAATGTGCTTGCACCTTTCTTATGGGCGCTGTTCGGGGCCTGGGGCATGGCGCTGGAATATTTGGCTTATCCGCTGGAAAACCAGGGCGTATTGTTTTCCGAGCAAAAAAAGCTGGTCAAAAGCGTAAGGCTGGGTGCGTTAAGTTTTGGCGGGCTGGCGGTGCTGGGGCTGACCATTCCGGTGCTGAATATCATCGTCGCACCGGCTGCGGTGATTGGCGCTACGCTTTATTTTAATGAGATTAAGCGGGATTGAGTCGCAGATGAAAAAGCTGATTGATATACCGGATGATTCCAGTTCTGAACCAGCTAAAATTATTGTTTCCCCTATATTGCACGTAGGTATCGAAAAAGCTGAGTTAAATCCAGAGCAATTTTTTGGTGTCAGTCATTTAAACAATATTGATCAATTGCTTAGAATTATGCGTGATGAGTGGGAACACTAAGGCGTGAAGTTTGAAATTATATCCACTTCATATCGGGGAGCGGTAAGAAAACTTTCCCCCAAACTACGTGGGCGTGTTTTTCATATTACGAGTCCAGAAAATTTCATGTCAATTTGCAAATCTGGCGAAATACGTAACAACAAGGATGGTTCTCTTAAAACGAACTGGAGTAATGGCTATTATTTTGCAACTAAAGGTTGTGTATCCGTATGTGACTTAGTCAACAACACAAAACCTAGTCAGGTAGGTCGGGCATGCTGTTTATGCCCGACATTTATACTAAAAATTGATCAGAGGAAATAATGATGCAAGCAATAAGACAAATTGTCGAAACCAAAAAACTTAAAGACCTGATTGATATACCTGATGATTTCAGTTCTGAAACAGTTGAAATTATTGTTTTCCCTATGTTGTCCGCAGACACTGAAAAAAATCAGTTAAACCCGGAACAGTTTTTTGGCGTCAGTCATATAGAACATGTCGATCAATTGCTTGTAGCTATGCGCGACGAGTGGGAACACTAAAGCATGAAGCATTATTTGCTGGATACGAACATTCTCATTTATTACTTTAACGGTAATATGGAGTGTGCAGTAAAAGACAAGGTTTCAACATTAATACGCGAGAGTTTTCAAATTTCAATCATTTCAAAGATGGAGTTTTTAGGTTTCTCTTTTAACGTGCAGGAAAGACAAAAAGCCGAGCAGTTTATGGAATGCGCCTCGATTAGGTCATTATCGGATGAAGTTGTTCAGCATGTAATTGATATTCGAAAGGAAAAAAGGATTAAGTTGCCCGATGCAATTATTGCCGCAACCGCTATGCAATATTCGGCAATTTTAGTAACGCGCAATACTAAGGATTTTAAAGCACTCGCGTTAGAAACCTACAATCCCTTTGATGGCGGTTAGCGTAAAACCCAATGAAATTCGCCATTCAAGTTAACGCCAGCCCATACCAGTCCAATGCCGGGTATACCGCGTATCAATTTATCAACGCCGCCTTGGCGCAAGGCCATCAAGTATTCCAGGTGTTTTTTTATCACGACGGCATTTACCATGCGTTCAAATACGCGACGCCGCCGGATGACGAACTCCAGTTCACCGCGCAATGGAGCGAGCTGGCTAGGCTGCACCAAATTGACTTAGTAGTGTGCATTTCCGCTGCGCAACGGCGCGGCTTGTTATGCAGCGACGAGGCCCAGCGGCAGGGTAAGCAGGATAATGACTTGGCCGAGGGCTTTCGCATTTCCGGTTTGGGGCAGCTGGTCGAGGCCACGCTGGAAGCCGACCGCTTTATCGTATTCGGGTGAGGGCATGAAGCGTTATTTATTCGTATTGCGCAAGCCGCCGCACAGCGGAGCTCAGGTTCAGGAAATGCTGGATATTATTCTGACCACCGCCGCGTTTGACCAGCATGTCAGCATTTTGTTGCTGGACGATGGCGTGTTTCAGCTGAAAAACGGCCAAAATCCTGAAATTGCGGGCATGAAAGATACCGCAGCTATTTTTAAAGCGCTGGAAATCTATGATGTGAATGACATCTACACCGAAGTGGAGTCGCTGCAGGAGCGGGGCCTAAAGCCGGGGGATTTGTGTTTGCCGGTGCAGGAGTTTTACCGGAAAGATATAGCCGGATTGATGAAGCGGTTTGATGTGGTGTTTGCGGGGTAGGGTGATTGTCATCAAGTATATTGTGGGGGCGACTCCAGTCGCCCGGTCTATAATCAATCTACCGGTATATTGGCGACTGAAGTCGCCTCCACAATCAGTTAGGTTCGCTCATCATGCCCAGAGATGATTTACATAAAGGACGAGTTTCTCTTGCTTATAACGCATATTTTGTAACAACTGTAACCCATAATAGAATTCCTTACTTCCATGACTTCTATTGTGCAAGATTGTTGGTTTCAGAAATGCGTAGGCTACATGAAGAAAATCAACTTGAATCATTGGCATGGGTGATTATGCCCGGTCATTTGCACTGGCTGTTTCAGTTGCAAGAAAATCAAAGCTTATCTCAAATTGTACGACTGCTTAAGGGGCGTTCTGCACATATAATCAACCACCATTTGCAGCGGCAAGGTTCAATTTGGGATAGGGCTTTTCATGACCATGCACTAAGAAAAGACGAAGACATTAAGAGCATCGCCCGTTATATTGTGGCTAATCCTTTACGGGCAAAGCTGGTTGAAAAATTGGATGATTATTCGATGTGGGATGCTGCTTACGTTGTAGCTTTTATAAGGGCGACTGAAGCCGCCCCCACAATCAACTGATCAGTGTTGATTACCCAGTCAGCTTCTTATACTTCAACCGATGAGGATTATCCGCATCGCTACCCAAGCGGCGATGACGGTCGGCCTCGTAATCTTCATAGTTGCCCTCAAACCAGACCACATTACTGTCGCCCTCAAACGCCAGCATGTGCGTAGCGATTCTGTCCAGAAACCAGCGATCATGCGAAATAACCACTGCGCAGCCTGGAAAAGACAGCAGGGCCTCTTCCAGCGCGCGCAGAGTTTCAACGTCCAGATCGTTGGTCGGTTCGTCAAGCAGCAGCACGTTGCCGCCGGTTTTAAGCAGCTTGGCTAAATGCACACGGTTGCGTTCGCCGCCGGACAGATCGCCGATACGTTTTCCCTGGTCTGCACCTTTAAAGTTAAAACGACCGACATAAGCCCGTGATGGCGTTTCATATTTGCCAACGGTAATCATGTCCAAGCCGCCTGCAATTTCATCGAACACGGTTTTCTTTGGATCCAGGTCATCGCGCAACTGATCAACATAGGCGAGTTGAACGGTTTGCCCTAGTGTTAGGGTGCCCGAATCGGGCTTGTCGACACCGGCCATCATGCGGAACAGCGTGGTTTTACCCGCGCCGTTCGGGCCGATAATGCCGACGATGCCGCCGGGCGGCAGTTTAAAACTCAAGCCGTTGAATAACAGCTTGTCGCCGAAAGCTTTGCTGATGTTGTCGGCTTCAATCACCACGTCGCCCAGGCGAGGGCCGGGCGGAATATAAATTTCCTGGGTTTCGTTGCGTTTTTGTACGTCGACTGACGACAATTCGTCAAAACGGGCCAGACGAGCCTTACTTTTGGCATGACGGCCTTTTTGGTTGGAACGTACCCATTCCAGTTCTTCTTTCATGGCTTTTTGGCGGGAAGATTCCTGCTTTTCTTCCTGCAACAGACGATTGCTTTTTTGCTCCAGCCAGCTGGAGTAATTGCCTTCCCACGGAATGCCGGAACCTCTGTCCAACTCCAGAATCCAGCCGGCAACATTATCGAGGAAATATCGATCATGAGTTACCGCAACCACGGTTCCAGGGTAATCGTGCAGGAACCTTTCCAGCCAGGCGACAGATTCCGCGTCCAGATGGTTGGTCGGTTCGTCCAATAACAGCATGTCGGGGTTGGATAATAACAACCGGCATAATGCCACGCGGCGTTTTTCACCGCCCGATAAAGTGGCGACATTCGCATCCCAATCCGGCAGCCGCAACGCGTCGGCGGCAACTTCGAGTTTGCGTTCCAGATTATGGCCGTCGCAGGCATTCACAATGTCTTCCAGACGCGCCTGATCGGCGGCTAACTTGTCAAAATCGGCATCGGGCAGCGCATAAGCCGCGTAAACCGCATCAAGTTGTTCCAGAACCTCCTTGATTTCCGCGACTGCCTCTTCGACATTGCCGCGCACGGTTTTATTGGGATCGAGTTGCGGTTCTTGCGGCAGATAGCCGATTTTAATGCCTTTTAGCGGGATAGCCTCGCCTTCAATCTCCTTATCGATGCCTGCCATGATTCTCAGCAGCGTCGATTTACCCGAGCCGTTTAAGCCCAGTACGCCGATTTTTGCGCCGGGGAAAAAAGACAGCGAGATGTCCTTAAGGATATATTTTTTGGGCGGGACAATTTTGCCGACCCGGTTCATTGAATATATGTATTGCGCCATAGTGTTTAATTTCATCAGTTTAAGGTTAATAGAGGGTACCAGAAGTAGTCGCCTTAGGCACAGCTTTTGCCGAGGCAAATATCTGTCCATGCAGTCGTGCTCACGCTAAGCACCTGCCTCCTGTAGGCAACGCGATGTTGGCTATTATTCCACGTTATTTAGCAATTTTTAAGTGTTGATGAACCTGGATAAATCATTTCGTCCACGAAATGGTTTATCCAGGTTTAACAGAATGCAAGCTCGCGTTTGGCTACGAGCCGCGCTTTTATCTTATGAAGTAAGGCTACTGAAGCTTTTTATCGTCAGTCAAATTGACTTTATTTGATGACTGGCTACGAGCATATTTCATTACAAAACAGTCAGTATGCGACAACCTATTTAATATATTTATCATTAAGTTGTCGCATATGGGTATTATATCCTCGTCCAGCTTTGATGTGCAGCGATCTGGCCTCTAATTCCGGCGCTGTTTCTCCAGCAAATAATCCAGCCAAAGATTAGACAGCTTTTCCTGCACGGTATTTTGCCGCAGTCGGGCGTTCAGATGCGGAAAATCAACCTTATCCAAATCCTGATCCTGGTTGTAGCAGGAATACACAAAGTATTCCTTGCCGGTATCGGCATCGATATGCTTGCATAAACACTGGGCGCAAATGCCTTTCATCATGCACTGCATCGGCGAGTTGATGGAGCCGATGGCGTGATGCGCTTTATTTAAATAAGGCTTCAACACATCGAAGCGTGCGCTTTTTACTGCCGCCATCATGCGATCCGAGCCGATCACGATCAGGTGATCGACATCGGCCAGCGAAATAGGCTGTTCGCCTAATTCGCCTTGGGCGTAAGCCAGCATACTTTCCAGAATATTGCCGACAAAAGTCTTATCTTGCGGACGGGTTGGGATAATCGCTTCAACGCCTTCGCCCTTGTCGACCGACCAGATGATAATGTCGGCGGCGGCTTCAACATCCTCGACTTTAAAACGGTCTTGCGCGTATTTGTAACCGGCAAAATAGATCACTTTATTGCCCGCTGCTCTTAAGGCTTTGCCGATGGAGAACAATACCGCATTGCCCAATCCGCCGCCGAGCAACAACACGGTTTTGCCGGTCGGTATATCGGTCGGCGTACCGGTTACGCCCATGATCACCAGCGGATCGCCGACTTTCCAGGTTGCGCACAGGCGCGAGGATGAACCCATTTCCAGCGCGATCAGCGAGATCGTGCCTTTTTCCTTGTCGACTTCCGCTCCGGTCAGCGCCAAACCTTCGGCTGCCAGTACCGTGCCTTCGACGACAGGCGCAAAAGCTTCGTAGTTTTGGACGCGATAAAATTGTCCTGGGTGGAATTTTTCCGCCGCCATCGGCGCTTTGACCACGACTTCGATAATCGTCGGCGTCAGGCGGTTAATGGCTACGATAGTGGCTTTAAACGCGTCGTCCAATCGGGCAAACAAGGCTTTTAATGCCGCATCGCGTTCCGGTTGTTGTACCGGATTCAATCCGGCCAATTCCTGTTCAAACAGTTTGACCACGTAAGGGTAGCCGTTTTTGGCGCTGGCCATGGCTTTAACCACGTTGCCTGCGTAAACGGGATGGTTGTCGCCGTAAAAACTGATGAATTTGCCGTCTTTTTGATAAGACGTCAGCGGCGCGGGTTTGCCGAGCTTAGGCATGGCGTCATCGTGCATCGGCACCAATTCGACCGAGTCGTTGGTCCATTCAGGCTGATAGCGCTGGAAGAACCATTTGTCCATCACAAAGGTGTCGGGATATTCGCTTTGATAAATGGTGTTCGGCGAGGTACCTGCGGCAACGTATAAGCTGCGCAACGGAACATTGACGGTTTGCCCCGAGCTTTTCCAGCGGCCTTCTTCCAGTACCAGTTTTTCAAATTCTACCGCGTTTAAATGCCCGTATTCGTCTGCTTGAGCGCCGAGCGGACTCATGCCTTCGGCCAAGGCGATGCCTTCTTCCAGCGCTTTAGCGATTTCTTCGTGGTTTTGGCGATACGCGGGCGCATCGTTAATGCCTTTACGATAAAACAGCGTGACGCCGCCCCACGATTCTACCAGCGGTTGAAAATCCGGTTGTTCATCCGCCGCTTCGGCACGTTGGCGTTCGGCGGCTATGGCTTTGCCGTGCGCCAGAAACTCATCGAGAATGATGGTTTCTTCCCGGTCGTAACGATCGCGGACGGTTTGCTCGCCATACACGTTAACCAGCGTTTTATAACGATGCAGGATTTTTTCGACCTGCACCGGATAATACGCCATCAATTCGGTTGCGGTATCCATAGCGGTCAAACCGCCGCCGATAACACCGGAAGGCAAACGCACCTGCAAGTTTGCCAGCGATGAGGCTTTGGCGGCACCGGTTAATTGCAATGCCATCAGGAAATCCGAGGCTTTGCGTATGCCGCGCATCAGATTGTTTTTCATGTCGATAATAGTCGGTTTACCGGCGCCAGAAGCGATACAGATATGGTCGAAGCCCATGCGCCATGCGTCTTCAATGGTGATGGTTCCGCCAAAACGTACACCGCCGTAAGCACGAAACGCTTCGCGCCGTTGCAGGGTCAGGTAAATGACTTTCAGAAAGTTCTTGTCCCAGCGCACGGTAATGCCGTATTCGGCCACGCCGCCGAAACCGGCCAGAATGCGTTTGTCCAAATCTTCGTACAGGTCTTGAAAGTTTACAATCGGCGCAGGCAGATTTTCGCTGTCGCCGGTCAATGCCACCGGTAACGGCTCCAGTTTTAAGCCGTCGATACCGGCAACACCGAAGCCTTCATTTAATAAATAATGGCTCATCGTGTAACCGGCGGGGCCAAGACCGACCACCAGCGCGTTTTTGCCGTTGTAAGGCAGCATGTACGGGCGCTTGACGTTTAACGGATTCCAGCGGGTCAGCAAGCTGTATATTTCAAAGCCGTAGGGCATGAACAGCACATCGGTCAGTACATTGGTTTCAATTTGCGGAATATCGACGGGATCGGTTTTTTGATAGATACATCCTTTCATGCACTCATTGCAAATACGATGCCCGGTGCCCGGACACATCGGATTGTCGATAATGATAATCGCCAATGCGCCGATATTGTCGCCGTTGCGTTTGACGAGGTGCATTTCCGATATTTTTTCATCCAGCGGACAGCCGATGGTGGTTACGCCCAGCGGGTCAACCTTGAAAGTATTGGTTTTTTTGTTGCGCATACCTTTGGAGCAGGAATCGGTATCGCGCTCGTGGCAGTAAATGCAGTGATTGACTTCGGACAATACCTGACGTTGATTAAAACGCGGGTCGGTTAGCTTGAAACCATCCCGACGGCGGCGGTGTTCCCGCTCACCCATCCATGCCTTAAATTCGCCGCGATCGACGAGTTCATGCTCAACCAACTGGTCGAAATCGCGTTTTTCCGGGAGTTTAAAACTCGGCCAGTTCGCGACCACATCGTTATCCTGTTGGGCTACAAAACTCCAGCGCAGCACGACGTCCATCAGGCCGTTGATAAACTCAGCGGGGTCTTGCAAACCGATGATGTCATTAAATTCGGTTGCCGCTTCTTCGTGTGCGGCAAGTTTGGCGCGCAACGCCTCTGCGACCAAATCGGCATTTTCGTAATCGCTGTCTTTGCCTTTGGCAATCAGTTTGTAATGGCTGTACAGCAGTCCAATAACAGCGCCGACTCGCGCAACGCGGTGTTCGGGATCATCATCTTGGTTGGCTTCGGGAAAACCCGCGTCAATCAGCAGATCAAAACGATTCAGGATGGCAGGTATGACCCAATCGCCGGCATCTTGGCCTTTAAAGAAGAAAGCCAGCTTATCGACTATTTCATTTTTAAAGATAAAAATGGTGTCAATCTCGTCCTTGATTTTTGCGCCCTGTGCCTGATGTTGTTCGGAAACATTAAAAATCTTGGCGACAAACTGACCGACATAAGGCCCCATGCGCACCAGCAGGTCGGAAATAGTCTCCGGTGACAAACCTTCACCCTGATTCTGGCGGTAAGCCTTGAATTCATTGTGCAGCTGCGAATCATGGCGTTCAACCGAAGCATCAAACACATCCAGCAAATCTTTCAGACGCGCAGAATCGTATAAATCGGGGTAGTTAAAGCCGGGGATGCCTAGGGTAAGATTGTGTTGTTCCATAGTTCTCGTGTTTGATTAGATCGATTGTTCATACAGGCCGCATAAAAAATGGCTTTATCTGTACTTAAAAGGTTACCGAAAAGACTAACAAAACCGTGTATTGTAAGGAGATATGACTTTGTTTTCCACAGATAATCTTTGTTACATGATAGATTGCGGCAAGTTCCCAGCCTGCAAGTTTCTTCTTGGTGAATTTCTATCAGACATACGCCGTCGGCATCTTCTCTCTAAGCTTTAAAAACCGCTGATACCGTGTCATTGAAATATCGCCGTTTTCCGCCGCCGCACGCACCGCGCAACCCTTATCAATCAGATGACGGCAGTTTTTAAATTGGCATTGTTCAATCAATAGCTGAAATTCACGATAACCGTAAGCCAGTTGTTGTTCGGAAAGACCGGCCAGCCCGAAAATGGCAACGCCGGGGCTGTCGATTAAATCGCCGCCTTGGTCCATATGGTAGAGCGTTGCTGCGGTGGTGGTATGTCGTCCGTGTTTGGTGGTTTCGGAGATAGTATTGGTTTTCAGTTCTTTATCGGGAATAATCGCATTGGTTAACGATGACTTACCGACGCCGGACTGTCCAGCCAAAATACTAACCTGATCTTTTAAGGCCCGCTTTAACTCATCCAGTCCCGATGCTGCTGTGGCGCTGACCCGGTACAGCGCGTAACCCAGATTGGTATAGTCCAGCAGTTCTTGTTCAATACCGGCCGATTGCGCCAGATCGGTTTTATTCAGCACTAACGCCGCATCTATATTGCGATTCTCACAAATAGCCAGATATTGGTCTATCAGTAAAAAATCGCAGTAAGGCTCGACGGCAAAGACGACAAAGACGGTGTCGATATTGGCGGCAACCGGACGCGTTTTGCCGTTTCTGGACGGGCGCATCAACAGCGAACGCCGGGGCAGGATTTCTTCTATGCGTCCTTGATCAGGCGAGGATTGCGTCCATAAAACTCTGTCGCCCACTGCGACGGTTTCAAGCCGCCGCAGTGTTTGGCAAAGTACAATCTTATCGTCATGTTCAACCGCAATGCCCTGACCTAAATGGGAGATGACCAGTCCTTCAATTAAATCAGCCATTCGGCAACTGCTCCTGCTCCTGCGTTGCTCTACCTCCTGCATCCATGCAGTCGCACGCAGGGCGTATTTGGGATTCTAAATTGGCAATACGAATAGCCGCAGGCGGGTGGCTATAATGGAACGCGGAATATAAAGGGTCCGGCGTTAAGGTACTGGCGTTTTCTTCAAACAACTTAACCAGAGCGCTGACCAGTTTTTCGGCTTTGGCATTGTTTGAGGCAAAATTATCGGCTTCAAATTCAAATTTGCGTTGAAAATAGGCGATGATGGGCTGGATAAAAAAGGTGAATGACGATGACACCAGCATGAATAGTAATAAGGCGGCAGCATGCGACGGCAGCTCTACGCCCAGCCCGTTGTAGAACCATTGCTGATCGATCAGCCAACCTAAAACCGCAAAACTGATCAGGGTCATAACGGCATTGGCAATCAGCATCTTAATAGTGTGTTTGCACTTGAAGTGTCCCAGTTCGTGGGCCAGTATCGCTTCCAATTCTTCATCGTCCAAAGAATTGACCAAAGTGTCGAAAAACACGATGCGCTTGTTGTTGCCAAGGCCGGTGAAGTAGGCATTGCCGTGGCCTGAACGCTTGGAGCCGTCCATGATGAATATGCCCTGGCTGCTAAAGCCGCAACGGGCAAGCAAGCCCTGAATCCGCTCTTTTAACGAGCCTTCTTCCATCGGGGTGAATTTATTGAATAACGGTGCGATCACGGTTGGGTAAAGCCAGCTCATCAGCAGCGAAAAGCTTATCAGTATGCCCCAAGCCCATACCCACCACAGTGAACCTATACTATCCATAACCCACAAGATTAAAGCCAGCAAAGGTATGCCGATAGCGGCGACTAAAATCAGTTGCAGCAGTTGATCCTTGATAAATTGTTGCGGGGTGCTTTTGTTGAAACCGTACTTTTCTTCAATCACAAACGTTTGGTAGACGCTGGTAGGAATCTCTACCGCAGTCATGACCAGAAAAACACTGGCTAATGCCGCCAAGCCCGCTATCAGAGGAGATTGCACAGTGGCTGCCCAAAACTCGAAAGCCCAATTAATGCCGCCGCCGAGGGTCATCACTAACAGCAGAATAACGCCGATGATACTGTCTATATTGCCCAGCCTGCTTTTTTCCAGCGTGTAGTCGGCCGCTTTTTGGTGGGCTTCCAGCGAGACGGTATTTTTAAAGGCTTCAGGTACGGCGGAGCGGTGCTTTGCAACGTAATCGGCGTGTCGTTTAGCCAGCCAAAACTGGACTGAAAAAGAGAGGGTTAGTGCGATTAAAAAGATGATGGTAAAGCTGTTCATAAGCGCGATTCTTCAAAGTTTAAGAGTTAGACGTACAGATTAGCCAATGCTACACTAACCGCCACCTTCAATACAATGGAATCAACAAATGGCGCAGGACCCATCGCATCTTATCTGGATAGACCTTGAAATGACCGGACTCGATCCGGACAGTGATTTGATCATCGAGATTGCTACGATTGTTACCGACAAAAATTTGAATATTCTGGCCCAAGGCCCGGTGCTGGCCGTGCATCAGTCCGATGCGGCATTGGCGGCAATGGATGATTGGAATCAGCAGCATCACGGACAATCCGGCCTAATCGAGCGCGTCAAGGCTTCCGCTATCGATGCGGCGGAAGCAGAACGGCAAACGATTGAATTTTTAAAGCAATGGGTGCCGGAGAATACCTCGCCGATCTGCGGAAACAGTATCGGTCAGGACAGACGCTTTTTGTACCGCTATATGCCCAAGCTGGAAGCGTATTTTCATTATCGTAATATCGATGTTTCAACGGTTAAAGAGTTGGCCGCCAGATGGGCTCCCCACGTCAAAGACGGCTTTAAAAAACAGTCGTCGCATCAGGCCTTGGACGATATTATCGAATCAATTGAAGAGCTGCGTTATTACCGTGAGCACTTCATCAAGTTCTAGTCTATGAATCAAATTCTTGCAGTTGCGCTGGGCGGATCGTTTGGCGCAGTGATTCGGTTTCTGGTTTCATCGGGTATTTACCAGTGGTTGGGGCGCGGATTTCCCTATGGAACGTTAGTCGTCAACGTGATCGGCTCGTTTATGCTCGGCTTGCTGACCGAGTCGCTGATGCAGCAACGCATCACCATCACCTTCGAATACAGGGCGGCCATTTTGATCGGCTTTATCGGCGCGTTTACCACCTTCTCCACGTTTTCGCTGGAAACGTTTTATCTGCTAGAGCAGGGCAATTTAACCAAAGCGGCGCTGAATATATTCACCAGCGTTACGGCCTGTGTATTGGCGATCTGGATCGGCTTGCTGTGCGGCAGAGGCTTATTTTATTATTCGGATGGCGTTATCCAGTTCTCGGGGGGCATGATTCCTTATGCGTTGATGACCATTAACGCGATAGGCGCTTTTTTGATCAGCATCATCGCGACTATTTTATTACAGAAAGTGGCGCTAGCCGTGGAATACCGCGTCGTACTGACGGTGGTCATGGTGGGCGTCTTTTTAACCTTGTCCGGCTTATATTTGCTGCTGTATTTGGTAGAGCACGGGTTTACATTCGACGCCAATTTGAATTTAATGCTGGGCACTTTTGTCGGTAATGGCCTGATTTGTATTTTGGTGATTTGGATGGGCTTGCTGGTGGGCAAGCAGATATAGTTTTATCGTTCCCACGCTCCAGCGCCACGGCCATTAAGTTAAGCCGAAAATAGTTATGGTTGATTGCTGTGTGCGCTAATTTATTCGCGCGACTGTTATTAAAAAGCGCGAATAAATTCGCGCCCACAATATTATAGATCCTTAACTTAATGGCCGTGACGCTCTAGGGTGGGAATCCAGCCCGTGCCGCTCCAGCGGCAACGCGGCGAAATGGTGCGCAAATATTGCATTCAACAACTACATATTTTCATTTAAAAGGTAACAACGCAATCATGTTAGATCCCCGTTTATTCAGAACCGAGCTTGATTTTGTTAAGGAACAACTAAACAGACGTTCATTCGATTTTAACCCTGAGTATTATTCCGAGCTGGAAGCCCGGCGCAAAGACATCCAGGTTAAAACCCAGGAATTGCAGAACGAACGCAACAGCAGCTCAAAAGCCATCGGCATCGCCAAAGCCAAAGGCGAAGACGTGCAGCCGTTGTTGGATCAGGTTCAGCATTTGGGCGATGAGCTGAAAGCTGCGGAAACCGAATTGGCAGACATTCAGGCCAAAATGACCGCCTTGATGGAAGGCATCCCCAACCTGCTTGATGAGAGCGTGCCGAACGGCAGGAATGAAGACGACAATCTCGAAATCAGCCGCTGGGGCGATATTCCAAGTTTCGATTTCGAGCCCAAGGATCATGTCGATTTAGGCGCAAAGATAGGCATGGATTTTGAGCTGGGCGCCAAAATCGCCAGCGCAAGGTTTGTGGTATTAAACGGGCCGCTGGCGCGCTTGCAACGGGCCATAATCCAGTTGATGCTCGACACCCATACCGCCGAACACGGTTATATCGAAACTTACGTGCCTTTCTTGGTCAATGCCGACAGCTTGCGCGGTACAGGCCAGTTGCCCAAGTTTGAAGCAGATCTGTTCAAGGCAAGCGACGATCCTGCCTTATACCTGATTCCCACCGCCGAAGTACCGGTTACCAACATCGTCAGGGACGTGATCATCGATGCCAAAGACCTGCCGCTAAAATTCGTCTGCCACAGCCCTTGTTTTCGCAGCGAGGCCGGTGCCTACGGCCGCGATGTAAGAGGCATGATCCGTCAGCACCAATTTGAAAAAGTCGAGATCGTGCAAATCGTAAAGCCTGAAGATTCCGCTGCGGCTCATGAACAGTTAACGGCTCATGCGGAAGCCATATTGAAAAAACTCAACCTGCCTTATCGCAAGATGCTGTTATGTGCAGGCGATACCGGCTTTTCATCAAGCAAAACCTACGACCTGGAAGTCTGGCTACCGGGGCAAAACACCTATCGGGAAATATCATCGTGCAGCAACTTCAAAGACTTCCAGGCGCGCCGCCTGCAAGCCCGTTGGCGCAACCCCGAGACCGGCAAACCCGAGTTGGCGCATACCCTGAACGGCTCAGGTCTGGCGGCTGGCAGAACCCTGATTGCAGTCATGGAAAATTATCAGGATGCCGAAGGGCGCATCCATATTCCTGAGGCATTGCGCCCTTACATGGGCGGTTTGGAAGTTATTGGATAGTGAACAGCTTAACCGTTCACCCTTCGACAAGCTCAGGGTGAACGGTTAAGCTTTGCTACTTGTCAATATTTAGAAATTGAGGCTAACACCATGAATACAGCAGAAAAGATTTATCAGGGTGTACAGGATTTTCCGGAGCCATTGGCTTTAGAAGTTTTGCATTTTGTAGAGTTTTTAAGATTTAAAAATCATTCCTCAATAAACCAGGAACTGGAACAAAAAATTCAGCAGGGAATTAATCAGGCTGATAGTGATTTGGGGATAACAGTAGATGAGGATTATGTTGATAAATTAAATCAACGAGTCCAACAACGGCTTGATGCATCCCAGAAAAACTGATGGCGTATCAAGTAAAAATCATGCCTCAAGCTGATGAAGAGCTGGAAGATATTGCTTATTTCATTGCGATGGATAACCCTCAAGCAAGTAAACGATTTGTTGCGGAATTGGTGGCGGCGTTTAATAAGATGCTGGAGGATTTCCCCGAAAGTGGTTTGGTTTATAAGGGTGATATTAGGCAGTTTTCGCATAAGGGATACACCGCTTTTTATCGGGTAAACACTGTGAAGAAGCAGGTTGAAATTTTGCACATTGTGAATTTAACCAAACCGTTATCTGCTCGAAATATTAAGTGTTAAGGTTTTCAGGCGGATAAGTCCGTAACCTGTAGCCAATATCGAACAACGCAGATTATAGCCTGTCGCAGAAAGGAGACGCATCATTGCTAGCAGCAGTTGAACAAACAAGATTGAGGGTATCGAAGAACACCGAGTCGAAACGAAAATCGCAACTCGGTCAATTTCTTACGCCTGCTAGAACGGCTCGGTTTATGGCCAGTTTGTTTACATCGGAAGACTGCCTTGACTGTCGTTTGCTTGATGCTGGCGCAGGTATTGGCTCGCTTTCAAGCGCATTTCTTGAACGGTGTATTACTGACGAATTGAATTTTAGAAAGGTAGAAGTAACTGCCTTCGAATTAGACAATCTTATCCATGAAGAATTAAATAACTCGCTTTCCAGTTACAAGAACAGACTGCCGATGGTTTATGAAATACTGGGTGACGACTTTATTGAGCAGGCTGTCAATAGAATACAATTTGATTTTGGCAATGGATTTACTCACGCAATCCTGAACCCTCCCTATAAAAAAATCAGCAGTAATTCCCGCTACCGATTATTGCTTAGACAGGTAGGCATTGAAACAGTAAATCTCTATTCCGCTTTTGTCGCCTTGGCTTTGGCGATGATGGAACCGGGGGGGCAAATAGTTGCGATCATTCCGCGTAGCTTCTGCAATGGGCCGTATTACCGGCCTTTTCGCAACTTTGTACTTGAGCGGGCTGCAATTCGACGTATGCATCTGTTCGACTCGCGCAGCAAGACATTCAAGGATGATGATGTGTTGCAGGAAAATATTATTATGTTACTTGAGCGTGGTGGACAGCAAGGTGATGTGACGGTGACAACATCTACCGATGATAGCTACGCTGACCTCGTAACGCATGTGCATCCATTCAATCGGATTGTATTTCCCGATGATTCTGAGCGTTTCATCCATGTGCCGACTTCACCAGAGCGTAATGTCATTGAGCTGTCAACCGCGATTCGCTGTTCGTTGGATGACGTTGGCATCAAGGTGTCGACGGGGCCGGTTGTCGATTTTCGGTTGAAAGAGCACCTCTGTGATATGCCGGAACCAGGCGCTGTACCACTGCTGTACCCCGCACACTTTGCCGGACAAAATATCGAATGGCCGAAACCTGGCATCAAGAAGCCAAATGCTATCCAGCGTAACTCCGAGACGGAAAAGTGGCTTTATCCGAATGGTTTTTATTGTGTGGTTCGTCGCTTTTCATCGAAAGAAGAAAAACGTCGAATCGTTGCCAGCGTTGTTCAGCCTGATACCTTTGGTGATGCCCAAATGCTGGGTTTAGAGAATCATCTGAACGTGTATCACGAGAACAAGCACGGCTTGCCGGAAGCTCTTGCGCGTGGCTTGGCTATATATCTCAACACGACCGGCGTCGATGAAAACTTCCGCCGTTCGAGCGGTCATACCCAAGTTAATGCAACCGATCTTAAAATGATGAAGTATCCGAGTCGGAAGGCTCTGATTGCGCTTGGGGAATGGGCAAAGCATTGCGGCGAGCCTACGCAGAACATGATTGATGAACAATTGGATAATTTGAGCGCATGACGACGAAAAATAACAAACATATCGACGAAGCGTATAAGATCCTCATTTCTCTTGGCTTGCCGCGTGCGCAGCATAATGAAAGCTTCCGCTCCTGCTCACGCCCCTTACCTACATCCTTGTAGGCAACGATCCGCGCTGTGTCTGCTGGCGCTGCTGAACCTCGCTCCCAGCAAGATGTGGGCGCAGGCTGAAAATCCGCTTGTCGGTATCACGCTGATCATGGATTGGTCGCGGGAGCATTACGATAAGGATTATGCGCCAAACTCACGAGAGACGTTCCGACGCCAGACAATGCACCAGTTCGTTGATGCTGGGATCGCGCTCTATAATCCTGACAAGCCAGATCGCCCGGTGAATAGTCCAAAGGCTGTTTATCAGGTTGCCCCCGCTGTGCTGATTCTACTGCGTAGTTTTGGTACAGCAGAATGGCACGATAATCTGACGACCTATCTATCTTTGAGCCAGACGCTGGCGGCAAAGTACGCAATGGAGCGCGAGCAAAATCGCATCCCTATGCAGATTGCGCCGGGCAAGGAAATTACCCTAAGCCCCGGCGTACATAGTGAGCTGATCCGAGCCATCGTGGAAGACTTTGCTACGCGCTTTGCGCCCGGTAGCGTGTTGATCTATGCCGGGGACACTGGCGACAAGTGGGGTTACTTCGATGCAGTTTTGCTGGCCGAGCTGGGCGTCGATGTGGATTTGCACGGCAAGATGCCTGATGTAGCACTCCATTTCGTTGAGAAAAATTGGCTGTTGTTAATCGAGTCGGTAACCAGTCATGGCCCTGTTGATGGCAAGCGCCATGCAGAATTAGCAAAGCTGTTCGCCGGACCAACAGCCGGATTGGTCTATGTGACTGCGTTTCCGAACCGCTCTATCATGAGTCGGTATCTGGGCGAAATCGCATGGGAAACCGAAGTGTGGGTAGCGGATGCACCATCGCATCTTATTCATTTCAACGGTGTGCGTTTTCTGGGGCCATATAATGCGGCCTAATAAATTTTATGAGCAAACTTGAGCAGCGAATCGCGGCATTAGAGCAAAAAATTCAAGATATAGATGCTGAACGCGAAGCATTGTTTCAAGAGTTAACCGAACTAAAAATCCAATACCAGCAACAAACCCTGACTGAGCCCATAGTTGCGGCAACAGTTACCCAGCAATCATCCAGTAAAGACAAGGTCAGGCTGTTTCGCGATTTGTTCAAAGGACGCGATGATGTGTATCCAAAACGTTGGGAAAACAGCAAGACGGGTAAATCGGGGTATTCACCGGTTTGTTCGAATGAGTGGAGACCTACTGTTTGCGAAAAGCCTCGCATCAAATGTGGCGATTGTCAGTATCGTTCATTTCTACCCGTAAGCGATCAAGTGGTCATCAATCATTTGGCAGGTAGCGACAACACACATAAGCAATCGGCTAATTTTGTTATCGGCGTTTACCCTTTGATGCAGGATGATCGCTGCTGGTTTCTGGCTGTTGATTTTGACAAAGCCTCTTGGCAACTGGATGTCAGTGCGTTTGTTGCTGCCTGTAAAGAAAATGCTATTCCGTATAGCATCGAAAAATCACGGTCTGGTAAAGGTGCGCATGTGTGGTTGTTTTTTAGCTATGCGGTCTTTGCTATAGAAGCTAGAAAACTGGGTTCTTACCTGTTAACACTAGCCATGGATAAACATCCAGAGTTAGGTTTTGAATCTTATGATCGACTGTTTCCTAATCAGGATACTTTGCCGAGAGGCGGCTTCGGTCATCTGATTGCCTTACCCTTGCAGAAAAGGCCCCGCGAACAGGGTAACAGTGTGTTTGTGGATGACAACTTTGTTGCCTATCCCGATCAATGGGCGTATCTATCCACCATCAAGCGGATAGCGCCTATTGAGCTAAACCAGCTGATTGACAAGGCTGAACAGCAAAATCGCATTTTGGGAGTAAAACTTCCAATCAATGAAGAAGACAGCGAACCCTGGAAAATATCGCCTTCACGTAAAATCAAAGAAATCAGCATCAATGAACCCCTGCCTAAACGCGTGACCATTGTTCTGGGTAATCAGCTTTTTATTGATAAAAGCCATTTACCGGCAGCGCTGCAAAGCAGGATTATCCGTCTGGCGGCATTTCAGAATCCTGATTTTTATAAAACCCAGGCCATGCGCTTGTCGACATTCGGCAAGCCAAGAATCATTTCTTGTGCCGAGTATTACACAGAGCATATTGCATTACCGAGAGGATGTCAGGATGAATTGATAAACCTTCTTGGCGAGCTGAAAATTAAACCCGTGATTCAAGATGAACGGTTTTCAGGTAATAAAATTCCAGACTTGCAGTTCCAAGGTCAATTGACAGACGAGCAAACCCAGGCTGCAAATAAACTACTCGAACACGACATTGGTACACTCTCTGCTACCACGGCTTTCGGCAAAACAGTGGTAGCCCTTCATATTCTGGCAAAGCGCCAAGTCAATACCTTGATTATTGTCCATCGTCGTCAGCTTTTAGATCAATGGTTGGAACGTATTGAGATGTTTTTGAACTTGACCAAAAAACAGGTGGGCAAAATCGGTGGCGGTAAAAACAAACCGACAGGTATTGTCGATGTCGCTATTATGCAAAGTTTGACCAAAAATCACACGGTTGACGATTTAGTTGCTAATTATGGGCAAGTCATTTTTGATGAATGCCATCATTTATCCGCTGTGAGCTTTGAATCTGTTGCCAAGGCTTGTAAAGCAAAATATGTTCTGGGATTGTCTGCAACCCTAACTCGAAAAGATGGACACCATCCTATTGTTTTTATGCAATGCGGCCCCGTTCGCTATCAGGTCAGCGCCAAACAACAGGCTTTAGCAAGACCTTTTGATCATTATGTGACACAACGGCAAACGGCGTTCATAATGCCTGAAAGTACCAATATCAGTAGTAAAACCTCGATTCATCAAATTTATCAAGCACTGGTTCTTGATGAACAGCGCAATCGGTTTATTCTTGAGGACATCAAGCAAGCTTTAGTGGAAGGGCGTTCGCCGATTGTGTTAACCGAGAGGCGAGAGCATGTGTTGCTATTGGCCGAGCAGATCAAGGCATTTGCAAAAAATGTTTTTGTAATGCAAAGGTGGTATGGGTGTTCGGCAACGTAACCAATTGCGTGACACTCTGCAAAGTATTCCCGACGATGAAGAGCGGATTATCATTGCTACAGGACGCTATCTGGGGGAAGGATTTGATGACGCCAGGCTGGATACGCTATTTCTGGTTATGCCGGTTTCCTGGAAAGGCACCTTGGCGCAGTATGTCGGGAGACTGCATCGCCTACATCATGCAAAAATCGAAGTCAGGATTTACGATTATGTAGATAGCAACGTACTCATGCTGGACAAAATGAGTGAGAAACGAAAAACGGGTTATAAAAGTTTAGGGTACACAATGATTGATATTAAAAATATGAGCTGATATGTATTTGTTTTACAAACATTGGTCTGGCGTGATCACATACCGAAGTGGTTGCATAAGAATTGTGTCCGTTCGTCGGTCACGAAAAGAAGAGGTAGCCTTATATGAAAGCTGATGAATTCGATAAAAAATTTGATGAGGGCGATGACATTCTGGATGCTTTGGACTTATCCAATGCAAAGAGGACCATGCACGATCAGAAGCTTGTGAATGTTGACGGATGATCGAATCATTAGACAAAGAAGCTGAACGGATCGGTGTAACGCGTCAGTCCATCATAAAAGCATGGATAGCTGAACGCCTTGAACAATTGGCTGCTAACAAAGCATTGCAACGAACAAGCCGCTGAATTTATCGTTCCCCGTTCCAGCGTAGGAACGATACAAAACCACGAACGGCTGCATACTCCGAATCAACGCAACCGCTTTCCGCTCACCGCATCATAAATAGCGGTTTCCTGCCCAAGCTCACCGACTTTGCCATGAACAATAAAAATATCGGAACCGGTAAAGGTTTTTAGCAGTTTTCTCGATTCTTTGATGGCGGGCCGAGTCGTGGGGTTGGCGCTGGTGGATACTAACGGGCTGCCGAATTGGGCGCATAAATCGTGGGCTATCGGGTGATTGGTCACTCTGACGGCTAGGGATTGATGTTCGCCGGTCAGCCATTTTGGCACCCAGGGCTGGGCTGGAATAACCCAGGTGACGGGGCCGGGCCAGGTGGGCGTTATGCGGTCGATGAGGGTTTGGTCTAAAACGAGATAGGGGCGCAGTTGCTCCAGGGATGAGGCAATAAGAATCAGGCCTTTTTCTATCGGGCGCTGTTTGATGTCGAGCAGGGTCATCACAGCAGCTTCGTTGAGCGGGTCGCAGCCTAAGCCGTAGACGGCTTCTGTGGGGTAGGCAATCACTGCCCCGGCTTTGAGATGATGGACGGCGTTTTTTGTTTTGAAGGGGGAGTGATAGGGCATTTTTGAGTTTATGGAAGCTCAGTTATAGGTAGGGGCGGATTCATCCGCCCAAAGACGATGAATTCGCCCCTACAACGCACCAGGCTCTTTAGGCCCCTGAACATCCGCTGGATCGCCTTCATACGGTGTTGCGTATTTGCAGTCTTTTTGCGGACAAACCTTTTCCACGCCGCGCCGTTTAGTTTCTTTGACGGTCAAAATAGGCCACGCGCATTCCGGGCAGCTTTCTTTGATCGGCGCGTTCCATAATGCGTAATCGCATTTCGGATATTCCGAGCAGGAATAGAATATTTTGCTGTTCCGCGATTTGCGTTTGAGGATGTTGCCTTTTTTGCATTGCGGGCACTCGACGCCGGTGTCCATCGGTTTTTCCAAAGGCTCGATATGCTTGCATTTGGGGTAACCGCTGCAACCGATAAATTTGCCGTAGCGTCCGGTCTTGATCACTAAAGGCGATTCGCATTTAGGGCAGACTCGGCCTTCTACGACTTCGGGTTCATCGCTAGCGCCTGCGTCATCGTTCAGGTTTCGAGTGTAAGAGCATTCCGGATAGTTGGTGCAGCCGATAAACCGGCCGTTACGGCCCAGGCGGATGGACAGCGGACTGCCGCAATCGGGGCATTTTTCATCAATGGCTTCCTGAGTGACATCTTTGCGCTGGACGCTTTCTTCTTTTTCGTGAATCAGGGTGGTGAAAGGTTTCCAGAAGTCGTGCATTAATGGCACCCAGTCTTTTTCCCCCCGCGAAACCGCATCCAGTTCATCTTCCAGGTTGGCGGTAAAATCGTAATCGACGTATTTGGTGAAATGTTCGGTCAGGAACTTGTTGACGATTCTGCCGACATCGGTCGGGTAGAAGCGTTTGCCGTCCAGAGTGACGTATTCTCGATTTTGCAAGGTCGAAATAATCGACGCATAGGTCGATGGCCTTCCGATACCATGTTCTTCAAGGGATTTTACCAGGCTGGCCTCGCCGTAGCGTGGCGGTGGCTCGGTGAAGTGTTGTCCGGCATTGATGTCGCCCAGCTGGACGGGGCGACCTTCTTCCATCGGCGGCAGAAAGCTCTCCTTGTCGTCGCTCTCGTTGCTGTCGTCTTTTCCTTCCAGATAAGCGGACATGAATCCGGGCGAGGCAATGGTGGAACCGGTTGCCCTGAATATATGTTTGCCATTGCCGCAGGTTAAATCGACAGCGACCACATTGAGTGTGGCATGAATCATCTGGCAGGCGATAGTGCGCTTCCAGATCAGCTCATAGAGTTTGAACTGTTCGATACTCAGGTGGCTTTTTATCTGGCTGGGTAAGTACCGAGGGTTTGTCGGGCGTATTGCTTCGTGCGCTTCCTGAGCGTTTTTTGACTTGGTTTTAAACAGTCTTGGTTCTTTGGGCACATTTTCGGCACCGTAGTTTTCGGCAATCAGGGCTCGGATTTCTTCGACGGCGTCAACCGACAGGTTAACCGAGTCGGTACGCATATAGGTGATCAAACCGGCGGTTTCGCCGCCTATATCGATGCCTTCATAGAGTTGCTGGGCAACTATCATGGTGCGTTTGGTGGTGAAATTCAGTTTGCGCGAGGCTTCCTGTTGCAGAGTCGAGGTGATAAAGGGCGGGGCGGGATTACGTTTTTGCTGTTTCTTTTCCAGCTTGGCGACCATTAATTGGCCGTCAGCTGCATCCAATAAGGTTTGCTTGGTTTTTTCCGCCAGCTCTTCATCGGTAATGCTAAATTGACTAACTTTTTCGCCTTCAAATTGAGTCAATTTGGCTTTAAAGGCTTGATCATGCGCTGTCAATGCGGCATCGATAGTCCAGTATTCGCGGGATTTAAAAGCCTCGATTTCCAGTTCGCGCTCGACGATCATGCGCAAGGCGGGGCTTTGTACCCGGCCCGCAGACAGGCCACGGCGGATTTTTTTCCATAACAACGGCGACAGGTTAAAACCGACCAGATAATCCAAAGCGCGGCGCGCCTGCTGGGCATTGACCAAATTGATGGCTATTTGCTCCGGGTTGGCAATGGCTTCGGTGACGGCTTTTTTGGTGATTTCATGGAACACAACCCGATGCACCGGCTTGTCTTTAAGTAGTTTTTTTTCTTTCAGCAGTTCGAGCAAATGCCAGGAAATGGCTTCTCCTTCTCTATCAGGGTCAGTCGCCAGATATAAAGTGTCTGCGGTCTTAAGGGCTTTGCTGATAGCTTGCACATGTTTTTGGTTGCGATCGATGACTTCATATTTCATGGCGAAGTCGTTGTTCGGGTCAACAGCACCCTCTTTTGGGATCAGGTCGCGGACGTGTCCATAAGAGGCTAAAACTTGAAAGTCCTTGCCCAAATATTTTTCTATGGTTTTGGCTTTTGCAGGCGATTCGACAATGACGAGATTTTTACTCATTTGAGGTTCAAGGTGAAAGGTTCGAGGTGAAAGGTGAGATTCAAGGAGCAAGGTGAAAGTTGTGTTTTTTTAACCTTGAACCTTGAATCTTAGTGCAAATACGTTGGAATAAGGTCATAAACAATATCTTCCATCCTGGAGAAAGCGATTTCCTCATCCGGCTGGCTGAGCAATACCATCAGCACGATCCATTTTAGCTTTTCCATTGATAGTTCTTCATTTTCCAGCGCCATGGCCCGGTCGATGACAATTTCCCGGTTGGCTGAACTCAGGATGCCGCTATGCTCAAGGAACATAATCAGATTGCGGGATTCAAGATCCAGTCTGGCTTTCTCCTGACTGCAAAAAATGCGGAATGTAGGCGATACGGATGCTTTTATTGCCCGTTGCAGGCTAAGCGATTCGAGCCAGTCGAAAGCTTTATTGACTTCGATTTGTTCAAAGCCCGCTTCAAGTAATTCTGTTCTGACGATATCACTGTCAGGAAGTATTTCAATTTCATCTTCCATATAGTTTTCGAATAAGTACATCAGGACATCAAAAATATTTTCTTTCATAGGCTCTTGGTTGTTTATGATTATTTTATTCTCGTATAGCATCCGCCGGCGGATGCTTCTATGTAGCCTTGCAGTTCCAGAATCAGTAACATTGACGAAATAACTTCGACGGATTCGTTGGCATTTTCAACCAGAGTATCGATGGAAGTTGGGCTAAACATGACAAGATTCAATAATGTTTGTTGCTCCAGGTCAAGCGTTGATTGCATTGTTAACGGGGCGAAATTCTCATCTTGTTGATTGTATTGGTTTAGTTCCTCAAGAATATCTTGGGTTGTTTCGACAAGTTTTGCGCCTTCGCGGATTAGCGCGTTGCAACCTCGGGCCAGCGGGTTGTGAATGGAGCCGGGAATGGCGAAAACTTCACGGTTTTGTTCGAGGGCCATTCGGGCCGTAATCAGCGAACCGCTTTGCTTGGCGGCTTCAACCACCAACAGGCCTTGGCACAGGCCGCTGATAATGCGGTTGCGTCTGGGAAAGTGGTTGGCTTTGGCGGTGGTGCCGGGGGGGAACTCCGAGATCATTGCTCCGGTATTGACGATTTCAGTGGCCAGGTCTTTATGTCGGGCCGGATAGACACGATCCAGTCCGGTTCCCGCTACCGCAATCGTATAACCTTTGGCCTTTAATGCGCCTTGATGGCTGGCGGCGTCTATGCCTAAAGCCAGTCCGCTGGTGATCACAAAGCCGCAATGACTCAGGGTCTTGGCAAAGTTAAAGGCGATTTCCAGGCCTGAAGTCGAGGGGTTGCGGCTGCCCACGATGGCGATTTGCGGCAACGATAACAGTTCAGGATTGCCGCGTACAAACAGAATAGGCGGAGGATCGGAGATTTCCTTTAATTGCGAGGGATAGTTTGCGTCATTGAGGGTGAGTGCGCTGTTATTTTCTTGATTCAGCCAGCGCAGATCATAGTCGATAAGCATCCAGTCAGGGTTTCTGATGGCATGAACGATGTCGCTTTTTAGACCTAAGGCGCTAAGTGCGGATGATGATTCTGCAAATAACTGCGCCGGAGTATGGCTTTCGAGTAAGCGAAGAAAAGTTCTGCAACCGACACCTGGCGTGCGCAATAACGCAAGCCAGTATTTTATGTCGTTGTCGGTATGTTGCGCGGTAATGTTCAGGGGGTTTTAACTTTGTCTAAAACATGAAGAGCCTGGGTCGCTTTCATGACCAGAGCATAACTGACACGCTCAAACGGGCGGAAAACCATCAGGGTGCCGGCAACCTCATCCGGGAGATTAACGGCATCATTTTTAATCGGGCTGTAAGCGTCTCTGACAACTTTGCCGCGTTTATAGATATCCAGCTCGTGTCCGACTAAAAGGCCGTCTGCCGTGCCTTTGTCTATTACGACTACGCTATATCGGCCGATTTGGGAGACGCCGCCAAGAACGCTGATAATGCTGCCTTTTATGCTTTGTTCGGGTGGACGGGGAAAATAATTTAAGACAAGCTCCTCTTCTGCGTTGGGCATAATCCGGTCGCCGGTACGAATTTCACGGTCGGCTTTGGATATGACTAACGTTGCCGGGTCGCCGGGTTGTTGCAATGAGGCGTCGGCAATGTATTGCGCCTCATAACCCAGGATTTCTCCGTTTTCCGGGCTGATATAAGTGCTTCCCGGCCGGTAAATTGTATGGGGCAGGTTTTTCGGTGCGGTTATCGAACGCACATAAACACGGTCGCCGGTGCCTACAATGATATGTTCGCCTGCAAAGCCAACAACATAAGGTGCATTGTTGAGTTCATTTTCACCTACCACTTTGGGTGATGACAGGAAACTTGCTATGGTTTCGGTAGGGATTAATCTGATAGCCTGTTTCAGGTCGGATTCCCGGATACAAGGCAGTACCTTTCCATCTTCGGAAACGGCAAAGTCTTTGCGCCCATGTTTATAGTCTTCTTCTTTAAGCACACAGGGGGAATCGGTTTTGGCTTGGGCTTGAGGTAACTCGCTTCTGGAAAGGCTAAGCTGCGGTTTGCCGTTTACCATCGAAAAATAAATTGTATCGCCGGGATAAATCAGATGAGGATTCTTAATTTGGGTATTGTGGCTCCATAGTTCAGGCCATTGCCAAGGGTGCGTTAAAAATTTACCGGATATTTCCCATAAGGTATCGCCTTTGACGACGGTATATTGATCGGGGTGGGACGGATTTATTTGTATTTCATCAGCCCATGCGCTTAAGCTGAGAAGGAAAGATACTATCAATCCGGCAAGTGTTCGAAAAGCCATGTTGGGTTCCTGTCGAGTCTTTTTATACTATCTGAATTCAAAGTTTAGATGAATTCATATAGTTTTCAATCTAAAAAGTAAGTTGTTGATTTTTATGGCTTACAAACTTCGCTATTTTGGTGAAGTGCGACACCTGTTTCCGTCTGAGCAAAAAAACGTCTAATTTTTGAAAGCCTGCAAGCTATTGCTGTTTATTGGTTTAAACAGGTTTAACGCACTCTAAATTGAACGTTTTTTGAGTAAGACGGGAGTAAAGGTGTCGTTTGATGTGGTCAGTTTGCCACTAAATATTGATAGTTACAAGTGCCTGCAAAGTGATTGATTTGTAGATCGACCCAAATTTAAGTCAGTCTAATGGCGCGTAAAAACTAACGCGCCATCATCATGTTGAACCGTTGTTGCTGCGCCGATGGATGGATGGGTGATTAATCTCGTGGACTAGCATACCGGCGTGGGTTGCGGTGCTGATGATGGTTGAGACTGTGTTCGGCGACAACTATCTTGACCGGTTGGCCGGAGATTTTCACCGATCTTGGCCAACGATCCTAAATAATGATGGGCTTGCATGAGTGCTTGGTAGCGCTCATCTTCATCAGGCCGAACAAGACGAACTTGGAGCGCTTGTAGATTCAAGAGGCTGTTGTGTATAGTGTCAAAAATGTATTTTATACAGCAACGGCGGCGGGATGTTCAGAATTGGCTAGCTAACTCTCGCTCGCTGGTAGTGGGTTTTGTGGGTAGAACGAATTTACCGTGGCATGCGTACCTTTTTAGCTACGGAATCAAGTGAATGAGGATACAACTCAATGAATAATCAAAGTACATGCTTGATTTTTTCCCACCGCGGTGCTAACAGGGAAGCAGCCGAAAACACCCGCGCAGCCTTCAATAAAGCGCTGCAATATCCGATTGACGGCATTGAAACGGATGTGCAGCTGAGTCTGGATGAAGTGCCGGTGCTTTGGCATGACTGGGAGCTGGATAAGCTGGGTCATCCGGGACAATGCATCGACGATTTTAATTTCGCGCAGCTTGAACAAATGGATTTTGCGGGATACAGCTCACCCGATGCGGCGCCGGAAGGTGCTTTAAGTCTTAAGGAGTTTATCGATACTTATCGGGGGCGTTACGGCCTGGATATTGAGCTTAAAAGCCGCGACGGGGAATCGCAGCAACGGCTGGAAAGCAAGATACTGCAAATGCTGGCTATCATCGGCACATTGGCTGCCGATGGCGTGTTTATTTCCTCATACAGTCTGCCCGGCCTGATTTTTGCCCATCAACACGCTCCGGATTTGCCGCTTTACTATCTGCTGTCAGACCATCACACTCAGGCTGACATTGAGCAGCTCCTGGAAGAATACAGTTTTCTGGCCGGTTTTTGCCTGCCCATCGACAGCCATAACGAGTCCATTGCAAAGCTTCTGCGCGACAACGGCAAAGGCGTCGGGGTTTATACCTGCAACAGTGTCGAGGAGATTCAAAAGGCGCTGGATCTGAAGGTCAATATACTGATTACCGATTACCCGCAGCTGGCGTTGCAGATGCGCAATTCGTGAAGCGGGACTTTGCGCAGCTGGCCGAGCAGCATTTTGATGTGCTGGTTTGCGGCGGCGGCATTTATGGTGCATGGACGGCGTATGATGCGGCTTTGCGTGGTCTCAAGGTCGCCGTCGTCGATCAGGGTGATTGGGCCTCTGGAGCCTCATCCGCTTCCACCAAGCTGATACACGGCGGTTTGCGCTATCTTGAATCGCTGGATTTCAAACTGGTTAAAAAAGCCTTGCGCGAACGCGAGATGCTGAAGAAAGCCACACCGCATCGTGTTTGGCCGCTACGTTTTGGCGTTCCGGTTTTTAAGGACAGCAGGTTAAGCAGTATTCGCCTGAAACTCGGTTTGACGCTTTATGATTTTCTGGCCGGAACGCTTGGCTCGGGCCAGGCTCACCGTCATTTCAGCCGGGCCGCGTTTGCGGAGCGTTTTCCCTGTCTCAATCCGGCATTATTAACCGGCGGTTTTACGTATGCCGACGCGCAGACCGACGATGCCCGTTTGGTTCTGGAATTGATCGATGGTGCGTTATCGGCCGGAGCGGTATGTGTGAATTACTGTAAAGTGACCGGCTTTATTGAGGATAAGGGACAAGTCTCTGGCGCTAAAGTTCAAGACAAGGTCGACGGCAAAACAGCAACTGTTTACGCCCGACAAATCGTTAACGCAATCGGTCAATGGACGGCTGAAAGCGGTTGCAGATTAACCAAAGGCATACATTTAATCTTGCCCAAGGCGCTGGGCAATGAAGCGCTGTTGCTGACCGCGAAATCGGACGGGCGGGTGTTCTTCATGATTCCGTGGTACGGGCTGACGCTGCTGGGCACCACCGATACCGATTATAGCGGCTATGTGGATCAGGTTTGCGTCGAAGCGGATGAAGTCGATTATCTGCTGACCGGGGCCAATCGTGTGCTTGATGTAAATTGGACTGAGGCCGACATTATCGGTCGTTACGCCGGGCTGCGCGTTTTAAAACAAAGCTCAAAAGCAACGCCGTCTGCAGCCAGTCGCGACTGGGAATTGAAAGTCGCCGATAACGGCCTGTTGACGTCCATCGGCGGAAAAATCACTTCGGCCAGAGAGGATGCGGCGCAGATCGTTAATACGCTTTGTGAGAGCTTAGGCGTCAACGAGCCCTGCAAAACTAACGGCAGGCCGTTTCCGTGGTTACCCGGCCAGAATTATAGGCTGTGGGCAGATGCGACTTTGCTCGAAGCTGTAACGCTGGGCATAGACAAAGAAAGCGCCCAATGGCTGATACGGCGACACGCAAAACGCGTGTCGATAATCTTTCAATTAATAGAGCAGGATGCCGCGTTGGCAAAGCGGATAACGCCCACGCTGCCTTTTATTCTCGCCGATTTGGTGTTTTGTGCCGGTAATGAAATGATAGTGCATCTGGAAGACTTGCTCAGACGGCGGATTCCGTTGTTAATCCTGGCAAAAATGACTCAGTCCGAATTGCGCTATCTAGCCGAAATTACTGCAAGAACGCTGGGCTGGGATGAGGCTACTTTAAATAACGAATGTGCAATGTGCATCAAAAAAATATGAACTGCGGACAATCCGGTTCTATGCTTTTTTTGAGTTTACAATCGACTGTGGTAATCATTTATTGGGAGAGGATTGACTAGGATTCAGTCGTATTTTTACGGTGCTTTATTTTTCTTTAAAGGCTATTATTGCGACTTCTTATAATTTAAAGAATATTAAATGATCACCCCAAAGGCTTTTTTCTTGGTATTAACGCGCGGTTTTAACGAAAGATACTAGAAATGAAACGCATCTTGCCTGTCTTTTTTATCTTTTCTGTATTTATTACCGGAGGTTACTGGTCGGCCTATTCCAATATAGGGTCGATTATTTATTTTTATAATCCGGAAACGAACATCAATAATTTTGCCACGTTAAAAACAGCTTTTGATACGTATTTGGTAAATCATGGCGGTTATTATTTCCAGCCTTTTGATGACAGGAAAAATTTTGAAGCGGTAATCCGGGAAAAAAAAGGCGATATCTATTTATTATCCAGTTGGCATTTAAAGGCATTGCAGCAGAAAAATGTGCCGTTGAAAATTGCCTTGGTCGGCACGTCAAAAGGCAACACCATGCAAAGGAAGGTCTTAAGTACGAAAAAAGACATTGCCAATGTCGCGATGCTTAAGAATACCGTGGTTGCAGGCGCAGGAAGTCAAGAATACATTCACAGTGTATTGAAGCAAATACTCGGCAAAGAGCAGGAAGCGCTGCTTAAAGACATCAAAATACTCATCGTGCCTAAAGATATCGATGCGATTATGGCGGTGGGTTTTGGCATGGCGACTGCCGCCATTTCCGCAGAAAGCAGTTTGGATAAACTGGCGATGATTAATCCCAATCAATTTCGAGAATTACACGGCTTGGGTTTTAGCGAAAAGGATTATTTATTGGTTGCGGCAACATTGAAAAAACCGGAGCAACAAGAAGCGCAATTACTTGAAGTGTTACGAAAAATGTCGGAGACAGATGCAGGCGAAGAAAATTTAAAGTTACTGGGCATAGATGGCTGGAGGGCGCTGCAATGAAATGCTTCAATAATCGCCGCGCACCCTATAAAAGGCTGGAACCCACTATGAAAATAATAGATTTTTGTAAGGTCTTAATCCTATTGAGTGCGTTTTTGGTTAGCGCCGGTTTTGCCCAATCAAGTAAAGTACTGATTGTTAATAGCGATAATGCTGTTTTTCGATATGAAACAATCGCTACAGAATTTAAAAAAGTCTTACAGCAAAACGCCTATCAATGGACTGAGTTTAATTTAAACAGTCATGCCGATGCCGAAGCGGAGCTGAAACAGCTTATTCAACAAGAAAATCCTGCGCTTATTTATTGCATAGGAACCAAAGCTTATTCGTTAGCGCGTAATTACGCCTATAACAAAAAATTATTATTTTCAGCCGCTATTAATTGGCGAAGATTGGATATTGGCGAAGGAACTTATGGTGTAGCCAATGAATTGTCATCTGCACAAGAAATATCATTGTTACGCTATTTCTTTCCAACGATTAAAAACATTGGCCTGCTCTACAATGATAAATTCAGCCGTGAATACGTAGAAACCATTAAAAAAGACGCCTTAGCCTTAGGTATAAATATCATTAACCAGCCCATTAATGATGCGCAAGAGATCAGCGAGGCACTCAATGAATTGCTGCCGAAAATAGAGATGTTCTGGATTATTTCCGATCCGGTTGTTTTAAGCAGTAAAGCGTCAGTGCAGAAAATTTTTCAATCGGCGCAACAACAAAAAAAACCGGTTTACGCCTACAGTGACGTGTTTATAGAACAAGGCGCGGTTTTGGCAATTTCTGCGGACCTTGCAACGATTGGGCGACAGTCGGCAAGTTTAGCTCTGATGATGGATAAGGATAAAGTGCCTGGGGGGACGGTGCAAAGCCCTGCAGGCTCAACAGTTACTTTAAACAAATGCGCTCTCGACGCATTGCAACTCGGTTTTAATCAAGACGCCCTGGATTCGGTTAATAAAATCGTGGGGTGTGATAAATGATTAAATATTTATACACCCTACTCGTTGGCGCCTTGGTTTTGAATTCGAGCGCTTTTGCAGAAGCGGCAGTACCGAAGAATGACGATCTGGAAAAGGAATTGGCGTATCTTGCCGCAGAACGACAAGTCGTGGTCACGGCCTCAAAAATAGAAGAACATGTGGACAAGACTATCGCAACAACCACAGTCATTACCCAAGACGATATTGCGCATATCGGCGCACGCAATTTGTTGGATGTGTTGCGTTTGGTTCCAGGTATCGGTATTACTCAAACTCAGTTTGGATTTCGTGAAATTGAAGTTCGCGGCGTTAAAACATTGGCGTCTGAAAAAGTGCAGATTATGTTGAACGGCCATCCGCTGGACCATAACCTGCAAAATGCGGGCAGTAATTGGGTTTACGATGATTTACCCGTTGATACGATCAAGCGTGTGGAAGTTGTGCGCGGTCCGGGGTCGGCTTTATACGGCGCCAATGCCTTTCTTGCCGTTATCAACATCATCACCCAAAACGCCAAGGATTTGAATGGACTGCATACCTCAGCCGGTTGGGGGAGTTTCGATACCCAGCAATACCGGGCATCCTGGGGCAAGCAATTTAACAATAGCGCTGAAGCGGCGTTGCATTTTAATTTTACCGATACCAACGGTATTAATTCGCCGATTCCTGCCGACAGTTTGAGCGTACAAGGCCTCAATTCTTCGGCGCCCGGTAGAAGTCAGCTCACTGAAGGCCGTTACGACCTGGAATGGCAGTTAGGTTATCAGGACTTTAAACTGGACGGACGTTATATCAATAAAAAAACCGGCACATTTTTTGGAGTAAAGGATATTCTTAGCGATGACAGGACCCAACAAGACTATAACGATTATTTCCTTCGCTTGAGTCGAACCTGGAAGATTCAAGATAATTTCACTGTAGATACCCAAATATTTCACGATTTTTTTAGCGCTGATAATATATGGCAACTTGCACCTAGCCAATTTACTCGTACCGGCTTTCAGGACACGCGTACCGGCGGTGAAATTCAAGCTAATTATCATATCAGCGATGCTCAAACCGTGATCACCGGATTTTCTTATGCAAAAGAGCAGCAGGGTAACCTTAGTGATGAATTGGGCTCCGATCCAGCACACTTGATACCGGCATTGTCTACTACGGAAGAAAGAATACGTGGACGTTGGGGTGTTTACATTGAAGATGTTTGGGATCCATTAAAAAACGTACGGTTGACCTTGGGAGCCCGCTATGACCGATACAGCGACTTTGGAGGCACATTCAATCCCAGGATGGGGTTTAATTGGGAGTTTATTAAAAATTATTCACTGAAATTTTCTTACGGTACCGCTTATCGAGCGCCCTCCTTCGGTGAGCTCGGTCTTGTCAATAACCCTGTGTTATTGGGCAATCCAATGCTTAAACCGGAGGAAGTTAAAACCTTTGAAGCGGGCATTATTGCCCATCCCGTAGCGAGTTTGACGACCCAGGCTACTTATTATCACTCTGCAATCAATCGAATTATCTCACCAGTTTCAGGTCAGGCAACGGCTTTACAGTATACCAATAATGGCAGTCTGATCGCGGAGGGTGTTGAATTGGAAACGCGCTATGATTTTGACGGCAACCTGAAAGGTTCCTATATTAGCGCCAATTATGTCTTGCAGCATAGCGTCCAGCTCAATCAGCAGTTAGCGGATGTACCTCGGCATCGTACCAACCTGATGGCAAATTGGGCTTTCGATAATATCTGGAGCAGCTTTGCTCATGTCCTTATCAAAGGCAGCACATTACGCAATCCGGGTGATACGCGCAACAATGTGCCTGGGTACGCCTTATTTGACCTGGGATTGCTGGGGAAAAACATGTTCGGTAAGAAAGTTGACATCAGTTTTAATGTTTACAACTTATTTGACAAGCGTTATTACGATCCGGCGCCCACTAGCTTGAGTTTTATAGGGGATTATCAAATGCCTGGAAGAGCGTTTTTTGGACATGTCAGCCTGAGATTTTAATTAAGGTATATAAATTAAGAAACGTCATCTGCCTTTATGCTACTGGTGCTGCCGGAGGATGACGTTATCACTTTCAATACAACGGCTTGTTGACAATGCAAAATATTCCCTACCCATTGTAATGGGACATTAAATCCGGCAGTGGAATATAGTTATCGGGAACAGGCACCTGATCTTCAGGGAACGCAGCCAGGATTTCTTGAATGTTGGATAAAAACAAGTTTACAAGTACAGTATTTTGCAATTTTTCATAAGCACACAGTCCGATAATGCCGACCTCTGTTCCTAAGGCTATGTTTTGAGGATTTTTTTCAGGATCGCTATTTATATCGGCATTTGAGAATGGTTGAGCGTCTTTCCCGGCAAGAAAGTTTATTGAATCGGGACCCATAGCAACATAGCATTTTCTTGTTACGTCCCATGCTAATAAGCTTTCATTTTTATAATAGATAAAAAATGTTTCATCTCCATTTGTTACCGTGATTTTTCCAGCGTCAAAACCGCTTATTTCTCTTTCTTCTTTATTGGTGATTATGCCTTCAAATAATTTGTGACTGGTGAGGGAAAAGCCATTCAGAAATTCCAGGAATTCGTTATAGTTTCCGGATTCAATCATGTTTCGTCCTAAATTCCATGCAAAACCAACCGTCCATTGATTGAATTTAGCCCAATTTTTGTCAGATAAAATTGAACAATTTAAATCAGCGCCCTGCATTGGATAACATGCCAAACCTGCTGTGCTGTTATGTGACTTGGCAAATCGCCGTGCCTGGTTTTCGGCATCATCCGCATTTTCTACTTGTACAATTATTTTTTGATAATGCCCTGATTCGTCTGTATCGGAAGTTAAGATAACAGGATTTAGGGGTAACTTATTAATATTGAATAGCGTCATGCTTAATTCCGGCATTGCTCTGCCACAGGGGTCGCCATTAATAACCGAAACTCCCTTTCTTGCTGAAATTATAAAAGGGATTAAGGCATTAATCGCACCCATTTCAACGGGTATCAGATAGCTTAAAGGTTCTTTTCCGGATTGAGTCAGATAATTATTCATTTCCAGAAAGGCATTTAATGAAGCCGTTTGCCCGAAACCTTCAAACACTTTATCGGGTGAACCTAAGCCTGCTACAAAAGCTATGTTTTTATTTGCATCAAGGTTGTCAGGATTTACATAGTACATAACATCGGCGTTGTTAATCATTTTGTCCATAAAAAGCAGAGCCAACCCAATTGATCCGCCGCCGCCGGATGCTAAAAAGCACGCGCCATATATAATGTAACTAATATCGGTTTTCGATAATTGATACTTGCCTGGGCCAAAATCTTTTATTTTGCGATCATTTTCAGCAATTTTCTTTACCTGCTTGTCTTCATTAAATGATGATTTTCGCATTGAAATTTTATTAAAATCATTAAGCATAAAAACTCTTCCTTAAAATTAAATGAATTATGCATGTTTCGGTTGAAGCTTAATCTTGGCTAATCACAGAAATTTTTATCAGTCTAACCGGAATTAAATGCCTTAACATGGCAAGGGGAATATTATACGCTATAACGTCGGAAGTATGCTGCCAAGACTGGAGTAGATTAACCGCTGCTATTTTCAGCGTTTGCGAGGGTTGTCGGCGGCGTGATTGGGAGCTATAGAAAGCCCTTGCCGTGTTGAAAATATTCACTAATTAAAATAGATACTTAACTTATGCAACTAGACCTTCAATCGCCTGAATTTATAGCGAACCCTTACCCCGCTTATGCCAGATTGCGCGAACAAGCTCCAGTCTACCAGTTAGAACCTGGGGTGTGGTTAATAACCCGTTACCACGATGTCGAGCACTTGTTGAAGAGCCCTCTTTTAAACAAAGATGTTCCTTCTATGTTCAATCAACGTTATGGGAGAAATATGAATGATGAACCTGTTTTTCGCATTCATAATAATTTATGGACATTGATGGATTCACCTCGTCGTAAGCTGGTCGTCAAAGCGCTTAATGCACGTAAAATAAGCGAGGTACGTGCATTGGTACAAAGAAGCGCGGAGCAGTTGATGGACAAATGGATAGGCTGCGGACAGGCTGATTTAATGAATGTTTTTGCCTGTCCGCTACCTGTGCTGGTCATTTGCAATATGCTTGACATCGAACTGGAACAGAGTCTTGATTTTTTGGCGGAAACCAAACTCATGGTGAAACCCGGTGAACCCAACCTGCTTACTGCGGCGGAATTAAATGATGCTAATGCTGCGGCATTAAGGCTGGAAGAATTTTTCCGCGAAATTTGTCGGCAAAGACGTAAGCAACCCGGTGACGATTTGGTTTCCCAGCTATTGGTAGCCGAGGAAGATGGCGAGCGTTTAAGCGAAGACGAAATTATCTCCAATCTCATCATACTGTTCGCGGCTGGATACGGAACTACCGCCAATGCATTGTGTAATACCTTGCGTCTGTTGTTTCTTTACCCTGAGCAACGAGAATTGCTAATCGCCAAGCCGGGGCTTCTATCCTGCGCAGTAGAGGAAAGCTTGCGTTTTAATTCTTCTGCGCCAATTACCTTTCGCACCGCTATGGAGTCGTTCGAATTTAATGGTGTTCAAATTGCGTCCGGGGATGCTGTTTATCTTGCTCTTGATTCGGCAAACCATGATCCGGAAGCTTTCGTCGATCCGGATCGTTTCTGGATTGAGCGGCCGCAGACACTTAAAAAATCACTCGCTTTTGGCCATGGTAGCCATTATTGCCTGGGGGCCAAACTGGGAACCATTGAGGTAGAAGTCGCAGTGGAAACCTTATTTCGCCGGTTACCGAATTTGACTATCGACAATGTAGATCAATTAAAGTGGGAGCAGACATGGGTGCTCAGGGGGCTGAAATCTTTACCCGCAAGATGGTAGAAATAATATCTTCTATGACGGGTAAGGGTTATCATCGGACTGGCCGGTAAAAAAATATCAGGCTGATAATTTCACAGTTACCCAATAGCTTTCAGAGCAGGTTATCCTGAAAATGTGAGTTTGGCACAATGTTGATTTCCTAGACTTCTACCTTTAGACAAAGAAGGCGACATGAATAAAACACCTTACCCGGATGATTGGCCTGATATAGATACTAAGCTCTACAATAGGTCGGTCAAGTTGTTTAACGCCGTCAAAAATATGCTGAGCGTTAAGCTTGATCTGCACGCCGATCCACAGGTTTTGGAAGGCGACATCTTTTTATTCAACCATTTTTCCCGGTTTGAAACGTTCATACCGCAGTTTCTTATTTACGAGAAAGCCGGGGCTTACAGTTGCGCAATTGCTTCCAGAGAGTTCTTTAAAGAAGACAATGTACTGTCGCGGTATTTAAAACATGTTGGCGTTTTTCCTCACAACCATGACCGTTTGTTTCCGTTGCTGGCCGGGCAGATTTTGCGCGGTCGCAAAGTCATTATTTTCCCTGAAGGCGGCATGGTAAAAGACCGGCGGGTTATCGACAAACGCGGTCATTACAGCATTTACTCACGGGTTACCGGCAACCGGCGCAAACAGCACACGGGGCCTGCTGTTTTGGCGCAGGGCTTGGAAACCTTTAAAGCGGCTATCCGCCACGCCCATAGTCAAAACGATGTTGCCCTGTTACGGCAATGGAAAGATGCTTTGCAAATCGACAGTATTGATCAACTGATAGCGGTAGCGAATAAACCGACGCTGATGGTTCCTGCCAATATTACTTTTTATCCGATTCGTTCCTCCGAAAACCTGCTGTTTAAAAGCGTTGAGCTGTTTTCTGACGGCCTGAGTTTGCGTCAATCCGAGGAATTGCTGATTGAAGGCAATATTATGCTCAAGAATACCGACATGGATATCCGCATGGGCACCCCTGTCGATCCTTGTTGGGTCTGGGATTGGCGCACCCGTTATCTGATGAACAAGGTCGTTCCGGAAATTAACACGATAGACGATGTTTTTACGCTGAATTCCAGGCCTAAAAACTGGAGACAACGTTTATTGGGAACGTATTTTATAAAAAATGCTCAATGTTCCCGAGATCGATACATGGAAGGCATTTATGCCAATGTCACTATCAATTTAAGCCATCTGGCGGCAACGCTGATTATGTATTGCATCGGTCAGGGACGGATGTATATCGAGAAAGACAAGTTTTATAGCATTTTGTACATTGCCATCAAGCATTTGCAAAACAATACGGTGATTCATCTGCACCGGAGTTTGCTCAATCCCGATGATTATAGCGACCTGTTTAAGGCTGCTAACAAGCGTTTCGATTATTTCATGTGTGTTGCAAAAGAAGCCGGTCTGATCAAGGAAGCTGAAAACAGTTACCAATTTTTGCCCAAACTTTGTGTCGAGTCCGACTTTGACAGCATTCGCCTGGAAAATCCGATTGCAGTCTATAACAATGAAGCTGCACCGCTGCATACCGTCCGAGATACCCTGATTGATGCCATAGACGAATGTTCTCATGCCGATAAAGACAAACTGGCCGCCTGGCATTTTGAAGATGAATGCCGCACTCTGGCATGGGAAAAGCGGGCTTACTCAAAACCTTTATTTGAAGACATTGGCCCGGAGGAAGTCGCTGTTGCCGATCCCACGCCTTTTTTTATCCAGCCGGAACTTGCCAACGGCTTCGGCGTTTTACTGGTTCACGGCTTGCTCGCCAGTCCCGCCGAATTAAGAACTTATGGCGAATATCTGGTTAAACAGGGTTACACGGTATTGGGTATTCGGCTAAAAGGCCACGGCACATCGCCTTATGCGTTGCGCGACCAGAGCTGGGAAGATTGGTATGGTTGCGTGCAACGGGGTTTCGATATACTCAAGGTGCATTGCCCGCGTATTTTTGTTGCCGGTTTTTCCACAGGGGGCGCATTGGCGCTAAAACTGGCCGCCGAACACTATCCTGAAATGATCGGTGTTATCGCCGTTTCGGTGCCGTTAAAATTCGTGAATCCTGCTTTTATGTTGGTGCCGTTATTACATGGCACCAACAAGTTGGTCGATTGGGTTTCGGCCTATGAAGGCGTAAAGCCTTTCATTGATAATGAACCGGAGCACCCCGCCATTAACTACCGCAATACGCCGGTCAGGGCGCTTTATGAGCTGAGACTGTTAATCGCGCAGCTTGATGAATTACTGCCGCAGATTAGCCTGCCTGTCCTGATTATATATGGCGATGAGGATCCTATCGTCTCTCCCAAAGGCGCGCCGATCATTATGGATAAACTGGGATCCAAGCATAAGAAAATCCAAGTCATTAAATCCCGTCGCCACGGTATTTTAATGGAAAATATCGGCGGCGCTTGGAGTGTAATTGATGATTTTTTAAATTGTAGGATGGGTAGAGCAACGCGAAACCCATCATCAATGTGAACCGATGGGTTTCACTGCGTTCTACTCATCCTACGAACTCAACACGAAGACACGAAGAAAAGTAAGGTAAAAACTTCGTGTCTTCGCGGTAAAAAATTTATAGGGGCAATAAAATGAAAAATGTAGTTATCGCAGGATATTGCAGATCGCCTTTCACTCCGGCGCAAAAAGGCCAATTGGCTAAAGTTAGAGCGGATGATCTTGTCGCTCAGGTCATCAAAGGCTTAATCAATGATACCGGCGTTAATCCGGGAGATATTGAAGATTTAATTTTAGGCTGCGCCTTCCCGGAAGGAGAGCAGGGCATGAATCTGGCGCGTTTAATCGTTCATCTTGCCGAGCTGCCTGTTAGCATAGCGGGCGTCACTCTTAATCGCTTCTGCGGCTCCTCAATGCAGGCGATACATAACGCGGCAGGCGCGATTCAAATGAATGCCGGTGAGGTATTTATCTGCGCCGGAGTTGAGTCCATGAGCCGGGTTCCGATGGGCGGCTTTAATTACCTGCCGAATCCAGGCCTTTATAAAGCCTATCCTCAAGCCTATATCGGCATGGGCGAGACGGCGGAGAATCTGGCCTTGCAATATCATATCGACCGCTTGGCCCAGGAGACTTTCGCCGTAGCCAGCCAGCAAAAAGCGGGGGCTGCCCAGCAAAACGGGCTGTTCGCCAGTGAGATCATTCCCATTAAACGCGCTGACGGCGAAACCGTTCAATACGACGGCTGTATCAGAGCGGCTTCGACGCTACAGGCGCTTGCCGAGCTGCAACCGGCCTTTGTTAAAAACGGCAGCGTTACGGCCGGAACCTCCTCGCCGTTAACCGACGGCGCTGCCGCCGTGCTGGTGTGCAGTGAGAAATACGCAGATGCACACGGTTTGGAAAAACTTGCCCGCATCAAGGCTATCGCAGTATCCGGTTGCGCACCGGAAATCATGGGCATAGGGCCGGTCAGCGCCACCCATAAAGCCTTGCAACGGGCCGGTTTGACGTTGCAGGACATCGATATAGTCGAACTGAACGAAGCCTTTGCCGCGCAATCTTTGGCGGTATTAAAAGAGTTGCCGATTCCGCCGGAAAAGTTGAATCTGGATGGCGGCGCGATTGCTTTAGGCCATCCGCTGGGCGCGTCAGGCGCCAGAATTACCGGCAAAGCCGCCAGCCTGCTGAAACGGGAAAACAAGCAGTTTGCCCTCGCCACCCAATGTATCGGCGGCGGGCAGGGCATAGCGACTATTTTGGAGGCTATCTGATGGACATCAAAAAAGTCGCGGTGATAGGCGCGGGAGTCATGGGCGCCGGTATCGCCGCCCATATCGCCAACGCCGGTATTCACGTCTATTTGCTGGATATAGTGCCTACCCTTCGACAAGGCCCTTCGGCTGAGCTCAGGACAGGCTCAGGGCAATCGGGTGTTGAAAACAGGAACAGTATTGCCGAATCGGCCATTGCCAAGTTGCTCAAAGCCGAACCCGCAGCATTCATGCATAAGAACTATGCCCGTCTGGTTACTCCCGGCAACATTGAAGACCATCTTGAATGGGTGAGGGAAGTTGACTGGGTGATTGAAGCGGTGCTTGAAAATCCGGCCGTCAAGCAGGAACTTTACCGGAAACTGGATAACATCTGCCGCCCCGACACCCTGATTTCATCGAATACCTCGACATTGCCGCTGAAACTGCTGACCCGCGACATGCCGGACAGCTTCAAACAGCGCTTCATGATCACCCATTTTTTTAATCCGCCCCGCTATATGCGCCTGCTGGAACTGGTTTCAGGTGCCGAGACCCGACCGGAACTGGTTGCGGCCGTCAGTCGTTTTGCCGACACTCATTTGGGTAAAGACAGCGTTACCTGCAAGGATACGCCGGGATTTATCGGCAACCGCATCGGTATTTACTGGTTGCAATGCGGACTGCTGGAAGCGATCAAGCTGGGTTTGACCGTGGAGCAGGCCGATGCGGTTATGTCAGCGCCGTTCGGCATACCCAAGACCGGCATATTCGGGTTGCTGGATTTGGTCGGACTTGATTTGATTCCGCATATTTTGAGCGGTATGAAGCTGGCTTTACCCAAGGAAGATGCATTTCATCAGGTCAACACGCTTCCTCCGTTGGTTCAGGCCATGATAGCCGACGGTTACACAGGCAGGAAAGGCAAGGGCGGTTTTTATCGTTTGAACGAAACAAGCGGAAAGCGCGTCAAGGAATCGATTAACCTGCAAACCGGCGAGTACCAGGCTAGCGAAAAATTCGTCTTGCCGAATTTGACAAAGACGCAAGACGAGCTAAGGGCTTTTTTGACCAGTGACGACGCAACTAACCCCCCTTTGAAAAAGGGAGGGCTGGGGGGATTTGCCTGGAAAGTGCTATCCAGCACCCTGGCTTATAGCGCCGGCCTGATTCCTGAAATTGCCGATGACATCGTCGCCGTCGATACCGCGATGCGTTTGGGTTATAACTGGAAATACGGGCCGTTCGAACTGTTGGACCGGATGGGTGTGGATTGGTTCGTTGACCGGTTGATTGCGGAAAACCGTGATGTGCCGCCTTTGCTGGCAAGTCGTCACAGCCTGTACAAGATCGATTCAGGCAAAAGGTTGTTTGTCGATTTGTCCGGCAATTACCATCCTGTGCATCGGCCGGACGGTATCCTGCTGCTGGCCGATATTAAATTACAGGCTCCGGCGGTACTGGAAAACCCGTCGGCCAGTCTGTGGGATATTGGCGACAGCGTTGCCTGCCTGGAATTCCACAGCAAAATGAATACGCTGGACATGGATAGTCTGGCGATGGTTCGGCAAAGTATTGAAAAGGTCAAAACCGATTTTTCCGCATTGATCATCCATAACGATGCCGACAATTTCTCAGCCGGGGCTAATTTAACCTTGCTGGTGCAAGCCATCCATGCCCAAGACTGGCCTGCGGTAGAGCAATTGATCAAACAGGGGCAACAAACGTATCAAGCCTTGAAATATGCGCCGTTCCCGGTGGTCGGCGCGCCTTCAGGATTGGCTTTGGGCGGAGGCTGCGAAATCCTGCTGCATTGCGATGCCATTCAGGCTCATTCCGAACTTTATGTCGGTCTGGTCGAAGTGGGCGTGGGTTTGGTTCCGGGCTGGGGCGGCTGCAAGGAATATTTGCGCCGCTGGCTGGAATTTGCGAGGCGCCCCGGCGGCCCGATGCCTGCCATTGCCCAGGCTTTTGAAACGATCGGCATGGCCAAGGTGTCCAAATCTGCGGCGGAAGCCAAGGAGCTGCTGTTTTTATCCACAACCGATGGCATTACCATGAATAAAGACCGCTTATTGGCTGATGCCAAAGCCAAAGCGTTGCGGCTGGTGCCGGGCTATATGCCTCCTAACCCCGCTAGTTTCCGGTTGCCCGGCGCCAGTGCCAGAGCGGCTATGGATATTGCAATCAACAATTTAAAGTCGGCGGGAAAAATAACGGACTATGACGTGGAAATTTCTGAGCAACTGGCGGACGTGCTCAGCGGCGGCCTGTGCGACATCACCGAGCCGCTGACCGAAGACGATTTGTTAAATCTGGAGCTGAACGCATTTTTGCATTTGGTCCAACAACCGGGCACTCTGGCGAGGCTGGAGCATTTGTTTAAAACAGGTAAGCCGTTACGTAATTGATTTTTTTGTCCACGAAAAGCACGAAAAACACGAAAAATGGATGCGAAAATTTGTTATAGAGAACAGTGTTATCAGATACAAGGTGTGCTGTGTTTTCTCGTTCCCACGCGCTGCGTCCCGTATTTGTGCGATGTACATTTGACCGTGACTCGCGGCGCAGCGCGCCTTGACTGCGTTCCCACGCAGCGCGTGGGAACGAGGTGAAATTTTCGTGCTTTTCGTGGACAGTATGTAACATTCAAATACGTAATTAACTTAAGGAACATCCCATGATCTGGTTAATCGCATTACTCATTCTGGTCGGCGTTCTGGCTTATGGCCGGGCATCCATTCGTTGGACTACGCTGGTTTTGTTCGGATGGTTAGGGCTTTATTCCATGACGCAGGGAGGCGGCAACTTTGTACTCCTGTTATGGGTTATTTTCGACACTGTTTTTATCCCGCTCAATGTTCCGGCTATCCGCAAAAGACTATACAGCCGTCCGGTTTTCAAGTTGATGCAGCGAATGCTGCCCCGGATGTCGCAAACCGAACGCGAAGCGTTGGAAGCGGGCAATACCTGGTGGGATGCCGAGCTGTTTTCCGGAGATCCCGATTGGCGTGTATTGCTGGATTTGCCCGCCGCGAAACTGAGCGCCGAAGAGCAGGCTTTCATTGACGGCCCGGTAGAGACGTTATGCAGTATGTTGGACGACTGGGATATCACGCATAATCGGTGCGATCTGCCACCGGAAGTCTGGGACTATATCAAGCGGCATAAATTCTGCGGCATGATTATACCGAAGCAATACGGCGGCCTGGAGTTCGGCGAGTATGCGCATTCCGAAGTGGTGATGAAAATTTCCAGCCGCAGCAGCACCGCGGCCGTCACGGTCATGGTGCCCAATTCTCTAGGCCCCGCCAAATTATTGCTGGCTTACGGCACCGAGCAGCAGAAAAATCATTATCTGCCGCGTCTGGCAACAGGCGAGGAAATCCCCGCGTTTGCGTTAACCGGCCCCCATGCAGGCAGCGATGCGGGAGCCATGCCTGACACCGGCGTCGTCTGCTACGGCAAATTCGAAGGCAAGGACAAGGTGCTGGGCATACTGCTCAACTGGGAAAAACGCTATATCACCTTAGGCCCGGTCGCCACGGTGTTGGGTTTGGCATTTAAACTCTACGACCCGGAACACCTGATCGGCGACAAAGAAAATATCGGCATTACCGTCGCGCTGATTCCCACCGATACCGAAGGTGTTTCGATCGGCAGGCGTCATTTTCCGCTGGATTCAGCGTTCCAGAACGGCCCGAACTGGGGCAAAGACGTGTTTATCCCGATGGACTGGATCATCGGAGGCAAAGAGCAGGTCGGCAACGGCTGGAAGATGCTGATGCAATGCCTCGCTACCGGCAGGGCGGTGTCGTTGCCTGCGCTCAGTACCGGCGCGTCGAAAATGGCCGGCCGCAATACCGGCGCTTATGCCCGTATCCGCAAGCAGTTCAATCTGCCGATCGGCGAATTCGAAGGCATTGAAGAGCCGCTGTCGCGTATAGCCGGTGAAACCTATATTATCGATGCCGCGCGCAAAGTGACTGCCGCCGCGCTGGATGACGGGCAAAAACCGTCGGTTATTTCCGCCATTATCAAATACGAACTCACCGAAAGAATGCGCCGCGTCATTAACGATGCGATGGATATACAGGGCGGTTCCGGTATTTGTCTGGGACCTAAAAACTATCTCGGGCGGATCTATCAGGTGATTCCGGTCAGCATTACCGTCGAAGGCGCCAATATCCTGACCCGCACCATGATGATTTTCGGCCAGGGCGCGGTGCGTTGCCATCCTTACATCCAGAGAGAGATGGAAGCCTTAGGCCGGGAAAATCCCGAGCTGGCGTTGCAGCAGTTTGATGAAGTGTTGTTTGAGCATATCGGTTTTATGCTGCACAATCTGGCGGCAGGTTTTTGGCTGGGACTAAGCAACGCCCGTTTTATTGATGTTCCGGGCGATCAGGATACCCAAGGTTATTTCCGGCAGATTGCCAGACTCAGCGTCGGCTTTGCGCTGGTCGCAGATTTTGCGTTGTTGACGCTGGGCGGCTCGCTTAAACGCAAAGAAAGAATCTCCGGGCGCTTTGCCGATGTGCTGAGTAATCTTTATTTGTGTTCCTGTGTACTTAAAAATTATCAGGATCAGGGCAGCCCCAAAGACGACTTGCCGTTGTTGCATTGGGCCTGTCAGCAAACCCTGCATCGCGCCCAGCAATCCTTGCTGGCCATTTTTCATACATTGCCTATGCGTCTTCCGGCTGTTTTATTAAGAGCGGTGCTTTTCCCCAGCGGTAAACCTTGCGCACCGCCCGCCGATCATTTGATTCACCAGACAGCGGGACTGTTGCTGAAAAACTCCCCGACTCGGGATCGTTTAACCCACGGCATTTACATTAACTATAAGCCCGATGACGTCACCGGCAGAATCGAAGTCGCCTTCCAGGCAGTGCTCGCCGCGACGCCTGTGGAAGCCAAAATCCATGCCGCGCAAAAGCAAAAACAGCTGCCGAAAGGCGTAATCTTAGATGTGCTTGAAGCGGCGATAAGCCAAACCGTTATCAGCAAAAAAGAAGCCGAGCTGATAGTGACCGCTGAAAAAGCCCGATTTGCTGCCATTAGCGTGGATGATTTTAGTCCCGAACAATTAAGCGGCGTTAGTGTTAAAACATAAAATAATCAGAATAATATTTAATCTATTAAATTGAGTCCCATAGGGTACGCTGTGCGTACCTTTCGGCTTGGTATTCCCATATAATCCTTTCATAAAGGAGATTACCTCATGCAAGCTATCGAATTTGAGACTCAATTATCCCACGGTGCTATACCGGTTCCAGAATCTTTGCATCTTGTCGATGGTCGACGGGTGCGGGTTTTGTTGTTGCTCGAAGAGATTGAAGAGCGCACCGTTGAGACCCACGACGCCATTGCCGACTTGCTCGACAATCCTATGGTGCTAGACGATTTCCAGCCGTTGATGCGGGAACAAGCCCATGAGCGATGAGCGGCAGTTTGTCGATTCGAATATCTGGCTTTATGCCTTTATTCATCGCCCGGATGAAGTCAAACGTCACGAGCAGGCTAGAAATCTTATTCGGCACAGTAGAGGGATTACGGTCAGCGAACAGGTCATTGCAGAGGTTTCGGTCAATCTGCTCAAAAAAGGGATGCTTTCCGAGCTCCAACTGGGTCGCATTGTCGAAGCTTTTTATCGGCGCTATCGGGTGTTTGCGCCTTCTCTGGAAACACATCAAACCGCTGGCAAACTACGCGGGCGCTATTGTCTCAGCTATTGGGACAGTCTGATTGTCGCGGCGGCTCTACAAACGAATTGCACTATTTTGTATTCCGAGGACATGCAAAACGGCTTGGTTTTCGACGAGGGTTTGCGGATCGTAAACCCGTTGGAACAGCTCGGATAATCAAAGACGGTGTCCATTTGTTCGCCGAAAAAGCTAGGTCTGCGGTCATAGCGTGGATGATTTTAGTCCCGAACAATTAAGCGTTAGTGTTAAAATATAAAATAATCAGAATAATATTTAATCTATTAAATTGAGTGACACTAAAGGGCGACCTCGGTCGCCCTTTATATTTTATTTTTTCAGGAAGTATCTCAAATGGGCGTAAACGCATTATTTTCGAAATCACGGTTCACTATTGTATTGCTGTTTTTATTGATTAATTTAGCTACTTTTGCATTGCTCAGAGTAGCCTTGCTGATCAAACAACTGGCCGACATCGATACACCTATTTACCAGATAGCGCTGGCTTTTCTTATAGGGATGGTTCACGATCTGGCTTTCTTCAGTTACTTGTTAATCCCCTTCGTTCTGTATTTACTGGTTTTGCCCAATCGTATTTACCAAAGCAAAATCCATAAAATAATCGGCTTTACGGTATTTATTGTCTGTTTATACGCCCTGTTTTTTATCGAGTTATCGGAATGGACATTCTGGGATGAATTTGGCGTCAGGTTTAATTTTATTGCCGTTGATTACCTGATTTACACCCATGAGGTGGTCAGCAATATAATTGAATCCTATCCGTTGGGCTGGTTACTGTCGGGTATTTTAGTCATTACAGTGATTTGTTTCTTGCTGGTAAGAAACATGCTGTCACATACATTTAATGCCAATGAATCGTTTTTGTCTCGACTAAAAATTACCGGAGCCTTACTGTTGTTGCCGGTCATAAGCTACGCCTCAATAGGGTCGTCATGGTATCAGTTTTCTGATAACACCTATCTTAATGAACTGGCTACCAATGGCCCGTATCAGTTCTTTTCTGCGTTTAGAAATAACGAGCTGGATTACCGGCATTTTTACAAGATAGGCGATGACCAACAGCTATCCGGTGTCATCAAAAAACAATTGGGCGCCGAGGATGCATCCGGGGATTTATATAACATCAAACGCATGATCAAACCGGCAGGCGAAGAAAAGCGGTTGAATATTATTTTAATTACCGTCGAGAGCTTAAGTGCCGAGTATTTAGCAACCTTTGGCAATAAAGAGAACATTACGCCGTTTATGGATGAATGGTTTAAACAGGGTTTATTGTTTACCAATTTCTACGCGACCGGCACCCGCACCATCAGAGGCCTTGAATCCTTAACCTTGTCCATTCCGCCCACGCCCGGCCAAGCCATCGTCAAACGACCCGATAACGGCAAGTTATTCAGCTTTGGCAGGGTCTTACAGCAAAAGGGTTACGACACCGCGTTTTTATACGGAGGTCGGGGTTATTTTGACAATATGAACGCGTTTTATTCCGGCAACGGTTATCGCATCGTTGACCAAACCGATTTCACCCCGGAGGAAATAACCTTTACCAACGCCTGGGGCGTTTCCGATGACATCATTTTTAACCGTACCCTAAAAGAAGCCGACAAGGATTTTCAAGACAACAAGCCGTTCTTCTTTCAGATCATGACCACCAGCAATCATCGTCCTTACACCTATCCCGAAGGAAAAATTGATCTTCCCTCGGGCAGCGGTCGGCAAGGCGCGGTTAAATATACCGATTATGCAATACATCAATTTATCGAGCAGGCCAAAACCAAGCCCTGGTTTGATAACACCGTATTCGTGATGGTTGCAGACCACTGCGCCGGTAGCGCGCGCAAAACCGAGCTGCCCGTGGACAAATACCATATCCCCTTGTTTATCTATGCGCCCAAACATGTACCGGCAATAAGAAATGACATCGTGTCCAGCCAGATTGATGTCGCCCCGACCGTGCTTGGTTTTTTAAACCTCAACTATGAAAGCCAGTTTTATGGACGCGATATTATGCAGATGCACAAAGAGGAGGGTAGGGCATTGGTTAGTAATTACCAGAAACTGGGCTTATTTAAAGACAATAAGCTGGTGTATTTGTCGCCCCAACAAAAAGTCGATGTGATTGACGATCCTTTAGGAGCGCACAAACAGCTGGATATGAATGCAGCCGCCCCGCTGGTTACGGAAAACATGGCTTATTACCAGTCGGCGGATTATATTTGGTCGCATCGGCTGAGCAGGTATCAGTAACAATATGAAAGTGTGTGCCACATAACTAATCAGTGCGTGGCATTACATTTTTGCACAGACTGAGGTGGTTTGGAGGTTGTGATGGTATATCAAAAGCATCGAAAAGGTACCTGCGCCATCTGTGGAAAAACGTTTGCTTGCAAAGATTTGCTTTCCGGAGACGTTGTCCGTGAATCGATTGCGAATCAAATCCGCATGGATGTGCCGAATTGGTCTTCCGATAGCTTTATTTGCTTGTCGGATACAGGGCGGTACCGGAGCCAATATGTTCATTCATTACTCGAAACAGAAAACGGAGAGCTTACATCGCTTGAGAAGGAGGTGCTTGATAGTCTTAGTGAGCATGAACTTCTTTCTAAAAATATAGAAATGGAATTTGAGCAGGTTTGGACGCTTGGTGAGCGTTTGGCTGACCGGATCGCCGGCTTTGGGGGGAAGCTGGAAATTTTTAATTATTTTCTTTGTTTTTCTGTTGGCTTGGGTTGCAGTGAACACCCTGGCGTTTCTAGGTAAACCGGCTGATCCGTATCCGTTTATCCTGCTAAATCTGGTGCTGTCGTGCATTGCTGCAATTCAAGCGCCGATTATTATGATGAGTCAAAATCGCCAGGAAGCGAAAGACCGGATTCGTTCGCAACATGACTACCAGGTTAACTTGAAGGCTGAGCTGGAAATCCGCCATCTCCATGAAAAAATTGACCATCTGCTTTCCCATCAATGGGAACGTTTAGTGCAGATACAAGAGATACAGCTTGAGTTATTGACTGAAATAAATCGAAAAAATTCATGTAATTAACGCGCAAGGCTGCCAATCAGTGTTGGCGGCGGCGACACTTGTTCAAATCAGGCTAAAAAATTATTTGCCTCAGAGGGCACGTAAGGCACAAAGAGAATAATCCTATATATTCAAATTATATTAGTTCAGACTTAACCTGACAGACAAGCTATGCCTGATCAGTTTAATGAGCTAACGGGAAGCTCGTAATCCATCCCAAGAATAGCCCAGTGAAAACATCACGGCGTTAGAATCACTCGTCCCCACATTTAAATTTTGCAAATTATTGTCTTGCTGGTAATCCTGCCACCTGTAAACGTAGCTGCCCTTTAGCCGCCAGCTTTTTGCGAGTTCCCAGGCAATGCCTGGGGTCACAGTAAAGTAGCTGCGATTAAATTGACTGGTTGGGTTATCAGACGACTGGTCGCCGATCGATTCGCCACGCGAATAATTACTTGTGAGATCCAGCAAAAGATGTTGGGTTAAACGGTACGAAGAATTAGCGAAAATGGAGCTGGTTTGCAGCGTTTGGCCGATGGCGCTCGGAGCAACAGAGTTAGAAAAACCGGTAGAGAAATGGGTCAACTGCCCGCTATACCTTAAATTGATATGAGCGACACTACCCAAGGATAATGAAGGATTCTGTCCAGATGTAACGCCATCCAAACTCTGCTGGTTATCAACCCACATTGGCCCCCCGCCCGCGCTTGCGTCCCAGTAGTGATTGATTTTGTAATTCGCACCCAGTTGAAAGCCAAACAGATTTTGAGTCGATGTGTTCGCCCCTGTGAATTGAACGTTGGAAAAATTAAGGTTTCCATTTAGGGAGAGGCGCCGACTCCATTCATGTTTCCCCCCCAGGTTAACGGTGTAAGTATCATTCCCGCTGAAAACATTGTTAGTATTTGAAGCGACGCCGCCTAGAGAGTCGCTAAAGCTTGTCTTGGAATACGAAGTATTCAGGGCCAACTGATCGCGAGATGTCCACTGCCATGTCCACGAGGGTGCCAGCTGATAGTTTACAGACTGACTGTTGGGCACAATTATTCCTGTATCCTCGATTTGTTGAGAATAGGAACAGTTAACGGCGTATCCGCCTTTTAAACTAAAAACACTGCGTTTGGTCCGGTAATCATTGTTCGAACCTAGATTATAGTTATCACAATCCCAGCGCGAATCGTCGTAACGACTAATATCCCCCTGTCCTGCAAAGGCAACGTCCAGCGCCCCCGTCTTTCTGGAGGCCTGTAAACTTGGTGTCAAAAGGTATCCTGCAACAGACTCTTTTCTAGTACTTAATACAATATTGTCGTCATACTTCAGTTGTTGTACCAAGGACCCTTTCAAAGTCCATTCGGCTGCAGCCAGGTCTTTCCCGAAAACAATACAGGCTAGAACAAGCAAAGCTATGCTTCGGTCGCGGTACATGCTTTTCTGGAATGATTTAAGGCGCAACAATAGTATCGCCGCTTTGCAACAGAATATTCGATTCTATGTTCTCGCCGTCCTCCACATCGCCGTACTCGAAGGGAAAGGATCTGGTTCGACCGTCTGCTTCACGCCTCAACACTATAATGCTGTTTTTCTTTGCAAATGGCGTTAAGCCGCCAGCCATGCTCAAGGCTTGCATCACATCCGTGGGGCCTTTCATTACGAATTGCCCCGGATGGGCGACCTCGCCGGTAACATAAATCAGGTTGCCCTCTGCGGCAAGCAGCCTGACGTTTATTTCGGAGTCAGGGATAAATTTATTAAGACGTTCCCGCAGCAACCTGACTAGGTCTTCAGTCGTTTTACCGGCAGCGGGAACGTGCCCGACCAAGGGAAAAGAGATCGTGCCATCCGGCAGCACTACTACCTCCTGTTTCAGGTTTTCCTCTTGCCAAACGGCGATTTCCAGTTTGTCGCCAGGATTGAGGCGGTAAACATCGCCTGCCATGGCGATAGTCTGATTGGACAGCAAAAGTATGCAGCCGAAAAAGATTGCCCCGAGACCGCCCCCATAAAATGAAAATATCAAGCTCTTTAAGGTGAATGTATTCATAATCGTTGCGTTAATTCATCAATTTGTTAACCAATAAGCTGAATTTGAAATATTTCAATTCGGCATACCATGATAGGATGTTCATGTTTCAGCAGCGATGTATCCAATCGTAATAGCCTCTGCTTGGGCCGCCAAGCATCGCAGATGTTCGTCGAGGAACGAACCAAACTTACCAACGTATATTTCTTTATAAGTCTACCATTTTTGAGGTAAGTAGAAGAGTTATTTCGTTTTAACAACTTACTGAATGGTAGCTCCTGCCGGATGCACTAAGTACCGTTTTTACTCCTCATACACTCGTAACCATTTCGTCTTCGGTAAGGGACTGGACCGAATCTTCTTCATAACTGCCTCAAAGCGGCAATTGATTAACGATGTGCTCGCCAATTGCCAGTGAAGCTGTAGCGGCAGGACTTGGCGCGTTAAGGACATGCAAGGCGTCCTGACGGACTGCCAGATGGAAGTCATCCACTAAATCCCCTGTAGGCTTCATGGCTTGCGCGCGGACGCCCGCGCCGCCGGGTACAAGGTCGGATACGCGGATATCAGGCACGAGCCGTTGCAGTGCATGACAAAAGTGTACTTTGCTGAATGATTGGATCAGTTCTGTATACGCCATAGCAGGATATTTACGGAGAAAACGCCATAATCCCGGGAAAAACAGCATATCCAACATGTCGCTACTGTCAAATTTTGTTAATTGGTACCCTTCGCGAGCAAAGGCGAGGACCGCGTTCGGACCGGCCTCAATGCCGCCTTGAATCATTCGTGTGAAATGGACGCCCAGAAACGGGAATTGTGGATTGGGTACGGGGTAAACCAGATTTTTCACCAGATGTTGAGCCGCAGGTTTGAGATTATAATATTCACCTCGAAACGGAACAATTCGAATATCTCGCTGCTCGCCCGCCAGCTTAGCCACGAGGTCGCAGTGCAATCCGGCGCAGTTGATCAGGAAGTCGGCATCGAATTCCGCTGTCTGCGTGGTGGCGACCCACGCGCCGGCTTTGCGTTCGAGGCATGCTACTTTGGCGTCTGTGATAATACGGCCTCCTCGTTCTTGAACACGAAAAGCCAGTCGATCACAGACCTGCCGGTAATCGACAATGCCTTCTTCCGGCACATGCACGGCGGCGAGACCGTTGACATGCGGTTCGATTTTTCGCATTTCAGTTGCTTCGATTTTCCGCAACCCTTGTAGTCCGTTGGCGATACCGCGCCGGAGCAATTCATCCAGTCGTGGCAGTTCTTCGGGGGTCACGGCCACAACGAGTTTGCCGCAGATTTCATGCGCGATACCTTCCTCACGGCAAAATTTTGTCATTTGCCGGATGCCGGTTACGGCTAATTTCGCTTTGGCCGAGCCGGGCGCATAATAGAGGCCGGCGTGTAATACGCCGCTGTTGTGCGTACTCTGGTGCGCACCGACGGCGGCCTCTTTTTCGAGCAAGGTGATGCTTGCTAGCGGGAATCGCTCCTGTAGCCGATAAGCGGTTGCCAAACCAACCAAACCACCGCCGACAATGAGAAAAGATTTTCGTGTGTCCATAGAGTTATGCTCAACAGTTGTGGAGATGGAGTGTATGTGCCGACGTATTCTTGACGCTCTTCAAGGGGTTCTGATGCAAACAGTCGATAGGCTGAAGTCGCTCTTTCATGAAAAAACACTGAAGAAACCGAATCACCGGCCGATTGAATGGAGCGTGATCTATCCTGCGTCTTTTCCCCTGACAGATTTTCATGACCATAAAGACCACCGTGCCTGGGTCAGGACGAAAATGGCAATCAGTGCATTAGTCGTCATGTGGGCAATGACGGCATCGCCAATCTGTCCGCGGCGGTAAAGGGCCAAGGCATAAGCCATCCCGGCTAGAGTCCCCGCAATCCAGCGCTCATGCAGTAATCCGAACAGTACGGACGTAAGCATGAACGAAAACCATGAGAACTGCCCGAGCGGTACATTTTCAAAGTCTTTCGCAATCAGCTTACGGATTAAGTAACCGCGGAAGGCAAGTTCCTCGGCCAAAGGCACGGTGATCACCGACCCGAGCACGCGGAAAACCAACCAGACTGCTGCCGGCCCGCTGGTAAGTTTCGCCAAGCCTTGTGATAGCGCGATCTCGCTGCTGTCAACATCCGGCTCCAGTAGTATCCAGATCATGAATACTGCTGCCCCGATTGCCGGTGCCTGCCAAGTCCATCTCCAACCGAGGCTGGTATAGGTCTTGCGGAAATAGTAAAGCACTATGGCGACAGCCGCAACGCGTAGCGGATATAGCGCGTCAAAGCCGCCGGAAGAAGCTGACGTCACCATTGAGGCAGCCATTAGAACTAATAAGGGAACGAGCAGGGCGGCGGCAAAAGGTTTACCTGTTTTAACAACTGGATAGTCCGGTTTGGTAACGGTAAAGAACTCCATCCGGTTCGACAGGGCAATCGCACCGATTGCAATTAGGGTAAAGGCTATCCAGCCGGCCTGTTTGTGAAAACCCTGTAGTGCTACTTCAGGGGAAAAGGAAGCCCCGATTGCAATCAGCATGGCGATGCGCACGGCGTTGGCTAGCCAGATGACGATTATCCCGAGAGGAAAAAGCCAGAAGGCTTGCGGAAAGCGCAATTCTTTTCGGAATAGCCAAAGATAGATTACAAGAAATATGGTGATCAGGGAAATGCCTTCAATACCCGAACAGGCGTAGCTGATTTCAACTTGGAAAGCGGTAGTACCTAACAAGAATATCTCCGGCTGATAGACGAGGTCGGAATAAACCCAGCCGAGCAGTGAATGGACGAGCTGCAAAGTAGGTATAGCCAGAGAGTTCCAAAATTCTTTTTGACCGAGAGGCGCTTCCTGCCGAATGAGCATTCCTATGAGCATCCATGCGCTTATTCCCAGCAGGCAGCCCATCAGTAATGCCGTACGCTCTTGGCGAATCAGTCGCAACCAAAAATGACTTGGAGCCAGGGTGAGCAGCCATAGCATCAGTGTTGCGCTTGCCAGCGCAAACCAGCCTGTAAACCAGGGTGTCGACAGACGAGCGGGATTTGTGGGTATTTCAAATATAAGTGCGGTGATAACCGCGAACGCAACGAAAGCGAGGACGTGGAATGCCAGCCAAACCAACCAGCGATACTCGCTCGACTGCTCCCGTAAATTACTAAGAATGACCTTAAGCCGCGGACTGACGATAAGGAGGCAAGCGCAAAAAATCCAGAGACTTGCCGCCCATATCTCTTTCGAAAAATGGAACAGCCACGCTGACCAGCTGACATCATTTGCCAATAGGGGGGGCACTTCATACCGAGCGGTTATCACTACCAGTTCCAGTGCCAGGATCGCTAGAAGCACCATCCAGCGAATAGCCAATCGTTTCGAGGTTACGAGCATGTTTACTCGTATCGCATATTCAGAAATCATTCGCTACTCTCATCTTGCTCAAAAAACGTTCAATTCAGGGTGCGTTAAACCTGTTTAAAATAACGAATAACAAGGACTTGTCGACTTTTAAAAATTAGATGCTTTTTCGCTCAAATAGATTAAATAAGGAAAGCGGAATCAGTCAGGCAACGATGTTCTGACGCTACGAGACAGCAGTCGGGCAGTCCCCAGAAGCGATAGGGTGTGCATTTTTACGAAGCGTTTTTTGTGCAGTGAAAATGCAGGTTTTCCGAAATTGCGTCGAGTCATTGCGTACTCGGTTTTATACCCTTTGTTGTGTATAAAACGAGGGAAGCAAGACGGCTGGAGCCGCCGTAGGCTTTAGTGGCCGCGTAATTTTTGCCGCTTGCTTGGGCTGGGGAGCCCAAAACAAGCTTTTGCAAAAATAGCACTCCCTTGTTAAGAACGTCGAGACCGAGACCTTTCACCCGCCAGCAATAAAGCGCCCGTTAGCAGAGCGATCGCACTGGTTCCGGTTGCTGCATCAATTTCAGGCGCCTGTGCACGTGCCTTTACCTGCCCAGGCGCGTTTGGATTTGGCCCCTTCTCTCCTCTAGGAGCAGCCCAAACAGGACTCGTTGTTAGTAACATAACCGTTGTTGCACCTGCTAATAATATTTGTTGAATTTTCATATGATTACCTCAGCTTTCTATCTTTCTATTTTGTTTGGGAAGAAAAAGAAAAGCCGGGCTACTATATGCAACTTAATAATATTGCTTTGGGTAGTTTGGCTTTTTCTTTTTCAGGATTCCTAACCTTCCGTTGCAACTTTTCAATGGGTTCGGCTTTAATTTCGCCAATATACCTCAGTCAAGCTCAAGCTTTAAATCAATGAGTGACGCATATTGAACCTTAATCCATAAACGTACCTGATTAGCAAGATGCTCCAGCTAGCACTAAAAAGCCGTCACTCTGACAGGGATTGTGGCTGTGTTGTGGGGGCGACTTTAGCCCACCCTGTGGCGACTAAAGTCGCCCCCACAACAGCTCGTAGATGTGTTGAAAGCAGTGAAGCGCACCCATATCAAGCCTATCCATCGAGAATGATGCGCTTCCTTCGTCAGCATATCTACGTGTTTGGCTGAAGCATCTTGCTAATCAGGTAAACTTAAATAAAACCGTTAGGAATGGCGGAAGCAAAAACATATTAGTGGAAAAAAATCACCTGTACAATTAGTGGAAATACCTAGGAGGCTGTCGGATTATGCCTCACTAAAAATACTAAGTCATTGAAATATATATAAACTATTTTTTATAACGAAAAGCAATAAAAAATTAATTTATTTTAAAATCAATATGTTATGTGGCTGTGATTTTTAAATCCG